>CAYSIB010000001.1:0-96319 GCA_964431025.1 uncultured Candidatus Saccharibacteria bacterium
TAACTTAGCTCTAAACTGGAACAGTAGTAGGACTTTCACAAGTGGGGATACGAACCTCAATTCCGTCGCATCCAAGACAGTGGATGTGAATACACAATCATTGGATGGTACTGTGACTGATGCTGAGAAAAATGCTTGGGCTGGTGCTGGAACCGATGCATGGTTGTCCCGCTCATCCAATGGTGCGGTTGACTCCGAGAGTCGTCCGTACGGTACGTACTACAACTGGTACACCGCAACCATGGGTTCAGTTCTCTCGACCGATTCAACTCCAGCGACCGCTCCTGATGACATCTGTCCGAAAAACTGGCAGCTACCTCGTTATGAGGGTTCAGGCTCTTGGCTCTATCTCTTCCGCGAAGCCTATCATTTTATTGAGAGTGGAAAAGGAAATATCTATGGGACCACCGGCCTTAGTACTATTCTAAATGAATTCCCTCTCGACATGGTCTACGCAGGCAACATCTATTTTGGTGATGGTACGAGATATGATAACGAAACTGGCGGCGTAAACTGGTCACAATATGCTCTGCCCGACAATCAAGCATCTGCGGTCAACTTCAGCGACGTCTACGTTGGCCCCAATCACGGCAATCAAAGAAGATATGGCTTCTCCGTCCGCTGCGTGGCGAAAGCATCCTAGCTTAGCATCCCAAAAAAGCTCCCCTGAAAAGAGGAGTTTTTTGAGCGGATCCGAACGGAGGGAGGACTTGGCTTGCCAAGGACTCCCGACCGCCGGCATCTGGTAGCACTCTAAAATCACCTAGCAACCCAAAACTAACCTTCATTGTCGTCGTTACAGGCATAATAGCTTCTTTCACCACTGTTATACCATATTTCTAAGGGCTAATTAGCCCCTGAGAAATAACCAAGGAGGAACACAATGCAAGGTGCACAGCCAAAATCAAACGAAAAACATATCTATTATGCAACAAAAGACAAAGCAATCCAGTTTGAAAAGACGAATTACGACAAAATCGTCTTCTTTAGGGGTACGGATGGGCATTTTGTCGCTGGTGACCACTCGGCGCTCATCTTATACTACTTAGTCTTGCCAAAAATCAAAAAATCACTTACTTTTAGAAAAGATAACGAGTACCATAGCGGCGAAACTCGCTTTCGTTACGGTTTCGTCTCCATCAAAAACGTTGACAACTATGTTAAGAAAATTTCTGAGCTGCCTTTCATTAAGGGAGGTTATGCTAGGACAGAAGATCGCATTATTTTTACTCTAGAGGAGCCGATTAGTAAGAGTAAAATAGAGGAACTCGCTAATACCGAGGAGCTAATGCGAGACAAACTGATGGGCGCCATTTCTAATCCGTCCGCCATGCCTAAGACTTATCGCGCGCTTCATACACTTTGTCGAGAAACATATATCTTGGTATCAAGAAAATGCAACAACATCGACCGAGCCCTGTTAACTAACAGATTGCAAAACTTCGCACATGACTCGTTCATTGATTTTATTGCCGGATGTCGCGACAAAAATCTCTTTGAGGCCAAGATGAATAGAATTTGCCAGCGGCTCGACGATCTCCAGATGGAAATCCTGGCCGAAGAAGCTGCCGGCGTATGGTCGATGTCACAGCTTCATCGCCTAGCTTTTTGCGCCTCTCAGGCGTTACAACATCTAAAAACGGAAAGAAAAAAGGTTACCTCATGGAAGACTACCTCTCAAGTTTCGAAATAGAAGTTCACGGGAAACTTTATCAAGCATGTGAAGATGCCCTCAAAAGTAAGCTTATCAGTCCGCATGTCACTGGTTTTGTGATGAATCTGAACCAAAATCTAGAGCTACTCTATCACGACATCATCCATCGCACTTATCACCCTAAACCTGGCATAGCCTTTGTGGTCAAAGAACCGGTTACGCGTGAGGTCTTCGCCGCCCAGATTCGCGACCGTGTCATCCATCATTTCATCTTTAATGAGGTGTCCCCATGGTGGGTGAAACACTTTTCTTACGATTCTTATTCTTGTATAGAAAACCGTGGAAATTTATTTGGTATTAGGCGCTGCGAGGATCAACTGCGTAGAGCCTCCAAAAACTTCACAAAACCCGTCTGGGCGTACAAAGGAGACATCAGTAGCTTCTTTATGTCTTTACCACGTCAAAAGCTCTATGAGCGCGCCCTGTGGGGCTTAGAACGGCAATATTCAAAGCACGACCCGTGGTTTGACTTACTCAAATATCTCTGGAAGGAAACCATCTTTGATGAGCCAACTATCGGCGTAGAGAGACGTGGGAACCTAGCATACTGGAATGATCTCCCGCCAGAGAAAAGCCTCTTTCATCAGGCCGTCGGCCGAGGTATCGTGATTGGCAACCTCTCCTCGCAACTCCTCTCTAATATGTATCTTGACTTACTAGATAGGTTTATTAGGATTGAGCTAGGTTATCACTATTACGGAAGATATGTGGATGATTTTTATATCCTAATATCAGAAACAGAAAGGGAGCGGCTCTTAGCGGATATTCCACGCATAGAAAACAAGCTGGCCGAGCTAGGTCTCTCTATTAATCGCCGGAAGACCAGTTTCCAGGTGGCGGATAAGGGCATCCCGTTTCTTGGTACCGTGGTCTATCCGGGTCGTGTTATTCCGGGTAAAAGAATTGTAAAATCCACCAAACGCGCCTTAATTGAATATACCGCTGGTGCGATTGACGAGGAGGTACTCATCTCCTATCTGGGTCTGTTAAAACACTACAATAGCAAAAAGATTCTGGGTAAGCTCTTTGACCAGGCTGGACAAGACTACAATTTCTAACACCAAAACAAAAAAAGTGTGGCAGGTCGGGGAGTGCTAGAGGAACTACTGCTGCGCGACACAACGGACAGAAAAGCCGTTGGTACGGTAGTTGCTGTTCTCAGGCCACACGTTGGTACCGTTGAAGTTCAAGTTCCGTGAGTTGGTAGAACTGGACGGAGCAGCGGACCAGAAGTTGCCGTTCGTACCACGGTTCACGGTACTACCGGATTCGCGGTTCACGTTGCCAGAGTACGGTAACGAGAACGGCCACTGCGTGGGCTAGAGGGAGTAGCTTTGAGAGGCTGCAAGGGGGCCTTGGCTCCAGTGCATAATAGGACTCGGTATCCGAGTGTACTCCTGTATTCCCCGTGCGAGTCGCTGTCGATAGACTTCGTGCATTACCGCACATCTAGACAGGACTTATACCACACAATGCAATTGTACCACCAATCTCGCTCAAGTTCTAATCTTTTCGCGCCAAGGATGGCGCACTTTGTCATCAGCGTAGCTGAATGACAAAGGAGAAGCGCCGGATTTCCGGCGCTTCGCATCTCGGGAATACTAGAGGAACTACTGCTGCGCGACACAACGGACAGAAAAGCCGTAGGTACGGTAGTTGCTGTTCTCAGGCCACACGTAGGTACCGTGGAAGTACAAGTACCGTGAGTAGGTAGAACTGGACGGAGCAGCGGACCAGAAGTTGCCGTCCGTACCACGGTCCACGGTACTACCGGACCCGCGGGCCACGTGGCCAGAGTACGGTAACGAGAACGGGAAGCCGTGCAAGGTGTTATTAGCTGCGGTATTACCGCCAGAGACCGTTGATTGATCGCCTTGAGTACTGATTACGTGATATGTATCACGAATAAGAGTCATCCAAGAACCACTACCAGTATATCTAGGCAATTGCCATCCCTTTGGACAAATGTCAGCCGTAGAATCTGTACCAATTTCTGTAGATGGGTCGCCATCTAGGCCCGTCCCAAGCGTAGCTGTATACCAGTTATAGTAAGTGCCGAGGTACTGATTCTCGCCAGTACGCACAGCCTCGGCGCTATAAGTATTTTCCTGGGCGTTATTAGTAGAGCGAGAGAGCCACTTTTCCCATGGAGTACCGGCAGAAGTCTCTTTCCAGGCAGTCGCCTCATCTGTCGTAGCGTCGCCGCCAGTGGCAGAGAGTGCTTGAGTGTTTACATTTACCGTTACACTAGACGTCGTGTTCGTATCCCCACTTGTGAAAGTCCTACTACTGTTCCAGTTTAGAGCTAAGTTATCTGTCATCCAACAGTTACCATCCGCAAGCTTACGGACAGTGTATGTCTTGGTAGTCAAAGCTCCATCTAGATAAGTCTGACGAGTGTCAGTGAGAGTAGTTTGTGGTACATAATTTGGATCATTAGGATGGTTAGGACGACTCAAAGCGTTACCAGTATCTGCATTAGCGGCTGCAGAAGCAGTACCAGTCTGACCATAGACGTTAGTACCGTTGAAGATAGTGGCTTTCGGAGTGACAACGTATTTAGTATCATTACAAATATCCGCCGTCATCTCTTGCATAGTGGTGATGTTGTAGAAGTTTGGAACGTAAGAGAACGCCTTAGCATAATGGAGACCATAATCTGGGACATTGACATATAGGTAATAGTCGCCTACCGTTCTAGCAGGAGAAGTACAGGTAATTTGAAGCATATCCACACCAGCTACTCTCTGGCAGCCGCTAATTAGTTCGCTGGTGAGAGTTCTAACATCAGTCGTACCGCTAGTTACACTTTGATATTCTGACTGAGTTAGAAGATAAACGCTATAGTCAATATCGCTACTACTAGAAACTAGTGTAGTAGTAAGAGTTAAAGTTTCACCACCGTCAAGAGCAGGAGTCTCGTCCGGAGAAACATAGAGCGCAGCATTAGCACCAGCATCGGCAACAGCAGTATAAAGAATCTTGTTAGAGTAAGAACCAGTCGGCGTCTCAAATCCAGCACGTACACCATAATAGACTGGATAGGTATCAGCAGTGGTGTTAGAGGTACTAGTATGAGCAATCTTATCTGGGCTAGAGCTATCGTTTGGAACCGAAGCAAATTTAGCGGTGGAAGGAGTAGCGCTAGATAAGGTAGTATAACTGGCATCAAACCCGTTAGACTCAATATTGGCCGTACCACTAGGAATAGCATAACCCCAAGTACCATTAGTCAAAGCAACCGGGTTGCCAATTGTACCAGAAGAAGTAATCGTATTATTACTGTCGGTGCTGTGGATAAGAGAGTTAGTATAAGAGTTAGTACCAGTCATACCAACATAAAGCGCATAACCAGAAGGGGCCGTAGTGGAAACAGAGAGGTTCGATGAGGCTACCGTCATGACACCGTCGACTTGCACGTTGAGGGGGAGAGAAACAGCTTGAGCGGCGGTGAGTGTGAGGCTATATGCACCGTAAGAAACGCTGGCAGTGACCGTGGTCTCGGCAGCGTTAGAAGTGTTTATAGGAGCGAAAATGGAGGACGCCAAAAAGGCCGCAGAAAATGCGACGCCAAAGACAGGCATGACACCAAGAAGAATCCCTCGAAAAGCGCGCGACTGTTTTAGTCCCACTTTCTTCTTACTGAATTTCCTCCCCCCAAGATGTTGCGTCATATTTCTCCTCCTTACGTATAACATTATAGTGCGCCTCACGCGACGCTATACGAAATTATTATAGCACAAGCCTTTTTAAAAGCGCAAGCGCATTTTTGTAAAATTATTATAAAAAAAACACCACCCGTTCATCATGCTTGAGCTTGCAAAAAATAGGCGCCTTGTTACAATTTTCTTATAAACCTATACAAATAGATTAAGCATATTAGATATGAAAAACGGTAAGATAATCATCCCAGCAGACTTAAATGTTTGGCCACATGAATTTGCCACAGCAAAAGCGCTAGCAAAGTACGGGCACAATGTTGAGTTTAAGAAGAAGAAGGAAGGCTATAAAGTTCATTCTGCAGACGCATATGTTGATAAAAAGATCTGGGAATTCAAGGCTCCAAAAGGCAATAAACTCGATGCTATCGAAAGGAATTTGCGTCGTGCCAAGAAACAATCTAGCTTAATCGTAATTGATTCTATAAGAATGAAGAGTTTTCCGGACTACGTTATTAAACGAGAAATTCTAGCGAAAGCGCCTCTCATTTCTAATATTCGCGATATTATTTTTATAAATCGTAAAAGAGAATGCATTGACATCTATCACAAGAAGTAGTAAAATGAAGATAGTGAAACCTCTGGACGGTACGGAAGTACCTTCCCCGGAGGTTTCTTTTTTGTCTCTAAGTATTTGCCAGCGACATTTCTAGATACGCATTAATAAACCCATCAATCTTGCCATCAAGTACGGCGTCCGTGTCGGTTTCTTCGTACTTCGTACGCGTATCTTTCACTAATTTATATGGCTGCAAAACATAGTTTCTAATCTGTTGCCCCCATGAAGCGGACTCTCCCGCACGGAGCTTGTCAATACTCTCCGCCTGTTGTTCTATCTGCATCTGCGCCAACTTGCCACGCAAAATCTCCATCGCCTTCTCCTTGTTCTGGAGCTGAGAACGCTCATTTTGAATCGCTACTACCGTATTAGTCGGCAGATGGGTAATACGTACCGCCGAATTAGTTGTGTTCACACTCTGTCCACCATGTCCGCCAGAGTGATAGACGTCAATCCGAAGATCTTTTTCGTCAATTTTAACTTCTGCATCATTGTTAATTACTGGCAAAATTTCCACCAGGGAAAAAGACGTCTGGCGCAGGTTATCCGCATTGAATGGACTAAGTCTCACTAGGCGATGCGTACCATGCTCACTTTTTAGATTCCCATAGACGTCGGTCCCAGAAACTTCATAAACTGCCGTCTTAATCCCAGCCTCCTCGCCGTCGGTTTTTTCAAGGAGCGTCGCCTTATAGCCTTTTTTCTCAAAGAACCTCAGATACATTCTCTCCAGCATCCCTGCCCAGTCCATCGCCTCTGTTCCGCCAGCCCCAGCCGTAATGCGGATAATGGCATTATTATGGTCATACGGACCCGTGAACTTAAGGGTCTGCTTCAGCTCGGCAAATGTTGTCTCCATCGCCGATATTTGCACATCTATTTCTTCCGCCAAGTCATCTTCGCCCAAGTCTAGCAGCTCTGCAATATCCGTTATCTGCATTTTTAGCATCTGCCAAGCTTCGAGTTTTTCCTTCAGTCTCGCCAGTGTTTCATTTTTCTCTCGCGCCGTGTCAGGATTCTTCCAAATCTCTGGATCGGCCACTTCGTTTTCTAGCATTTCCAACTGTTTTAAATCGTCATCAATCTTGAGCTTTTCCCAAGCCTCAAAAAACTCCTTCTTCAATTTTTCCAAACGTTTTTTGCTTTGCATAACATATATTATATCATGGTAGTTTGCTTTTCATTTTTGCTTATGCTATCATTACTATATGATATTGTTAGATCAAGTGTCCAAAACTTACCGCGGAGATTTACATCCGGCACTTGACCATGTCTCGCTTCATATTGAGCCAAATGAATTCGTCTTTCTCGTTGGTCAATCTGGCGCCGGCAAATCCACTCTCATGAAAATGATTACTAAGGAGGAAATTCCAGATTCTGGCAAAATTATCATCGGCGGTATTGACCTTGATTATGTTAAAAAACGCTATATTCCGCATTATCGCCGTCGCTTGGGTGTAGTCTATCAAGATTTCAAACTCCTGCCTTCACGCACTGTTTATGAAAACGTCGCTTTTGCTCTAGAAATTGCTGGCATGAGCAACAAGGAAATAGACAAAACCGTTCCAAAGGTCTTGGAGCTGGTCGGTCTTTCCGACGCCGCCAAAAAATTCCCGCGTGAACTTTCCGGCGGTATGGCTCAGCGCGTTTCCATCGCCCGCTCTGTTGCCCGCCAGCCAAAAATCCTCATTGCCGATGAGCCTACCGGTAACCTTGATAAAATTACTCGCGGAGAAATAATTGACCTGCTTCAAAAGATTAACGACTATGGCACAACCGTCCTAGTCACAACACATGATGAAACTATCGTCAACAATCTATCCAAGCGCGTCGTCACCTTGAAGAATGGCAAAATTGTTTCCGACCAAAAGAATCACGGTATTTATCGCCTAGACGGCAATCCAAATCTCGTCAAACCACAACCCGCACCACGGGTCATCCGTACCGCCACGCCAAAAGTTAGTATTTCCACTCGCCCAGCAGCCACTAATACGCGCGACCCACGCGGACTTCACACAAGGAGGGTAGTCTAATGCCAAACGGTAAAAAACAAGCCACCAAGAAAAACCTCAAGACCATGAGCAAGAACACTAATGTTCAAAAGCTTCGCAGCACTTCTCGTGTTTTTAAATATGGCGCCATTTCCTTCACTAGAAACATCTGGCTCTCTGTTGCTGCTACTCTCGTCATGAGTATTACGCTCATCATTCTCTTCATTACCGTCATCGCTAGTGGCATCCTTGCTTCCACCGCCGACACTATGCGTGAAAAAATCGACATCACTATTTATTTGAAACCAGGTACGCCATCTTCCACTCTTTCTACAATGGCAGCCACTCTTTCCGCCGACGATAATGTTAGTAGTGTCAACGTTTCTACCTCGGAAGAAGAATACGAAAACTTCCTCAAAGAAAATGCCGATAATGAAGATCTATTAAGCGCCCTCTCGGACGATTCTGGAGAAATGCGCGAAAAAATGATTGAACGCATGCAATCCACCATCAGAATCAAAGTCAGAAACATTGAGGACCTTTCTAGTGTCAAACATATCGTCAGCACCGACCGCAATTTTGTAGTTAATACAGACCCGTCCAATCCGCCAACTTATGACGTCAACCGTGCCGAAATCGAGACTATTACCAGCTGGGCTAATATTGCTAGAAACGGCGGCATTATCCTATCCGTCGTATTCCTTACCATCTCTATTCTAGTTATTTTCAACACTATCCGCATGGCGATTTTCTCTCGTCGCGAAGAAATTTACATGATGCGCTTGGTCGGCGCCGACAATAGCTTCATTCGTGGGCCTTTCCTAATCGAAGCTCAAATCTCTGGCATTATCTCCGGCATTATTGCAACCACTGTTGGCTATATCGGATTCAGAGCTTTAGCCCCACACCTAGAAAACTATGGTATTAATATTTCTATCATTTCTAATGCTCTCGATAGTAGTTTTCTTGTAGTTATCTACCTCGTCGCCATTTTTATCGGCATCTCTATTGGCACACTTTCTTCACTCCTCGCCATTTCTAAATATCTTAATGCATCTCCAAAGCGCACCAAGAGAAAATAGTCTAATCCCTTGATTTTTCTTTCCGCTTATGCTAAGATAAGCACATGAAAGCTCTCAAAATAAAAACATTCAAACTTTTTGTCCCGATTATTATTTTCAGTTTAGTAGTTGCTCCAATTTTCACAACCAATGTTTTTGCGGATTACGCCGTCTGTTCCAGCGACGCTTGTAAGGCCGCCCAAGCCGCCGAAAACGAACTCCGCCAAAAGGCCAATGACGCCGTCAATGAAGCTCAAACCGTAGAAGGAGAAGTCGCTAAGCTCGACGCCGAAATCGCCGCTATCCAGGCTAACATTGATACCTCTATCGCCATGGTAAACGACTTGAAGGAACAAATTAAGCAAACCGAAGAACGCCTCAATACGCAACAAGACGGCCTAGCCAGTCTACTCGTCCAAATGCACTTTGACCATGATACTGACCCTATTTCTATCCTCGCTAGCTCTAAGACTCTTTCTGACTACGCCGAAAAACAAGCCCGCACCGAGACTATCAAGGCTCAGATTGCCGCTGGTATTGAAACGATTAAAGAACTAAAGGCAGACCTCGAAGGCCAAAAAGCTGATGTTGAACGCCTGATCGAAGAGCAAGAAGGTCAACGCGCCGCTATCGCCGAAAAACGTGCCGAGCAACAGGAAATCGCCGATAAGTATCGCGACAATGCCGCCGCCTTCTCCGCTGACGCCGATGCTAAGCATCAAGAAATGCTCGCCGAGGTCGAATGGATCCGTACTCAAATCCATAACGCTGGCAATATTGGTGGTCCTCGCACCACTGCCGGTTATGATACTTATCCATGGCGCAACGGCTGTATGTACGAGAACCTCGGCCCATGGGCAGTTGTCAACTGGAAATCTGGTGGCTACGGTGGCCTTTACTGTCAGTGTGTAGACTATGCCGGTTGGAAAGTTTATGAATACACTCACGGTCAGGTCAACGCCGAGACTTGGGGCAACGCCAATATGTGGGGTAGCTCCGCTCGTCGCTATAGTAAAATCTGGGTAGACGAAATCCCAGCCGCCAACACTGTTGCCGTCTCTGGCTACGGTGGCTACGGTCACGTCATGTGGGTGGAATCAGTCAACCCAGACGGCACTCTCAACATTTCTGAATACAACTGGTATCCATACGTTTTCTCAACTGGCGTCGTCACTAATCCATCTGGCCTACTTTATATTCACCTCGACAATTACCATTAATACTGTGGTAAAATAGAAGAATGACAAAACCAAAAACTCGCAAAGTTAATCTTGGCGGAGCCATCGTTATTTCCGCCGTCACCTTAATCATTGGTGTATTTATCGGTATCAACTGGAACAAAGTCTCTAACTCTTTCTTGCCATATCTCGGGTTTAAATCTACTACCACTACCGACTGGTCTTCGCTCGACGAAGTTTATAGCGAGTTGGTTGCTAAATATGACGGCAACGTCGACAAGAACGCCGTCATTGAGGGCGCCAAAAAGGGCATTGCCGCCTCCGTCGGCGACGTCTATACTGCCTACATGACCGCGGAAGAAGCCACCGATTTTAACAAATCCCTCCATGGTGATGTCGGCTCTGGTATCGGCGTTGTCCTTGCCAAGCGCGACGGCTACATTAGGATTGTCCGCACCCTACCTGATAACCCTGCATCTAAAGCTGGCATTCTTTCAGGTGATATCATTTACAAAATTAACGGTGAACCAGTTTACACCTTAGAAGCTGACGAAATCGCCACCAAACTCCGCGGCGCTTCTGGTACAGAAGTCGAGCTTACCGTTGTCCGAGACGGAGAAGAAAAGTCCTTCAAACTCACCCGCGAAGCCATTAATAATGTCTCTGCCTACATTGACTATAATGGCAACACCGCTATCATCCATGTTACTCGCTTTGACACTGACACCGGCAGTATCGTTCGCGATTTTACCAAAGAATTTAGTGACAAGGGAATCAATAAAGTCATTCTAGACCTCCGCGATAACGGTGGTGGCTACGTTTCCGCCGCCAAGGACTTGCTCAGTCTTTGGATTGATAGTAAGGCCGTTCTCATCCAAAAATCCGCCAAACTTCCTGACGACACTACTTATGCCTCCCATGGTCAAGCCGTCCTCTCCGACACAAAGACTGTCGTCCTTACTAATGGCAGTACCGCCTCTGCTTCAGAAATCGTCGCTGGCGCACTCAAAGATTACAACAAAGCCACCATCATCGGCGAAAAAACCTACGGCAAAGGCGTCGTCCAACAACTAGTGAATCTCAGTGGCGGCACCCTACTTAAAGTCACTACCGCCCACTGGTACACGCCAAACGGCAATTCCATCAATGGTACTGGCATCACCCCAGACAAAGAAGTCACCCGCTCCTACGAAGACATCAATCTGAACCGCGATCCCCAGATGGACGCCGCCCTTGCTTACTAGAAAAATCTTCAAATTTTGGTATAATATATATAATATATGGTTGTTAAGGTCTATTACACTAATACCTGTACCTATTGCCATGTTCTGATGGATTGGCTTGATTCACTTGGTGTGAAATATCAAGAAATTAACGCCGAGACCACAAAAGACGTCAAATCCGTCCCGCTGACGGAAATTGGCAAGCACCGTATCACTGGCCTAGACCGCCCAGCCATCCTGAAAGCATTAAAAGAAGAGGGAATCATCTAATGAAACAGAGCATTATCTTTATGCATGGCTTCCGCGGCAGCTCACTTGGCATGGAAAAAGTCGCCGCACATTTTGATAGCAAAAAATATGACGTCTACGTTCCTGATATTCCACCCGCCGGAGACGAATCTCTCCCGGAATATTCTCCTCGCTTCTACGCTCGTTTCTTGGCTCGCTATATCAAAGACAATGATATCAAAAACCCTATCCTTGTTGGTCATTCCATGGGGTCTATCATTGCTGCTATTATGGCTGAGCGCTATCCTGATTTAATCAATCAGAAATTGATCCTCATGTCACCAATCTCCGCCAGGACTGGCCGATTCTTCAGGATGCTGACACCGCTCTCTGTACTTCTATCTAATAACACTATCAGCTTTATTACGACTAAATTTCTTTTCGTCCCAAAAAACAAACGCCTCTTCAAGGAATCCTTACTTCTAACCAAACACTGTGGCGCCAACTATGTTAGTCGCTTTGACGTTTTTAAGGCTGCTAAGTTTTCTACGGAATATTCTATCGCCGACTTTTCTTTTGACAAAAAAGTCTGCATTATTGCTGGCGACAAAGACCGCCTCATCCCACATAAGAAAACCGACATTTTAGCTGCCAACCTTAATACCAAACCTATCTATATTAAAAACGCCGGGCATCTCATCAATTACGAAACACCCGGTGAAGTCGCCAAACAGATTAAGAAGTTTTTGAAGGCGTAAGCTCGATCGCTTTCTGATAAATCTCTTCAAAGCGCGACAGGGTATGATTAATGTCGTGCTTTTTTGCGACTTCAATACTCCCAGCGCCGTATTTTTCTTGCAACGCCTTGTTTGTCAAAATCTTCACCATTGCTCTTGCCATTTGCGCCACATTATCAGGCTTACAGAGAATACCATTTTTCTTGTTCTGACAAAGCTCCCTTACTGCCCCAGCATCTACTGCGACAAGCGGTAATCCGGTCGCCGCCGCTTCAATCAATACGATCCCTTGTGTCTCAGTCTTGCTTGCAGTCGCAAATAGTGTCCCAGTCTTATAAATTTCCTGAAGCTCTGGCGGCATTACTCTACCTAAAAACCTCACCCTGTCGCTCAAGTTGTTTTCCGCCACCAGCTTTTCTAGCCCCGGCTTAGCAATCCCGTCCCCCACAATCAAAAACTCCGCTTCTGGAACTTTCTTCGCCACAATGGTAAACGCTTCTACTACTTCTTCGATTGATTTTTCTGGGTCAACCCGCCCCACATACAGCACTCTAGGCCTCTTCAAATCAATCGCATATTTCTTCACTATTTCCGCCTTTGGCTTACCCGGATTAAAGGCAGAAAGATCCACTCCATTAGATAGCGCTTCCACCGACACTTTGAAATGCTTTCGATTCTTTGGTACCAAATCATTAATCGCCATCTCTGTTGGCATGGTTGCATATTCACTATGCTTTAGAAAACTCGCCATATAGGCCCGCACTGCCGCATCTACCGGCTTTTTCACCGGCTTTAGGAACTTGAATTGCCCCGTCACGTTATCTGGATAAGCATGTCCCGTTGTTACAAGCGGCGTATTATTCTTCCTCACATAATGCATCACCGCGATTGCAATTGTCTCCGCTGTCTGAAGATGAATTACGTCCGGCTGAAAATCATCTAACGCCTTTTTTACTTCAGAAAGCGCCCGCGTAGACCACCAAATTCCGTTTTTATAGGCCAACCTTGGCATAGGCATACCCAGAAATTCTTTCTGCTTTGGCACCTCATTAATCTGATCTGGATAGAATGGGAACTTAGCCGAGGTCAAATGTACCGTCTTCACACCACATTCATTTTCGACATGATATTCGCCCTTAAAACTCGGACAAATCACCATCACCTCATGTCCGCGCTTTGCTAGTCCCAGTGCCAAATTATGAGAAAAAACCGCCACTCCGTTTGTCATTGGATAATAGATATCAGAGGCGATTGCAATTTTCATGTTATAATATATTATATCATGAAAAAGCCAAAGTCAGGAGACAGCGTCACCGTCAATCGCCGCGCAAGATATGATTATGCGCTAGGCGAAGAATTGTCATGCGGCATGAGTTTAACTGGCCCAGAAGTTCGTCAAATTCGTGACCATCACGTCCAGCTAAAAGGCTCTTTTGTAACGATAAGAAACGGGGAGCTATGGCTAAACAACCTCACCCTCGGTGCTGATACTGCTAGAAATATTAAGCTTCTCGTTACCAAGCGCCAACTCCGTGACCTAGCACGCGCTCGCCAAGACGGCTACGCCCTTGTCCCAGTTCGACTCCTCGGTGGAGGACGTCATATCAAACTCGTCATTGCTACCGCCAAAGGTAAAAAGAAATACGATAAACGTGAAACTATCAAAAAACGCGACTTTGACCGCGGGAGAGCCTAAACTATGTCTAGTTACAACATATTCTCATGGAATGTCAATGGCATCAGAGCGATTCTCAAGAAAGGCGCTTTCCAGAACCTAATCGAAGAAGAGCATCCTGATATTATCTGCCTCCAAGAAACTAAGGCCAAACAGGGCCAAGCCGAGGTTGATCTGCCAGATTATGAAGAAATCTGGAATGATGCCAAGCGCGCCGGCTATTCTGGCACCGCCATTTTTACCAAGACCACACCACTTCAGATTATCAAGGGCTTTTCTGAGAATATTAATAGTAGCTACAACTGGGAAGATGACCAACATGGCAGCCCTCTAGACGAAGGCCGCGTTCTTACTGCCGAATATCCAGAATTTTTCCTTGTCACTGTCTATACACCAAACAGCAAACACGAACTCACCCGGCTAAAGCTCCGCGAGCTACTCTGGGATCCAGCTTTCTTAAAATACTTAAAAGAACTAGAAAAATCAAAACCAGTCGTAGTCTGCGGTGATTTTAACGCCGCTCATACCGAAATCGACCTCGCTCGTCCAAAAGATAACGAAGAAAACGCTGGTTATACCAAGGAAGAACGCCGGGGAATCACTAATCTCATTGACGCTGGCTTCATCGACACCTTCCGTCTCTTCCATCCTGACGAAAAGAAATACACCTGGTGGACTTGGCGCGCTCGCGCTCGCGAAAGAAACATTGGCTGGCGCATCGATTATTTCTTTGTTAGCAAATCCCTCAAAAACAACCTCAAATCCGCCGAAATCTACGATCATTTAGACGGCTCTGACCACTGCCCAATTTCCATCAGGCTAGAATTTTAGGAGTAATATGGAAAAATACGATTACTGGCAAAAAAATCAAGATTTGAAGCTCTTTGCTGACCTCTCTTGGAATATTCCAGAACAAAAAACCGGCACCTTCAATATCGTCGGCGGAAACTCCGGCAGTTTTTCTACGGTCATCCATACTGCCGAATATCTTGCTAAATCTTTCCCAATTAAAAAATTTAATATCTTGCTCCCAGACACCTTAAAAAACAAAGTCCCACCACTGCCCGACATCACTTTTCTTCCTGCCACCGAATCTGGGTCTTTTGACAAATCTCCACTCTTAAACGAATTCGTTAGCTCTGCAGATTATTCCATCTTTGTCGGTGACTTGTCCAAAAACTCTGCCACCTGCATTGCCATTTCTGATGCCATCAAAAACAGTGAAAAACCCGTACTTCTCACTCGCGACACGATTGATTTATTACTCCCAGAGATGCCAAGCCTCTGTGAAAGGGAAGACACCGTCTTAGTCGGCTCGCTCGCACAATTCCAAAAAGTCTTCCGCGCCGTCTATTATCCTAAGGTCCTACTACTTTCCATGCCACTTTTACCAATCGTCGAAGCGTTACACAAATTCACCCTGACTTATCCTGTCACCATCTTAACTTATTCTGGTAACCAAATTATCGTCGCATACGCTGGTCGCATCACTACTACGCCAATAGAAAAGACCAAATTCACTCCCATTACACTTTGGTCTGGCAACCTTGCCGCCGCCATTTCCGCCAATAATTATTATTCTAAAGGCAAACCTCTAGAGGCCACAACTTTCAGTATAGACTGCGAGTAATTTTTCTATTCGAGCAGACTGCAAGATATTTTTTCTGTTTTCTAGCATCACTCGACTCATCTTTTCGATTTTTTCTGGATTTCTGGCAATGTTGTCTAGTGCTCTTGCCATCTCTCTAGGACTTGGCCCATCCGCCATTACATATCCGCCTTCTGGCACTGATTCTTTCATGTCTGGATCACAGAAAAACACTGGCAACCCCGTCGCTTCAGCCTCTAAAAGCGTCAACCCTTGCGTATCGAAGCCAAAAGATACCGTCGCAGAAATATGCTGCCCCAGCATCTTGTCTAACACCTCTTCGTGTGGCACCCGTCCATAAAACACGACTTTTTGTTCCATACCATTCTTCTTCACAAATTGTTTAGCCTGAGATAAGGCGTTACCATCCCCACAGGCCGAGAAGAAATACGGAGCCTTCATCATCGACAATGCTTCTAGAAACGGCATAATACGTTTTTCATGAGATAATCTACTATTCCAAAAAATCCGAAGCAAATCTCCTTGCTCCAGTTTCCGGATAAGGCTACCGTTCACTTTGCGTACGCGTTTATCAATATCCGCCACCGTCTCATCCGCCACACCATTAGAAACTACCGTAATCGGCTTTTTCACGCCGTATTTTTTGAGCCTATCCGCAAAATGCTTAGACGGTGTAATTACTCTGTCGGCATAGTTGGCATGATTTACCATCAAAGTCCACATCTTTGCGGTTGCTATAGTATCCGCCAAACCCTTATCCCGCTTCACTTTTGTAGGGTGCGGAATATAACGCCCGTGCAGGAAACATAGCACGCATCCAACTAGTGTCTTAAATGGATGTGGAATGTTCACTTTTACCGCCATATCCTCTCTACCATGCATGGTCTGGACTAGCGAGCGAGAAAATCTCCGTGCCAATTTCATGCCAGCGATCGAACAGCTCGCTTCATAGTGCACATGTACTACATCAAAATCAAACTTGGGATATTCAGAAAGTACATAATCTATCACCTTTTCTGGACGAAGCGACAATGGCGCACCATTAGCGCGCAAAATCTTATGGGTTGGCACAATTTTTACGTCTGCATCTTTTGTCTTAAAACCCGGCGCAAACACCGTTACTTCATGCCCCAGTTCTTTAAGGCTCTCTTTCTGAGCTGTAATAGAAGAGGGGATCCCCCCAGGAACCTCCAAGAATACATCCGTAAAAATTGCAATTTTCATTTTCCACCCCTATTATACTGCCGTATAGCCTCCATCAACCGGGAGAATTGCGCCAGTCACATATGATGCTTCTTTACTTGCTAGGAAAATCGCCGCTGCGTTTAACTCGCCTTCCTGGCCGTATCTTTGCATTGGTACATGTACCTTAGCAAACTGTTGGAAAGTCTCCGTATCAAGCACCGGTTGCGTCAATTCCGTATAAAAATAACCTGGGCAAATTGCATTACAAGTAATGCCATCCGTTGCAAGCTCTGCCGCCACGGCACGCGTAAAGTTTACCACCGCGCCCTTAGAAGCATGATAGGCGATAGTCGGAATTTCTGTATTACCAACCAAGCCATACATAGAAGCAATATTGATGATACGTCCATATTTTTTCTTTTTCATGATGTTTCCAAAAGCGCGAGTCATCTTGAATACGCTTGTTTCGTCTGTCGCAATCGTAAAATCCCACTCATCATCCGCCATATCGAGGACGCCCTTATCTTTGGAAGAACCGGCACAGTTTAAGAGAATATCTACTTTACCATATTCTTTTTCAACGGCAGCCGCCGCATCATTGATGCTTTCCGTAGAGGTTACGTCACACTGTACTGGCAAGACTTTTACCTTGTATTCTTTTTCTAGTTCTTCGGCAAATTTCTCTAGCCTATCCATGCGGCGTGCCAAAATCGCAAGATTAGCACCCTGCTTTGCAAAGCCTTTCGCCATTTGCTTACCAAGTCCAGAGCTTGCTCCAGTCACAACTGCTACCCGCCCCTTGAGATCAAACATACATTTCCTCCTTAAAGTTACCTTACCATTATATCATAAAACCCCGGAACATGACCGGGGCGAAACTCAACTCTACAACCTCATCTTAGCATAAGCGGACTGACTCGTCAAGACTTTCTCCCCAAAAATCCAAAATTATGCTATAATAACTGCATTGGGCGAATGGCGGAACTGGTAGACGCGCTAGACTCAAAATCTTGTGACAGCAATGTCGTGTGGGTTCAAGTCCCACTTCGCCCACCAAATAACTTGACTTTGGTGGACACGTCCCGTGAAAAAAGTACAGAAAGAAAAAGAACTTCGTAAAAATAGCGTAAAAAGTTTGGTAATCAGTATTTCCTTCTTTTTAGCGCTACTTTTTTTGACTTTTTGGCTTATCTTCAAAGACCAGGATCTTGGCAAAATTTTTGAAATTGCCGGACGCGCGAATATCTGGTGGATATTACTCGGTCTTGTTATTATGCTGGGTTACTTCTTTGTTCAATCTTGGAATGTCAAAACCATTCTTGTCTCCCTTGGGGAAAAAGTCCCCATGAAGAAGATGCTAAAATTCACCCTTATCGAATTTTTCTTCTGCGGTATGACCCCTAGCGCCAGCGGTGGCCAACCTCTAGAAATCTACTATATGAACAAAGAGGGTATCTCCGCCCCAAAAGCTACTATGGCGATCTTTATCCAGCTCTGCGGCTATCAAATCGCCGTCATGACATTTGGCATTATCTCTGTTTTATTCTTGCCATACAAGCTCCCTCCAGGGGTCTTTATGTTCTTTACAATTGGACTCCTGATTAACGGTATCGCCCTCCTTGTTCTATTGTCCTGCGTCTTCTTACCAAAAATTGCCCAACTAGCTGCTCATGGCCTCGTCGTAATCTTGCGCAAAACCCATTTCAAGAAAGTTGATCAAATCGAAGAAAGTCTGAACAGCGGTCTAGAGCAGTATGCTAAAAACGCTGCCTTTATTAAAGCTCACAAAAAACTTTTCGCACAGGCTGTCGCACGCGTTTTTGGACAAGTGGCGTTATATTACATCGTGCCATTCTGCGTCTACAAAGCCTTTGGATTAACCGATCACAATCTATTTGAACTCTTTGCTATGCAATCCGTCCTCTTTATCGCTACTGCCGGTTTCCCAGTACCAGGCTCCGTCGGTTTGTCAGAAACTGTCTTTCTCGCTCTCTATGGCTCCGTCTTTGGCGCAGAGCTCATCAGTTCTGCTATGCTACTTAACCGCGGAATTACTTTTTATCTCTTTATCATCATTAGCGCCCTTATCGTGCTTGGCAATATCGTCTTTCTCAAATTCTTCTACGACAAAGCTAAGGAACTTCCCGACAGACGCTCATGAAAACTGTATATTATTCCGACTATACCGACAATTTTGTTGAGACCAAGAATCAAAGCAAAACCGTCCCAGAAAACTATAAATTTATCAAGAAAAACCCGCTCTACAATTTTACTGGCGCAGGCCTTTTTATCGTCCTAAAAATTATCGCCTTTTTCTATGGCAAATTCGCTCTTGACCTAAAAATAGTAGGGAAAGATAAGTTAAAATCTTTTGTCAAATCCGAAAAGAAAGGCTACTTCCTTTACGCTAACCACACCCTTACCCTAGGGGACGTCTTCAATCCAGCACTCTATAATCCAATTCACCCCTATTATATTTGTGATAGTTCCAACCTTGGCATCCCCGTTCTTGGGCCAATTCTTCCCATGGTTGGCGCTTTGCCAATTCCAGAATCCATCCGCGGCAAGAAACACCTTTTTGACGCTATTTCTACCCGCGCCAAACAGAAAAAGGCCATCGTCATTTATCCCGAGGCACACCTCTGGCCATATTACACTGATATCCGTCCTTTTGAATCTTCCGCTTTTTCTCTCCCAGTCAGAGAAAAACTCCCCGTTTTTACCGCTACCACGGTCTACACTAAATGGAAAAACCACAAAAAACCGCGCGTCACCATTTATATCGACGGCCCATTTACCGCCAACGAAAAGTTTGACAAAAAAGCTCGCTCCGCCTCTTTAGAACTTCAAGCTCGCACCGCCATGGAAGCTCGCACTAAATTATCTACCGTAAAATACATCACCTACAAAAAACGCGAAAGCTAAAGTTCGCCCCGCCAGTTAGCAATGTCACTTGGCTCAAAAGTATAATCCAATTTCTTTCCGTACGCTTTTTCGTACGCTTCTTTTTTCTGTTCGTAATCTTTTTGCATCATCTTGATACTATTTTCTCGTACCGACTTGCCCTCATCCGGATAAATTGCTGGCAACACATGCAAGATATATTTAGATTCAAAGAACTCGTCATTATCTGGTTTCTTTGTATCTAAAATTTCTACAAAACAGGGAACTATTGGCACATCTAGCTCTGCCGCGAAATAAAACGCTCCACGCTTGTTTGGACGAGGCTTGCGATAGTTAAACCACATTTCCTCCTCCGGATAGATCAATACTGGATGTCCGGCATTAAGCGTTTCCGCTATCTTCTCCATAAACTGCCCCCGAATATAGCTAGCACTCTTGCAAACCGGAATATGATTAAGATAGTTAAACAAATCTCCAATCATTCCTTCCGCTGCCAAATTGGTCGCCTGAATCACGATATATGGCTCATCCCTGTACGCTTTTTTAATCAGTTTTTTCACACAAAGATTGTCTAGCGGATTAAAGTGATTACTTGTCACAATAAAACGCCCCGTCCTCGGCAAATTCTCTAGCCCCTCCAGCTTAATCAGTTTATTATAGGCTAGCTGCTGAGCGCGTTCCACTTTGCGCATGGCGGCATTTTTTAACTTGAAGCTCTTTTTCTTCCGCGCTTCATAAAACCTATCAATCACCGCCCGCTCTTGCTCTTCAGTCATCACGGCGTCGCCTTCTTCTACCTTGCGGTTAAGTTCGCCATCGGCTAGAGCTAGCTTGATATTCTGAATAACCTTGACCTTGCTTCCGCCGATAATCATTTTTTATTCCTTGTCTGACGGATTATCTCTGCACTCTTTTTAACGGCTCCAGCAATTGGCTTTAGCGGCAAAAACGGAATTGACAATGTAGTTTTTACAATATGCCAGCCCCAACCAGTCTCCACCACTACATATTCTTTGTCACTTGGCTTACCAGCACGAATCTCGTCACCACCCTCAAACACTTTTTTGAACGTCACTTTGTGCTTGTGTGTTCTTTCGGCATGCGCCATCATCTCACCCAGGAACTTCATATCACGCTCCAGGCTATGTGGCTCTGCCTTCACTTTATTAATCTGTTTTAAGAACGGGGAATTAGCCGCATAACGCCAGAAATATACTTCATAATCAATATCATTATAAAACCATGGCTTAAAGTATAGATTATAGTGTACAATTCCAGGCTCTTTCATCGGCTCTACATCTTTGGCCGGCATCGCGTCCCATTTTCCAGGTAAGAGCTTCACCCTTTTGTAACACATCGCGTTGAGATAATCCTGATCTGGCGCCACTGTGTCAAAATCATAGCGAACTAGGAGGTATAGGAAGTGTTCATCAAAGCGCAAACGTCTCAGCTCCGCCAGATTGAGCAGTAATACTCCCGAGTTAAAATATTCGTCCCTAGGAATCCCTACAACTTTTTCAATGTAATCCATGAACGGCTTATTTTTCTTAATAGAAAAGTCATTCACCGCACCAAGCAAATATTTCTTACCCAAATCAACATTAAACATCTCAGAGATATCGCCTACTACCACCGTGTCAGAATCAAGATAAATACCCTTGTCGTATTGTGGGAACATCTGCGCGATAAAAATACGATAATAAATCGTGAGTGTAAACATACTAGCATTCAGCCTAGTGTTTGGTCGCTCCGTCATAAAGGAAAGCACTTCCTTCATCGGCTTGAGATGAATACGTGCATCCTTTTCTTTCAACGCCTTTAAAGTCATCAGCTTACGCAGAGTTCTTAGACTCATTTTTTCATAAACTACGTATATTTCGTAGCGGTAATCTGGGCTAGCATTTTTAAGCAGGGAAATAATTGACACAGAAAGGTACGGCGCGTAATTATCATCTGCCGTATAGAATATTGGAATTACTGGTTTTTTCTTCATTTTACCTCCTTCATTTTTTTCCATTCTTCTAATATATCGTCGATTTCATAGCAATTTAATTCTCCATGCAGAGCCTTTTCATTCCAAGGCTTAATAGAAATAACCTTAAAATACGGGAAAAACTGAAAAGTATTAGAAAAATGTCGAAACACCGTGTCTCTTGTAATTTCTTTTTGATTATTAAACTTGGTCGGAACTATTTTCTTATAGTGCGAACAAAAGTTAAGCGCACTCTGGTCCGGCATCACCATCGGATAGCGCTTGCAAGCTCTCCGCGCCCGCTTGAATAGCCCTGTTTCTCTAATTTTCTTCAGGTTCATCAATAGTACGCCAGAATTAATATAGCGTTTCTTCCCAAATGGTACGCGGTAGATATTAGAACCATATCTATCTAGTACACCTGCCATCTCATATCTGTCCATATTCATGTCGTACAGCTCACTTGGGTCGTTCAAGCAGACTACATCAGTATCAAGATAGAGAATCTTATCCGGCAAGCCCAATTCATCTGTGTATAATCTTAGCATACAATACGGCGTGAAATACGTTCGCATATTAGCCGTAGCCGGCTCTTTTTTGAACTGTTCACCAATATCTAGAATTGTTAGGGAATTACGCGCGTCAGCAGCTTTTAGCTTTTTTGCTAATTCTTTTACATCTGTTTCAGTTATCTTTTGGTAACGTTTGCGTTTATTAGCGTAATCCATTGTCAGAACAAAAATATTCAGTGGCGCTTTGGCGTTTTTAATCAGGGAAAGCGTCGCAATCGTCACCCCCTTAACGATGCCTTTATCGCCACAAAATAAGATATTCATAACTATATTATAGCTTATTTCTGACGTTTTTCTACGTAAGCTACAATATCGCCCACGGTCTGTAAGTTTTTGAGCTCCTGATCTGGAATCTCAAAATTGTATTTATCTTCAAAGGCTGTAACTAGGTCGACTAAATCAATCGATTCTACGTTGAGGTCACGAGCCAGATCAGTATCGTCCTTTAGCTCATCTTTATCAATCTCTAGGGTCTCGGCTATTAAATCAATAACTTCTTGTTTCATCATTTTCCTCCATGATTTTTGAACGAATTATTTTTTGACTACTGTTTTTGATAAACTCAGTTGTACGCAAAGAAATGCGCGCAACTTTGCGATTTCTTGGCTTACTATAATTATAACGCCGACGCAGGGTTTCGAAGTAAATTTTATCGCCAATCCGGTCTTCTTCTGGGAAAATCATCAGACAAATTTCGTCATTTTTGCCGTATGCCACTACTTCGCGCACGCCTTTAAACTTCATAAAGTCCGACTCAATCGTTTCTGGACTAACGTTCTCGCCGTTGCTCAAAATAATCGTATTCTTAATCCTACCCGTGATAAAGATAAAACCGTCACGATTAATCTTGCCAAGGTCTCCAGTATGGAAATAGCCCTCTTGTGGCTTGATTTTACCTTTCTCATAATATCCTAACATAACGTTATCGCCCTTGGCGCAAATTTCTCCGTCAAAAATCTTCACGTCTACGCCCCGACAAGGCACACCCACACTTCCATCTTTATAGTATTTATTACGATTAACAGATAATACCGGCGAACACTCCGTAATACCATAGCCATTTAAGATATCAATTCCAATCGTACGGAACCATTTCACATAAATCGGATCGAGGTATGCCCCTCCACAAATAATATGCCTAAGTTCTCCACCGAATTCCTTTAAAACACTCCTTGCTACCACTCGGCGCACGTCCAAGCCAACGTGTTTTAAATTTTTAGAAATTGTCAGAATCATCTTTAGAGCCTTATCTTTGTGTTCTGTTCTAGCTTTTCGCCAAATTTGACGATAAAAAGCTTCCACAAACGCTGGCACGAGGAAAATAGTCTCTGGCTGATGCTCTTTCATGGCGTCCGTAAAGCGTTTCAAACTACTACAAATATAGGTATCACAGCCATAATATGCTGGCATCATAATCGCCGTCACTAAACCGAAACTGTGATGGAATGGCAAAATACTCACCGTCGCACCACCCGGTTGATAAATCGACGACGCCCCATAAATATCTGCCGTAATATTTTTTTCTGATAATGCTACGCATTTATGAGCGCCAGTAGTGCCCGAAGTAAAGAAGATTACTGCCGGGGCATCAGCCACTGGTTTGTGAGCGTTCTTGTATTTCTTGCCAAGCTTAATTTTCCGCGCTGTATCTTCTAATTTTTGCGTTTTGAACTTCAGCTCACTAGCAAACGGCAAGTATTTTTCGCTATAAAACAGTGTATCGCAATCTGCCGATTTCAATAACTTTAGAAGTAGTTTTTCGTCGCAATCTTTATCAATCGGCACCGCCACGTTTCCAGATAGCACAATCGCCATAAAAGTCACAATCCACTCGTAGCTATTTTCGCCACAAATTGCCAAATGTTTTCCAGCGTAATTTTTATTTAAAAACCCTGCTAAACTCTTCACGTCCGCCACAAATTCAGGATAAGTCTTTTTGACTAGCTCTTCGCCACTATGGAAAGAAAACGCCACACGCTTGTGATACCGATTTTCGAGAAGATCCAAAAACTCTGCAAAGTTTTTGACTTTTTTATGCTTGTAATAAGGATAGTTTTTCTTGAGCATTATGGGACTATTTTACCACAGTTTATTAGCGGAATAAAAAGATTGATGCTATAATTATCTTATGAATCAAAAACCCGGTGGGCACCCTCTAGGCGACCAGAGTCGCAAAACCGCTACAGAAATTGTGCGCAGAAAAGTTCTTGCGGCTTATAATTCTGAAGCAAAAAACGCCCGCGCCGGTGTCCGCGACCTCGGTAAAACCGCCAGAAATCTCTATCTTGGTACTTATAAAGACACACCAATTTCTACTAACGTGGCCCACAGAAAAGATACTGCTCCCGACTGGCAAAAATATCATAGCGCCTGGCAAAATTACTATCAGAAATATTACAGCGATTATTATTCCAAGGCTGCTAAATCTTACCTAGAAAACGAAAAGCTAAAATCCGACCGCCGTGAACATGATGCCACCGTACTTGAGACTCCACAGCTTGCTACCAATCCAACCGATGAAGAAGAACAGGGAATTATCAGTTCCTTAAAGTCCACTATTCGGCGTCGCGCCACCTCCAAGGCCAAAGTTTCCAAACGTTTCAAAAAATTCATCCCCCTTTTTGCTGGCGCGCTCGTTGTGCTACTGATTTTATTCTTACAATATAACCGCCTGATTTTTGCACCAATCATGGCTTATGTTTCTCCGGGTAATTCCGAGGACAATGGCATTTCTGCCATCGATCCAACTATTTCCACTGCTGTTGGCGCTGATAATCGCCTCATTATCCCAAAGCTAAATGTCGACGTACCAGTCAACTTTGGCATCGCCAATGACACTAACACTATTAATATGGCCATGGAAAACGGCGTCGCCCAGTTTTCTATTCCAGGCGCTTCCGCTATGCCGGGGGAAATTGGCAACCTCGTCATCACTGGTCACTCCGCTGGCGACATTTATAGCAATAATCAATACAAGTTCATCTTCTCTGGCCTAGAACGCCTCACTGCCGGCGATCTCGTCTACATCGATTATCAAGGTACTCGCTACACCTATTCTGTTACTAAAAAAGAGACCGTCGAGCCAACCGACGTCGCCGCACTAGTTTATGAGACTAGCAAGCCAATGCTCACCCTTATCACCTGTACTCCGCTTGGCACTTCTCGTTATCGCCTCCTTGTTACTGCCGAACAAGTTAACCCTGTCCCATCCGGCGCTACCCAAGCCGAATACACTGAAGACGCCGGAGTTGGCGAGGCCATGCCAGAAAACGAACCAACCTTCTTCGAAAGAATCTGGCGCTGGTTAACTGGTCAAAACTAATAATTAATTATTCAATAATCTTTTCACGAGTCAGATTAGTTTTGTTTTCACTGACCGTTAAATAATATAGCCACTTATTATTACGTGTAATCATCGCTGGACCGTCCGCCTTGGTAATCTGACGTTTATTAGTACCGTCAAAGTCCATCACAATTAGATTTCCATCCACAATCTCTCCCACCATATAGCCATCCACTAGGAAGCTGTTTTCCGTGTCTAGAACGTACTGGTGAACTTTCCTAGCTTCCGCATCAAAGACCGCTACGTTTTTACCGTCGCGCGCCACAATTAGCTCATTATTACCATAAGCTTCTAGCGAGCTAGGCGTAAAACCAATCTCAATTTCCAGAGCCTTCTCCATATCGCTCAATTTGCGCTCTGCATTTGGTAGATCACCAGTATATACTGTCATCTTATTATTTTCCGTAATGATTATATATTTATTCCCAATATACTCAGAGATTGTAGTGTTAACCAAGGTGTCAGCATTATATTCCGCAACCTGCGTGACGTTATCTCCAGAAATAATACCTAGCTGCTGCTTTGTATTTAGATAAATAATGTAGTCTCCTTCGTTATTATATTTTTTAACATTTTCCGCCAAGACTTGAGAAACAGTCTTTCCGCTAAGCGCAACCGTCCTGACATTTCCATTTTCGAGAACCGCTAGCTTGTCTCCGCTTTCTGACATAAATTTCATATCAGAAAAGTTCATCGCAAATTCCTTGGTCAGATTCACGCTCTCCTTAGGATTTTTGACATTGATAAGTAGCCATTCTGTCTCATTCTTTCGAAGAGCCTTCACTAGCAATTTTTCGCTGTTATCACTCCACACTACGCTTAAGGTATCTAAATCTTTTGTTAGCTCAGCGACATCTAACTCCGTATCTACCGCATCATCACCGCGCAAATCCAGATAATGCCAACCCGTCTGATTAATCAAAATCGCATAATCACGATTTGGTGTCGGAATAAAGAAATTCGCTATTCCGTCAAATTCTTCCATCGTTTCTGGCGTGCGGTCTTGATAAAACAGGCGCATATATTCCAGCTTCAATAGTCGCCCAGATTCGCTGGTAATAGTCTTTTCCCAGCTATCGTAGCCGTCCTTAGTCAATTTAATAGTATGGTCGCCCGCCGAGAGCATCCGAGAAGCCGTAGTACGCGGCAAAATCGTATCGCCATCAATCGTAATACTTGCGCCCGACGGAAAACTCCGGAGCTGTACCAAGCCCGACTGACCCAGTTCACCATTTTTGTCCAGGTTATAGCCCATAGCCACAAAAGTCAAAATCACCGCTGTGACGATGATTACCATTACCATAATTGTTTCTGTGATAAGTAAGCGCACGGTCTCCATGTGCTTTTTGTGTTCGCGATCCATAACATTATTATACAATATTAATTTTGTATAAAAAAGTTATTGCTTTTTTATTGCGCCTGCGGTTATAATAAGAATAACCTATTTGTGGAGTGTAATAAGAGATGACAAAAATTCAAATTGATGATGGTAAGGATGATTCGGCAAAAAAAGCTTCTGCTAAATCTACCCCAGCCAAAAAGGTGAAGAAAATCACCGTTACTGATGCGCCATCTGTTCATTCTACTGTCCAGAAATCGACTACTCTTTCTCGTCGCTACGTCAAAAAACCAGTCGCCAGAAAGAAGACCGAGACAGTCAAGAAGCCAGAGGCAGTCAAGAAGCCAGAGCCAGCCAAAAAAGCTATTTCCGTTAAAAAGGCCAGACTCGCCCAGATAAAGGCAGAGAAAGCTGCTGCCAAAGCCGCCAAAAAGGCCGTCAAAGTCGCTAAAAAGGCTAGCAAGAACGACCGTGCTATCAGGTCCGCTTCAACTGTTATTTCTAAAATGGCCGATGAACCTGTCAAAAAAGCTCCAAAAATGGAGCGCGAGTTCAAGAAGAAAAACAAAGCTGGCCGTATTTTCTTGGCCCTAATCTGTTCTGGCGCCACTGTTGCCGCGCTGGTCGCTTTTGTCCATTTTAGTATCCCAGATCTGTCTGTCCGCGTCGCCGCTATCCAAACTGGCATCGATGCCGCCTACCCTACCTTCGTTCCTAGAAATTACAGCTTATCCAACGTCACTTCCGACAAAGAAGGCGTCGTCATTATGACCTTTAACGGTCCAGAAGGCGCTTCTTTCACCTTATCAGAAGAAAAATCCACCTGGGATAGCACCGCGCTTCTTAATAACTACGTCAAGAAAAATTATCCAAATGATTTCACTACCCTCCGTGAACAGGGCATCACTATCTATGTCCGCGGCGAAAAGGCTTCTTGGGTCTCCGGCGGTCTGCTTTACAAGATTGACGCTACCGGCAAATATCTTACCAAAGAGCAAATCCGAAATATTGCTACATCTCTGTAAAAGTGTTATAATTCTTGCATGAATATCACTCGTTTTGCGCCTAGTCCAACTGGCTATATTCACCTTGGTAACGTGCGCAGTGCAATCTACCCATATTTAATTGCCAAACAATCTGACGGTGGCAAGTTTATTTTGCGTATCGAAGATACTGACCAAGCTCGTTATGTTGCTGGTGCTACTGATCTAATTTTGGAAACTCTAACCTGGCTCGGACTAGATTGGGACGAGGGTGTCGCCAAAGGCGGTGACCATGGCCCTTATTATCAGAGCGAGCGTCGTGACATTTACCACGAATACGCCAGGAAGCTCATCGCCGCTGGCCGTGCTTATGCTGACCCTACTCCATCCGAAACTATCGACGAGTATCGTAAGGCCGACAACGCTGCCAAGATTCCTTATCTATACCGCAACCACCGCCCAGACATGAATACTGCTTGGGAGCCAGGCATCCCACTTCGTTTCAAATCTGAACCAAAAACCGTTTCATGGCACGACGAAGTCATGGGCGATCTTTCTACTGGACCAGAAGTCATGGACGATATCATCTTAATTAAAAAAGACGGTCTCCCAACCTATAACTTTGCTCATATCGTAGATGATCTCGAGATGGGCGTCACTCACATCGTCCGCGGCGTAGAATATCTTTCTAGCATGCCAAATTATCTCGCGCTCTATGAAGCCCTCGGTATTGAGCATCCAAAATTCGTTTCACTCCCTCACGTTCTTGCTCCACAAGGGAATAAGAAACTTTCCAAACGCGACGGCGCCAAATCTGTCATTGATTACAAAGATGAGGGTATCTTGCCAGAAGCCATGCTAAACTATCTTGCTTGCCTTGGCTGGAACGACGGTACTGAACAAGAAATTTACTCAAAAGCCGACCTATTAAAATCCTTTAGCATTGATCGCATTCAGAACTCTGGCGCACGCTTCGACGAAGTAAAACTCCTCTGGCAAAACGGCCAATGGATTCGCAAAATCTTTGACGAACAGGGTGTAGACAAACTTTATTCCCGTACCATTTCCACCGATAAGGCCTCAATTGATAGCAATAACATTAACCCTACCAGAAATTCTCTGATTAATTTCTGGCCAGAATCTGCCGATAGCTATCCAGAAGAATATAAAAAGGCCGTTCTTTCTATTATCTATGACCGCCTCAAAACCCTCTCTGATCTAAAGACCTTTACTACTTATTTCTTCGAAGAACCACAGATTAACCTTGAGTTTTTGCAGGGAAATAAATTTATCAAGAAGCTTTCCGAAACCGAGCAGCGTGATTTGTTAACCGCTACCATCGAAAAACTCCAGTCAATCTCAGAAGAAAACTGGAACAAGGACAATCTCCAAACTGCCTTTAATGAACTTCTAGAAGAAACGGGTCAAAAGCCTGCTCAGCTCTTCTCACTCGTCCGAATTGCCATTTCTTTTGCTGACTTCTCTCCAGCCCTACATCTTACCTGCGAAGTGCTTGGACGCGACCGCACGCTTGCTCGCCTGAACGCTACTCGCTCTGCTGTAGTTAACGATTTATAAACCACTCAAAATTCGCCAAATCTTTCTGCTTATGCTAAACTAGTACTATGAGTAAGAAGAGCGTGAAACTGGCTCCACAGCCGGAAGAAATTCCGGATGTTTCTGGTGCCGAAAAAGAAATCAAAATCAAACCTCCTAAAAATTCTAAGGCAGGGAAACGCAAAAAAGCTATCATTATTACCATAGTTGTCATTTTAATTTTGGCAGCCCTAGGCGGTGGCGGTGCGGCACTTTATTTCCTAGTGTTTAACAAACCAAAAGACGAAGCACCTGCACAAGAAGAACAGCCAAAAGAACCAGAAAAGCCAAAATATTACAGTAAACTCACTGGCCTCGAAATTGCTTCCGAAGAAGAAAATTCTTTGCCACTTTACTGTATGCAAATTCCAAACGGCGCCGATGGTCCACGCCCTCAGACCGGCCTAGATGAAGCTGGCGTAGTCTTTGAAGCTATTGCCGAAGCCGGCATCACCCGTTTTGCCGCTGTCTTCCAGAATCCAAAGAGCAAGACTCTTGGCCCAATCCGCTCGTTGCGTTCTTACTATCTAGATTGGGATACGCCATTTGACTGTGCCATTGTTCACGCTGGTGGCTCTGACGACGCCGTGGCCGCCGTCCGCTCTGGTGGTTACCACGATTTAACCGAGTCCGTCGTCTACATGTGGCGTGATTACGGTTCCTACTGGGCACCAAACAACCTCATGACTTCACCATCTCTCCTAGCTGACTTTGCCAAGGATAACGGTTATACTACTGCTAACCCTCAGACCTTCCCACGCTTGTCCGCCCAAGAAGTTACCGACGCCATCGCCAAAACCAAAGCTCCAGAAAACACCGAAATAAATTGCGAAGGCCAAGAGGGGACCAACTGCGAAACTCCAGCCTCCGAGCTACCGTTCGTCCCACAAGTCGCCATCAACTTCGGCTCCGTCGCAACCTTTAACACGATTTACCAATACGACGTCGAGACCAATACCTATCGCCGCTCCTACGCTACTGGAGAAGAACACCTGGTCTACAACTGTGCCGATGCCGAAGTGTCCGAGCCTTCTCCTAAGAAAGACTGTGGTCTCGCCAAACAGCTTGCTCCGTCTGCCGTAGCCGTCATGATGGTCGACGAACGTCTTGATTCTGATAACTATCACCACGTCATCCAAACCATTGGTACTGGCACCGCCTACGTCTTCCAGAACGGCACCGCTGTTAAGGGCACTTGGAAGAAAACTACCAAGGCCTCCCAAATCATCTTTGAAGATGAATCTGGCAACGTCATTTCCTTCACCCCAGGTCAGCTCTGGATCGCCGCCATCCCAAATTACGGTGGCTCCGTCCAATTCTAGCAGGGCATAAAAATGGACCGTGAAATTCACGGTCCTTTTTCTTATTCTGCATTTTCTGCGTCTTCGCCTTCTTCGACAAGTTTAATCTTCTTAACAAAGAAAGTCACGCTCTTGATTGCGGCCATGATGTCCGCGTCAGATCCAGTCTTAAGGAGCTTATTTACCGCTCTGACATATGGATCCTTAGGATCTATCTCTTTAACCTCATATGCTGTTTTCTCCAGCATATACCTGGTGTCCTCGATATCTCCTTCAATCAAACCCTTAATATTAGGGTCGATTCGATCAGTAGCATTGCACAATGCATCCAGCAACTGTTGGCGTCCAGAAGGACGAGTCAATGAGAAAACATGGTTGACTTTGACGTAAGGAATTGTGTCCTTACTGTCAGCCTTTTGATAAAACACGTAAGCTCTGTCGTCATCAGTTACACGAATAATCATCGTGTCACCGCGCTTCATGACATCGCTATACAGTATATCCATAAGCTCCATGACTCGCTGACCTGTACAGGCATTGATATCCATCTCCTCCTCTCCAGGACGCACATCCAGGTGAATCTTAATCCATAACTTACCCATACTAATTTACCTCCATCTATATTCTCGGGTTTACGGTATTTTCTGGTAACTGCAGAATTTTAATGTACCATCTTTTCATTATAGCACACTTTAGCAATAAAGTCAAGGCTTGAGGCTCTAAACCCCTTGAAATATAGTCATTTTCGTGCTAAAATAGCGACATGGTTCCGTCGTCTAGTGGTCTAGGACGTCTGGTTCTCATCCAGAAAATCGCGGGTTCGACTCCCGCCGGAATCACCATTATTTATGAAATCTTTACCTATTGTTGCATTAATCGGGCAAACCAACGCTGGCAAATCTAGCTTGCTCAACCGTTTCGCCCACAAAAACATCGCTATCGTTGCACGCGAAGAGGGAACTACCAGAGATAATGTCGTGGCACGAATCGATGATTCTTTTTTGTTAATTGATACTGCTGGATTAAAAGCGCCAACTGATGATTTTGAAGCTGGAATTCAAGATCAAATTGCTGACGCCATCGACTCCGCAAACATCATCTTACTAACCCTTGATAGCACTAAATATTTTGACCACCGCGACAAAAACATCGCCAAAATGGCACTCCGCTCTAAGAAACCGATTTTTCTCGTCTTGAACAAATCTGACCGTGGCGAAGCTCTAGATATTAACGAATTCCGCGCCCTCGGCATCGATGAAAGCAGAATTTTCCGCACCAGCGCCACCACCGGAGCTGGCATCCACGAACTAAAAGAAGCGATTGTACGAGAATTATCAGAACACGAATTCTCGGGGCACCGGCTGCGCGGCCCGTCGTCACGGGCGCTACGCCTATCGCCACGCTCGACGAAAGTCGCGGAGATCCCCGAGAATTGTGTTTCTAATAATTCTCCCCTAAAGATTGCTCTCATTGGTCGCCCAAACGTCGGCAAATCGTCCTTGTTTAATTCCTTAGCCAAAAAGCAGCAAGCTCTAGTTTCTTCCCGCCAGGGTACTACTCGCGATGTCAACCGCGTCGAGGTAAAATACAAGGATAGAACCCTAGAAATCCTTGATACTGCCGGTTTACGCAAGCCGGGCAAACGCGAAGTTGGCATTGAAAAGTTTTCCGCTATCCGTACTCTTGCCGCCATCGAGGAAGCCGATATTTGCGCGCTGCTCGTTGACTCCACCGAACCTCACAGTAAACTCGATCAGAGTCTCGCTGGCCAAATTGTCGAAGCCGGTAAGGGAATCATCATGGTCGTTACCAAATCTGACCTCTTAGAAAACGCCGAGCCAACTAATTATTTTGGCGAAGAAAACATCAAAAATCGAACGTCCGCCGATTTCTTGCTCGACCAACTAGAACATGATTTTGACTTCCTGCCTTACGCTCCTGTGCTTTTCACCAGCAGCGAAACAGGGAAGAATGTCACCAAACTCTTTGACCTCGCCCTTGATATTGACGAAGCCCGCCACCACGAAATTAAGACTTCCGATCTAAATCACATTCTTCGCACTGCCATGAGCGAGCATCTCCCAGCCGGCCTCAAAAACACCCATCCAAAGCCAAAATACATCGTCCAGACCGACACTTGTCCGCCTTGGTTCGTGATTCATGGCCATGAGCTAGAACTATTACACTGGTCTTATAAGCGTTTCTTAGAGAGAAAAATCCGCGAATTCTACCCATATCTTGGCACCCCAATTATGTTCTCTTTTAGAAACGACAAGAACGACAAGAAAACCGCCGACTAATCCCCAAACCATGTTATAATAACGCCATGTGGGCGCTCTGCCCACTTTTGCGCATTGTGCATGTTCTTTAAGAAGGAGGTGTTATTATGTCTCATTACCATAACTACATTGTTGCGGCTATGGATATGTTGGTTGGAGACCCAGACGTAATTGACCCAGATGAGATTAAGCCTGACACTAAGAAAAAGGCTGACTTTCTCTGCATTCCAATCCAATATCTGGATAAACTTGGTGAATGGCGCCACGAGCTCAGTTCTCGTGGTGAAGCTTCTAAGCGTTTGATAAATTCTATGGGCGGCATGTTATCTTATCTTAACAATAACCCAAATTCTGAAAACGCTTTTACTCTTGCAAACGGCATGAAAGTGGTTTTTCGCGAAGTGCCACATAGCATTGAGGCGCACAGCACTCAGCTAGCTATCTCACTTGGCCAAGAACTCAAAAACAAGCTTGCCAATAAGAAAGGGTCCGTTGCCATCATGACTGGTAGCGATTGGATGGTAGCCAAAGCTTCGGCTGCACATATTGACGTTGCACGTATCAATCCAGAAATTTATACTGGTCGCACCAAGGTTAAGCTGCCACTTGACGCTGCATCGCTTTGGACCAAAAACCGCCACATCTCTGATACGGAGTGGCATGATCTCTTTCCAAATAAACAAATTCACTTCAATGAGTTTGTGGAATTTGAAATCGAGAACTTTGGCCAGACCAACAGCGGCTACGACAATATTGGACGTTGTACATTTGACGAGCATGGCAATCCAGCGATTATCCCGCTAAAGTACGTCAAATTTGCCTCGCCATCTTACCGCAACATCCGCCCTATCACCAATGTTCAAGCTATGTACATGGAGGCTTTACTTGCTCCAGTTGACGAGATCCCTATTGTGGTTTTCTCCGGCATCTTTGGCACTGGTAAAACATTCTTGGCCGTGGCCGCCGGACTAAACGGCGTTGGCTATCACACCACTAAGCCAAACGTTCCATACGATCGTGTCTTCATCTGCCCACGCGATTCCGCGCTTGGCAAAGATGTCGGCTTCTTGCCAGGAGGCCTACCAGACAAAACCATGCCTATGGCCATGCCCATCATCGACAACATCTATGATGTTATGAAAATCATCCGCGACACTGCCGGAACCGCCAAATATCCCGCAGTCGAGGAAAAGCCAAAAGATGATAACGGCTACAATAGCTCCAAGAAGCGCAATCGCAAGCATGCTAAGCCCCAAAATAATGACATTGCTATGGTTAGGAAAACTAGCTCTGGCACCATCAGCAAGGAAGTACTCGACATCGCAAACGAGTATTTTGAATTCCAACCCCTGGTTTATATGGGTGGACGTTCAATTTCCAATGCACTGATCTACTACGATGAGTTCCAGGACGTAGAACGTTTCCAAGCTAGGGAATTAGTCAGTCGTCTCGGCAACGGCAGTAAAATGGTCATCACCGGCGATCCGTCTCAGCTTTCCAATCCTCATCTCAACCGCACTAGTAACGGCTTAAACTACATTGGCACCAAACTGGCCGACAAGCCTTATGCCGCCATCATTGGTCGCACCGACGAAGATGAGATCGTTCGTCATTGGGTATTGCGCGAAGTGGCCAAGGCACTTAAATGACTAAGGCAAAACGCGTTACCATACCTCCTCCCAAAGCCCCCACTCCATCGTGGGGGCTTTTTCATGCCTCCTATGGTATAATTGGGGCATGAAATTAGTCGTTGGTTTTGGTAATCCAGAGAATAAATACAATTTTACTCGCCATAACACCGGATTTTTGGCGCTGGATTTTTATGCCAAGGTCAAAGGCCTAGACTGGGAGAGTGCGCCCAAATTCAACGCCACCTGGCTTAAATCCGACGACGCTATTTTTATCAAGCCTCTGACTTATTACAACGACGTCGGCGACGCCATTTCCGCTTTTGCCAAGTTTTATAAGATTCCTACCTCTGATATTTTAATCGTTTGCGACGACTTTAACCTTGATTTTGGTAAAACCAGATTCCGTACCTCTGGCTCCGCCGGAGGAAACAATGGCCTCAAATCTACTATTGAGAAACTCAGCACCGAAGATTTCCCAAGACTCCGCATCGGCACAGATAATGCTATGCGCATCGGCTCTAACCTCAAAACCGGCGAACCTACCGATGGCAAGATTTCCGATATCGACTTCGTCCTCAGTAAATTCACTCCTGAAGAGAAAGAAAAACTACCAGCTCTTCTTCGCGACATCGTCTCCCAGATTGACAATTGGCTAACAATTTGATAAACTACAGACATAGGAGAACCCACCGAAAAGTGTCCGGATGGACAGCTGCGATTATGCTAGGTGGACCCTTTTTTATTTGATCTCATCTACTAATTTAATTTTGTCTTTGATTAATTGAAACAGATTCAAGTCGTCCCTCTTTTCAGAATAACGCCTATGTATTATGCCAGATATAATATCAGCAAGCTGAAGCCCATTGTATGATTTTGAATTTCCATATTTAAAATTACGCAAAGGATATTTTAGGGCTGTCCTTAAAAATGTTCTAATCTTCCTTTGATGCTCTTGTCCGAAAGAACCATCCACAAGCACCCTCAAATCTTTTTGCTTTATTAGATTCAACAAGCGCGCCAACATATAGTTGTATACGGAAGCAGAATTATCAATCTGAAAAGTTCTATCTTTTCTCAAAATCAAACAGTAAATCTCGAAATTATATTTACTAACCCCTAACAATAGATCGCGCAATACCTGTTTTCTTGTCTTTACAAACTTAAACTCAGCATCGCTCGACCAGTTAATACCTCTCTTAAAACCATCCATATAACTATCTAGCTTCAAATATTCTTCTTCACTCAGAATCACGACTGCAATCATGACGAATTCGCCTTGCTCATTTTTTATTCCAGGATTTCCAGATTCATCTATAAAAACTAACTTTTTCATCTTTAACCCTTCATCATCCATTTGTTCATGCCAAGACTCATTACTAATCCCTTAATTTCCAATATCGTAATCGCCTGAGAGAACTCCGTCGCCGACATCTTTAGCTTCTGAATAATTTCATCTCCATCTTGTACACCTTCAAAAATCAGCGTCAAAATCGCCTTTTCCACCTCTGTTTCCGCCTTCAAAAGTAGCTTATTTAGCAGCTTTTTTGAGCGCCTTTTTACGATTCTCTCAGGGAAGAGCAAATCAAGCAGATCATCCGGCTCCGTATAGGGAATCGCTCCCTGTTTTAACAACTTATTACATCCAACAGAGGTAGGCTTAGTAATATCTCCCGGAGCCACCAAGAGGTCCACCCCCATATCTAGCGCATGCACTGCCGTATTGAGCGTACCGCTATGATCCGCCGCCTCTGCAATTAGCACCGCATCGGATAGCCCCGCAATAATCCGATTCCGCGCCAGAAACCGCGCTTTTATATCCGGAAGACCTAGAGGAGTGTCGTTTGGCCCATATTCCGATATCACCGCTCCACCACTGCTCACAATCTCCTCTGCCAACCTCTTGTGGCATCTCGGATATATCTCTGTTATTGGTGTACCCAGCACCGCTATCGTCACTCCACCCGCATCTAATGCCGCCCGGTGTGCCACCGAATCTATCCCATAGGCCAGTCCAGATACTACCACCGCCCCAGCTTTTGCCGCCTCATAGGCCGCCCTATATGCCACATCATAACCATATTGCGTATTCCGTCTTGACCCCACAATTGCCACGGTTTTTTGCCGAAAATCCGGCAAATTTCCGTAATAATACAACATTTTTACATTAAGCACAAGCCTTTTTAACACCTCTGTAAAATCACTCTCCAGAGGTCGAATTTGTTTGATTTCCATAAAAAATATGAAAAAAGTATTGACTTATTTTTTTAAGTGTGATATACTAAAAACAGTTAGGGCCTAAAACCCTAAACTGCACCTAAATAAATCATAATTTCTACTTTCATTTTAGCATATTTTGCTAAAAAGAAAGAGAAGTTGCGTGTTCTTAAAAACTTTCGGGTTTATGATTTCTCTTTACGGTCATAAACTTTTAAGTATTACCTCCACTTTGAAAGCCTTTAAGGACATAGCAACCCCCATAACCGGCGGGCCCCAATTGTGTGAGGTGGGTCGCGCTTCCGGGGCTTCCCCGGTATCTGGAAAAGAAGCGTTATGGGGTACCCAAAGAACCTCTAGACGGGATTAGGTGATGCCCACCCTTACCTAATCCCATCCAGAGGTTTTTTGGTGCCTTTCTTCTGTCAAAATGCTCATGCTTGACACGTGTGCTACAATTAAGTTATGTCAAAAAACTTAGTCATCGTCGAGTCTCCAGCCAAAGCTAAAACCATTGAAAAATACTTAGGGCGTGATTTTAAGGTCATGTCCTCTGTCGGACACATTAGAAAAGACACCAAAGTAGATGTCGATCATGGTTTTGCTGTCACCTATGAAATCGACGAAGGCCACAAAAAAATCGTCTCTGACCTCAAAAAAGCCGCCACAAATGCCGAAACTATCTGGCTCGCAACCGATGAAGACCGCGAGGGAGAATCGATTTCTTGGCATCTAATGGAGGTACTTAAACTCCCTAAATCTACCAATCGTATCACTTTCCATGAGATTACTAAGCCCGCTCTAGAGGAGGCCGTCAAACACCCGCGCCGTGTCGACATGAGTATGGTATCTTCTCAGCAGGCTCGCCAGACCTTGGATATGCTTGTCGGTTACGATTTATCAGGGGTAGTCCGCAAAAAAGTTCCAGGTGCCATTTCTGCCGGTCGCGTCCAGAGTCCAGCTCTCCGCCTCGTCGTCGAAAAAGAGCGTGAAATTGAGAAATTTAACGCCAAATCTAGCTTCAAAGTGACTGGCGAGTTTCTAAAATGTGACCTAAAATATGCCAAAAAACCGGCTAAAACGCCGTTTCTAGCCACTTTGGACGGAAAAAGCCCGGACACACCGCTTAAGGCTAAAAAGCTCTTAGAGAGCCTTGTGGGAGCCAAATACGAAGTAATCTCCACCGAGAAGACCGAAGCTTTAAAGCCTAACCCTGTGCCTTTTGCTACTGCCGCCCTCCAGATTGAGGCTAACGCCAGACTCGGTTTTTCCTCCTCTACCACCATGCGCGCTGCTCAAGGATTATATCAGTCCGGTCACATCACTTACCACCGTACCGACTCCCTAAACCTCTCCAATCAAGCTCTCGCCGCTATGGCCGCCTATATCAAAGAAAATTACGGGGAAAAATACCTTAAAGTTCGTCATTTTAAGACCAAATCCGCCGGCGCTCAAGAGGCTCACGAAGCTATCCGTCCTACTCACATAGAAACAGAGGTAGCAGGGAACAATGAATACGAAAAGAAGCTCTACCGCCTCATCCGCTCTCGTACTCTCGCCACCCAGATGGCCAACGCCGTCGTCGACCGCACCACGGTGAAACTAAAAGCCGATACTACACCTGTTACCTTTATTGCTAAAGGCGAAGTGGTCATCTTCGACGGCTTTCTCAAGGTCTACGGCAAAAGCAAAGATCTCGACCTCCCTGACCTAGAAAAAGGCGACCTCTGTGAAGCTACCTCTGTTACCGCCAAAGAAACCTTTGATCGTCCACCTGCCCGCTATACCGAGGGTTCTCTAGTCAAAAAGCTCGAAGAGCTCGGCATTGGCCGTCCATCCACCTATGCGTCTATCATGTCTGCCATTCAGGCGCGTGGTTACGTTATCAGGGGAGAATCCGAAGGTACTCCGCGTGAAGTGACTATTTTCACTCTCAAAGACAAGAAAATTTCCGAGGAAAAAACTGAAGAAAAAACCGGAAGTCAAAAAGGCAAACTCATTCCTACCCCTGTTGGAGAGCTAGTTTCTGACTTCTTAACCGATCATTTTGACCAGATTGTCGACTACGGTTTTACCGCTGATGTAGAGCAAAAACTCGACAAAATCGCCGAGGACAAGCTCGAAAAAGTCAAAATGCTCCGCGATTTCTACACACCTTTCTCCAAACTAGTCGGAAAATCCAGCGACATCGCCCGTTACAACAACAGCAACTCCCTAGGTAAAGATCCAAAAACTGGGAAAAATATCTATGCCAAGATTGGTAAAAACGGTGGCTTTATCCAACTCGGAGAAAACGAGAAAGAATCCGGCGAGAAACCTCGTTTTGCACCTCTTCCAGAGGGAGAAACCGTCAAAACCGTCACCTTAAAGCAGGCCTTGAAGCAGCTCGCCCTTCCTGCTCTTCCACGCTCCCTAGGTCAAGCCAAAGACGGCACCGAGATTATCGCCGCCGCCGGTCCATTTGGCCCGTATCTTAAAGCTGGCGCCTATAACGTCCCAATCAAAGATTACGACCCTTATACCATCACCTTAAAAGAAGCCGAGCCACTCTACCAGGCCAAAATCGACTCCATCATTGCCGACTGGGGCGATATCATGATTATCAACGGCGCCTACGGTCCTTATGTCAAAGGCCCAGGCCGCAGGAATAACGCCAAAATCCCTAAAGATATTAACCCAAAGAAACTAACTCGCGAAGAAGCCGAGAAAATCTTAAAAGAAAAGCCAAAATCCGCTCGTCATGCCCCTCGTCGCCGCGCCAAAGCCACCAAAACAGGGAAGACTGCCAAGAAAACCACTCGGAAAACCGCCAAAAAAGCGTAAGCCGTATTGACTTTTTGGGTCATCTGTGCTATAATAAGAAAATGGGGTGTTCTTTTATAGGAGGTGTCTAAATGGACAGAACAACAGATTATTCAGATAATTTTTATTTTGATGTTTCAGTTAACGACGATATTGACTACAACCATTATCTCAAGGGTCGAACCAAGCTTTCCGAAATGGCTAAGCAGGCATTCTTCTCCCCTCATTGGGAAAGTGTCGCCAATCTTGCGCCAAGTTGCCTTGAGAAACAAATCAAATTAAAGCGATCAAGTTATTCCGACGTCCGCAGAAATTACAAGTCAACCATAGTACTCAGGATATGCATTTTTGCCGCCACCGTGCTCCATCTTGCTGGCATCATTGCCTGCATCGTGGCACTGATCATCACAGGAGATCGCACGGCATTATATATCTTAATCGGATTACTTACCCTGGCAGGATTACTCATCCCAGTAATGAACAAGACTGGCCGAGAAATCGCCAAAGCCAGAGCAGCACTAATCAACGAAAAGGCAGTTTTAGACTATCTAGAACTCGCCGATAGAGTATTAAAATTTACCACCCCCATACCAAATTAAGAAGACAAGGCTCCATCCGGGGCCTTTTTTCTTGCCACATTCTGCTTATTTTTAAACTTGAGCGTAATAAATTGTTGACATTGTAAAAAATGTGATAAAATAGAACATAGAAAGTCATAAAATATAAGTTGACATTTAGTACAAAATATGCTATCATAAGCAAAACGAATAATATTAACTGGGGTGGAATAAAGGAATAAATTCATGGACCAAAATGCGGATGCGATTGCGCAGGCAATCAAAGGCAGCCTAAAAGTTATCGAACAAGATCGTGAAAGAGAGATCATTTCGCGTCGTTTTGGGCTGAATGGCCAAAAAGAAACACTTGAACAAATCGGCGACATGTTGTCTATTACGCGTGAACGTGTGCGCCAACTTGAAAAGGCCATTTTAATCCGCCTCCGTGTTTGTTCCGAAGAAGGAAACATCGCCGAGCTAGCCGCCGCAGAAAAGATTATCATCCGCAATCTTACTGAAATGGGCCGCGTTGCTCGCGTTTCCACCCTTGCCGACAAAATTTATGGCAAAAAGACTTCCGCTGCCGAACGCGCCGGTCTTGCTTTCCTTGGAAATATTTCTTCCAGCCTCACTACTATTGATGAAAACGATCAATATTTTGGTGCTATTGGTATTGCCGAATACGGTGACACTGCCAAGCTAAAGAAGAAAGCCGAAGAAATCGTTTCTCTCATTAAGAGCAACAAAAAACCTTTGACTCTAGATGAGCTTGACAACAAGCTATCTTATGAGCACCCATCCCATATTGAGGCAATTGCTTCTATTTCCAAGCAACTTGCTACCCTAAATGGTCTCTGGGGTCTTGCTAAATGGCCAACTGTCAACCCTAAAAACATCCGCGACAAAATTTTTGTGGTCCTAGAAAGCAAGAAAGAGCCAATGCACTTTGCCGATATTGCTGAAGCTATTTCCGCTTCCGAATTCAAGAGAAAAAATGTCACCATTCAGGCTATTCACAACGAGCTTATCAAAGATCCACGCTTCGTTTTAATTGGTCGTGGTATCTACGCTCTAGATTCTTGGGGCTACAAAAAGGGAACTGTTTCCGACATTATTGCTGACATCTTGAAAAAAGCTGGCAAACCTCTCACTCGTGAAGAAATCGTCCGCGAAGTTTTGCACGCTCGCAAAGTCAAGGAAACCACCATCCTCTTGAATCTCCAGAACAAGAAACTCTTCAAAAAAGCTGACAAAAACTCTTACACTATCGCTTAAAGATTAGTATCTTTTTGAAAACTTTTATGATAAAATAAAAGTTGTAAAATATGCTAGCAAACATTATTCACTTTATTTTAATGCCTATTGTTTGGATGCCTATCGTCGGTGTCCTGGGCTTTTTAACCTATAGAAATTACAAAAAAATCAACCGCCTCAAGGTCTTAAACGTCGACTCTGTACTTTTGATGCTCGAGATTCCGCGCACCAACGACAAAAAAGAGCTCGCCGCGGAACAGCTTTTTGCTAGTCTTCACGGTATTCTAAGAGACAAAACCGAACTCAAAAATTCTGGCGGCATCCAGGAGCATCTGAGCTTCGAAATCGTTTCCACCGGCGGTCAAATCCGCTTCTACGTCTGGACACCAAAGGTATTGCAGAGTTTCGTAGAAGGCCAAATTTACGCTCAATATCCTTCTGTCCAGATTTATAAGGTAAAAGAAGACTACGTCGAAAAAGGGAAGGACTATCCAGTAGTCTATTCTAGCGAAATCGCCTTGACCGAAAACGAAGTTTTACCAATTAAGACCTTCGAAAACTTCGAAGTTGACCCACTGGCCGGTATTACAGGTACCCTTGCTAAGCTTAACCCAGACAAGAACGAAGAGCTCTGGATCCAGATCCTCACTCGCCCTATCCCTGATGACTGGCACAAATCCACTACCGACAAATGGGTCAAAGCTGTCAAATCCGGCAAGCGCATCGGTCTCTTTGGGATTGACTGGACCTGGCTAATTACCGCCCTAGGCGCACTCTTTCGCCCACCAGAAGGTGGTACCGTCACACCTGTTACCGTAGAACTTTCCGAGCGCGCCAAAACTCAGGTCGAGAAAGCCGAAGAAAAAGCCACTAAGCTTGGCTACGAAGTCAAAATCCGCTTGGTCTATCTTGGCTCTGACCAGATGGATGCCAAACTTAATATGCAGGCCCTCGTTGGTACATTTAAACAGTACAATTCTACCAATCTGAACGGCTTCAAGAGCATTGGCGGCACTTTTGACAAAAACGCGCTCGAAGCCTATCGCTTGCGCCGCTTTACTTCCCGCGGATTTATTCTCAATATTTCCGAGCTCGCATCGGTCTATCACCTCCCTCACACCTCCGTAGAAACCCCAAACATCGTCTGGGCGACTTCTAAGACCGCCGAGCCTCCCGCCCAGCTTCCACTTATCACTGGTAACGCCGCGCACGACGAAAACATTTCTGCTTTTGGTCTTACCAATTTCCGCGGCATTAACCACCAGTTCGGTATGCTCCGTCGCGACCGTTCTCGTCACGTTTATATCATCGGTCAAACTGGCGCCGGTAAATCTGGTATGCTTGAGCTCTTTGCCCTCTCCGATATTTTCTACGACCAAGGTTATTGTATTATCGATCCACACGGTGATTTCGCCATTAACAACCTCCGCTTCGTCCCAGAAAAACGCATCAAAGACGTAGTTTATTTCAACCCTGCCGATACCCAATTCCCAGTCGCCTTTAACCCGCTAGAACTTTCCGACCCAAGCCGCAAACCTAACGTCACTTCCGAAGTCATCGGCGTGCTAAAACGTATGTTTGGCGACTCCTGGGGTCCTCGCCTCGAGCATATTTTGCGCTACACTCTGCTTGCCCTACTAGACCGTCCAGAAACCACCTTACTTGATATTTCTCGTATGCTTACGGATAAGGATTTTAGAAAGGAAACACTTGATTATTGTAAAGACGTCACCGTGCTTCAATTCTGGAAACACGAATTTGGCCAGTGGAATGACAAGCAGGTCAACGAATCTATCGCCCCAGTCTTAAATAAGGTCGGTGCCTTTACCGCCAACCCAATCATCAGAAACATCATCGGTCAACCAAAGTCTAGCTTTGACGTTCGTCGCATTATGGACGAAGGAAAAATCCTCGTTGTCAACTTGTCCAAGGGTCTAATCGGCGAAGACAATGCCGGTATTCTTGGCGCCTTCCTCGTCACTAAAGTTCAGCTCGCTGCGATGTCCCGCTCCGATATTCCAGATGTCGCCGACCGCCGTCCGTTCTATCTCTACGTCGATGAGTTCCAGAACTTCGCCACCGATTCCTTTGCGGTCATCCTGTCAGAGGCACGCAAATACGGTCTCAATCTCACCGTCGCCAACCAGTACATTTCCCAGATGACTGACAACGTTCGCGATGCTGTCTTTGGTAACGTCGGTACCACTATTTCTTTCCGTGTCTCTGCTGATGACGCCCCACTCCTTTCCAAGCAATTTGAGCCAACCTTTGAAGCCCAAGATTTACTTTCCCTCAACAACCGCAACTTCGTTATCTCCATGATCATTAACGGTGAAAAAGTTCCAGCCTTCTCCGCCACCACCCTCTCTATTCCAACTACGCCAAAAGACAATTTTGACGCGATTATCGCCTCCTCTCGCGAGAAATACTCTCGTCCTCGCGCCGTCGTCGAGGCAGAAATCAAAGAGACTATCGAACAAAGCGAAAAGTACAAGAAAGAGCTTTCCGATTCTGGTCGCGCCGCCGGAGAAATTGGCGCCATGATGAACCCGCAGAATGGACAGGGAACTATCGCCAAAAAAGGCTTCGTCTACCAACCTTCCCCTAAGGCCGATTTTAAGAAACTCAAACTTTCTCCAGACATGGCCGAAGGTAAAACTGATCGTCCGGGCCTAAAAGATCTTGGCAAGTTGCTTGAACAAAATCAAACTAATCTACCAGAAAAGCAGCTCGAACAGGGAAACGCACCACAAAAATCCCACAATAATCACCATAAGCCACGCCACAAAAATAACTCCAAAAAGCATTAGAGGTATTGATTTTTTCACCATTTTGTGCTATAATAAGAAAAGTAACTATTGTTATGCATCTTAGGAGGTATCTATGGGTAGAAAAGTTTTTTACCAAGCCTGGGTTAGCGGTCGTAGCGGAAAATTACGCAAACTCACCCCTGACCAGATTATGTCTGATCTTAAAAAAGATATTGAACTGGGTCGGGAATGGTCAATCGATCCAAAAGAACTTATCGAGATAATCTCGAAACCAGAGTTCTCGGAGTACAAATCAAACGAAATCAAGACCATCATCCTCAATTACTGCGCCGATTTATTAACTGGAGACGTAGTTCTAGGAGAAGAGCCGCTTGATATTCGCATTATCACCTACTGTTATCATACGTCCTACGGGGATGATGCGGTTGCCGCAAAACTCCATTATAAGCAGAGCGTCTTAAGCTCCACAATCGACCACTATCTGGCAAAACACAGCGACGCAGTCGCCAACATCGGTGATTCCGACCTCAAAAATTGGCGGAAAAACTGGGAAGCCACTGCAATCAAAAATTTCTGCAGATTCTTTGGCCCAGAGCTTACACGCTGGGAACTAAAAATCCGCAAAAAGTCCAGAAACGACTTCGAGAAATTTTTCGCAAACGAACCCACTCCAGAACCCACTCCACTTCAAGAAACAGGGAATTAAGCTTCCCTGTTTTTCTGTCTTACGCCTCTATCCGTATGCTATAATTAACCTGTAACCTGCGTTTGTTCTTTAAAGTTTTGTGGAGGTGATGTTGTTTATGAAGATACAAAGAGTTAACCAACAACTAATATTTACCCCTCTAAATAGGTGTGATCCGACAGAAACAGAAATATCAGTCTCAAAATTTATCAAGGAAACCAAGGTCAAAAGCAAAAATCCCGAGACTTCTCTAATTATGACTTTAACTCCGGGAGTAGTTTTTAATACTTTGCCGTTCCTTTCTACCCGTAGACAAAAAGCTGAAGTCTGTGCCAACTTACTTGATTACTTATCGTTTCGCTTGGAGAAATACACCGCGCAAATCGTCAAAGGGGAGACGCCGGCTAGCGTTTTCGTCATCGCAAGCTACTGTCTAAATCACATCTGGGGAACCTATAGCCCCAATAAGACATCTTGGCCCTCACCCTATTATGCTTCAGCAAACCGTTTTTGCTCGAGCCTGGTTAAGACCGCCGCGGAGGCTCATAGCGTGACGAATCTCGGACAAACTGTTTCCGATCTTTTCATGATAAATCCAACCTTTCGTCCGCCCAGAAAAACCACTTTTAAGCCCTGGTACGACAACGAATCTGGTACCGCCAAAGAATCTGCCATCAGAAACAACGTTTACAAAATTATTCGTAGCGACCCCCTCACGTGGATAGAAGAACTAGGTTTTTTTCTAATCTGGCTTTCAAAAGCCACCATTGTAAGAGATGTCCATTCCTCCAAAAAGCGTAGCAAAACAGGGAATTAGCTTCCCTGTTTTTCCTATTTTACGCTCATCATCGCAAACTGATCGTAATACTTTTGCATCTGTTTAGGGTCTGTCTGGAAATAGTTTTCACCAAAAAAGTAATCACAAAACTCCTCCCTCGCCCTACATATCTCCCTAAGCTTAGCCGAATCCTTGTTGAACTTCATCGAAAGGTCAAATAGTTCTAGTGCTCTGTCAATTGCTGCGTTCATCCGTCGCTCGTTTCTTCCTTGCCATTTTAGCGACCTAGACACTTCGCTACCAATATTTCCCATTTGCATATTGAAGGGTAACTCGCCCCATCTACCCTCAGCCAGCTCTTGATGCTGATAGCCTACTCCGTTATCCACCTCTGTACTACCTCTGTTATTTTCCGCCTAATTTCAGGATCTTCTACGCCCCTAGAGCGGTTATTTTGTCTTGGACGAATATTAATCATGGAATCAAATTCGATAAAATCTTCCGGAGCATCATCTGGATAAAGGTTTATACCCCAAAGAGACTCCTGCAGGGAATCATTCTCCAAAAATAGCTGTTCCAAGTCTGCATGAAGCTGCGCATCAACGGCAAGCAATCCTTTATCAACGTCCACCACACCCTTTACCATACATTCATCAAAGACGACCTCTGAATTTTTTAGTAAATCATTTTTATTAATTGGTGACTTTATTATTTTCATATCTATATTTTACCATAGAAAAACAGGGAATTAACTTCCCTGTTTTTTCTACCTCACCCCTGTTATAACGCTTCCCCACCCCTGTTAGTTCTCTGTTCTGCCTCTGTTAGAACCAAAGCCTTACCATAGCAATCACTTTACCGCCCCTGTTTTATCTCTGTTAAATCCACCCGAGGCCCTAAGAGCCGCTAAAACGCTTTGAAAAGTCAAAGACGCTATTACAGTCGTCCACGAGCACCAAACGGCCTAGAATCGCACGAGAATGGGGAAATACGACAAAAATAAGCACAAGCACTACAAAACACGGCAAAATCGACCTACAAAAGACGTATGGACAATCGTCTTTTTCCCAAATCTCCAATGTCGCACAATATATCTTTTACGACATTAACCCTAGGACAATATGGACGATAGAGTTATGTGTTAATAGCCAATAGAAACCTATCTATAGGTCCATAAAGGCGGATTTCACCTTAGAAGAATGAGGAGCAAACACCTAACGAGCACGATTTAGACCGGCGCAGTTAGGGTTTGCGAGTCATTCGGATAAGGCTGAAACCAAGAGGACCTATAGATAGGTTTTTATTGGCGCTATTCAGGCTCTTCTGACCTCTCTCAGAATCGCTTTTTCACCCCCACCCCTGTTACATCGCGTTTTTTGGCCAATTTTGATCCAAATTTGCCCAAATTTTTCAATTTGACTTTTCCCTGCATTTATTTTGTTTTGAGTAGTTCTCCCCTGTTATTCCCTCCCCCACCCGCCAAAATCGAGCCATTTTCCAACTTTAATTTCTCGTTCAATTCCCCACTAATTCCAAAAACCGAACAAAAACCGAACTTAAGATTTCCCCTGTTTTAGCCCCTGTTGTATAATATATCCATGTACAAAGAGTTCAAATCCGAGCTTGTTTCCCTTGCCGACGACGAGTATCGTGACTTTTCCATGCGCGGCATTCCCTGTGACCGCCCTTTCATTGGTGTTCGCATCCCATTAATTAGGAAATTAACGAATAAAATCCCTGCTTCCGTCTTTCCTGAATTCCTTAGCGCAAAACCAATTGCTATAGAAGAAGTCATCGCCCGGGGTTTTATTATCGCACGCCTCCCGTATGAAGAAATGCTAAAATATTTTGATTCCCAAATACAATTCCTAGATAACTGGTGCACCGTTGACGTCTTTTGCTCCGCACTAAGAAAGCCCGTGAAAGGCCACGAAGAAGGCTTTCTTCCAAAAATCGAAGAACTTCTCCAATCTAAAGACGAATTTTCCGTTCGTGCTGGACTCGTGCTTTTGTTGGACTTGTATGTTAAACCAGAATATTTGCAGCTGGTTTTTGATCGCATCGAATCCTTACGCAATCGTGATGAATATTATGTCAAAATGGCGCTCGCCTGGCTCCTCGCCGAATGTTTTATCAAATATCCAGACATTACATACGACTATCTAAACAGTTCCAAACTCGGAAAATGGACTTTCAATAAAGCCATCTCCAAGATTTGCGATTCTTATCGCGTCACTCCCGAGGTCAAATCCGAACTCAAACTCCTCCGCAAGTAATTCTCTTGAGCTACTTCTCTTCCGCGAAGCCTATCATTTTATTGAGAGTGGAAAAGGAAATATCTATGGGACCACCGGCCTTAGTACTATTCTAAATGAATTCCCTCTCGACATGGTCTACGCAGGCAACATCTATTTTGGTGATGGTACGAGATATGATAACGAAACTGGCGGCGTAAACTGGTCACAATATGCTCTGCCCGACAATCAAGCATCTGCGGTCAACTTCAGCGACGTCTACGTTGGCCCCAATCACGGCAATCAAAGAAGATATGGCTTCTCCGTCCGCTGTGTAGCGAAATAACTCGGCGGCTCCGGAGAGAACCGCACCGATACTACTCAAAGGAATAAGTTCATTAATTCACCATATAACTTCCCCTACTCCGGGTTCTACAATTACGGAGGCGGGGTCGGCGGTCAGGGCTCGGACGGGCACTGGTGGTCTCGTAGTGCCACAACTCAGGCCGGCCAAGCCTACCACTTCGACCTGGATACCAATGGCCGCGTGTACCCGCAGAACAACTACTCTAGCGTTGGGTACGGGTTCGCAGTCCGCTGCATGGCTGAGTAGCTATTGGCTATATTCTCTTCCGCGAAGCCTATCATTTTATTGAAAGTGGAGAAACGACTGCTGGCACAAATTCTGGTGGCCCAGCAGCTAGCGCAGCCATCAAACAATACCCATTCTCCTATACGTATTCTGGACGCGTCATTGGCGGTAACATTCAATACATTGGTGAATATGGATTTCTATGGACAATCAGAACCGAAACGGATACTGATGCAAATACGCTTAGATTCTACGAGCCAGTCGTATCGGTAACAAATTCCTTCAATAGAAGACAAGGTTTTCCCGTCCGCTACAAATTATGCACGTCGTATTCAGATTGCTCTTCGTATTCGTAAGAAGATTGTATCCCCTTCATATACACTTCACGATCATTGATATCGGAAGTCAATGCAGACTCGAGCAGAGTCTTTATTTCCAAATCATTTATCGGCGAACGCTCCATCGCAGAAAGATATTCTTCCTTCCCTATCTTTGACCAATCTACACATTTTCCAAGTCTCTTCTTCAAAATCTGATCTAGCCAAATTCTCGTTGCCCGACCATTTCCTTCACGGAACGGATGTGCCACGTTCATTTCTACATATTTTTTTACAATTTCATCAAAAGTATTTTCCGGAAGATTATCGATGGTTTTTAAAGTATCTTCAAGATAAATTGCCGGCGCAAACCGAAAATTCCCCTTAGAGAGATCCACGTCACGAATCTTCCCTGCAAAGTCAAAAACGTCCTGGAATAAATAACGATGTATCTGTTTTAGCCCCTCAGTCGTACCGACCTCAAACTCGTCGATTTTTCCAGTATCATATAATTCAATAGCTCGTTTTTTACTAGCTAATTCTTCATTCTGCATACTACTATTATACCATGAAAACCGCACCTCTTTAAGCTCTTAAGCTACTTCTCTTCCGCGAAGCCTATCATTTTATTGAGAGTGGAGAAACAAGTACGTGGTCTGAAGGACCGAGCATTAGCATCACCCTTTTCCCTTTCTCGCAAACTTATGCAGGTGGCATAGGAGACAATGGAACTGGCGGTGGATTAGATGACGGAACAGATCTAGAATATGGACTATACCACACGATGAGAGCACTATCATCCGATCATGCAAACTACTTCGATTCTCATCAAGGAAGTTATATTATACCTCAAAACAACGGGCCAAGAAAATGGGGTATGCCCGTCCCGCTTTACAAATAAACATAAGTGTGATAGCATAAGAACATAAAGGAAGTGGCCCAGAATTCCACTTCCGAATGTTAGGTTTAGCTCGTCGCTTTAGCGGCGGGCTTTTTTGAGAACAAACGATACATTGTATTTTCCAATATGTATTGTGATTCCAAGCATACGTCCCACTCCTTTCCCAAAAATGCCGGCGGGTTTATCTGGTTCACCTACCTCGCAGTTAGCATTTCTGTAACTTACGCTGTAGCCAAAACCCCACACCCAGTTTTACTGTCTCAAATTATTCCGCTAATTGCAAGCGCTAGCATAATGATTAACCGCACCAATGCTGCTCAAAGGGATAAGTTCATTAGTTCACCATATAACTTCCCCTACTCCGGGTACTACGATTACGGAAGCGGGGTCAACAATCAGGGCTCGGACGGGTACTGGTGGTCTAGAAGCAGCTTCACTGCGGCCGGCCAAGCCTACAACTTCCGCCCGTATACCGATGGCCGCGTGAACCCGCAGAACAACAATGACGTTGGGTACGGGTTCGCGGTCCGCTGCGTAGTTGAGTAGCTATTGAGCTTTATCTCTTCCGCGAAGCCTATCATTTTATTGAGAGTGGAGAAACCAGCACAGTAGAAATGACGATAATTGAAACTGCACTCTCATATCCAACAGAACTCCAATACTCTGGATATACAGACGGATCAAGGGGGACAATTGGTGGCAGAGATTCGGGTGGCTGGTTTTGGGTGCCACGGGCCATAAGCAGCATTGCCGCAAACGGATTAGATATCAGAGCAGCCGGGTTCAACCCGCAGACATTCACAAGTAAGAAAACGGGATATGACGTCCGCTGTGTAGCCAAGGCGTACCTAGATTGGCAAGTTTAATTCTATTTCTCAAGTCCATAAAGGCGGATTTCACCTTAGAAGAATGAGGAGCAAACACCTAACGAGCACGATTTAGACCGGCGCAGTTAGGGTTTGCGAGTCATTCGGATAAGGCTGAAACCAAGAGGACTTGAAAATAGAATTAAGCTTGCTAACCACAAGCACAAATTAGCCTCTACTACTTGTAATACCCCTTCCCTTTCACCCTCACATCCACATACTGCGGATGAAGGTCGTTCTCAGTCAAATACTTCAGCATTGTCTTCGTATCCTCTGCGCTCACCGCCGTACCCCTATCTACGCTCAACTTAAAATACGTCTCATTCCCATCTAGGTAAATATCGATTTCTCGAGTTTTCCCTGCCGGCACCACCGCTCTATTAAGTGACAATCCAATGTCAGAAAGATCGATCTCCAGCTGCCCCACATACTCCTTAATTTTACTAGTGATTCCCTGCCCTGATTCGTCAATAATTTCCACTGTCGGCTGAGGAATGTATTTTGACATCTCAATCTTTTTACGATTCGTCATCCAAGTTGTCACTTCCATCACGATGATGATAGCGATAATCGCAAGAATCGCCACTAGTGCCAGCACCTTAAAAATCTTCTTGTTTTTCTCTTTTTTCCTAGCAGCCAGACGCTCCGATTCAGACTCTTGCCTCTCCCATTCCTGGGCAATCGTCCGCCCGACTCTTACATCATTCTTTCTCATCCAGACCACCCGTATCATTCGCTAATTTTATCAAAATATCCGCAAGATCTTTTGCTGCCTTTGGCTTATACGTCTCATGCAATTTCGCCGCTAAATCTTTTCTAACTTTTGGACTTCTTACCAGTCTTTGTACTTCTTCTAGCAAAATCCCAGGTTGGTTAACCATGCGCCCATCTTTCACCATCACTACCGCCCCAAGACTCAGCAGCCTCTCTGCATTTTTTACTTGGTGACTACCAGGAAGTTGTTCAAACGGCACTAGTATTACCGCTTTTGCGAGCGCTGCCAACTCTGCAATTGTGGTTGCTCCGGCACGAGAAACTACTACGTCCGCCGCACCCATCAGCTCATTCATCGCCGAGTTAAACGCCCACATTCTAAAATTAGACTTGAGCTTAGCTTTATCCCAATCTTCATATTTTTTAAGGTCAACCATCTCTTCATAACGGCTGCGTCCAGCTACCAGCCCCACACTAGTAAACTTCAACATCTCTGGCAAAATTTCACGCACCGCTTCATTAATGTGCTGCGCGCCCTGGCTTCCGCCCGTGATCACTACTAGTGGTTTTTCTTCATCAAACCCAAACGCTTTTTTAAGCTGCTTCTGCTTAGTCTCACTAACCCTCTTAAACTCCGGCGCCACCGGCACCCCAGTAAGCACCACTTTTGGATCAGGCTCTACTCCGTCAATTTCTTCCACCGGCAAACTTGTTGCCACTTTTGTCGCGTGCTTCACTAGAAGCCTATTCGCTAACCCCGGCGTCGCATCACTCTCATGAATCACATACGGAATCTTATAAAATCTCGCCACAATCCCCACCGGCAAGCCCACAAATCCCCCTTTCAAGAAAATCACATCTGGGCGATTCTTTTTTAGAAGCATCCGGAAGAAGCTTTGGAATATCCCACCCATAAATCCAATCAATCCGCCAATATTTCCAAATATTAAATCTTTTAGCGTAGTGTCCCAGTTTTTAAAATAATCCGCCAAACTCCATCCAGCATAGCGTCTAAATTTTCCCGCCGCAACTTTTCTTACCTGAATATACTGTCTTTTTCCCGAAACACGCGACTCTTCACCCCATGCCACCCCTATTTCTGTTGTAATTTTTACAACATTTTTGTAATATTTCTTATCAGTCCAGAATTCTACTCTGGCTCTCGGTTTTTCTTCTAAAATCTCACGGACGACCGCGACGGCTGGCGTAATGTGTCCCCCCGAGCCCCCGCCTACTACTAATACTTTCATTTTTTACCTCCCTTCCAGTATAACACGAAAGTTGACAAACCAATCCAAGTGAGAAAGCGATAAATATCATACTCGTACCACCATAAGAAAGCAGTGGCAAAGTGATACCCGTCAACGGCACCAATCCCGTCATCGCCGCGATATTTACCACCACTTGCGCCGCAATCCAGGCAAACACTCCTACTACCACTAAACTTTCTTCCGTACTACTCTTAGTCGCGACTTTCAAGATTCGCATTAGCAAGAAAGTAAACGCAATCACTACCGCAGAAAGCCCCACAAAACCAAATGTCTCGCCCATCACCGCAAAGACCGAGTCGTTAATTGACTCCGGCAGGTATCCCGTCGCCTGCACGCTATTCCCTATTCCAACCCCCAAGAGTCCACCCGTACCAATCGCCATTTTAGCATTGTCGATATGATAAGTTTCATCCGAACTTCCGCTTCCAGAAAAGGTCGTCATACGCTCCAAGCGATGCGGAGAACTCACGATCGCCACCACTCCACCAACCAGTGCGAGCGCCACAATTACCGCAAACACGCTTATTTTTATTCCGCCCATATACATGATCGCAAGCACTATTGCTAGCACTGCTAGACCCGTACCCAGATCCTTCTGCAAAATCACTACAAAGAACAGTGCTAGAAGCGCCACAATCGCGTATGGCTGCAAATAATCACGCGACTCTAGCTTTCCTTCTTTCTTCCACTTCGCCGTCAGTTGTGCAAGATATAGCACTAACCCCAGCTTCAAAAATTCTGCCGGCTGAAAACTTACCGCCCCAAGGTTAAACCACCTACATCCACCTAACTCACACTTCGCAAGCGAACTCCCAATCAATGAAAGCAATGCTAACGCCGCGCAAAGCCCCAGCCCCACAAATACCAAAATCTTCGAATAAGTTTTCAGCTTTTCAAATGGAAATTTAAACGCTACGATAAACGCCGCTACAGATAATCCTACCGACAAAAGCTGATGCAAGAAAAAATAATTCGAACTATAATCTGTTCCGTACGCCGAATTCATAAAATTAGCCCTTTGCGGCCCAATCGCATAAATCACCACCAGCCCCACAGCCAGTAGCACAAAGGTAATAATTGCAATCAATCGATCACTCTTATGCTTTCTCATACATTTATTATATCATGAGAAAGTCAGGACATGCGCCTGACTTTCTCATCACACTAGGTTCTTTTCGTTGGGACATTTCTTCCAAGAAAAGTCCCATTTGCGCTAAGCGATACCGCTTGCTGCCGCGATGAATACGCCGATAAGCGCTAGCACCCCCGCAATCACCCAAAACCGCATCACAATCTTTGCTTCTCCCCAACCCTTTGCTTCCAGATGATGATGAATCGGTGCAGAAATAAACAATTTATGCTTAAACACCTTCTTCCAAATAATCTGAAGTAGTGACGAGCCAGCCTCTACTACTAGAAGTCCACCGATAATCGGTAGTAGGAAGAACGAGTCCGTCATCATTGCTACTACACCCAGCCCCGCGCCTAGCGCAAACGAGCCAACATCGCCCATCATAAATCTGGCTGGCGGCACGTTGAACCAAACATAGGATAGTAACCAGCCCACTACCGTGAGACAGAATCCAAACAACATCCAGTTTCCCTGGAAAAGTGCAATAATTCCAAACGCCCCATAGGCTATCATTGAAAGACCACCTGCGAGTCCGTCCAGTCCATCAGAAATATTCACCGCATTAGATGTTGCCACTACTGCAAAAGCAAATACTGCCGTCATCAGCCACCAAGGTAGTTGCCACACTCCTAGAAACGGCACATGAATTGCGCTCCAGCCTAGCTTCACCGAGAAGAACCAACCAAGTGCCAACCCCACTGCCGTAATCATCGCAAATTTCACTGGCGCCCTTAGGCCTGCTGCGCCATGCCCATCACCAAAGACGTTGATGAGGTCATCAATTAGTCCTACTAGACTACCGCCAAGAAAACCAAACAGTGGTAACCAGGTCTGTCCTCTGTCCCAGTTGCACGCAATCGTCACAATTGCTACCGTCGCTACACCAATCACTCCAGCCATCGTCGGGAAATGTCTACCATTCGCAAACTTGTGCGCGTGAAGCTTCGTCATTACTGGCAAAGCCTTACCATCTACTGCAGTCTTCTTTTGCTTTTTCCAAAACTTATATTTGTATGCAAAATGCGTATAAATCGGCGTGAGGAACATCGCTAATAGAAATGAACCTAGCGAGAGTAATAGTCCATAAAACATTTCGCTACTAATTTGAAAATGCATTTTTATTCTCCTGCTTTTATTTTTAGATAATTAATCATATAATCATTCATTTCATTAAAGATCGGCATGGCGTCTTTTTCGCCTTCCATCTTTAGCCCCTCTCCCCATATTTTAACCATAATTACGTATTCTGGCAACTCCCCTTCCGCCCCACCAAATCCAACATAGTTACCAATTGTCTCGTCAAACGTATAAGCTCCGTCTTTAATTCCCTGGCTCGTACCAGTCTTTCCGCCAATATAATATCCCGCTCTATCTTCTCCTCTTAGTCTATTACCGACCCTCACTCCATAGAGCATCTCCCGCATCGTTGCAGAAGTCTCCTTGGAAATAACTTGCCTCACCGGTTCTGGAGAATCTTGGTATTTAAATTCCCCACTTTCCGTCACCTCACCCGCCACAATCGTCGGTTTATAATAATCTCCGCCATTTATCACAGAAGAAAACGCCGCCGCAATTTGCATCATTGTCACATTTAGACCCTGACCAAACGTCATGTTGGCATAGCGCGAATTATAAGCATCTTCGTCATCTGGCTTTGTCACATAGCCCGGCGACTCAAATAATTCAATTCCCGTGTACTGTCCTAACCCAAATCTATCGTGATAGTATTCATACAACAATTCCTTACCACGTTGCGTGATCCGGCTCGAATCTCCGCCAAGCAGCATCAATGCCGTCATCGAACTAGTATTAAGAGAATAGTTTAGACCCGTCTGCATCGTAATCGTACCAAGCTGTCCCTTGTACGCATTAGAAATTGTCCAGTTGTCAATTATCAGATATCCTGCGTTATTATACGTTGTCTCCGGCGTCATCTTTCCCTGATCAATCGCCGCCGCAAAAGAAAATGTCTTGCACATTGATCCAGGCTCATACGCCGACTCTAGTGGCACATTCACAAACACCGACGCATCTTCCACCTCTGCGTAATTTGTTGCATCATATGTTGGCAAATTCGCCATCGCCCAAACTTCACCATTATTTGGATCCATCACAATCCCTGCCGCATGTGTCGTTCCGGACCTTTCTATGCCGTTTTGCAGTACTTTCTCCAACTGATATTGGACATTTTTATCAATCGATAGCACTACGTTTTTTCCATTTTTGGCTGGCACCCGCACGTTATCATTTCCGATACTAAGCGCTACATTATTCACATCCGTCACAGTCTTTAGTACACCGTCTTCGCCAGCCAGCTCCTCGTCAAGCGCCCCTTCCACGCCATATTGCCCCTCGCCATCCGCATTCACGAATCCAAGCAGTGACGAAGCCATCTGCCCTTCCGCATAGACCCGAGCGTTATTCTTGCTATACCACACTCCAGCTAGTTCAGCCTCTTTAATTTTTTGCACCGCATCGCGCTTTACGCCCTTTGCTACAACATAATACCGTCTAGTTTTATCCGCAAATACATCTTTCCAATCTGCTACTTTTTTATCTTTTGCTACTGCATCAATCGTTTCAGAAACTTTCTTCTCATCCGCCACCATCGGATCTACTACCACCGTCCACACCGTCTCATTCATCACCGCGATACTTGGTTCATCCCCATCCATCATATAAATTTCACCGCGCGTTGCCTTGATTTTACTCTGTACGATGTGTTCTTCTTCAGCCCGCGCTACCCAAGAATCGTGTTCTATTATCTGTATCACAAAAAGCCGCGCCAAAATTACGGTCACGGCTATCATTAGTCCGATCCTCAAAAATTTAGCGCGTTTATTCATTCTCTAATTATAACATTTAATTGCTGGCATAACCAGAAGCGTTTCCGTCCTGCATCCTTGCTGCAACTTGTGAATTTTCACTTGCAGCGATTGATGTCAGTCTCGCTCGCTCCACTGCCAAATCTTCTTTTTTGGCCTGCAAATCAGAAATCTCATCCTCAATACTAGAAAGTTCATAATCATACCCAGTAGCCTTCACACCCTGAGTAGCATAAATCAGACCCACGATCAGGACCATCAAGCCAAAAATTGCTGTCAGACTGAGATTCCCCAGCTTCTTGCCAGAATGTCTCACCGTATTCTGATTACGCGACCAAGAATTCGTCACCACTCCTCGCCTCGTTACGTATTCGTTTCGCATTCTTTCCTTTCGTGTTTCCTTTTTATTTTTTTCGTACAAAATCATTAGTCTCCCAAGATTTCCCTTGTTCGACTCACATAGACTAGAGCGGCCACCGCATGCAGAGCTATAAGTGTATACGGCTCCGCTCTAGGAAGGTCATATATTATTTATAAACACCAACCCAGGATTCTCCACAACCTGGGACGGAGGTTTCCCTCCATATAAGCCCCGAAGGGCTATAAAATCTAGCGGAAGTTGACTTTGATCTTCTGTGCGCGAGATTTGTTCATTACAGTGATTTGACGTGGCATATTTGCCTCCTTTTTATTTGTTGTTTTTATTTTTAACAACCACGTCTATCGGCGCTTCATTGCGGCGCGCAATTTCGCGGAGCGAGAACGTGGGTTGTTAACTAACTCCAATTTCTCCGCAGTGATTGGTTTTTTGTTAATTAATTTAAATTCCGACTCTTCACCAAGATGTGACTCTTTTGCAAAGTATTCTTTCACCAACCTATCTTCTAGACTGTGAAAAGTAATAATCGCTACTCTGCCCTTTGGATTTAAAAGTTTCGGAATCAGTGGTAACGTCTTTTCAATAAGAGAAAGTTCATCATTCACTACAATTCGAATCGCCTGAAAAACTTGTGCTCGTTTTTCACGCGAAATTAAATCCGCTAGCTCCTTAGTAGTTGCAAACTTCTTTTCTTTCCTTGCAGAAATTATTAGGCTTGCTACTTTTCTTGCCGAACCAGGACTTAACTCTCCATATCGTTCAAAAATATCTGCTAGTTCACGATCCGAATAAGTGTTTACAATTGTCGAAGCCGTTAGCTCCTGGCTCTTATCCATACGCATATCTAGCGGACCATCAGACGAAAAAGAGAATCCCCGTTCAGCTATGTCTAGTTGCGGAGAAGACACCCCAAAATCAGCAAGTATCAAATCAAAAGTTTTTCCACACTGTAAAAGTTGTAACGCTGCATCATAAAAGTCCATATGCAAAATTTCTACCGATTCACTTGCGTACTTCTCGGACAAAATTTTCACCGCATAGTCGTCGCGATCAACTAAGGTCGCGTTTTTATAATTCTGCGTCACATCCAAAATTGCGCTCGCGTGACCCGCATATCCGGCCGTGAGATCTAGATAGCTCTCACCAGGATTCGGTGCCAACACTTGCAAAACTTCTGATAATAACACTGGTTTGTGGTGTTCTTCCATACATATATTTTAACATATATGCATAGCGACGTTTGAGATCGCCCAACTAGAAATTTTCGCGTGTTTGTTTTTGTATAGTTTTTGTTAGAACACACTTAAATTTTCACCACGGACAGAGTCCGTAGTCGTTGAGAGACTTAATGTGTGATTGGTTGTTTATTAGAGTTAATTGGGAGGTGTTTATTTAGATGTACCCATGGTTTTGATTTCGCGTATCCTAAACGCGCGCCAAAACTCCTAGTTGGCCAATCTCAAACTTTTTTAATGTACTTTTTTATTTGGTGGTTTTTATTTTATGTATTCCACTTGTCCTTAGTTTAACCAACTATTTTCAAAAAATCAAGACCTTTTTTGGCCAATTTTTGCCCTTTTTTGTTTTCCACCGCCCCTGTGGAAAACAGTTCCTTGACTTCACACCCACCTGTGTTATAACTACCGTACATTTCCGGAAAATTCCAAGTCCAGTTTTGTTCGGTTTTTACGCCTTGACAAATCCAAGCGTTTATTTCAATTAATTTTATTCTTCAACTCCCTTTTGTGCTATAATTAGGGGCAGTTACAGCTAACAAAAAAGGAGTTTTATGGCTGATTTTAATAAAATTTTAGATGCCGGAGATTACAAGAATGGCGAAATCAACGTCGTCGTAGAGATTCCTACCGGCTCAAACCACAAGATTGAATGGGATAGAAAAAACGCCTGCTTCATGCTTGACCGCGTCGAACCTATGGCCTTTGCCAAACCTTGCAACTATGGCTTCATCCCTCAGACTATCGACGAGGACGGCGACGAGCTAGACGCTCTTATCATCACCGACCAACCTCTTACTACTGGTATTTATATGACCGCCAAAGTTCTCGGTGTCATGAAATTCGTTGATGACGGCGAGGTCGACGACAAGATTATCTGTGTCCCTGCCGACGATCGTAATAATGGCGACGCTTACAACACCCTAGAAGACCTTCCAAAGCGCCTGATTGAACAAATCGAGTTCCACTTCAACCACTACAAGGATTTGAAGAAGCCAGGCACCACCAAGGTAGAAAAATTCGGAGATACAGAAGAAGCTAAGCAGGTCATCGCCGACGCTATTAAGCGCTGGAACGACCAGTAATTAAACTCCAATTTTTAAGTCAAGGCTCACCTAAGAACCTTGACTTTTTTGATGTAAAATGATATAATCTACCTGGGTTATTTGTTCTTTAAAAGGAGGTGTTCTTTTGGTTCTTACAATAACAAGAATCGTAATACTACTTTTTATCTCAACTATCATGATGCTACTAGCTGCTCATTCTACTACGGCTAAAGCCCGTATTAAGCGTACCAGTTTCGTCTACGCGTTAGTTGCAGGCTTTCTCATTACATCTGATGGTAAGTTAATACTTGGAGTAATCGAAGCTGCTATTTTTCTGGTAATAACAGTCTTCTCTGCCATTTCTTGTCTTTATGCTTACGCTGATATAGAAATTCAGCAGAAAAAATCAGCCGATAAAGAATTAGCCAACGAAGAATGTACCGCGCTCGTCGTAGTACCGCTCAAAAAGACTGAGGCTGAAGTTACTCAGGAGACAGTTAATATGATGGTTAACCTAGCTTTTGCCATTATTTGTGCTTGTTTGGCAGCGCTAATGGTCATTCGACCAACTCTACTTTTTCCGTTCTACGGAAAAAATCCAGTTCTCTTCATCATATCGCTTACTATTATAATAATTAACTTTTTGATCGCCTCAGCCTGCGGCAGCACATCAACTCGCGCCGCAGAAAATATGGACTCTTCTGACGGGGAAGCCATTTTTCTCATAGTAATAATAGCTCTGGTCATCTACGGCGTCATTCAGTTATTTGCATTCTTTGCCTATGACTCCGCTAATGACAAGGCGAAAGAAGCCGCTACCATGAACGGAATCCCGCGATCATATGGTAAAATGTTACCATTAAACGAACTCTACCATCTTGAGCTTCCTAGTTACATGGCGCACGACTGGCCGGAGATTAACAGCAAGCTGGATGACGGAATCTACCTCATAGAAGATACTTATGCTAGATCTTCCGGCAACAATTACTATTGCAATCTCTATGGTCTTGATTCCTACTTAATTAAAGACAATCTAGACGATTGCGAGGTAGTTATCCACCTCTTAGAAGAAGACGATGAGACGACACCCTATATGGATATCTACGACAGCTACTATATCAACCCAAGAGGCGAAGAAGATATCGCCAGTACATTATATTCAATTTATATTAAAAAAGAACAAATCCTAACCTACTAAAAATCCCCGGCTTAAGGCCGGGGCTTTTTCATGCAACTTGACTAGCTACAACTCTTCTGGTTTCATGCGTACCTGCGTTGCCGTATCCCTATCACGCATCGTCACCGTGCCGTCTTCTAGTGTGTCAAAATCAATTACTACGCATTTTGGCGTGCCAATCTCATCCTGCTTACGATAGCGTTTGCCGATGTTTCCAGAATCATCCCAAGTTACATTACCGTATTTCTCACGGAGCATAGCGTAAACATCCTTGGCTTTTGTCACCAATTCTTCCTTGTTTTTGAGTAGTGGTGATACACAAAATCTACACGGAGCAAGTCCTTCAGGCAGTCTCAAAACCGTGCGCTTGCTTCCGCCTACTTCATCTTCTGCATAGGCGCAAGTTAGAACGGCGAGGATTAATCTCTCTACCCCGATTGATGGTTCAATCACGTGCGGCACAAATGTTTCCCCTGTTACCTTGTCACGATATTCCATATTTTTACCGCTCTCACGTGCAATATTGTCTAGATCAAAGCTCCCGCGATAAGCAATCCCCATCAACTCTTCCTTACCGTTTGGATAATCGAACTCGATATCCACCGTTCGCTTCGAATAGTGCGCTCTATCTTCTGCTGGTACTTCATATTCGTGAATAAAATCTTTGTTCAACCCAATCACACTCTCTAAGAATTCGTGTTGTAGTCCAAGCATTTTCTCAAAAGCATCTTCCCACTTATCCGGATGCACAAAATACTCAATTTCCATCTGAGAACATTCGCGGTCTCTCAAGATGAAGTCACGTGGACTAATCTCATTTCTAAAAGCTTTTCCCTGTTGTGCAATTCCAAACGGCACATCCGGATAAATCGTATCAACTACGTTCTTATAATTCGTAAAAATACCCTGCGCCGTTTCTGGACGAAGATAAGCAATCGAGGAGTCGTCATCCACTGGCCCTACGTGCGTCGTAAACATCATATTAAACTGACGAATCTCACCCCAATCCGTCTTCCCACAAGTTGGACATTTTACATTCAGCGCCTTGAATTCTTCCGTCGTGACACTCTCGCTGATTCCGTCTGCAATTTTATCCGCGCGGAATCTACCATGACAAGCCTTACATTCTACTAGTGGATCAGAAAAGGTCGCCGTATGCCCCGATGCCACCCAAGTTCTTGGATTCATAATAATCGCTGCATCCACCCCAAAAATATCTTCGCGCTTCTCAACAAAATAGTCCCACCAAAGGTCCATAATTTTCTTTTTCAGTGCCACGCCTAAAGGACCAAAATCCCACGTTCCAGCCATTCCGCCGTACACGTCGCTTCCCTGAAAAATAAATCCCCTGCGTTTACATAGACTAACAATATCTTCTATTTTGCTCATAGAGATATTATATCATATTAGAGCTGATTTAGCGTCTTTGCGATGTAGAGTAGCTCCGGCATCATTTCTTCAGCACCCCTCACTTTTAACACTAAATTTAGTTTTGCCGCCAGCATCAGTCTTAACATTTTTATTTCATTACCAGAAATTTTCCCGTTTTTATCTTTTCTCATCGCCCCTTCCGTATAATCCCAAACATACTGCTCATCTTCTTTTAATGCTTCTCCGCTGGAATCAAAGTGCAGATTCATCTCCCCGCCACTAGCTTTCATAATATTCAGATAAAACCACGCAAGTACCGTCTCCGTATCTGCCCCGTTATTTAGCGTCTCTAAACACTGTCTAGTAATTTCAAAATACTCCTCATTATCAACCAACTCCGACACCTTCATTGTGCGTTTTATTATTTCCGAAGCTACTTCGAGTCTTGCAAAATCTTTTAGCAAATTACTATAGAATTTCTTACATTTTGCACCCGTCACAACCAAGAGCTCGCCTCTTCCCTCGTGTAAATTTAGTTCTGTCAAAGAAAATGGCTCTACCGCGCCAGCAAGTTTTGACTTTTCTTTCCTGACGCCTTTAGCTAGCGCCGACTTTTTTCCAAGAGGTGTAATAATGGCCAAAATCCTGTCCGTCTCGCCATAATTCGTACGCTTTAAAACAATCGCTTCCGTTTTTAGCTCTCTCATTTAGACATCCTCCCCTGTGTACTTTTCTACGATTTCTCTCAAATCCATCGGCGTCATTTCCGCCTTATCAAGCACTCCCACCACGCCATAGTTTTTCAGCTTCTTCGCATTCAGTTTCAAAGACGACATCACCACCACTGGAATTTTCTCCGTATCAGAATACGACATCAGCTCATTCAAAAATGTAAATCCATCCGGCCCATCTAGCAAAATATCTAGCAAAATTAATTTTGGCACTTCCTCGTCTATTGCCGAAATTGCCTCAATCCCATTACTAAAAATCTCTACTTTTTCGTCACAAAATGCTCGCACTTGTCGCGCTATACATTCAGCAAATTCTCTATCGTCATCCACTATAAAAATCATCAGAATAAGCTCATCTGCCGAGACGGCATTAATTCTACAAAAAAGCTCGTCCCATCCCTATGCCTAACCGCTCCCACTTCTGCATTCATATACTGCGAAAATTTTGAAGCAATATAAAGTCCTAATCCTGAGCTTCCCGGCCGCATCGCGATACTAGTTGGCTTCTCCACCCAACCTTTTTTTAGTGTGCGCCATACGTCCATCGGCAGTGCCGGTCCAAAATCCCGCACGTCCAGCCTTACCTTTCCATCTCTATCAGAAAGCGTCAATTCACTCCTTGTCTCTTCGTCCGAATAATGCATCGCATTCAGACAAAAATTATAGACAATGCTATAAAGCAGTTCCCTATTTGCCGAAACTAACCTCGTCTTATTCCGGTAATTAATCTCAAGGTTCCGATGATTAAATCTGAACAAGGTTCTGAGTTCTTCCGTCACGTCATCACACACCGCCCTCACCGCTACCGGCTCCATTTCAAACAGCCCATCATCTAGCCGTGCAATTTTTGTCAAATCTTGCACCTGTCTCAGTGCTCTATCCGACACATTAATCATCTTACTTTGGATATCTTTAATATCATTCTCGTCTTCAGCAAAATCGAGTGAAAAAGCTAACTGTCTTAGCAGATTGATCGGCGCTTTTAGCTCATGCGCCGCCACCAAAATACCATTAACCTCACTCTCCATACCCCCATTCTAACACACCGAAGTTAAATTCCCGTGATTTTACTGGTTAAATTGTACGGAATCAAGAATCTTATAGTAATCATCAGAAAATAGCATTGCATCCGTTTGGATTATCGCGGTCTTATCGCGAATCTTAAACACTGCCGCAATTCCTTGAAAATCATTAGTATCAGGCAGTTGACCAGTGTAGACGTTAGCATTCTCGCCACCTATCGGCCTTACCGCCACAGTCATTTTACCTTCCTTGGTCAAGTTGTCATATTCTTGAATCACCGTATCATACGACTGATTCTTGATATAAACTCTTAGAGAGTCAATCGTATCTGAACCCACTTGATACACTCTGTCTGGATTAAAATACGCTTCAAAATCACCGCCTTCCGTAGCACTCTTAGCTTCATAAACACTCCAAGTCTTTGGATATTGCAAGGTCAACTCACCATAATCCGCCGGGCCAGTAAAAATCCGGTATGGCATCTTCTCGCGCTCGGTAAATTGATCTTCCAATTCCTCGGCCTTCTCATTTACCGCCTCAGCCACTGCGGTATTAATCTTGCTATCTACGTCTTCCTGTGCCGTACTCCACTGTGAATACATCCAAATAAACAGTCCAATAAACGTCACCGCCACTAGCCCGCCAACAATAGCAAGCACCATGAATATCGTGGTCTTGGTCTCATTTTTTACCGCCGCTGTCGGCACAAGCCTAGCCGTAGGCGTAGGGTTCGTCTGCATCGTAGGAGCAGGCTGCTGCCCTGCAGGAGGCGTAGAATAAACTGGTTGTTGACCAAAAGGTTGATAAGGCTGATTATCCATGCCCTTATTATATCGCGGTTACGCTTCTTTTGTAAAGTCTTGTTCGATTACTTCAATCTTATTTTTAAGCTCGGCAAGATCTTTTTCAATCTCCTTGGCAAGTTTCGTTGCAGCTTTATATTTTTCTGCCGCCTCATCTAACTTAAAATCGTCCGAATAAAACCAGCTCGTCGCCTCGTCCAACTCTTTAATTTTTTCCGAAATCGTCTTTTCTTTTGCCATTTTTACTTCCTTTCTTTAGTTTTAACAATTTTAGCCTCTGCCTCATTCTTAAATGTTGTAATTTTTACAACATTTCCCTCTGTTAAATCACCTGATATTATCGCATATCCTCTTTTCAGGGTTAAATCCGGATCGACACTTTCAAGCAACTTTATTTTTGCTTTCACGGCTTCTTCCATACTACTAAAACGCTGATTCGTAATGCGCCTCATCTCGGCAAATTTGTTCGTAATCCCCTCTTTTACCCCTGTTATTTCCTGAACAATTTTATTACTCAACCTACTTATTTCCCCCTTTATCTTCATGATTTCTGCCTGCTTATCTGGCGTTAGCATTTCCGCTACATTTGACGGCGTCGACGCCCTAATATCTGCCGCCAGGTCCGCCAAACTCTCATCTACCTCATGTCCAATCCCCGTAATCACTGGTATCCGACTTGCTGCAATCGCCCGCGTTAATTCCTCATCATTAAATACTGCCAAGTCGTCTGCGCTGCCGCCACCTCTGATGATAGCAATAATATCAACTTCTGCTTTTTCGTTAAAATATTTTAGTGCTCTGATAATCTGATCCGCTGCCGCCATTCCCTGTACCTGCGTATGCGCGGTTAGAATTTCAAGTCCACCCCACCTCGCATTAATAATCTTACAAAAGTCCGCGTATCCTGCCGCCTGTACGGAAGAAATCACGCCAATTTTCTTGAGATCCCCCGGAATCCCCCTCTTTCTCGCCGAATCAAATAGTCCTTCCGCCGTGAGCTTCTTCTTTAAGAGCTCAAAATTCTTCTTGATACTTCCCTCCCCCACCGGCATCATTTGTTTTACTGTCAGAGAAAACTTCCCCCACTTTGTCACTTTTGGCACGCCTTTTACGACTATTTTCATCCCGTCTTCAAGTTCCATCCGGAGTGAAAACAGTGGCATAAAACAAGAGACAGAACTTTCCTCGTCCTTCAGGTCAAAGAATACCCACTTGCCTTGGTTAATCTTAAATCCCGATACCTCGCCCTCAATTACCACGGACGAGTACGCGTATTCCAATGTCTGATTGACTGACGCCAAAAACTCCGAAACCGAAAACTTTACTTCGTTTTCCATCTACAATCCTCTTTTATTTAACTTCTTAATTTCTTCTTTTTCTTCCTTGCCAATCTTAGCAATTGCGTGTTGATAGAATCCGTATCCAGACACAATTGTACCGACTAAGACAATCACTCTCGTCGTCACCACTACAGCCGTGGCTAGGCCAAAATCTACACCCAGCGCCCACATCACGCCTGCCATAGAAGCCTCATATCCACCTGCTCCACCAGGTGTTGGAATAACAGCGCCAAGCACCGATCCAACCGCCTCAGCCACCATAATTTGCGGCAAAAGCTCTGGATGACCCATCGATATTGCTACCACCCAATACGTCGCCACCTCTAAAAAGCTATACAGAATCCCCCAGAAAATTGGTTTTTTGATAATCTTTTTATTGCGTCTGGCCTCCGCAAAATCTTCGTGGATTTCATTACAAAACCTATCCACCACCTCTTGTTTCAAGGCATCTTTCTTCTTCCCAAACGTCACCACCTTCACCACAAAATTGGCGACCTTCGTAAATGTCCTAGAAGCCCAGTTGAGCGCTTTTTTGTTACTTGCAATCAGTGATCCGCCAATCACCATTCCAATCACCGCTACAGAAATCAAACCTACTACTAGCAGAGTATATTGACTCTTCTCCTCGATATTTCCCATAATGAGAATCATCGCTATCGCAATCAGCGTTTGCGCCTGATTGGCGAATGTCGTCACCGCATATCTTAAGACATACATGAAGCTAGCTTGCGCTGGCGAGGCCCCATATGGCTTCAGCCTCCACGCCACATAACCTAGTCCCGATACGCCTCCGCTTGGTACAGCGTGGTTCATAAAGTTCAGTTCTAGAGAAATTCGCATCAGATTCCACCGCGAAATCTTCTTGGCATCTTTCTTCGCCTCCATATACGAGAAAAAGATTTTCCCGCAACAATAGTACATGAATAGCTGCTCTGGAATAAGTAACAAAATAATCAAAACATTTGTATGCGCCAGATAATTGACCGCTTTTACAACTTCTTCTCTAGCGTTCCAAAGAACGACCGCAATCAGAATAAACGTTACTACGCTTAAAACCTGTCTGAACGTTATTCTTATCTTCATCTAAGCCCGCCCTAGCCTCTTGGTGGCTCCCCCTCAGCATCCTCTAATAGCTTCTTGGATTTAATCTCATATCTCTTACCGTTTACTGGCGAAACATAATAATCTTCATTCACCAGGTTCACAAACATCGTCAAATCTTTGTCATCCATGATAATAATCGAGCCATCATCATCCGTCATCAGTTCCAGCTCCATCTTATCGGCATAATCAACCAAATCCTTCTGGCTCATTTCCTTCTCGATATCAAAAGCCTGCACCTTCTTTAAGAGTGGCTTTCTATCTTGAAGTAGCGCATTGAGGGTTAGTCCTTCGGAAAAACTTAGTTTGTACTTTTCCTGTAGTTCCTTAGCTTTTTCTTCCGCAATCACTTGTGCCTTGTAATCATATTGGAAGAGCGTTTCAAACTTTGGCTGATTAAAGATTACCACTGTTCCATCTACGATCGCCACTTGATTATCAGCTGGCATCTTAATCGCTACTTCTGCCGAGAACGGCTCAAAGCTTTCACCATTTAGCTCCCAGCTCTGTGCGCCCTTAATCGCCGAACTTGCCGCAATTCCTTTAGCGATATAGAATGTCTTCGTTCCGTCATCCCCACCAGGATAGGTAAACTTCGCAATAATACCTTTTATCTTCTTGAATTCGTATTCATTATCAGAGAAATAATCAATGTCCTTATATTCATTCTCAATCAAATGAATCAGCGTCTCCGCTCTTCCTACCTTAGAAAGCTCAGTCCGATATACTACCTTGTCTTCCCCGTCCGACAGCTCATAGTCGCGACATTCTAGACCTTTGTCAGCCTCTTCAATTACGTACTTAAGCGCCGCATTTAGAAACATCTCCTTGACGTTCCCCGTGAGCGAATCCGAATATCTTACCTTGTACGGAGTATAGTTCTTGTTAAAAAGAAACAACTCTACCGAAACATTATTCTTAATTTCATCAACTTCATTCGCCCACTGAAAAACATCAAACTTTTCCATTTTACCTCACTTATTTGTTGTTCATTATAGCATTTTTCTGCAGCATCTCAAAGTAAGATTCTTGAGATATATTTTCACTACCAAGGTGGAATAACTTTAACGTACGTTTAAGGTCCGCCATCACCTCACTTACCTTATCCCCATCATCCAAAGCCGTCTCAATCTTGAGATATGGATTTTTCAGTCCATCCACCGTATCGTAATATATTCTCGATGTTTCAGACAGTTTAATCCTCTTTCTCCTCCGACTCACCTCGCTAGCTAGCACAAATCCTAGCTGAGAAATCATGTTCACTATCTCGGTATAGTCTCTAATTACCGATCTGTCAGTAATCTCAATTCCACTATCTTCAATGTGTCTTTTCATGATTAGCTTATATACCGCTGGCTTATCTACCGCCGTCATTTCTGTCCGCATTACAAATCGTGGCAGATTCTTACCCCTTTCATATCCTCTGGGTACGTAGACTCGATCATGCTGATAGAGTACTGGCTCGAATTCCAGGCTAATTTCCTTCATTCTCTGCTCGAGTTCTTTAGGGTTCTTTACCTCAACTTTTACTGTAACTCTTTTCATAACGTCGCTCCTTCTCTTGCCTTATTTGCCCATTCGTCCGCCACCTCATTCATTTTTGTACCAACATGCCCCCTGGTCCATTTCAGTTTGACATTACCTATCTTATAGAGCATATAAGCTTTCTTCACTAGGTCCAGATTTTTAATTTCACCACTCTTCTTTGTCCACTCGTTTTTCTCCCAAGCTGGGGCCCATTTCGTTAGCACATTTACCCAGAATTCAGAATCTGTCACCACCGTCCCTTCTTTTCCAGCCAAAATCTCCATTGCTGCGATTAAAGCTGATCCCTCCATTCGAATATTAGAAGATTTTACCTCGCTCCCAAGAGCCACCGGAACACCGTCTTCTATCACAGCAAAACCTCCGGGGCCGGGATTTGGGGATGCGCTCCCATCTGTCCATAGTGTTCTCATATTACCCTTATTATACTACAAATCTGCGCTATAATAAAGGTATGACTAAGGATAACAAACGGGTAAAAGCCGCCATCAAACTCGCCACCGAGGCTCATGAGGGTCAATTTCGGCGCTCTGGCGATCCTTACATTTCTCACCCCTTAGCCGTCATGAAAATTGTGGAGGATTGGGGTATGGACGAAGACACTATTATTGCCGCCGTCCTTCACGACACTGTCGAAGATACCTCTGTCACCCTGCAACAGATCAAAGACCAATTTGGCGACCAGGTTGCTTTCCTAGTTGATGGTGTCACTAAGCTCGGTAACGCTCGCTCTGGTATGCGCGATCTTGATACCTATCTCCCTCAGACCAAGGACAATCTCTTACGTCTTTTAGTTGCTACTGGTGCCGACATTCGCGTTCTTATTATTAAACTCGCTGACCGTCTCCATAATCTTCGCACTCTTTCCGCCCTTCCTCCTGACAAACAGAAGAAAATCGCCAAAGAATCCCTAGAAGTTTTCGCCCCTCTAGCCGACCGTCTCAACATGGGTCGTCTCCGCGTTGAGATGGCTGATATCTCTTTCTCTTATGTCAATCCCAAGCGCTACCGTGAGCTCGCTGACATTATCGAAAAATACAATATCTCCGCCGAAAAAACCATGCAAAAAATCCAGAAAGAGGTTTCCGAAGCCCTTGGTCGCGAAAAGATTAAATTCCAGATTTCTGGTCGCGTCAAATCGGTGTATTCCCTACACAAAAAACTCATCAAACACAATCAAAACATGGGTGAAATTTATGACCTTACCGCCCTTCGTATTATCGTTAATGACATTACCGATTGCTATCTTACCCTTGGCGTCATTCATTCCCTCTATATGCCGATGAGTGGCCGTATCAAAGATTATATTGCCATGCCAAAGCAAAACGGTTACCAATCTCTTCACACCACCGTTATTACCAAGGACAAACGTATCGTCGAATTCCAAATTCGTACTCACGAGATGCACGAATACGCCGAACGCGGTCTTGCCGCCAGCTTCTATTACAACGAGCAAAAACTGACCGAAAACTACAAAACCGGCAAAATCCAGCACCTTCCGACTAACCTCCTCTGGATTACTGAGCTCCAAGAGACCGCCGCCAGGCTCCGCGCTGGCAAAAAAGTCGACATCAAAAAGCTCCGCCTTAACCTCTTCGCCGACAAAATCTTTGTCTATACTCCAAAAGGCGATATCATTGATCTCCCTAATGGTTCCCTACCTCTTGATTTTGCTTACCGCCTCCATTCTGAAATCGGTGAACATGTCACCGGCGTCAAAATTAATGGCAAAATGAGCAGCCTCACCACCAAGCTAAAGCACGGCGACGTCGTAGAAATCTTGACTTCCAAAAACAAGACAGCCAAAGCCTCCTGGCTGCTTGATAAAATCTTCACCTCTCACGCCCGTCAAAAACTTCGCGCCCAACTTAGCCGCAAACAATAGCTGTTTTTAAGCTAAACTATCTAATAATTTTTTCAATTCTTTTTCGTCGCGCACACTAAAGGTGATACTTTTTACGCCAATTCTAACCTTGGAATTATATTTCTTGGAAAGCGCTTCTTCTCTCTTCATATAATCAGAAGCTTTCACTGCCTTAGCGGAGCTATTCTTCTTCACACTAGCTAGATATCTCTGTACCTGGCGCACCGTCCAGCCCTCATCTACCACTCTTGGAATCACTTTTTCAATTACTTTTTCATCAACTGCCACAAGCGGTCTCATCACACCCTCAGATAGTTTGTGTTCACGCATCGCCTTCTTGGCAAAATCTGGCAAGTTAAGTAGTCTCAGTGTATTCTCAACCGAGGCCTTCTTCTTTCCTACGCGCTTTGCAATCTCTTCTTCCGACAGATTAAATTGTGTCTTTAGCTTCGCATATGCTGTCGCTAGCTCAATCGCCGACAAATCTTCACGCTGGGCATTCTCAATAATCGATAGCTCTAGTCGATTTTGCGCATCAAGCGTCCTTACAATCGCCGGCACTTTAGATAATCCAGCAATCTTTGCTGCCCTCCACCTACGCTCACCTGCTACAATCTTGTACTTATCTTCTTCTTTCACCACCACAATCGGCGACAAAATTCCATGTTCACGGATAGAATCCGCCAGCGCATTCAGGGCCTCGACATCAAAATCCTTCCTTGGCTGCTCTTCATCTCGGATAATCTCTGTTATATCAATTTCTTGCAATTTCTGCCCAGTCTCTTCTTCTACATCCACTGTCGGATCGAATTCTTCATCCACCAAATCTGTTGGAATCAAACTTTCAAATCCCCTGCCTAGTCCATGTTTTGCCATCTTTTCTCCTTTTTATTTTCTCTTTCCAGTTCTTTTCTCTACCTCGCGCGCCAAATCTTTGTATGCCTTCGCCCCCTTAGAAAACTTATCATAATTTCCTACCGGCACACCGTGACTTGGGGCTTCCGCAACACGCACGTTCCTCGGAATCGTCGTGTTAAACACCTTATCCTTAAAATATCGTTTCACTTCCGCCAACACTTCCACGGAAAGCGATGTTCTCTTGTCGTACATTGTCGCGAGCACCCCAAGTAGTTTCAAACTTGGGTTCATTGCCTTCTTTACTAGTTTCATACTGTCTAGAAGTTGTGCTACGCCCTCTAGCGCGTAAAATTCCGTCTGTACTGGCAGGAGCAGATAATTTGCCGCAATCATCCCATTCACGGTCAGCAGCGATAGTGACGGTGGAGAATCAATAATCACATAATCATATTCCGCGCTCACGCTTTCGATCACATTTTTTAGTTTGGCAAACTTACCTCTAGCATTCGCAATTTCTACCTCTGCATTAGCCAGCTCCGGCGTCGTCGGAGCAATACTCAGATTCTTATGCTTCGTCTCAACAATCACATCTTTAAGCTTTGCATCCCCAGTCAAGACCTCTGTCATAGTCGCTTTAAGTTTTGCCTTGTTTACTCCCAGTCCCGAAGTCGCATTTCCCTGCGGATCAAAATCTACGATTAATGTCTTAAACTTATCTTTTGCCAAAAAATAGCCCAGGTTCACCGCTGTTGTGGTTTTACCTACACCTCCTTTTTGGTTAGTTATACAAATAACCGTAGCCATAATCAAATTATAGCATAAATTTTTTATACAACCAAAAATCCCCCATCTTCTGGGGGATTTTCTAGAGATTTTCCTTATTTGATAGAGGTAATCTCGATGAGAGAGTATTTCTGGCGGTGTCCAGTCTCTTTATGCACACGCTTCTTGGAGTGATAGCGGATGACGCGAACTTTGTCGCCAGCAACTTTTTCTTCTACAACTTTTGCCGAAACCTTCACGCCTTTCACTTCAGGTGTACCAACCGTAGTTTTGTCACCGTCAATTACAAGGAGAGCAGATGTTTCGAGCTCTTTGGTGCCTGCCGGGAGGAGGTCCACCCGTAGGGTCTCTTTCTCTTCGGCAAGATATTGCTTCCCGCCAACGAGGATAACTGCTTTCTTCATATTATTCCTTTGATTAACTAGGAATAATTGTAGCACACTTCCGCGTTTTTGACAAGTCTTACTGCTTGTCTGAGGTGTCGTTTCTGATTCCCTCAATCACCGTCTTGCTAGATTCGGAGCTAAACGTATCTGGTGCGCCACCTGCGGATACCTTCTTTAGCATCTTAGAAGACTTATAGAAGTAGAATCCGCCACCACCGATAGTGAGGATAACTACGACTAGAAGGATAATCTCAGTTGGACCAGTCGTTGGGAGCTGGGATGGAGTAGTTGGTGTAGCACAGGTTTTGTTCACCGTAGTCTTCGTACGATCGTATTCTGAACCATTTGCTGTCTGAATAGTAGCATCGTTATAGAATTCGTTTGCACCACAATTTAACTTATCAGCAGAGGTCACCTTAGCTTGATAGGTAATAGTCGCTTCCTCGCCAGGTTGGAAATCGCCGATAATCAGGCCATTCGTATCGCTACCATTAAACAGTTTTTCTTCCTGAGTAGTCGAAAGTGTCACTGTTCCAGCCGGCGTAGTTACCTTCACAGAGCCAGAGACATAGCTTAGTCCTTCTGGAAGTTCATCATGTGCCACCACATCAATCTGGTTGGTTGTACCAGTATTTTTGTAGCTAATCTTATAATCCAGCACATCGCCAGAGTTAGCTTCAAGTTCTGCTACGTAAGCGTTCTTGCCGGTAGGAGACACTGTTTTTTCCATCCAGAAAGCTGGTTGATCAGCGCGCACGCGATAAGTTACATACCCAGCATATTCATTACAGCCAGGGATAGTACCCCAGAGATTATCTGCATTATAACAAGCAATCATTGCACCAACGCTGTCGGTTTGTTTTAATACGTCTTCATCGCTTGCAAACAGCGCATCTGCAGAAAGAATCGTTCCGTCCGTTGTCTTACAGTTATCACTTGAATGTAATACTGCAGTATTTGCGATATAGCTCAGATAAATCGTCTGATCCGCCTTGAAGAATGCGGTATCCCATACCTTGACTGGATCAGCATTACTTGCCGAAACAGAACCACGAATCACGCCAGAATCACCGGCCACCAGCTTAGTTGGAAAACTCGATACGACTCTCGTATTGAGTGCCAAGCCTTCACCCTTGTCATTATTGAGTGACGCCGAGGCGTTGTTGTGGAAGTAGATGAATACTTCGTATTCTTTTCCCGGCTCAACCGTCACATTGTCCGTCCAGCCGCCATTAGCGCCACCTTCGACGTATTCCTTGACGCGGACGAAGTTCGACTCGTCACCAATGAATGGGTTGTCCGTAATCGAGTTAAACGTTACGTAACTTGCTGGCTTCTCCCAGGTAAACCTTTCCCTATCTTGTGGACCCCAGGTTTGATCAAGTGCGCTTACGGTATTAACCGCGCTGCCCACAGCTTGCGCCGCCAAAATCCCGGTCAGAAGAAGTGATGTTGTGATAATTTTTTTATTCATTTTCTTTTCTCCTTTCCTTATTATTGATTATTATTTAAGAACTCAGCGATCGCTGCTGCCTGGTTAGCTTGACTTGTTTCGCGGTTTTCCTGCTCCGTCCTATTATCGGACTGGTCCACGGTTTCCGTAGTCGGAATTTCCTGACCTACCGCTTCGTTAGCTGGGTTTTCTGAACCACCCGCTTCTTGTGCTGCTTCGTAACGTTCATTTTCGTTCGTAGCTGTAGTCTCCGTGCTTGTCTCGTTACCTTCTCTTGGCGGAATATTTGGCATCGTTGAGACATCTGCATCGTTAATCTGACCCTGATTATCTACCACATTGTAAGTCCCGTCACCAAAGACGTCTCTTCTCCCACCAGCATCATCCTGAGTCGTCTCTCCCATCACCGTACCAGCGCCATGGAGCGTATCATAATCGCTCTTCCCCTGCAAAGGCTGGTCAGGATTATTTGGGTTAGGGTTTTCAGAACCTCCAGGGTTTTCAGAACCTCCAGGGTTTTCGGAGCCTCCAGGATTTTCAGAACCTCCAGGGTTTTCGGAGCCTCCAGGATTTTCTGTTACAGTCGCGATAGTTGGCACCTCCGTATTTGCCGCCTGATTCGTTGTCTGCTCAACCTTCTTCTGAGAAACCTTGTTGGTCTTCTTCGTTCCCTTCTCTAGTACCACGATTTGACCACCACACTTATTGCGCTCACCTAGCACCGTGTACCTATTCATCACGCCGCTCTCGACTGCTTCTTCCAGTGTTAAGTTAGAATCAATCAGATTCATCGCCTTGAGCACGTTAATCTTTACATCGCTCGTTTCCCAAACGTTATTTCCGTCACTATTAATGAACTGCATCACCTCAAAGTCTTCATTCTTTACACTAGATCCAGTCTTAATCTCGAGATGTTCCGCACCATTCTCATCCGTCACCTTCTCAAAGTGCATTGTGAGATAGCGTGTCCCAGCCTTCACCGTATAGGATTCGGCCGCCGTTCCTTGGAACAAATCAACTGATTGCTTGATTGCCGTATCTAGTAAATCTTGCTTCTGTTCCTTAGAAATCAGTGAGATATATTCTACGTCTTTATTTAGATTCCCTAGCGAAACTGCACCGTCTCTGGAGACAAGATTCGTCGCCGTCGAAAATGGTGCCGCATTTCCGCTATCAAACGCCCCGAGGAATACGCCGCGTAGTAACATATATTCCGGCTGAGCCGCCATACGTTCTGCACTCTTAATTCCATATTCGCGTTCTAGCCCAGTCATATCGCCAGAAAGTTCCTTATCAGAAATTGGTGCACCAAACGCACCCGCGCTTTCCTTCTTATCCGCACTGACTGCTTCGCCGCTTCCACGAGTCTCCGTATCAAACGGATTAGCTACGCCATCCTGCAGTTCTTGATACCAGTTCTCAGAGATATCTTCACGTTCTCCATTGTCGTTATGGATATAAAAATCCATCTCATACTGCGAAAGATCTTTCTCCTCCGCGCTGGTCTCTTCCTCTACAGCATTATTATCATCGACGACTTCGCTACCAGTATCGCCGTCTTTAGCCTCATCCTCAAACGTTGCCTCAATAACCTTTTCCGGACTTCCTTGCATTTTTGCCGCGCCATAAACTAGTCCAGAAATACCAAGTAATCCTAGAATCCCGATTACGGCCTTTATTTTTAGATTCCTAGAAATCTTATTTAGGCGTTCTTTAATCACCTGTCGACGAGAAATCTTTTTCTCTTCTTTCTCTGGTTCTTCAGACTCGTCAAAGATAAATTCTTCAAAATCTTCGCCCTTATCTGCACCCTTTTTTTCATCTTCTAAATCAAGGAACAAATCAATATCATCTGGAAGCTCACTTAAATCAATCTTCTTTGGTTTAATATCGATCAAATCCAGCTCGCCACGATCTTCGCTTTCATCCGCAAATCCCATCTCTTCACGATCTTCGCCGTCTGCTAAATCAAGGTCTTCGTGATTTTCATCATCCGCTAAGTCCATTCCGCTATTCTTGATAAGCTCATTCTGGACGTCTTCCGGCATCGCCGCAGTATCGCCCTCTTCCCGCGTCTCATCGCCTGGCTCCTCGGCCATTCCAGCGATTGCTTCTGCATAATTGTTAAGTTTCCTGTCCGATTCTTCCTGACCCTGCTGGATAATCGATTCCAAGCCTTCAATCTTTGCATTAAGATCTGCGATGGTATTTTTCAGAGCTTCGATTTCCGCTTTCAGGCTAGATTCGCCTTCGCCGCCCCCGTTCATTATCTCCGTGGCTTTCTTTGCAAAATCCGAAGCCATTTCTGATCTTGCCGCCACTTCTTCGCTTGGCGTCATATTGACAGAGCGTCTCGCAAAAGCCTCTCTCGCTTCTTGAATCTGTCTCTCGACGTTTTCACGCGATTTCCTAGCTCTCTCTTGATATTCCAACTCCGCGGCTTTTACAGCGGTCATACCCATCTGCTGCTCTGGAGTTTTTACATTCTCACCGCTTTCATACCCCTCGTATAATGCTGCTCCGTTTCCGCCATCATCTCTATCGGCCCAAGGATCGTTATTCATTTTGAGCTCCTTTCTCATTAACCATCTTGGAGAATGCTTCACGGAACCTCTCCGTTGCTGTCTTTACCACATCGTTATAGTCGATTCCTTCAGACTGGATGATGTTTTTTAGCTCGTCTCTCTCTAGCTTTCCCTCATCCAACATCTGATCGATTTTCTTGGAATTCTCTTCCGATATCCGACTCATCAGCTCAATATCGATTTCCCTTGTTAAAAGTTCTTTTACTTTCTCTCGGAGCTCTGCATCATTTCCATTCTTCTCGGAAACGTTGCTGTCCTTGATAAGCTGTTCGACGTATTTGTCGAGCTCTTGCTCGAATTGTGCGTCATCCATAGCGTCATTCCTCTTTTTTATTTTTAATATATAACCTTTTCTACCGCCATCTTACTACTTATGCTAATCTTTGTCAAGCATTTCCGAACATCGGGCGCTTCCGACTACCGCGTCCGCCCCTTCACCAAACAAAAAACCGAACATTAAGTTCGGTTTCTAAGTATCAGAGTGGGATCTATCTTATGCTAGGATTCCCCCAATTGAAAAAAGCTTGAGAGCAGCTCTTCCGCGCTTTAAAGTAGCTTCATCAACTTCTTTATCGTTATGAAGCTCACCGCCACCATCTATTTCTTCAAATGGCATAGCAAATCGATGCTCTGAGGCCTTCTTCTTTACGTTGATATTGGGTGTAGACATAGAGTTTTGTTTCCTTGTTTATCTTTTTGTTGAGTTTTTATTTGTTAGATTTAATGTTTTATTATCTAACTAACATCTATACTATCACACTTATGCTAAAAAGTCAATACCTTTTATGCTTATTTTTTCAATTCTTGTCAAATCACCTCTGTAAATTCCCTACTGTATTGACATAAAAGACATCATCTAGTACAATAAAGATACAAATACCCCCCAACATGCCGAACGGATGTACGACACGAGAGGGTAATGCGCCCCCCCTCCACGTCAATCAAAAAGATTGACCTATGGGAGGCTTTTTTGAAGAGTTTAACAAACTTAAACTATCCTAACGTCTAAAGATGTAGCTTTTCTTTACTCCCTTAACTAGGACCGTATCAATTTCAGAAGCATCGTTCCCCTTTAATCTCAATATTATCTCCTTCTTAATATCTTTTATCCTGCTCCTCTCGATAGGAAAACTTACTTCAACAAGAACAATTTTTCTAGAAATCTTGGCCATCTTGTTATTTTTATATCTCAACTGTTCCATACTATCCCCTAGTCTATTCTTAAAGCTTATTATCGTACTTGCAGTTTTAATCTCAATCAGTACACTATTATTTCGCATCAAATCCGGCGTCCTTCTTCTGTATATTTTAGACTCATTTAAAACCCTATACTCTCCACCAAATTTCTCAATCAGCCACTTCGCAATTCTTATTTCTGTTTCTTTGTTTTTAACCTTAACCCCCTTATCAAAAACCACCTTTCCAATTCCTGGAGTTTCGTCTTTGAAAAGTTTGATCTTGCTGGCCATTTTGTTGAGAGCTGGCCCTTTCTCCCACCCAGATTAAGGAACTATTGTCCTCAGTCTAGCAAACCATTCATTCTATATCAAGCAGAAGCTTTTTCCAGCTAATTCTATGTTATACTAAAAATATGAAAAACTACTTACGCGAAGCTAGAATAATTGCCATCATAGCAAATATTTTAGCGTTTGTAGTCCCTACTACCACCTTCACTGTAGGGCTCAAAGCTTTGACTCTAATCTTTGCGCATAAATATGGTCACGAGGGATTTGAAGCATATTTTGCATCAAATAGTATTGCCCTCTTAACACTTGCAATAGCCCTCATTACCTCATTAGTTCTTACACTATACGGCATCCATAAGCTCAAGAAAACAAAAACGCACACAAGCATCTTCCTTCGCATTCTGTTTGCGCTTCCACTTATTGGGATTTTCAGCCTAGCTATTTATGCCCTATTCTTTTCTTCGTTCAAAACATATCCGTCTATTCTCGTAGCAATATCAATTAGTATTATTATCGCCAGCCTAATAGCGTTCGTCATCGTTCGTACGCTTCCTAAACCACCAAAAAGCTAGCGTCTAAGCTTTTTCTAGACTTATCGTGATTTCCCGCCCCTCAACTTTCACGATTTCATCATAAGCATAGTTCTTCTTATTGTCTGCGCTGGAAAATTCCGTAGCAAGCACTTCCGTCTTTACCATCTCAGTATATTCCGGCTCCAGCGTGCATTCCACATAGAGCTTAATCCTATCATCTACAGATAGCCCCGCCTTCTTTCTTGCCGACTGTACCATACGAATCAGCTCGCGCGCAAAGCCTTCCGCCCTTAGCTCGTCCGTCAAAGCCTTGTCTAACTTTGTGGCATTACCGTGTTCAACTTTTTTAACATTCACCTCGTCGGCAATCATTTGCTCATATTCTTCTGGCAACTTATCACCGCTATAAGTAAAGAGCCCTAATGGTTGTCGTACCTTGATTTGCTCCTCCACATCGGATCTATTCATTCTCTGTGCCAGACCCTCAGAAATAATCTCACGCGTTCTTGCCATCTGTTCAATCACCGGCAAATTCACCTCGCCTTCACCCGGAAAATCTAAGAGATGTACCGAGTCAGACTCGCCAGTATTCTGAGTCAAATTGTGATACAATTCCTCGGAAAGAAATGGTACAAACGGTGCAATAATTTTGCTCAAAGTTAAAAGCACATAGTAGAGCGTGGCATAAGCCTCGGCTTTGTCCGCCGAATCTTCACTCTTCCAGAAGCGCCGGCGGCTTCTTCTCACGAACCAGTTAGAAAGGTCATCCACAAACGGCAAAATTCCAGCTGTTGCCTTTGGCAAGTTATACTCTTCCATACCCTCCACGATTTCGTCTCTAAGCATGTGCAGTCTCGACACAATCCAAATATCCAAGCTATTCTTCATATTTTCTGGCAATTTTCCATCACCTTCAAAATTATCGACATTCGCGTAGGTAGCAAAGAAATCATACACATTCCAAATCATTGAAAGCTTCCTAGCTACGTCGCTGACATCTTTGTCCAGCAACGCAAAATCTTCGCCTGCTAGTACCGGACTAGACAATAGTAAGAACCGGAGAGAATCTGCCGAGTACTTATCCATCAACTCATTTGGATCAGTATAGTTTCCAAGCGACTTCGACATCTTCCTACCGTCATTCCCCGCCAGCGTACCAGTCGTAATCACATTTTTATAGGCATTCTTCGCGCCCTTTTGTGCACGCGGACCAAACGCACCAATCGAAGCTAGCGCTGTATTTACAGTATGCACATAATAGAACCAAGCTCTCACCTGCCCCACATATTCTACGATAAAATCTGCTGGATAATTCTTCTCAAACTTTTCTTTATTTTCGAACGGATAATGTAGCTGCGCAAAAGGCATCGAGCCAGACTCAAACCAACAATCTAGCACCTTATCAACGCGCTTAAAATGCTCGCCATCGATATCAAACTCGATTTCATCCACCCATGGCCTATGATAATCTTCTAGCCTTACGCCAGAGAGTTCGTATAACTCATCATAAGAACCAACTACCTTGACACTTCCTTTGTCACCCTTCCAAACCGGCATTGCTGTTGCCCAGAATCTATCGCGCGACAAATTCCAGTCCGGTGCCTGCTCAATATTCTTAGCAAATCGTCCATGCTTCAAATATCCTGGGAACCAATTAATATTCTCATTTTCTTCAAGCATCATTTCCTTTTGGTCGGTCACATTGAAGAACCAGCTTGGAAATGCGCGGTACATGATGCGCTGTTTAGAGCGTGGATTAAACGGATATTCATGTTTAATATATTCAATCTTATAAATAATCCCCGCCGCTTCTAGCACCTTCGCAATAAACTTATTTCCATCCCAAATCTGAATACCGTTTTCATCCGTGTCACGCATGCCTAGCTCGTGAAGCTTACCTGCCCACGGCTCAACATAATAGCCATTCTCATCAAGCACGTCCACAAACTCAGCCTCATCTTCATGCTGCAAGTACAAAGCATAATCATCCTCACCATACGCCGGCGCAATATGAACAATTCCAGTACCTTCCTCGTCGCCTACAAAGTCTCCAGCAAAAACCTTACACTTGGTACCGTCGATACTCTCATATTCCATCCCCACCAGCTCAGCGCCCTTAAAGGTTTTTGTTGGCTTCTCCTCTGGGAAAATCACTTCCGCACGCTTCGTCATCAAAATCAATTGCGTGCTATCGATTTCATATAGGCCATATTCCGCATCCGCTTTCACCGCGAGCATCCTGTTCGCCATCAAGGTCCATGGCGTCGTCGTCCATGCGAGCATGAAGATTGAAGCAGATTGTTCGATACTTTGCTTCTCGAGCGACTGTTCCTTTTCTACCTGCGAGTCAGAAAATGTATATTCCTGACGTTTACCAGCGTGTGACATTTTCTGACGAGCTGGGGAGCTCGAAAGCAAAGTATCGCAATCTGCCACCAACCTAAATTTAACGAACGCACTCGGGTCGGTGACTTCTTGATATGCATCATTATCCATGGTCACTTCCGCCTTAGAAACCGGTGTCGCAAACTTCGTATCATACATCAAAACTTTACGGCCTTCATAAATTTTTCCAGCCTCATAAAGCGTCTTAAACGCCCACCAGACCGACTCCATAAAGTCCTTATCCATCGTACGATATGCGCCTTTGAAATCTACCCAACGTCCGATTCTCTCAATCGTACTTTCCCAAGTTTCACTATTTGCTACCATGCTTTCGCGCGCTTTAATGATGTAGTTCTCTAGCGAAATTGCATTCTCGCCCGTTCCACCAATCTGTCTACGGTCTGTAATGCCCAGCTGTTTCTCTACAAAATTCTCTGCTGGAAGACCGTGACAATCCCAACCCCAGCGTCTTTCTACGCGCTTTCCACGCATCGTCCAAAATCTCGGCACAGCATCTTTTACAATCGAGGAGAGGAGCGTACCATGATGTGGCATACCCGTAATAAACGGAGGTCCATCATAAAAAACGTAGGAATTATCAACATCACGAGCATTCACCGACTTCTCAAAAATCTTATTCTTCTTCCACCACTCTACTAGCGCTTTTTCGTATTCAATTGCTCTTTTTCTTGGTTGATACTTCATTTCTCCTCCTCGTTTTTATTAAACTCTCTTAAATCTCCCGGTATCCCCCTAATCTCTGCTTGCGCAATTTCTTCTTCAAACAAACTGTAAATATTTTTCACTCCACATTTCTTATCGAAATATTCTTTTAGCTCATACAGAGTCTTTAGTACTTTTTGTGGCTCTGGGAGTTCGTGCCTAGATAGCACGCTACAGAATCTTCGCTCAATCGTCGTCACCCCGTGTGACCCCGACATAAAGTCCGCCAGCTGTATCAGCTTGTCATAGTCATCAAATTCCGTATTCAGCACATAATCCCTCACAAAAGCCGTCTTCTCTGGATCATCCAAATTCAAAATCTGCACTTTTTCCTTTGGATTAAACGAATGAGTTAAGCATATTCTGGCGATTTCCGGCATTCCCTTTTCCATCAAGAGTTCATAGCCATAAATCGTATGATTCATGCCAGTTTTTACGGCCTTATAGCGTCCAATATCATGCAGCAAACCCATCGCATACGCTTTATCTGAGTCCATTCCGGCATGTTTTGCGATTCGCTCTGCCACTTCTGCCGCACCTCTAGAGTGATTTTCCCACGTCAAAGCCAGCGCATCAGTCCGATGCGCTCTTGCCCACGCAAAAATTTCGTTAGCGGCCTCTCGCAGTTCCATTGACTCAATTATATCATAAACTGGCTAGAAAGAAATCTTAACCGCTATAAAAATCAACTAGTTTCCCGCCCAATAAGCCACTTGTTCTATCTGAGGTAGTGGCGTCCCCCGCCAAAACGACAGCACCTTTCCATTATCATCTAGTGCCAAGATAGTTGGATACTCCACTACATCATAAGCCGCCGCAAAATCTGCACCATCCCTCGTTTCCGGATCAATGCTTTGAATTCTGTCTTCTCCCACTACGCGAGAAAACTCGTCCAGCCATTCTCTCACTTCTCTAGCGTAATCTGTCTGTTCATTCCAGACAATCACTGTTCTCATTTTTTGCCCTCCTTTTTCTGCTTCTGTTCTTTAATAATTTGCTCAAATTCCGCCAAGCTCGTAAACTCCTGGAATACGCTCGCAAACCTTACGTATGCCACCTCATTCACCTCAGCCAAAACGTCCAAAGTTAATTCGCCAATCTGTTTAGAAGTTACCTCCTCCGCTCCAAGGTCATAGATTCTATCCATCACCTTGTCTACTACTTCTTCCACTTCCAGTGACGAGTTAAAGAATTTCCCTACGCTACGCTTTACAGAGGTAATCAGCTTATCGCGGTCAAATTCTTCCCTGTTACCGCTGCGTTTTCTCACCATGATAGTAGGCATCTCAATGCGCTCATAAGTCGTGAACCGGATTTTGCCATCAGAAGTCACCCTGCGACGCCGAATCATTGTCCCGTCCATCGCTTCGCGACTTTCTAAGACTTTGCTGTCTCCGATTTTGATTTTTAGCCCCATTTTACCTCCAAGTGCACCAAATTAGCACTCTCGTATTGAGAGTGCTAATGCTTATTTACTTCTTCCTTCTGAGCTTTGCTCTCAGCGTTGGCGGAACGTCCAAATCTTCTTCCACTTCTTCGCTCCGGATGGAGTCCCACATATTCGCCTTCCCCTCCTTAGAGACGAAATCTTCTTGGGCTACCGTTGGCTTATCGTCGCTAATCTCTTCGATTGCGGTTTCTTCTACCACCTCTGCCTTGGCAGCTTCTTCTGCAGCCTTAGCAGCAGCTTCTTCTCTTTCCCTGTCAATTGCACGATAATAATCGCTGTCAAATCCAGTTGCTACCACTGTAATGACGATTTCATCCTCAAGTTCTGGGCGAATCGATGCACCAAAGATAATATTTGCATCCGCCGCAACAGCTCCAGTAATCACCTCTGCAGCCTCTTGGATTTCTGACATGCTCATGTCGTATCCACCAGCCACAGAGAAGAGTACGCCTCTTGCACCTTCAATCTTTACCTCAATTAGTGGTGACTCAATTGCCTGTTGCGCAGCCAGCACTGCTCTGTTTTCTCCAGATGCACGACCAATGCCCATCAATGCCGAGCCAGCATTCTTCATAATTGCCTTCACATCGGCAAAGTCAAGGTTAATCAAGCTGTGTTCGGTAATAAGTTCAGAGATACCTTGTACGCCCTGACGAAGCACATCGTCCGCAATTTTAAAGGTTTCAAGTAGTGGAGTTCTTGGATCGATTGTTTGGAGTAATCTATCGTTAGGAATGGTAATAAGTGCGTCAACTTCGTGAGAAAGCTTTTCGATTGCCTCTTCAGCATTCTCTCTTCTCTTTGCACCCTCAAAGGTAAATGGTTTTGTCACTACGCCCACGGTGAGGATGTCGCGATTGTGAGATTCTTGTGCCACAATTGGACCAGCACCAGAACCAGTACCACCACCAGCACCCAAGGTGATAAAGACCATATCTGCCCCATCCAGTGCCTTGCCAATCTGATCGCGGCTCTCTTCTGCAGCTTCACGACCCTTCTCTGGATCGCCACCAGCGCCTAGGCCCTTACCAATATGAACTTTATTGTCCGCGCTAGAATGGTGAAGTGCCTGTGCGTCAGTATTAACTGCTACAAACTCTACCCCGTTGAGACCCACCTCTTTCATTCTGTCTACAGCCGAACCGCCGGCACCGCCGACCCCGACTACTTTAATGCTTGCTGTGCTCTCCACCTCTGTTGGCTTAATTTCGGGCATATCATATCCTCACTACTTATAATTACCCCTTATTATAACACAACTTTAGAGCTGCTTAGAACTTTTTGAAAATTTTAGAAAAGAAACCGCCGCCAGACTTCTTAGTCTTACTAGATTTACCCCCGCGTGCTGCCGCCTGTCCGCTCTCTTTAGCCGCCATCAGCGCCAGCCCCACGGCTGCCGCATACTCTGGCTTTTCAATTGCATCAGCCACTCCGCCAAGTCCCTTTGGCACTCCAATTTTTGCCGAAGTTTCAAGCGCTTCTTTTGCAAACACCGTAATATCTTTTAACTTTGCACCACCCCCAACTAGCACCACTCCCTCTGGTAATCTTCTGTCATATTTTGCAATTTTTAGCTCTTTTCTCACCTCGTTAAAGATTTCATAAAGCCTTGCTTCGATAATTTCGTTAATTTCAGCTCTCTGGAAGATAGTTTCTTCACGCCCTTTTCTGATGACAATTTCACCACTTGCGTCGCCCTCTGGCTTCACTACAAATCTTCTCTTGATATCTTCCGCAATTTCCGGCTCAATCTGAAGCACAATCGCGAGATCATTTGTGATATTATGTGCCCCCACTGGTACCACGCCTACATATTGCAAATCACCTTCTTCAAACACCGCTACGCTGGTTGTCGCCCCACCAAGATCAATCACAGCTACGCCATTTTCCATCTGCTTTTCAGAGAGTACTGCCCTAGCCGCCGCCACTACGCTTGGTACTAGCTTCTCTGCCTCAACTTTTGCCCCCTCTGTCGCTTTTCTTAAGTTAATCGCATTTGGCGCCAATGCAGAAATCACACTCGCCTCCAGCTCTAATCTAGAACCAGTCATCCCCAGCGGATCCTTAATTCCTGCCTGACCGTCCAGCGTGTAAGAAAGTGGCAAAACGTCCAAAATATCTCTATTAGCCGGCACTCTACCGACCACCGCCGCCTGCTCTACTCGAGCTAAATCATCATCATTAATCTCGTGATCTTCCGCCCCTACTGCAATCATCCCCGCCGCTTTTACGCTCATCACGTGCGCACCGTTAATCGAGACATAGGCCGAGTTCACCTCGAACCCACTCATTCGCTCTACTTCGCCCAGCATCCTATCGATTGATTCCGCTGGTCCAGTCAAGTTCGCCACCACCCCTTTTCTCATACCAGCATTTGGCGCCTCATTATAGCCCACTACAGATATACCGCCGTCTTTTCCAACGGTCGCCACCACGGCACGGACATTTTCCGTCCCCACATCTAGGCCAACAGCAAACTTAGAGACTTCATCCATAACCTGATTATAGCATAAGCTATTTTATTCTGGAAGTGTCAATATTTCGTAACCATCCTCAGTTACTAGGATGGTATGCTCAAAATGACACCCAAAGCTGCCATCATTCATCACCACCGTCCAGCCACTACCATCCTCCAATATGTGATTGGCCGGCTTCCCTAGCGACGCCATCGGTTCAATACAAAGCGTATCTCCCACCTTTAGTTCATAGCCACGTCCTCTCTTGCCATAATTCGGCACATCTGGCGATAAGTGCATTTTATTCCCAATAAAATGCCCCACGTAGTTCTGAATTACCCCTAATTTTCCCTTTTCTAGCACTTTTTCTACTGCATAGCCGATGTCACCTAGTTTTGCGCCCGGCTTAACCTGCTCAATTCCTTCATAAAGCGCACTTTCCGTCACCGAAAGCATCCGTTTTACCGCTGGAGAACCAGTTCCTCCTACCAACATCGTAAAGGCAGAATCAGTGTAGTACCCCTTATATTTAATCACCATATCAAAGGATACCTTGTCCCCCTCCTCTAATACATAATCAGATGGCGCTCCGTGCACCAACTGCTCGTTCGTCGAGATGCAAATCGCCCCAGGGAATTTCTCTTCCAGCTCATCATAAGCCACGATCGCTCCCCGTTTTACTACCTCATCACGCACCCACTTATCAATTTCTTTTTCGCTCATCCCAGGCTTTACATACTCTTTGAGATCCCGGAGCAGTCCACCCAAAATCTTGCCCCCTTCTCTCATCGCCTCAATTTTGCGCTTCAGTTCTGTTTCTTTATTCTCCATAACTCTTTTCTCTTTCTCTTGCATCATTTTCAATCGAATCAACCTCGTCGTCCTTCCATACTTCTGGACTATCCGGCATCAGTTCCTGAACAACTTTTACCACCCGCTCAGTCACTTCATCAAAACTCCCCACGCCGTCAACCTTCTTAACTGGCACACCTTTCTTCTCTAACAGAGGCAAAATTGAACAAATATTTTGTTCAAAAATCTCAAATCGGCGCTTCACCACCTCTTCCGTATCGTCTTCACGCCCACGCTCGGCGATACGTTTCCATAGTTCTTCTGCCGGCACCTCTAGCACGATCGCGCCCTTAATATTACTAAAGAATTTCGAGTTCTCATCCGCTAGCATAATCTCAGTTTGCTTCGTATCTCTTGGATAGCCATCTAGCACCACTTCCATCCCCTCTGCCTCAGCAAACTCAATCTGTTTATTCATCAGTCTCACTACGGTCTCGTCGTCAACCAGCTCCCCCTTCTTCAAGATCTCATCAAATTCCCCCGCATCTCTTAGAACCTGCCCCACCGACAGCCATCGCCACCCATACTTGTCCGCAATTATTCTCCCCTGTGTGCTTTTTCCGCTGCCAGCCGGCCCAAAAAATATAATCATATTTCTCCTTTCCTCCATTATATCAAATCCATAGAAAAAACACCCTAGATTGGTATTTTCTCTAGACGAAGTGCTACTACTTGTAGAGCGAGTCTAGAAAAATGCCAAGATTGGGCGTTTTTTCATGGATTTACTTTAGTCCAAGTTTCATGCGCTCAGTTTTTTCAGCTTTTCTGATTTCGCGAAGAATTGCTTTTTTGCGGCGTTCTCTCTTAGAAATTGGCTTAGAAAAACGAGTCTGAGACTTAGCTAGTGGCATCACACCACTCTGTAAAACCTTGCGGTTGAAACGACGAATAATGTTCTCATTCGCCTCACTCTGGTCTTTTCTTGTAACTTTTATTGCCATATTGCCACTCATTATACCAGATATTTAAAGATAATTCAACACTTTTTAATACCCAAGTTTCAAGATTCGCCCCTCTACACTCCTTATCCCATTCCATTCATTCTCTGTTAGCGTAATCCAAGCGTTCACTCTCCCTCCGGGCTTTAGCTCCAACCAATCCCCTTCCGCATTAAACGCCACTAGCTTCATCGTTTTTCCATCCTCACCCCTAACTAACATTCTTAAATGTTGTCCCTCTGTCCCCATCCTATTAGCATCCAACACAAACACCTCTGGCAGTAAGAATACCGGCTCTGGATTCCCCTCACCAAATGGCTCCATCTCTCTCATTTCGTCAATCAAATCTAGATTCAGCTCCCCTAGTTCTTCCACGGCCAGATCCTCCCTGGTGTCCAAAAATCTCTCTTGGTTTTTAAGTCCCAACCCCATATAATAGCTATTTACCTTGCGCTTAAACTCTTCAAAGTTCTCTTTTTTAAGCTTCAGACCACACGCCGCCGCATGACCACCGCCACCAATTAATAAATCTTGGCACTCTGATATCGCTAGTGCTAAATTAAACTCCCCAAAGCTCCTACCCGACCCCTTTAATGCTCCATCTACCTCTGTTAGTACAAAACTTGGTTTCTTATATCTCTCTGTTAGTTTCCCAGAGATAATCCCGACAATCCCCTCATGCCACTTACCCTGTACTACCATCACTGGCTCTTTTATCTCCCCCTGTTTTTCTACCTCAGATACCGCCTCTTCCTGCTGCTTCCTCCGCTCACTATTCAGCCGATTTAACTCCTCCGCCAACCTTGCCGCCTCGGTTTTTCTCTCTGTTGTGAGCAGTTCAAGCGCCAGTTCCGCCGTCTCCATTCTTCCAGCCGCATTTAACCTCGGCCCAATCTGAAATCCGATCGCATCCGTATTAAGGGTTTTCACCCCCGCCACCCGCATCAGTTCCTTTAGTCCAGGCCTTCTGGTCTTTTTTAGCACAACCATTCCATATTTACAGATAATCCGATTGTCGCGAGCCAGCTTCATCGCATCACAGATCGTTCCAATCATCGCAAGATCAAGCAGCCACTTCTCCTGCCCCTCTTTGATCTGTCCAGCATTTACTAATGCCCTTGCTAGCATAAACGCCACTCCCGCCCCTGATAGCTCTTCTAGCCCAGAAATATCTTTAACCTCTTTTCCATCTAACATTTCCGCCTGACGAGCCAAAATTTTCTTCCTAAACTCCGGCCGCTTCGGATTCACTACCGCCACTGCGTCCTTTGGCACCTCCCCCATCAGCTCATGGTGATCTGTCACCACCACCTCTATTCCAGAAAGTGCGAGTTCTGTAATTATCTCTGGATTATTACTTCCGCAGTCCACCGTTACAACTAGTTTAACCCCCTCTTTCTTCACCCGCTCTACTAGTCTCTTACTCATTCCATATCCATCCAAAAATCTGTCCGGAAGCATCGTCATAACTTCTAAAAATCCCATCATTTCTAGAGTCTCTTTCAGGATGGTCGTCGCCGTTACTCCATCCACGTCATAGTCGCCATAAATCAGCACTTTTTCTTGTTTGTCTCTTGCCTGAACCAATTTTTTAACGGCTTTGTTCATATCTGGTAGCTCCTCTGCCGGCGCCAGACCTTCGTATTTTGGCCGCAAAAAACCCCTGTTAATCCCCCTGATTTGCATCAGCTGTTCAAAAATTTTATTCATTAGCCAATTGTCTTACTCTGCTGGCCCTTGCGGTCTGACATTTGTTGGCTTTTTATCACCATGCTTTGTAGTTCTTTTAGGAGCGGGAATTGTTTATTCGTCTGGTAAATACTGGTATTCCCCCTTTTTGTCACAATCAAAAAGTTCCCTTTCTCAAGCCGCTTTAATTCTCTCTGAATATTACCTGCGTCTTCCTTAATTAGCTTCGAAAGACCTCTCACATGCGTCTTAAAGTCTGGATATTTCGCAAAAACCACTAAAATCTTCCGCCTCACCCTTGATGTGATAAAAACATCCAACATATTACCTCGCTTTTTTAACTTACTTTTATTATACATCAAATCTTAAAAATATGTATTTTTTACAACATTTTTATCTACCCCCTTTAACTGGTATAATGTAACTATGTTTTATGAGGTCATCCCTATTCGTATTTTTCGCTCCGATAGCATCGGAATTTTGACCTATTCCTCAGAGTTACCCCTAAAACCCGGCCACATCATCGAAATCCCTCTCGGACGCGGCAAAACCTTCGGTATCGTCACCAAAAAAGTCACCTCTGTTGACTTCCCTACTAAACCCATCACCCGCCTCCTCTATGACATTCCTCTTCCCTCCCATATCCTAAAATCCATCCTCTGGCTCTCCGAATACTATCTCACTCCCCTCCCCCTCGCCGCCAAACTCTTCCTCCCCCAAGGTTTGGGCAAAAAGCGCAGGAAGGGCTTGTCAGAGCAAATAGGGTTTCCGGGGATCTCCGCGACAACGGGAGCGGGCGATAGGCGGAGCGCCCGTGACGACGGGCCGCGCAGCCGGTGCCCCGGAAACCACTATTTGTCTGAACAAGCCTCATTTATCGCTCTTAACCTAGCCCAAAAACATGCCCTGAGTGCCCTTGAGACCATCTCCACGCCTACCAAACTCCTCCACGGCGTTACCGGTAGTGGTAAAACCAACATCTACCTCAAACTCGCCGAGAACGCCTTACGGGCCCAAAAATCCACTATCCTTTTGGTCCCCGAAATCGCCCTCACTTCCCAGCTGGTCCAAGTTTTTGAAAGCACCTTCAAAACCCACATCTGTCTTATCCACTCTAAACAAACCGAAGCTGAGCGCCATCTTATCTGGGAAAAAATCCTAAACTCCGCCGAGCCTCAAATCATTATCGGCCCGCGCTCCGCCCTCCTCTCCCCTGTCAAAGACCTCGGGCTTGTCATCATCGACGAAGCCCACGAATCTACCTATTTCCAAGAAAACACCCCTAAATACTCTGCTCTCCGCCTGGCCAGTTTCATGTCTAGTTCCCTTAAAATCCCTTGTATTTTTGGTACTGCTACCCCTCTTGCTACCGATTATTATCTCGCAAACTCCAAAAACTCGCTCGTCACCCTAGATAAAAAGGCCAAATCAACCGCCATTGCCCCTAATTTTCACGTCATCAGCTTAAGAGATCCCCTTCTCTTCTCCAAGAATCGCTATTTTTCTGACGAACTCTTAAAAAACATCGAAGAAAACCTCAAGAAACACCGCCAAACCCTCATTTTCCATAATCGTCGTGGCTCCGCCCCTCTTACTATCTGTGAAAAATGCGGCTGGCAGGCCCTCTGTCCTAGTTGTTATCTACCTCTGACCTTGCACAGCGACAGCTATAAACTCGTCTGTCACACCTGTGGCTACACCAGTAACGTCCCCTCTTCCTGTCCAGATTGTAAACACCCTAGCATCATCCACAAAGGTTTTGGCACCAAACTCCTCGAATCTGAGCTAAAAAAGCTCTTTCCTAAGGCCAAAATCGCTCGTTTTGACGCTGACAACACCAAAGAAGAAACATTAAATTCTAAGTTTAAAGAGGTAAAATCTGGCGATTACGACATTATCGTCGGCACCCAAACCATCGCTAAAGGCCTAGATCTTCCCCTTCTTGCCACCGTTGGCATCGTTCAAGCCGACGCTGGTCTTTCCCTCCCTGATTTCTCCTCCGAAGAAAAGACCTTCCACCTCTTAACCCAAGTTATCGGTCGCGTCGGTCGCGGTCATCTTGACGCCGCCGATGTTTTTGTCCAAACTTATCAGCCCGACCACCCCGTTATCACCTCGGCACTAAAAAATGACTATCAAAGTTTCTATAATCACATCTTAAAAATGCGTCAGCACGGCCATTTCCCCCCATTTTACTATCTTGCTAAGCTCTCCATTACCTACAAAACTGAGTCTCTTGCCATCAAATATGCCAAGAAGTACTATTCCTACCTCAAATCTACCTATGGCACCAAAATCATTGTCAGCCAGCCTACCCCAGCCTTCCACGAGCATACTGCCCTAGGTTATACCTGGCAAATAGTCATCCATAGCCGTTCGCGCACCACCCTTCTCTCTGTCCTTTCTTCCCTTCCACCCAACCCAAAACTTCATTTTTCTATCGACCCACCCTCTCTACTCTAGCTAATACCAGTTTTTCAGTCCCAGCTCCACCTTGACTGATTTCAAAAGCTCCTCTTCCATATCTATCACCTCATTCCGCCAATCCACCACCTCTTTCATCCTAAAACAGGGCACTTCTGGATGAAAAACCACAATCGGCGCACCTTGCGCCGATCTTACCTTTTCCATGATTTCTTCTTTCCCCGGTGTACCATTTTCTATCAGTTCCTTCCACTCCCACCCGTCTGATTCCCTAATCTCTGTCTGCTGACATTCCGCCTTTATTCTCTGGTACACTTCCATCCTCCGTATCTTCTGCGCCACCACCACATACACCGCCTTGAGTCGCTTAATTAATCGCGCTATCCCATGGCCATACCCTACAAATTTCTGCTCTGGATATCTATTCTTCAATATCTCCTCTGTAGCTAGCGCATTCAGCGGATCTGCCAACACAATCACCTCATTTCTTCCGATCAACGGACAGAGAGCGTTATCTGTCTCCTTTACTATCTTTGCCGTACTTAGTTCCAAAAAATCCTTCTCAGTAGTCAAACATTTTATCTCGAGTGGCATTTCCCTCCCCAGAAACCAGGCCGCCCTTCTAGCGTTTTTCTCACCTCCATACACTAGCACCTTTATCATATTTTCATCGTAGCAACTCTCGTAAACGCAAAACCCGACATCTCTACGAAAACGCCACCACAGGACGCATACCTCCCTTTTTATTAATCCCAGGATATGTTATAATAAGCAGAATGGAAATTATTACCACCCCTAACCCTTTACTTCGTAAAAAATCCACCCGCGTGGGTATTATTGATGATGAAATCAAAGATATCATCGCCAAAATGACCAAAAACTCCCTAGAATGGGAGGAAGATCACCCCTATGAACTTTCTGCTGCCATGGCTGCCCCTCAACTTGGTATTAACCGTCGCATTATTATCGTCCGCGACGATCTAGAAAACAAAGACAACGTTAGCTTTACCGCACTCATCAATCCAGAAATTATCAAAACCGATGGTAAAACCACTAAAGATTACGAGGGCTGTCTCTCTGTTCCAGAGGTTTACGGTCTCGTCCCTCGTCCAAGAAAGGTCAAAATCAAGGCCCTTCTAGAAGACGGTACCGAGGTCCGCATCAAGGCGGAAGATTATCTCGCTCGCACCCTCATGCACGAGATTGACCACCTAGACGGCATTCTTTTCATTGATCACATCAAAGACGACGCCGACGCCTTTTATAAGTTGGACGACCAAGGGAATCTTGTTCCTCTCGACTACAACAAATATGTTAAAGGAAACAAGGATCTCTTCCCTGATGACTAATCAAAAAATCATCTTTTTTGGCAACGGCCCTCTCGCCGACTATACCCTAGAGACCTTAAAAAATGCTGGCTCTGAGATTGTTTTTCACGCCCGCGAAAAAGCCGACCTAGAAGAGGTTAAGCGCCTCAAATCTGCCGACAAGACTGGCGAGCTCCACGGCGTCCTAGCTTCTTTTGGTATCATGATTAAAAATGACATCCTCGACCTCTTTGAGCCAGAAGGTATCTTAAATATCCACCCTTCTCTTTTACCACTTTATCGTGGTTCCTCCCCTATCGAGACCGCCATTTTAAACGGCGACACTACCTTTAGCGTCTCTGTTATGAAACTCGTTCCCGCCATGGACGCCGGCCCCATTTTCTACCAAACTACCCTAACTGAACAAGATATTTTTGGGAACACCGTCGTCTCTTCTTCGGAATACAAACAAGCAATCTATCAGAAGCTCGCTTCTGCTGGCGCTAAGTGGCTAGTTGGCCATCTGTCCGATAGACCTCTCTCTGAGACCTGCCCGTCCACCTCTCAAGACGACGACAAGGCCACCTTCACTCAGAAATTCGACAAATCCATGTCGCCTCTTAACCCCGACAAAAAGACTGCCACAGAGCTACTTAACCAGATTCGCGCCTTCTCCGGCTTCCCTAAGAGTAAATATCAGCTTTTCGGCCTAGATTGCATCATTATTTCTGCTCATGTCGCCACCCCTGAAGAAATCACAAAATGCGCCAAAAATGTACATACTTTGTACATACAGTGTTATGACAAAAGCATCCTCATAATAGACGAAATCCAGCCTGCCGGCCGGAAAATCATGGACGCAAAATCCTTCTTAAATGGCTATGCCAAATAGCCTAAGCCGCCAAAATCTTGGCGCTGTTTTGTTTAATTTCCGCTTCTAGTTCAGCAATCGTATCTTGCACTATCTGATTATAGTTTGGACAATTTTTCTGTACCCACTTAATCGACAGATATTCCCCGATAATCTCCCAAGTCCCCTCTTTTACACCATAACTCTCAAGCAAATTCTGATAAATCGGATCCGTCCTAAAATCCATCCCTAGCTCAGAGACAACTTTCCTAATCACCTGCTGGTCATTCGCCATGATGCCTTCAAATTCCGCAATCTGAGCCTCAGACAAATTCTGGCTCATTTTATTACCAACCCTAATCTCTAGCTCTTCCTTAGCATGAGCTAGAAAATCCTCTTTTTGATCCATTGGGAGTTCCGACAACCCCACCCGGGCAAGAAAATTGTCGTCAAATTTCATAATTTAAGTATAAGCGGAATAGTGCAAAAAAACAAGAGCAATTGCTCTTGTTTTTTTGTTATAGTGTTTTCTTTCTCATCTCTCTTGTAAAGAATTTCAGTCTATCGCCAATCTGAAGGTTAATCTTATGTTCCGTCTTGAGCGCCAGACCTCCAATCTCCTTCTCTACTAACTCTGGCACATCAATTCTCTCTTTTTGAACGCTGGTTACTTCTACTTCGCCAATCTGTTCTTTATTTCTCATCACTCTAGCCAGCATCCCAGCCGTCACCTTTCCGCGCAAGACTTCACCACCAGCGATAATCGAGGTCTTCTCTGTTCTAAACACCCCTTCCACCTTCATTTCGCCAGTTTCTTCCTCAACCACTTCTGCATCCAAGAGATTTTCCATCTCGTGCTTAGCGTCATCTAGAAGCTCATAAATCACCTTATAGCACTTAATCGCTACGCCGTCTCTGGCTGCCATCTTGGAAATATTTGTTGGCACTGTCACGTTAAACCCATAAATCACGGTATTTTCGCCCGTCGCCATATAGACGTCGTTCTCTGTTACATCGCCCACACCAGTTGCTACAATGTTAAGGGTCACTTCCCCTTTAGTGTCAATCATTTTAAGAGAATCTACTACCGATGTAACCGAACCCAGCACATCACCTTTAATCAGCACGTTAAACACCTTAGAATTGTCCGCCGTGTTCATCATCCTCAGAAGATCCGTAGAGGTCACGTTAGAAGATGCTAAGTCAGAGGCCGAAGCATTAGCGTTAAGAAGCGCCATCTTTCTCGCCGTTCTCTCATCTGCTACCTCTACAAACTTATCACCGAAGTTAGGTAGCTCCTTAAACCCAGTTACCGTTACAGGCGTAGACGGCGTCGCCTTGCCCTTCGGCTTACCCTTCCAATCTAGCATCGTCCTAATCTTGGCGTAGGTGTTTCCCGCCACAATAAACTCGCCAGTTTTGAGCTCGCCGCCAGTGATTAGTAGATTCACCACCGAGCCTTTCCCTGTTTCCATGTGGCTTTCAATCACCAGACCTTCTGCTGGAATCTCAACATCCGCCTTCAGCTCTTCCATATCCGCAATCAAGAGAATCATATCTAGCAGTTTATCCAGGTTCTGATTCATCTTCGCAGAAATCGGCACCATCGTGATATCGCCACCCCATTCTTCGGGCTGGAGTCCATGTTGCGCCAAATCTGCCATCGTGCGTGGAATATCTGCACCCTCGCGGTCAATCTTGTTGATTGCGACGATAATCTTGGCATTTGCCCCCTGAGCAAACTTGATCGCCTCTACTGTCTGTGGTTTCACGCCGTCATCTGCCGCCACCACAATTACCACGATATCTGTTAGCATCGCACCATGCTGACGAATCGCCGCAAAAGCCTCGTGTCCAGGGGTATCTAGGAAGGTAATCTTTCTGCCCTCATGCTCTAACTGATAAGCAGAAATATGCTGCGTAATACCACCCGCCTCTGCGTCTACGGTTTTCTTATTGAGAAGCGTATCTAGAAGAGTAGTTTTACCGTGGTCAACGTGTCCCATCACCGCCACCACTGGTGGACGCTCTACCGCTTTATCAGATAGTTCATGTCTAATCTCACTAATTTTTGTGGCAGAGTTCTTCTTTTCTAACCTCACCCCCTCAATCCCTAGCTCATCAATGATAATCGCAGCAGTGTCATAATCAAGACGCTGATTAATCGTCGCTACAATCCCCTCTTTAAAAAGTTGCCCAATCAGGGTAGTCACCGAGAGACCCAGAGAATTTGCCAGCTCATCAACAGTAATAGACCCTGCAATCCGAATCACTTTTTCCTGTGAGCTCATCCCTGTTCTCCCTTCTTTTACTGTGCCCCTTTAAGACAAAAATGCCAAAAGAAAGCCCAAAAATAACTCCTTTTATTCTATCACAAACCTTAAAAATTTTCAAACTAAAAATACTTGCAAAATTCAAAATCTTATTATATAATACAATTGTCCGATTAACCCTAGCTTGTTATAAGGAGGTACGTTATGGGAAGCAGTAGAGAATGGGATGGAACCTTTGAAAATTCCAGAGAAGCCAATCGTGATCTTGAGGATATTTTCCTTGATGCTATGGACGGTAATTTTATCGGCAAAGGCGATGACGGTGGCTTAATCAAGTCATACTCCGACGGAAGTTGGGAAATGTTTGGTCCCTCAAATGGTCCTAAAGGTCACTATCACGGTGGCGTAGACTCAAATGGAAATACTTTCGGACATGGCTGATATTCAGCCTCGGGGCGCTCTTTAGCGCCCCTTTTTCTAGACAACGGGCTTGAAATAATGACAGACTAGGTGTATAATAAGTCTCACATTCCCGGGTAGCTCAATGGTGGAGCAAGAAGCTGTTAACTTCGAGGTTGCCG
>CAYSIB010000002.1:0-71185 GCA_964431025.1 uncultured Candidatus Saccharibacteria bacterium
CTGCAACGAAGACCTACTATTGGAATACCTACGAAGACCCTCAAATAAAAAATAGCCCCTTGGTGGGGGCGGTTGGTTTCGAACCAACGACCAAGCGGTTATGAGCCGCCTGCTCTAACCCCTGAGCTACGCCCCCAAGAGCTAGACTCATTCTAGCATAAAATGCTATAATAAAAAAGCATAAATGGAACGCATCAAGACTAGTTTCCGCCGGCTCAAACTTCGTATTAAGCGTGGTTTTTCTCGCGAGCGTATCTTTTTTTCGCTCGCCGTTCTGGCTTGTCTTGCCTGGACATTCAGCGCCATCTCTGCTATGAGTAGGAACTGGGAACTAGAACAGCGCCTCGTCGCCAAACGCTACGAGCGTGACATTCTTCAACTAGAAATAGAATCACTAGAACTAGAGAACAGATACTATGCTTCGGAAGAATATCAGGAACTTGCCGCTCGCGCTCGTCAGAATAAAATCGGTGAAGGGGAAACACTGATTTATTTGCCAGACAATTCCGACTATGCTAAGCACAAACATGATGGCGTGACGGTTGAAGAAACCGTTGAAGAACCCGCCAACTACGAACAGTGGTTTACCTTTATCTTTGGCTCATAAATTTAACCATAAACGTGATATAATTTAACCATGAGAAGAAAGAAAAAGTTTTCTAGTAACAAACTGGTTACGGTTATTCTTGTAGTGCTTGTGGCTATTGTTATTACCGGTTGCGCTATTGGCTATTACATTAATGCTAATCGCATGGAAGAAATCTCCTTTGAAGACGAGCCCCTCGCCGGTCTCACTCAAAAGTATTTTCGTGATGTGAATGCCTGCATAGATTACAATATTAAGTATTTTGGTGACGGCACCACTTACGCAAAAGACCTAAGTTATGAGGAAAAAGAACAAGCAGTAATTGACTATGCTGTCAGGAAGGGCTATGACAAGATTGGCATAGACGAACTTAGGGAGCTGTATTCGCTTTTATTTAACGACGGCGATACATTAAAATCGAGTCCTTACTACGAAACCAGTAGTGGATATTACGTTAAGGATGGGGATATCTATAACCTTACAGCCTACTCAGTTTGCGACGCAGCCGAACCGCCTGAAATGACCTGCCTAGTTGTTGATAAGGCATACAAATCTAATCGAACCATCAAGGTGACGACTGGCCTCTATAGTGGAACTGCCGAAACTGGCTATCTTTACTCTGGCCTTAATTGGGATGAAGACGACCTCATCGGTGCCTATAATGAAGTCGATCCATTCGAGTCCAACCTTGCCAAATGGGAAATCGTCTACAAATATGACGACAAGCTCGGCCACTACTTCCTCGACCACACCAAAAAACTCTAACTAGTGATAAAAAAGAAGCCCCCACGCTAAGCACATACTGCGCCCTGCAGGGACTTCGATACTTTAATTGTATCAAAATAATCCAAAAATGTCAATGATACGGCCTTGCTTTGTTATGAAAAGCATCTTTTTGATTTGCTTTTGCTTTTTAGCCTGGTTTACCAAAAAATTGCGTATTTTGGCGTCTCGGACTTTCTTGATACGGGAAGAGTCAATAACGAGATTTGGAGATTGATTTGTGGCGTCTTTTAGTTTATGTTCAAATGTGTTCGAATTAAAAGATTCAGGTGATTTTATCTCAAATTCTACCCCATCCAAACGAATATCAGCTGTATGTAAAGACGATTCTTCAAGAAACTCAACATAATGCCCACTAAGTGCAAGTAATTCAGCTACTCGCATTTCATGTGGCCAGGGTTTTCGACCGGGAGCAATATAGATGCCCCGCTTTTTCTCTTTACGCATGGAAAACCTCCATTAATTAATAAGACTGATAAGTCCCAAATCGATGAATAGATTTGGCAAAAGAACTGAAGTAGGTGAAATCATTATACAGGATTTTCCTATAAAATAAAATCATAAGCATTGTTCTCTCGTCTCGCTTATGTTAAAATGGTATTATGGACAAAGAAGGTCAAAATGCTCATGTCCCGGTTTTTCAATCGGAAAACATCGGCAACAAAGCCACGCCTGAGTATTTCTCCAACGTCAAGGGTGGTAAAAAAGATCAGGAGAAAGTCGAGCGGAAACGTTCTCGCATGTCGCGAAAAACCCTCTTCACAATTCTCGGTGCTCTCGCCGGCGCAATCATCGTCATCTTAGCCATCGCACTCGTCGCTAATCTTCTCAGCCGTCCAAAAGGCTCCCGCACGGATGAAGTGATGCCAACAACTGCTGACGAAATAAAGCGCCGCGCCTACGCAGTAGTTTACTCTGGAGATGAGAACGGATACGAAAACGCCATTGTCTATCTTAATGATTTAATCAAGGACATGGGCGATTTAAACTATAACTCTGAGTTACTTTTCGACACATATATCACCCGCGCTAGAATCGCATACCAGGCTGGTGGTGGAGATGTCGCAATCGGTGAAGCGCTCCGTCTCGCCAAAGAGGCAGATACAGCAGATAAGAAATATCAGGCATATGACCTCCTCTACAATTTATACAACCAAGAAGGAAAAAACGAGAAACGTGATTTCTATGGTGATCTTATTAGCGAGCTAAACCAAGAAAATAATACCCAAGCCTTAGGCGGAGGGGAGGACTCAGATGAACAGGATATCTAAATTAGGATTAATGTTTGCCTCCATAATTTTGGTGTGTGCTTTTTGTATTGCCGGACAAGCTCTAGCCGAGGGGGAAGAAGGTGGCGACTCAGGTGGTGGTATCAGTGGCGAAAGTAGCGGTGGCGACTCTAGTAGTGCCGGCGGTGGGGATGTCGGTGGCGACACCGGCGGTGATGATGGCGGAGGCGATTCGGGTGGTGGTGACACTGGTGGAAGCGACTCTCCATATTACGGTGGTGAAGGCTCAGAGAATACCGGTGGTGGCGATTATGGTCCATCAGCAGACTCTAGTATTTCGGAGAATACCCAAGCAAGTAGCGGTAATAGTGGCGACGTGAGTAAGTATGTTTTCTCTAGCCGCAGTACCGGCGTGGATTATTTTGAAGTTACTAGCCCAGGTATGGAAATCCACGTTCCAAGTCTTTGTGTCACAGCGAACTGTTCATCCGATCACTTCTCGTATATTCCGGAGAATAATATTAATACCGGCGACGCCGCAGTAGGTAGCAAATATTATTATCTAGCCATCTATGCACAGAATAGTGGACCCGTATACATAGATGGTGTAAAAAAATATGTTCAAAGAGGTGAACTATTAACCTATATTCCGTTTGGCGGTGTAAATGGCAGTAAGGTCTGGTCAATCGAGAGCTCCAGGGGTCAATTTGGTAGATCCTCATATGCTGAAGTCCTAGAACTTTATTATCAGATGGTTGCAGCCGGTCTCCCAGAACTTTCCCTAAATGATTTACTAGCATTTGGTGGTCTAAAGGACTATCTCAAGACCCTTGATCCAGGCAAGGTTAAGGAGCTTCTCTGTGAGGTAAATTGCGAAAAAGATCCCGTCCCTGAACCGACCACTTGCCACATTGGCGAACATGTTGGATGGACGGAGGGAAAAGCGAACGTCACTAACTTGACCACCGGCACTGGCTGGACAGGCCTTGTTTGGGCTCGCCCGGGTGACACGGTTCGATTCAAGATTGACTATTGTTGGGGTGCGCAAGCCGTTACTGGCTCAAACGGTAATTCCGGTAGCCCGTACGCAATCAATAATGAAGGTATCACACAGTCAAATGGCGACTCGTTCTATCCGAGCCGAGGTGGTGGCGTTAATATCGGTAGACAGTGGTTCCAAATTAGTGCAAATAAGGGTAACGGCTATCTCTTTGGTGAAAACGAACAGTATATCGGTTCTAGTCGCCACATCCTGACTCAGCCGCACAATTCTACTATTGGTCCAGCTACAGAAAATCAAGTTCCTAATGAATACGTTGACTCTACTAGTGACTACTCTTTTGTCGTACTTTCTCCAAGTTCCAAAGGCGTGGATTCCGATCGCTATAACTGTTCCATTTTTGACTTTGGCGCATTCACTATAAACGGCGGCCATGGCTATCAAATCCCAGGCGTTGGCACAGGAAGCTGTGCTGCCATTTCTGGCAATGGTGGAAACATGAACGATGCTGGCTCAACCATTTCTCAAACCATCACGTACGACAATATCACAGCCTGGCAACAATGGGGTCACATAGAGAGTGGGAAGGGGTGTGACGGCTGTTGTAATTACAATATGGGATCTCCTAACTATAGCTGTCTAGCCAAGAGCGACAATTACAAAAATGACCGCACTATTACCAATCAAAACAGATACCTAGATGCCTGGAGTAGTGCCGATGCTGCGAAGGGGGCTAGTACATATGGCTTGTACAATCGTTATGCAAACGATACTAATCCGCATGAACATCAATGCCAAAGCCCAAATTGTAGCGTCAAGAACTGGTCAATCACGAGACATGGTAGTCATGATGAGTGTAATTGCAACGAAGTCTGGGAAGACGAACACGACGACCCTAACGATCCCGGAAAAGTCACCGGTCGCCACCTAGCCTGTCACTGTGGCTATCACTGTGTCCACGACTCATGGACCGCAACCACATACGATAAGAGTGTAGACGGGAAGTCTGAGTCGTCTAGTGCCTGTGGCGTGGGTTATCATGAAACCTGGCGACGGAATTATGTCAGCAACTACGTAGAGCCGACCGACTTTAACTACACTACCTCCGCCATAAACCTCGGCACCCAGTCCTCCACCGCTACCGTCAATGTTCCGTATTCTTACCGCACAGCAACTACTTCTACTATTCAGGAAGGTGACGTCATTTATCTCGGTGAGACAGTTAACTCCCTCTTTACCGCCTCAATCATCCCACGTGTTGTAAGTGAAGTCCGTCCAGGTGAAGCTTACGCCACGGTTGTTCCTGGTTATATCAAAGCTGTCGAGTTTGTTGTCGATGCTAATAGTAGTTTGAGTCCAGCCACTGGCTCCAGCAACGCTGGTGGTAGTGACCCATGTAGTTACTATGGCAGTCTCGGCATGATTAGTGGCTGTAATACCATCTGGGAAGAGCATGGTGCCGGTGGTTACCTCAATGAAGAGGGCCGTTACGGTGGAAAGACCTACTCTTCTGGCTCCGTCACTCGCGTCGTCCCTGACATCTATCCTGTTGGCTCTAAATACTGTGTTGCGGTTGGCATTTCTACTTCCGACTCCCACAGTCAACCAGACACTCAGGTCGTCTCTGGTATGAGCAATATTTCCGGCTGGCGCATTTCCAATCTCTCTTGTCGCACTATCGCCAAGAAGCCAAACTTCCAGATTTGGAATGGTAACTTCTACACTAAGGGTGGCATTCAAACCTCCATCACAGTTAAACGGGTCGGTGCCAATCTTGGTGATCCATCCGATCCTACTGGCTACTTTGGCTCTTGGGAAGAATATGTCATCTCTGCCAAGGGTAAGGTTCAGGGTATGTCATCTGGCGCTGGTCTCGGTTATTACGGCGGTTACAACGACAAGTCTCTTGGCCTCCAAGGTGGTAATTCACCTAATTCAACTTTCTGTAAGTTATCGCGTATGACCATATCTAATAGTAACTGTGGACAAGGAACGTACGGTGAATACTTCACTGGCAACTCCCTCATCGAAGATTCCGCTGCTACCGTCCTCGAACGCATCCGTTCCCGCTATCTCTCCTCCACTCACGGTATCACTCAGCTAGAAAACGGTGCCACCTACATCTACCCAGAACAGGGCAGCATCAAGACCAGTGAGCTTGCTAGTATCGCTCATGGTGCACTATCTAATACCCAGCTATCCAGCACGGTTATCCGTCAGACCAAGAGTGCTATCAACTCAGAAAGCGAGCAGACCACCAGAAACTACGCCAGCAACGCCCTCATCATCCATGTTGACGGTACCCTCACTATTGATACCGACATCTGTACTGGCACTGGTACTTGTGGCAGTAGCAATGATCTTGTTCTTGGTAATCGCAACTCCGACTACTACGACAATATCTACAGCCTCCCACAAGTCCTCATCATTGCTGACGGCGGCATCGTCATTAGCGATCGCGTCACCCAGATCGATGCTTGGCTCATCACTAACGGCAATATTAACACCTGTAATGGCCTGAACGCTTCCAGCGGCAGCTTCTCTGCCAGTACTTGTGGTAACCAGCTTATCGTCAATGGCCCGGTCTTTGCTAACTCCCTCACTCCAGTCAGAAACTCTGGCGCTAATGGCGGCGTTGGTTCTGGTAATAGTGGTGGTAATCCGATCTACTACAACCTCACCGACGACGGCTCTATCCAGCCAGCCGAAATCTTCAACCTCCGTCCGGATGTTCTCTACTGGGCATATTCCCAAGCACAACGCTTCTCCCAAGCTAACGTAACTTACACTCGCGAGCTGGCGCCACGGTACTAAGGGTAGGGCATGATTCGTCAAAACAAAAAAGGTTTCACCATTATCGAGGTCACGCTAGCATTGGCAGTGACAGCTGCCATGTTGGTTGCCTTCATGGCCACCATCTCTTCCCGTATTACTCGCGAACGTTATTCCGATGCTACCAAAGGTTTTGCCGACGCTCTCCGCATGGTTTATTCCGAAGTAGAAAATGTCGAGAACGGTCGTACCGGTTCTATTTCTGAACAGAACAAATACTGCACCCTTGCCGGCCAAGCCGCCGCTCTTACCGACCCTAACGCTACCGCCAACTCCGGCAGTGAATCCGATGCCGGCTATGGCTATGTCGGCCGTTCTGGCTGTGCTATTTATGGCAAGCTAATCTCCTTTGGCGACGACGCCAACAAAGATTCCGCCTACCATGTCTACGATGTAATTGGCCGTGCGGTAGAATTCCGTGGTAGTATCATTGGTGACAACGTGATTTCTAACCTGAAATCCGTCTATGCCGACATTATGTCCTTTGTTCCTGATGGCACGCTCGGCGCTTATTCTCTTAAGCCTGCCGGAGCAGAATACGCCTACTATCCAACTTGGGAAGCTTGGCTAGAAACTCCAGATGGGGAAGAATTCAAAGGAGAAATTCTCATCGTTCGTTCTCCAGTCTCTGGCGCTGTCCATACTTACATTCTAGAAAAAGAACTAGACTTCCAGTATTTCATGAACAAGTTCCAAAACCGCGACGCCGGCTCTTTGACGGAAGTCATTAATAATGCCAATTCCGAAGGCTACGAGATGTCCGCTTACCTAGAAAATGGCACCGACCCACAGACTTCCTTTGTTTCCACTGACCTCGATTTATGTGTTGCGTCCAACGATTTCCTGATTGGTCTCAGCACCAAGAATAACATCCGTATTAAAGCCGATGGTCACGATTCGTCCGCCATCGAAATCGTCGAAACTGACTCGGAGGACAACCGATGCAAGCAGTAAAACGCGGCGACACTTTGGTTGAAGTTTTGTTTGCGATTGCAGTTTTTGCACTCGTGTCTGTGCTAGCTCTAAACATTATGAGCTCAGGCCTCAAGACTGCCGAATCTGCCATGGAAGTTGCTCAGACTCGTAGCGAAATCGACGCTCAGGCTGAGTCATTACGTTATATTCATAACGCCTTCACTTTGGAGAGGGAATTAGTCGTTTCCAAGCAGCAATATCGCGACCTCTGGTTGAAGCTTTCTTCCGATACCTCTAGCACCACACCAGGCATGGCCAACAATCCTGACCAACTCCCAAGTCTAGATGTCGATACCTGCGACGAAATCTACGATGGTGGCGACAAAAGCATCTTCAAACCGGGCCTCGTTGCCTTCGTTATGAACACTCGTGAAATCGACCCACAAGATCTATCACTCACTGGCACCACAATCGATTTAGACAAAATCGTCGTTTCCACCAAGTCAAACAGCGACGCCTTTACCGCCACTCAACTTTATCCACGCGTGCTTTATTCCAGCAAGGCCAACAGTTCCGAAGCCGGTAGTAACTCTGACGAAGAACTTTACGAAACTGGTGACTATCGCTACGTCGCCGCCGCCGAAGGAATGTACATTGTTGCTGTGAGGGATAGAACTCAGAATGCTAGCTCTAGCTCTTCTATTCCAGAGTTTTACGACTTCCATATTCGCGCCTGTTGGGTCGGCCCAAACCAGAACAATCCTACCACTATTGGTACTACTATCCGTTTGTATAACCCAGAAATCGTGGAGAATGCCCAATGAAAAACAAGTCCGGCTTCACTATCATAGAAACAACTCTCTCCATGGCTTTCATCTCCGTGCTTCTAGTCATGACCACTTTTCTGATTATCCAAATGTCGTCTATTTATCAAAAAACTTTGACCGTCAAGGCGGTTAACTCCACTGCGCAGGAACTCATCGAAGATATGACTCGCCACATCCGTGCTTCTACCATTATCAGCACCACGGCAAAATGCTCGATGGTTAGCGATACCACACGTGAAGAATGTGAAAAAGACGCCGCCTTCAAATACATTTACCGTCAGTACGAGCACGATTTTGGCGACGGCACTTCTGTCCCGACTAACGGCATTTTCTGCAGCGGTCTTTATACTTACATTTGGAATACCGGTTATGCTTTCAAGCGTGATGTTGGTAAAAATTTCCGCGCGGTTATTAATGGCAATCCAGACTATCGCTTTGTTCGTGCCTTTGATCCGGGAGGCGAGCTCTGCATGAGTAACGTCAACGACACCACCTACGAATACAACCCATCCATCATCTCGCCAAGCTATTCTGTCTCAGAGCCAGAAGAATTACTTAGTGCCTCCGAGTCCGATCTCACGCTCTACGACCTCCGCTTCTTCCATCCGGCCCGCCATGCCTATTCTGGCCAGGCCTTCTATGCCGGCACCTTCATTCTTGCTACCCTCCAAGGTGATGTCGACATCATGTCCAGCGGGGAATATTGCAAGGCTTCCAAAGATGCCTACTTCGACGAGTTCACTTACTGTGCGTTAAACAAATATAATTTCGCCGCTCAGGCGACAGGAGAAACCGATGAATAAAAAACTATCATTTAAACGTGGCGCCACTTCAATCTATGCTGTCATTTTCTTGACCCTCATGTTTGGCATTATTACCATGAGCTTTGTCAGAATCGTCATTAACGAATCCATTTCCACTACCAACGCTGACCTTTATAAATCTGCTTATGATTCTGCCATGGCCGGCGTAGAAGATGCCAAAATCGCCGTGCTCAAATATCACGACTGTATTTCTCAGGGCTACACCGCCAACAAAGATTCCGCTGAAACTTCCTGCCCGCGCATTATTTACGAAATGGAACAGGGGATTGCCGATGAATCTTGTGATGTCGTAGCTCGTGTGCTTGGTCGTGAAAACGGCGGCGAAGACACTCAATACTCCACGATTATCCAAGAAACTCAAAGCACTTCTGACGAAGGTAGCTCTTCCTACATGGAACAAGCTTACACCTGTGTCAAAATTACTGAGGAAACTGACGATTATTTGACGACCCTGACTGCTGCCGACAGCACTCGTATCATTCCACTTCACTCTGCCGATTTGACCGATATTAATGCTATTGAGTTTAGCTGGTTCTCCGATGTTAACGCTAGCAGTACCGCTTCTAATTATATGATTGGCTCCGATGCGACTAAGACCGAGCTAAAGGACAACAGCCAGACCTACGCTCCACCAGTCGTCACTTTTGAAATTTTCCAAACCGATTCCGCAAATGGCGCACCATACTTTAACGTTGGCGAACTTAGTGTCAACAATAGTAAGAGTACTGGTACCGATCATGCCATGCTTGTCTTTGAGCCAAAAGACGGCACCGGCAAAAACATTGTCGACGCCGCCACCGTCCTAGATCATTCCGACAAATATAGCAACGATTTAATTATTACAAACTGCAAAGCCGGCGAACGTTATGCTTGTACGACCACCATCATGTTCCCACCAACTTATCGCAACACGCCACGCGCCGCTGCTACCACTTTCCTGAAAGTTTCTTTACCATATCAGCGCCCAAGCACCGACATTTCCGTCTCACTTTGTAAGACTTGGGATAGCTTAGAAAACAAATGCTCCAGTTATACTAAACTTACCGGCGTCCAAGCCGCCATCGATTCTACTGGCCGTGCCAACGATCTTTATCGCCGCGTCGAGGCTCGCGTCGAGCTAGTCGATCTCTACTATCCATACCCAGAATACGCTATCTTCCTCGGCGGCTCTAACGAAACCAACAAAAGCTACTGGGTCACTAACAACTGCAAACGCGCCGAGAACGGCTCCGTATCTAGCTGTAGTAACAGCGGTAGCGTCTGGTAATAAGTCAAGGGAATAGCTATTCCCTTGACAAAATAACGAATCTTTAGTACAATGTTACGGTACCTTATATCGCGGGGTAGAGCAGCCTGGTAGCTCGTTTGGCTCATAACCAAAAGGTCGTTGGTTCAAATCCAACCCCCGCCACCAAGATTTTAATTGTACGCAATTGAAGTCAAAAATGACGCCATTGTTTCCCCCAATAATGGCGTCATTTTTGTTTTTATCTCGTTGTAGTGAGTAGTTTTCTTGCCGCGACTTTTACAATATTATTCCATTCATTGCTTGCGTGTGGCGTACTTGCGATTTGGATTAGTGGTAGACCATGTCTAATTGCTAGGGAAAGTTCCTGCATAACATCAGCAGCATGCGGACCAATCATCGAAGCGCCCAGTACCTTACCTTGGCTGTCTGCCAAAATCTTCAAAAATCCAATTTTGTAGTCGTTCGTAATGGAGGCATTGGTCGCAGACAATGGAACTATCGTCTTGCGATACTTGCGCGATTTTTTCTTCAGCATTTCTTCAGTCAATCCAATACTCACAACCTGCGGATTCGTGTTCACTACTTCCATGAAACCGCAATAATTCACAAAAGTTTTTCCACGTCCAAGCAGATTTATCACGGCCACCTCAGCAGTATATTCTGCACGTTCGGTCGAGCTTGGTCCACCAATCACATCTCCCGCCGCCCAGATATTTCTCGCCGTCGTTTGGAGCGTTTTGTCTACAATGATGCCATTTTTGTCAAAGCTCACGCCAGCATTTTTTAGGCCAAGATCAGTATTAGCTTTGCTACCGGTCGCCAGAACAATTGTTTCTACGCGCACGGTTTTTTCCTGTCCGCCGCGTATAAACACCACGCGCTTAGAAACCTTGTCTTTTTCTAACGCGATTACTCTTGTGTTCGTAAAAATCTTTATCCCTAGCCGCTTTGTTAAATATTGCTCCATCACTTGTCCGACTTCTTCGTCCATGGTCGGAAGTAGGCGCCCTGCCATTTCTACGATTACAACTTTCGCACCGAGCTCCGCTAGATACTGTGCTGTTTCGCAGCCACTTGCCCCACCGCCTACGATTAGCACTGCTTTTGGTGGTTTGGCTACTTTCATAGCAGTTTTTGCCGTTAGATATTCTATTTGATCTAATCCCGTGATGCCTTCGTCATTAAGCGATGCACCCGTCGCGATTAAGAATTTGCCAGCAGAAACTTGCCCTTGCCCCTCAATCGCTACGTCATAGCTCCCCACAAAATGTGCTTTACCTTTGATACAGGTGATGCCTTTTTCCTCTAGATCTTTCCTAGAAAACGTAGCCTTTCCTGCGATTTTATCTCCAAAATGTTGCACAGTCGGATAATTATATCTGAGGTTTGCCGAAGAGAGTCCCATTCTACTTCCCGCTACAGCGTCCGCATAAAGATGAGAAAAATTAAGCAAAGCTTTTTCTGGGATTTCCGCATTATACCCACGTCCTCCCCATTTTTCCTGCTCAACTAGCGCTACTTTGCGACCAGCCTCAACTAGCTGGCTTGCAGCCACTATTCCCGCCGTGCCACCCCCAATCACTACATATTCATAGTCAAAACGTTTACCCATTGATATCCTCTTTAGATAATTTTACCACGATTTTGATAGACAAAGGCGAGGTCCTTGCTATATCTATTGATTTCTTTTGCGATTTGAGTATTGATGTCGTCTTCTGTTACGCTCTCTCTGCGCTCAGCCCACTTGGCGACTTTTTCCGCAACTTTCTCGGCAAAAACTTTTGCCGAGCCGCTAGCAATACCTAGGACTTTTGCCTCAAGCAGTATATCTTTTACCACAGCCGTTTTAGAAAAAGATTTTGCTATTGCTTTTTTCATTTTAGGCTCCCAGAATCTTAAATACCAACAGAAACGCTGCCAGAACTGCGAACCCAGCTCCTGACGTCACACGAATAAAATTCTTATTTTTGATTCGCCATTTCTGCACATCTACTACAGTCTGACCTTTGCGTACAGCAATCCTCATTACAATTAGTGGTAAAACTGAGAGTGCTGCGTATAATGCTATTGCTAATAACTGTAATGCTTGTGGTAATCCCAAAATCGCGTTTGCCGTAACCACTATTAAAATAAGCGTAAACGGTGCCTCTGCAAAACACGCTAACATTCCTAGACCAAATGCCTCCGTATTGCTTTCAGTTAATTTTGCGCGTTTATTAATATATCTTGCAATCGTTTTTGGTAGCCAAAGTTCTGTACTTTTGCCAAATCTGTAATAAAACGCCCAAATACTAATCGCTAGCGCCACTAATATTCCCACCACCACTGTCAGCATCGCTGGATTCATCTCCCCTTCGCAGATCACATATACTCCAAAACACGCCCCAGCCACAGCTATACCCGTCAGAAGTCCATTTCCCAAAGTATAGTTTGTCACAAGTTCGCGTGTTTTTCTCTTTACATGTTTGCCTAAACTAGAATGATACAAAAGAAGTAGCGTTCCCACTCCGAGTTGCAAAGTGGCGTGTACGAGTCCCGCAAGAATCACCGTAAACATTTCTGGTTTCATAAATATATTATATCATGCTTATGCTTGCATTCAAAATTCACTCGTGCTACATTTTGGGCATGCGCACCTTTCAATTTAGCTTAAAAGCGATACTATTCCTACTTCTAGTATTGGCTTTGAATATATCTAGCGGAGTTTCCGCCTTGGATATAGACAGTATTTCCGTGTCTGGCGAGAATACTGGCGAGCCTTTAACTCTAGAGGAGGATTCCGCTGTTTTACCCTCTAGTCCAGACTCTGAAACAGCAAACGAACCACAACTTGCGATTCGCGCGATTAACCCAGGATACAATTTGCCAGCTGGCAAAAATTCTGGAGAGCTAATTGAGCTTGCTAATCTCTCGGACGGAGAACTAGATCTGTCCGGCATTTCCATAGTCTATGTCTCAAAACCAACTTCCGCCTCGCCGGAAGGAAAATCTACAATTCTGTATTCCTTCCCAGACGGCGCCACTTTCGTTGGTGATACTATTTTGTTCCGCTATGCTTCTTCTCCAGAAGCGACCGACGGCGCACAAGATTTAACGTACGACGCAGCTTCTCTTGCTATGTCTGGCTCGCTCAAGCTTGTCTATACTGACCTAGAAGCCACCGAGGAGACAGTCCTAAGTTCCGTTTGTTGGCTAGGCGGGGAAGAATGCTTGCAGCCATTTTCCACCACCGTCAAATCTCGCTCCTATACTACGATTATTTTAGATGATGAGACCGGCGATTATACTCACGTCCAAGATTATGCCCCTACATATGATCCGGACAATCCAGGCGTCTCTTTTCCTCGAGAATCAGAGCCGGAAGATAATCCTGGTGAATCCGATAAGCCTGGAAAAACGGACGGCTCTAACGAAGCCAGTAAAGAAAAAGCCTCATCTAGTACGCCCAAGGATCCCGTCTGTGATGGCCTAGAGTTTTCAGAAATTCTAACCTACTATACCGACAGCTCATCGGAGCAATTTATCGAACTATACAATTCATCCAGTCACGATATCCCACTAGACCAATGTCGTCTGCGTTACAAAAATAAAACCTATCCGCTAAGCTCCACTCCAGAAAATCTAAGTCCCAATTCTTATTTCGTCTATCATCCTTCCGTCACGTTTACTAAGAATCCTACCTCTGGGAACCTATATGAACTGCTGGATGTAAATGACGATATTGTTGATTCGCTTTCTCTCCCTCACGGCCAGAAAAAATCCACCAGCTATGCTCTGACCGGAAGGGAACCGGACGGTTCGGAACTTTGGCAAGTCACTTATTCACCCACACCCGGCACAGCCAACAGCTACCAAGAATTCCGTACTTGTCCAGCTGGCAAGATCATTAATCCACTCACAGGAAACTGTATAAATGATACTGACGACGATGACGAACTAGCCCCCTGTCAAGAAGGCTATGAACGTAATCCAGAAACCGGCCGCTGTCGCAAAATCCGCGAAAATAACGGTGCCGACTACCCACTCGTCCCAATTACGGATACGGAAGACAAGACCGACTTTGTTGCGCTCTGGTCTTTGCTCGGTATTCTCGATCTTGGGCTTCTCTACGTCACCTTCCAGTTCCGCCGCGAAATCTACTATTTCTTCCGCCGCATTATCAACAAGTTTCGCAGGAGACTATAAAAAATGGAGCGCTTTTGCGCTCCATTTCGCAAAGATGACTAGTAGTTTATTTATCGACTACTTCGCCTTCAACGGCTTCGTCGTCATCCTTCTTGTCGTCAGCCTTTTTGTCGGCGTTCTTCTTTAGATCTTCGCCAGCACTTGCCTGGTAAAGTTTTGCGCCGATTGGCATGATTTTCTCGGACAAATCCTTAGCCGCTTTCTCAAGCGTGTCTTTGTCAGCATCTTTGTCTTCCAAGACCTTCTTGGCTTCCGCAACAGCATCCTTAATAACTTTTGCGTCATCTTCAGAAATCTTGTCCTTGTACTCGTTTGGCATTTTTTCTGCCTGATAAACCGCGTTCTCAAGTTGGTTTCTGGCATCAATGCTCTCGCGTTTTTTCTTATCTTCTTCAGCGTGTTCCTCAGCTTCACGGGCGGCTTTTTCGATATCCTCCTTGCTCATGTTGCCAGAGTTCTGAATCGTGATAGACTGTTCTTTGCCAGTGCCTTTATCTTTTGCGGTCACGTTCAAGATACCGTTTGCATCAAGGTTGAATGTCACCTCAATTTGTGGAATACCACGTGGAGCCGGCGCGATTCCGTCCAGGATGAAACGACCAAGCGACTTGTTGTCTGCCGCCATTTCGCGTTCGCCCTGAAGCACGTGGATTTCTACCTGAGGCTGATTATCGGAAGCGGTAGAGAAGATCTCAGACTTAGAAGTTGGAATCGTAGTATTGCGATCAATTAGCGGAGTACGTACGCCACCCATGGTTTCAATACCAAGTGTGAGTGGAGTCACATCGAGCAGAAGCACGTCCTTAACGTCACCCTGCAAAACGCCACCTTGAATTGCAGCACCAACGGCGACCACTTCGTCTGGGTTTACGCCCTGCATTGGGTCTTTGCCAAAGATTGCTTTGACCTTCTCGACCACAGCTGGCATGCGGGTCATACCACCAACCATCACGATTTCGTCAATGTCGGAAGCTTTGAGTTTTGCATCTTTCAATGCTTTTTCAACTGGCCCAGCGAGCCTATCAAGCAATGGCGCCACTAGCTCTTCGAGTTTTGCGCGAGTGAGTGTATGTTCAAAGTGCTTTGGACCATCTGCGTCAGCAGTAAGGAACGGCAAGTTAATGTCAGTCGAAGTCGCGCTCGACAATTCTTTCTTAGCCTTCTCGGCCTCGTCTTTGATGCGCTGCATTGCAGCTGCATCATCACGAATGTCTACGCCACTTTCTTTCTTAAACTCATCAATCAAATAGTTAACGATGAGGTTATCAAAGTCTTCACCACCAAGGTGGGTATCACCATTTGTGGATTTTACTTCAAACACACCGTCACCAAGTTCTAGAATGGACACATCAAATGTACCACCACCAAGGTCAAACACTGCAATCTGCTCGTCCTTCTTTGACTCAAGGCCATAAGCTAGAGCTGCTGCGGTTGGTTCGTTGATAATACGCTTAACTTCAAGACCAGCAATTTTACCAGCATCCTTAGTTGCTTGACGCTGAGAATCGTCAAAGTATGCTGGTACTGTGATGATAGCCTCGGTGACTTTTTCGCCAAGGAAGGCTTCCGCATCAGCTTTGATTTTAGAAAGCACCATCGCAGAAATTTCTTCTGGAGTATAATCTTTGCCGTCCATTTCCACGGCCACGGAATTACCTTTTTTTACAATTTTATAAGGCATAATGTCGAGGTCGCGCTGGACTTCCTTGTCATCAAACTTACGACCGATTAGACGCTTAATACCATAAATCGTGTTTTTTGGATTAGTTACGCGCTGACGCTGTGCAACCTTACCGACTAGGCGCTCGCCTTTTTTAGTGACGGCCACGACGGAAGGCGTAGTTCTGTCGCCCTCTGCGTTAGTGATGACCTCAGGCTTTCCAGCCACCATGTACGCAAACGCTGAGTTCGTCGTACCAAGGTCAATTCCGATAATTTTACTCATTTTTACTCCTTTCATTTAGCACTCATGCACATAGATTGCTAATTCTTACCCCCATTCTAGCAAATTAGCACTCTCATGTCAAGAGTGCTAATACAGAGGTGATGAATAAAAATTGCTATTTATTTTCTAACATACACCAACACTGTTCCAATCACGCCACCAATCAACGCCACAATCATATCAAACATCGTATCCTGTATCCCCGGCGCAATCAATTGCTGCATGCTCGATCCCGTCAACTGGTCCATCAAAAACTCAAAACATTCCCAAAGCACCGCCACTAGTGCCACAAACGCCATGGAAAACAGCGCTTTGAACCACATTTGATCAGGTTTGCCCGAGGCTTGATCAATAATTTCTCTCGCCCCAAACGCTGTCAGTACGCCAGACAAAGTATGCACGATTTTATCAAATGGATAAATGATTTTATATACGTCAAAATCAATTCCTACTACCATTGCCGGAATAATAAATAGAAGATACGCCAGCTCAAACCGCTTAGAAACTTTTACTCCGAGCAGTCTCAAAATATCCATCACGAACGGCAGCGCCATCGTTGCGAGATAACTCCAAATTTTGGTAAATCCTGTCTCAGGAATAAAATATAATATTGCCAGCACCGCACCTGTCACCACGATGCCAATTTTTAAGAAGTTAATTAGCTTTTTCATATCTTATATGTTATCATATATTTAATATAATATTAAGGAGTTTTAGCATGGATCGCGCATCTATCAAAGCCCACGCCAAGAAGCAGATTGAAGGAAAAATCTTAACGCTTCTTGCCATTAACATCATCGTCGCTGTCGTTACCGGAGCGATTAGTTTTATTTTAGGTCCAATCGGCAGTATTGCCACCCTTCTCATCACGGGCGCAATCACCTTTGCTCAGGCCTTCATTTACCTAGGCGTTACTAACAAATCTCGCATGCCAAAAATCGAAGACCTTATCATTGGTTTCAAAGGCGACAATTTCATGCGCACGCTTGTTGCGTATCTTCGCTTTGTTATTTTCGTCTTCTTGTGGAGCTTGCTTTTCTACATTCCAGGTATCATCAAGAGCATTTCTTACTCCCAGATGTTCTACCTACTTGTAGAAGATGACAAACTCGAAGCCGCCGAAGCTCAGAAAAAATCCATGGAACTTATGGAAGGTCACAAGTGGGAATATTTCGTTCTCCTTCTTTCCTTCATCCCATGGTACTTGCTCTGCATTGTCACCTTCGGATTGGCTGCAATTTACGTCTCGCCATACGTTCAGACTACACTTGCTGAATACCACGTCCGTTTGATGAACGGTGGCAAATCTCCAGCCAAAGAGGCCAAGGTTGTCGCAAAAAAGACTGCCAAAGCTGCAGCCAAAAAATCCACCAAAAAGACTACCAAGAAATAATCGCGAGAGTCTCACGGCGCTGTAATTTCGGCGCCGTTTTTTGTGCGCGAGAAAAGCCATTCATCCATTCGTCCACGGCCTTGGCTACTCCAGGAAGCTGCGGGTTATTATAATCATGCACCAAAATCACGCCATCAGAATTCATTCTCGGCGTCACCAGCTCCAGGCTGGTCTTAATCGATTGATACAAATCTCCGTCCAGAAAAGCAAAAGCAATTTCATCTGGTAAATCGTTTGTGCTTAAATTTTCAAAGAATCCTTTACGCATTCTCGGCACGCGCAGTCCTGCCTTTTTGAACCTTTCTATCACTTCGCGCTTTGTCACAAGTAGCTCACCTGCCTTGAAATTATCACCCGCCACCGATGCGTCTTCGTGCGTCCTTTCTGGCAAGCCCTCAAACGAATCATAAATCCAAAGCCTCGAGGCAGAACTAACATATTCTCGTTCCAAAATCCTTTCCATCAAAAGGGAAGTATCGCCACGATAACAGCCAAACTCTACCACGTCGCCAGCAACTCCGCGCGACAAAACTTCGCGCAGTTCCGACAAAATTACAGCGGTCTCGTTGTCCGAGACCTGCTGTAAATATTCTTCGTTTTGTGAGTTATTTCTTTTTGACATTTTGTGCTGCGGCGTCGTCTAGCTCTTCTTTAGAAACTTCGCCATCATTATTAGTATCAAGAATTGCACCAGCGCGGCGAATCATTTCTTCGCTTTCATCCGTGCGGATTACCCATACCGGCTTGCTACCCTCAGCGGCAATATTAGTGTGTCTTTCTGGCATTTCTGCTACGTTCTTTTTCTCATCAATTGCAAAACCAAGGTAGTTGAGTTTTTGAGAAACGGTGCGACGAATTTCGTCAGAACGCTCACCAATCGTAGCAGTAAACACAATCGCGTCCACGCCACCAAGGCTTGCTGCCATCTGGCCGATCAAACTCTGAACTTTGTAGACATACATTGCATGTGCAAAGGTGCCGCGCTTGTCGCCCTCATCACGTAGGCGGAGGATTTCACGCATATCGTCAGTCTGTCCAGAAACACCCTTTAGACCACATTCTTTGTTGAGGTACTTTTCAATGGATTCATCGCTCTCAAATCCAAGGTGATGTTTGATCGCAAGTGCTGCAGCTGGGTCAATGCTGCCACAACGAGTTGCCATCATTAGACCTTCAAGTGGGGAATAACCCATGGTCGTATCAAGCGATTTTCCTTCAAATACGGCGGTGATGGAGGAACCGGAGCCAAGGTGACAGACAATCAGTTTTTGTGGCAAGATGTCTTGCTTCTTCATGTATTGCACAATCGCACCGACAGAAAGACCATGATAGCCAAAGCGCTTAATATCAGCTTTGTCGGCTAGCTCCGTATCAAATGCGTAATACTTCATGAGGTCTGGGCGAGCCGCATGGAATGAAGAATCAGAAATTGCGATGACTGGTGTGCCTTTAAAGCTCTTTACCAAGTGCTCGATTTCTGCGGCCACAACTGGAACATGAAGTGGTGCACGCTTCTTAGCTTTGTCGAGCGCTTTGAGATATGCCTCGTCCACCACGTGGTCTTGAGTAAAGAATTCACCAGGGCATGCCACGCGTGCTAGAATCGCATCAATCTTGGTCATTCCGCCAAGGATACCTTCCTCGGTCAAGATGCGGTTAATGTTGGCTACAGTAGAAGTTAGCTCCTTAAATTCTTGCTTCAAGACTTTCTTCTTGCCGTCAGCTTTCTTCAAAGTACAAATTACATCCTTGCCTTCAAACTCAAAATGAAGCGAGCAAATTTCCTCTTGTCCTTTATAAAGAGCATATTTGCGGCTCGAGCTACCAGGGTTAGTAATTAGAATCAGTTTATTTTCCATCAAAAACTCCTTATTTGTCTTTATTATAACATAAAAAAGCCAGACATAGAACGTCTGGCTTATAAGTTAGAATAATAATTAAAAAGTGTAATGTGTAATAAATAATAGATAATGTGTATTAGATATTAATAATGCTAGGTGTTTTCTCGGGTTTTCTAGCATACTCGATGGTGTTTCCTGTCACAATTACGTGACCATGACGGACGTCTTTCTTGCCGCCATGATAAATGTCTATCTTTCCATCAGCCCTGCGACTTACTGTACAGTCTTCCCATTCTTCCTCTGGGATTCCTGCAAGCCTCAACAGGTCTTCATCGGGTTCCATCGTCTTCGGACGGGAACTAAAATCACTTACATCCTGCTTTGCATCAGGATTTTTCATGCTTTCGTACTTCGCCTTCATGCGGTCGTAGCTAGTTTTCTTAAGGCTAAATTCATTTTTTGCCTCATGATACTGCTCGACGATTTCGGTCTGTTCGGTGCGAAGAGCTTTGAGTTTCTCGCGCATCTCCTTGAGCATTGACATGTCGGGAGATACTGCCTTGCGTTTCTTCGCGATTAGATCATCGCGTTCCAGCATCTTTTGTGATGCAAGTTTCGAGAAAAATCTTGCGGACTCATCGTATACAGACTTGAGTTCGGCATCATTCGCCTCTTCGGCTTCGTGTGCCATTTTTCTGAAATTCTCTTCTTGAGTATTGCAAGCTTTTACAGCCTCAATTTTCTCGCCAATTTTTACTTTCATTTTGGCAATTTCCTCAGAAAAGATTTCCCATTCCGTGTCTTTTGAATCTTTTAGCTTATCATGTTGCGCCTGCAAATCACCGATTTCATTGTAGATTTCGGTCATCTTGTGCTTCGCGTCCAGCATCTTCTTTTCAGAATCTTGCATTATTTGCTGCGCCGCTTGCATAGCGTGATAAGCCCGCTTTGTGTCAAAGCTGGTGTCGATAATACTTTCACTTTTCATAGTTATTCCTCCTTGTGAAAGAACCACGGGATGCCCCGTACAAATACTATTATACCACAAAAAAGGCCTAACTACAAGCTAGACCTCAGGTTGGAGTTTTAGATTTCTACCAGCTCATACTTCGTCTCACCTAAGCCTAGCGATTCTGCATACGGCAAGATTTCTCGCCCAAGCCTCGAATCGATCCGCTCCTGAAGCGCCTTTACGCCTTCATGTTCTGGATTCTCCTCCGCAAATTTCCAGACCATATCAATAAACGCCTGGTCATTTGCCACTGGATCCAGACTTGCCACAATTCCAAGGTCTGGCATCACTGGATCATCCTGATTCGCATCGCAATCGCACGACGTAGAAATTGCGTTCATTACTGTGATATATACAATTTGCTTACCCTGCGACTTTACATAATCTGCCACCGCCGTCGCCGCCTCTGCCATTGATTCAATAAAATCAATCTGTTCATGCTTATCCTTCCAACAGAGTAGTGGACTTTTTGTATGCCCTGCCGAGTGAATATATGCCTTGCCGTGCCTCGACGCAAATCCAATTGATTGGTTCTTGAGGTTTGCCCCAAATCCGCCCATCATATGCCCTTTGCCGTGTGCCAAATTGACATAAGAATCATAATTATCAAAATGTTTGCCAATCAAATCATATTTTAGATGTTTTCCGTGCTCCACTGGAATCTTCATGTCGCCATCCTCATCCATAATATCCACTTCCGCAAAACTCGTGAAGCCATGCTCTTCCGCCACTTTGCGATGTGCTTTGGTTGACGTCCTCTCCCCAGGATAAGCCGTATTGCATTCCACAATTGTTCCGTTTAGCGACTTCACAAACGGTGCGACTAAGTCTGCTTTAAGATAGCCTTTTGCACCTTGCTCGCCAGTAGAAACTTTTACGGCGACTTTACCATTAAGCTCCACGCCTAGTGCTTGATAAATTCGTATTAAACTCTCTGGTGTGATTTCTTTTGTAAAATAAACTTTTGCCATTTTTCCTCCATTCCTAAACTTATCAAAAAAGCAGACCAAACTGGCCTGCCGCGCATTATTTATTATGTTTGCGCTTTTCGCTATGCTTGTGGTTATTATTGCGATTTAATTTCGCGATACGTACTTTATTAGCCATAGATATATTTTAACACATTTATCCAAAAATACCATGTTTTTTGGCAGCTTTGAACTGTTCGAGCAACTCTCTCTGCTTGCGCGAGAGGTTCTTTGGCGTCTCTACGATAATCGTCACAATGTGTGGACCACGGTCTCCGTCTGCGCGGAATGGCACGCCATGCCCAGACAGCTTGAATGGTGTTCCACTCTGTGTTCCTGCCGGCACCTTCATCGTTACTGGCCCATCTACGGTCTCTACTTCCACTTCGCAGCCCAGTGCTGCATCCACCATGCTGATTTTTTCTTCCGACAAAATCAAAGTTCCTTCACGAGTTAGTGACTTGTGTGGCTTCACGCGCACGAGTACATAGAGATCGCCTTTTTCTCCACCCGTCACACCTTCTGGAGCCGGACCACCGCGACCCTTCAGGCGAATACTCATGCCATCGTCAATTCCAGCTGGGATTTTCACCTTCAATGTCTTACCATCAACATTTAGACTTTTGGTCGTTCCAAAGATTGCTTCAGAAAATTCAACCGTGACTTGCGTGCGATAATCCGCACCACGGGTCTGCCTTCTTCGTCCCCCGCCAAATCCAAACATATTACCCAAGATATCGTCGAGGTTAATTCCACCACCTCCAAAATCAAAGTGGAATTCCTGACCATTGAAATTGAAGTTTCCACCCTGTCCAAATGGATTACCTCCACCAAACGGATTACCATAAGCACCGCCAGCCGCACCATTCACGCCGGCATGGCCAAACTGGTCGTATCTCGCGCGCTTTTGTTTGTCGGAAAGCACTTCGTGTGCTTCAGAAATTTCCTTGAATTTTTCTTCAGCCTCTTTGTTGCCAGGATTTTTGTCGGGATGGTATTTTACAGCCAGCTTTCGATAGGCCTTTTTAATCTCATCATCAGATGCGTTTTTAGAAACGCCAAGAACTTCGTAATAGTCACGCTTTGTCATATAATCCATTATATATAATTAGCACTCAAAATGCAAGAGTGCTAACTCATAAAATATGCTATAATATATTCACGCCGTCGTAGCTCAGTGGATTAGAGCACTTGTCTTCGGAACAAGGGGTCGTGGGTTCGAGTCCCTCCGACGGTACCATTTTTTATTGCAATTCTTTCTCAATCATTTCGCGCGTCACGTTGATAGTCGCGCCACTTCCTGCTTCGCCATTCAGCATTGCTTTTGCCACAATATTTTCTACGGTCTTTTGTACAATCCGTTTCATCGGTCTAGCACCAAGTTGCGGATCATATCCCCGCTCCACCAAAAGTTCTTTTGCCGGCTGGTCTAGCACCACAGAAACTTTTTGTGGCTCCAAAGTCTTATTCGTACCTTTTAGAATTAACTCAAGCACCTTCATGCAATCGGCCGGACTTAGCGGCTTGAACAGACATACCTCATCAAACCGGTTCAAAAATTCCGGACGGAAAATTTCGGAGGAAAGCAGCCAATTTGTGAACTCGTCCTTCACAGAATCTAACGATACTCCATTGTTAACGTATTCGCGAATTTTCTCCGCGCCCGCATTGCTCGTCGCGATCACGATCGTATCGCGGAACGATACCTCACGTCCCCTACTGTCGCGCAAAATTCCTTCGTCGAGCATTTGTAGTAGCGTGGTCAGGACTTGTGGGTGGGCTTTCTCGATTTCGTCTAACAGTACTACCGCGAACGGTTGTTTCATAACTTGCGCAGTCAAACTCATACTATCTTCCGCTCCGTCCGCAATCAGTCGCGCCACATCTTCCGCGCTCACGAATTCATTCAAATCTAGTCGTATAATATTTTTCTCACCGTCAAAATAGACTTCCGACACGGCCTTCGCGAGCTCTGTTTTGCCTACGCCAGTCGGGCCCATGAACAGGAAAGTACCAATCGGTCGTTTCTCATTTCTTACGCCCGCCGCCGATCTACGCAAAGCATCTGATACAGTTTTCACCGCCGGTTCTTGGTCTACCATCCGCTCGTGAATTAACTCTTCCATGTTCAATAATTTATTTTTGTCGTCTGTCGTGCTTGCTTGCGCCACTTTCACGCCAGCAGTTTTCTCGACCGCCCTCTGCACGCTTTCCGCCGTCACTAATTTATATTGGTCTGCAAAATCTCCAGCAGAATCAAGTAGTGCCAGCGCCCTTCCCGGCATCGCCAAATCGTGAATATAACGATCGCTCAGTCGATACGCTTCTTTGAGTGCCCAAATCGTATAAGAGACCTTATGGCTATATTCAAGTAGCGGCACCCGGTCTTGCAAAACTTTCATCGTCTCGCGCTCGTTTGCCGGCTTCACCATGATCTTATTTAACGCATTAGAAAGCGCCGTTTCACGCGTAGAAATTTCTAGAAACTTTTGTTGATCCAGCGTCATAATTATGCGCAGTTTTCCAGCTTCAATAATCGGAAGCAATATATTAGAAATATCAACACTACCCGTCGCTTCCTCAAAGAACAATTCTGCATTTTGCAACCATATTATTATATTCTGCGCTGCATATGCTTCACCTAGAATCGTCATTACCAGCCGCTCGATTTGTCCTCGCTCCGCTCCAGCCGAAAGTAGCGTTGCCGCGTCTAGTTTGAAGATTTGTCGGTACTTCAAATTATTAGGCAATTTACTATCCGCATCCATCAAAAGCTCAGAAAACGCGTGCACAATTGTTGCTCTTCCGCTTCCGTCTGGCCCGATTAGTGCCACATTCTGCCGACCTTGGTTAGAGAAAATATTTACCATTTGCGCCAAAATTTCTTTGTGCTCAGCGAGATGCAATTGCGTCTTCATCGTCCCCGCCCTCAGGTCCGAGATATTCTGACCGAATCTTGAAAGGGTTGGAATATAGCCAAAACTTAGGTCTCTACCAATTCCGCCAGTATGTCGGCGTACGTTCATGTTTTTTACTAAACCGTTTAGGTAATTAAACCAGATCACTCCGTCGAGCAGATCTGTCAAATCTAGCTTCATTTGTCTGAGCAGCGACTCTTGTTGCGGGTAGTTCGCAATAATCGCCGATGCAATAATCGCACCGTGAATTTCTTCTGAGCTCGTCCCTTCTTGGATTTTGATAGCCGCCTCAAAAATCGGTCCAACATTATCTGGGAGTACATTCGCAATTTCCGTCAACATTTGGCCAGAAATACCATACCGAATGTGCATGAATTTCCCACTATTTGTTTTTGCTACTGCCGCCGCGAGATCCTTTACTGTTGGATTTTTTGGCAATGCTGCCAACATATCGTTTGATAGTAGTCCGTCTATTCCAGCTTTAGGATCGACTGGTACGGTTTTTAGTTCTTTCTTTGCCCAGAAAATAACCATCGCAGGAATTGCCGCTAGACTAGCCACGATCCAACCCAGCGCACTTTTCATAACCAGAAGCGACACGCCAAAACTAACTAAGCCAATTACCATAAGCATTAAAATAACTAGCATTAGCGGTTTAGAAATAAGCTTGCCGCGTCTAGCATTTCTAGCGCGCAGGGAATTATAATTAAACTTCATTTCCATTATAGTGTCACTCCCGCCACAGTTAGAACTACTCCTACAACCGGCATTAGTGGAACCACTGGCCATACAATCGCCAGAACCCCTCCAATAATTATTTCTGCAATAATTGTAATCGTCCCAGCCAGGATGATAAACAATCTTGCAAACATCCCCACAAATCTCGATATTAATCGGTCAAAAAACGCCGAAGTCGCCGATTCGCTAGTCGAGTTAGTTGCGATTTGACGGTATGGTTTAAACAGCGTCCGCATCATATCTCCAATCGAAAAGAGGTCAAAAGTGTCACCAATTTTTGTTTTAAAATTCCTCAAAAATATCCCCCATCCACGGAAATACCACCAAGAAATTAGGTCGGTGAAAAACATGCTTTTATTATACCATAAGCGTTATACCTTTGACAAAAATTATTAACAGAGGTATAATACTGCCTACCATGGGACGGCTGTTAGATAATTGCAAAGATGGGCGTTTCCAACGTGTTGAAAGGCGACTATTTAGGTCGCTCGGATACTTCTTAAGACATGGCACTATTGGTTGTGCCAAAGTTACCGACATTACGCATCGTGCCAAAACCTGGAAGTCTACTTTCTATGATCATTTCAAGGATAAAGACGACGCAATCGAAAAATACAACCATCGTTTCGACAAGGAGATCAAGAAACTCTTCACTGAATTATCTAGCGAGCCAGGCGACACCGAGCTCGCTTTTTATAGGCTGCTATATTTTATTGGCAAGAATAAGGAATATTATAAAACCTTCCTGCAACTTCAGAACCCGCTCCCATTTTTTACTATGGCTAAATATTTCCGTTCCTCTTTGGCTCACACCTGGAGCAATTACGGTCGCGACAAATACGACCTAGGTTTCAAAATTTTCTGCGGTGAAATGTTCGGCATTATTTATTTCTGGGGCGACACCGAAAAATTCGACGGAGCCAAAATCAAAGGTCACGCCACGTACTTAAGTAATCTTGCTCGGAACACCACAAGACGATTGTTCTAAATTACCATAAGTGTTATAATAATATGTAATGGACGAACAAGAAATCCAGACTAAGCGTCGTGATAATGAAGAGAGCGCTGCTGCTAGCCGTGCTCGGATTCTTGGTTTGCCATATCTTGATACACGCGGCTTTGAAAACAATCTTCCACTTACGCAGGGCGTTCTAACTAAACAAGAAATGCATGACAATTTTGTCATTCCTCTTCAAAAAGGTGGCGAGGGTGAACACTATCAGTTCATGGTGACTAGCCAGACTCCGCGTTCCGTCATCGAGCGGATGCGCAAAGAGTTCAACGATCGCGGTGAGCACGCCGATTTCTTCCTTATCACCGATTCTGCCTACAAAGTTTTCATGCTTCGCTATGACCCTCCACAAGAAGCTCACTATGATGACATCACGATTGCCGGCGAAGGGGACAGTGAGACCTTAGCCTCCGTTTCCAAAGTGCTAAACGAAGTCGCTACCGACCGAGTCTTTGATTATCTCCTCGACCAAGCCGATCGTCTCGGTGCCTCCGATATCCATATTGAAAATCTCCGCGACAGCATTCGCATTCGTATGCGTGTGGATGGCTTGCTCCACCCAGTCGCCACGATTAATCGCGATCGCTACCGCGTTTTCATGGGCGAACTTTCCTCCCGCGCTGGTATATCTACCGCTTCTCGCGAGCCACAATCTGGCCACATGCAGACTGACATCTACCGTGACGGCAATACTCACCTATTGAATATCCGCGTCGAAATGATTCCGACGATGTATGGTCAAGACGCCGTGCTTCGTCTCTTTAACTTCGATGAATCTTTACTAAATCTCGATTTGCTTGGCCTCGGCGAAGAAGAGCGTGCCGAAATCAACGAGGTCATCTCTCATCCGCGTGGTCTCGTCCTCATGGTCGGCCCTACTGGTTCTGGTAAATCTACTACGCTCTATTCTATTATCAACGCCCTCAATACTACCGATCGCAAAATTATTACTCTTGAGGATCCAATCGAATACGGTATCACCGGCATTTCTCAAATTCCAATTAACACTACCGAGGGTGGCAGTTTTGCTGACGGTCTTCGTTCTGTGCTTCGTCTCGATCCTGACGTTGTGATGGTCGGTGAGATTCGTGATTCCGATACAGCCCGCACTGCCATTCAGGCCTCCATTACCGGTCACCTCGTCTTGTCGTCCTTCCACGCCAATTCTACTTCCGCCGCCTTTTCTCGTATGATTGACATGATCGGCACTAATCCAATTTTTTCTAGTTCTGTTCGTCTCGTGATTGCTCAGCGCCTCGTTAGAAAACTTGCCGACAACAAAGAATCATACCAGCCAGACGAAGCCACGACCAAGTATATTAAACGCGTCTTCGAAGGCGTCTCCGCCGAAACTCTCAAAAAACACGGCGTAGATTTAGAAAACATTACTCTCTACAAGCCTGTCGCTACGCAAGATATTCCGTTTGGCTACAAGGGTCGCTGCGTCATCATGGAGCAGCTGATTGTTACTGACGAAATCCAGGCCTTCATCCGCGGTGATGTTGAAGATATCAACACCAAAGCCATTGAAGAAGCCGCTAAAAAGAACGGTATGCTTACGTTGGAGCAAAAGGGTGTTATTGCTGCCCTCCGTGGCGAAACTACCCTAGAAGAAGTTTCGCGCGTCATCTAAGTATTCTGAACTGCTAACGCTAGTAGCCATTCCGCTAACGGCAATCCGCTTTCCGCTTATGCCTTGACAAAATTGCATCTCTGTGATACAATACAGAACATGAACTGCAGTAGCGATGCGGAATTAATTTCTTTTGGCCAAGAATTAGGCAAAAATTTGAACGCCCCAGCCGTGATTGAGCTGGTCGGCGATGTTGGCAGTGGCAAAACTACCTTGACTCGCGGTATCGCTATGGGTCTAGGCGTAAAGGAGCCAGTTTCTTCTCCAAGTTTTACCATTTCCAAGCGCTATGCTTTTGATAAAGACGGCCGCGAATATAGCCTTGTCCACTACGATTTTTATCGTCTACCCGACCCAGGTCTAATGGCGGAAGATTTGTCTGAGTCTATCTCTGACCCAAATACCATCACCATTATCGAATGGGCGGACACTGTCGCTGACATCTTGCCAGAAAACCGCACGACTATCAGAATCACTATTAACGACGACGGCTCCCGTCATGTCCAGAAGCAAGAAACCAGAAAACAGGAAACCGCCAAATGAAAATGTACTTAGACACTTCCACCCCAGTCTGTATTTTGAAACTTGACGACAAGACCTATGAAGCCGAGCTTGGTCGCGACATGGCGGAAAAGATTTTCACTTTCATCGAAGAAAAACTCAAAGAAAATGGCAAGACTCTACATGATCTTACGGAAATTACTTACATGTCTGGTCCAGGTAGTTTTACTGGTCTCCGCATTGGCGCCGCCATCGTCAATACTCTCGCTGACCAACTAAACATCCCGCTTTATGACCACCATGGCAACCTTCGCCCAGTTATTTTGCCAGACTATGGTCGCGAAGCTAACATTTCTGCACCAAAAAAATAACCATAAGCTCTAAAATAATAACCATTACCAGTTTACTTTATGTTATAATAAAAGCATAAATGAGGACTTTTTAATGGATAATAACACTCAACCTTTCAATCCGCAGCCTAGTAGCCGCCCGATTGATCCGCAGCTTCCACCGGCTATGGACAACAGTGTGCCTGACCAGGCTCAGTCAGAACAGCAGCTAGGCCAGCAACCAGAGCAACCAGCTCAGACTGCTCCAATTTCAGAAAACCCTACGCTCCACAACACGGGCGTTCCGCTCTCTTCGCCAATCCTTGGCCCGACCCATTTCGACAACATGCAGAACCCAGATCTCCAGCCTCAGGTGATCCCTTCTACTTCCGCTCCGAAAGAAACCACCCCAGAACAAAAAGCCAAGACCTATATGATTCTCGCTATCGTTTTTGGTGCCTTTGCCTTCATCGGCATCATTCTCGGTATCTCCAGCCTCGTTTCTAGCATTAATACCTCTAATAAACTTGCTTCTGCCGATGTCGCTCTCTCTAATGCCAATGCCATCATCGCTAAGGTTGAAGAAGATACCGGCGTTAAAATTACTTCCCCTGACAACGTCCCAGCTTATAATGCTGTCATCGGCAACATCTATATTAGCGAGTGGGGAATCAAGTTCAAAATCCCAGACGACCTCGAGAACGTTTCTTACATCCTCGACCAAAAGTATCGTCCACAAATCTGCTTTACTGGTAACAAGACTGGCATTAAATACTTCCCAGCCTTTGCTGACATCGACCAGAACACTGGTGGCCTCGGTTGTGTGACTCGCGTGGCTACCTCCGAAGGTGACACTGACAAAGATACTGGCAATAGCTTTGGCCAAAAAGTCTACACCTATGGTGAGTACAACTACTTTTATACTGGTCCAACCGCCCACTTCTCTCAGGATGCTGCCGAGCAAGGCCTAGAAGACACCGCCGTCCAGATTATCAAGAACATGATTTCAAACAACATTTCTCATTACGAATAAGAGAAAATGTGGTATAATTAAATTGGAATTATCAATTTAAATTATTTTATATATTTGTTAACCCGCTGATATCAGGAAAATATCGGCAAAACAGAAAGGTATAAGTTATGGAGATTGCCATAATTGTAATTGCAGCCGTCCTAGGTTTAGGTGCTGGGGCCGGTGGTGTTTATGCATACAACAAAAAGAACGAAAAAGGTGGCAAAAACAAGGCCGAAGACCTAGTTAGAAAAGCCAAAAATGAGGCTCAGGACATCGTATCTTCTGCCCGCAAAGAAGCCGCCGATATCGCAGAAAAATCCAAGAATGAAGAAAACGAACGTCGTAAAGAATGGAAGCGCACCGAGAACCGTCTTGCCGAGCGCGAAACAACTCTAGATAACAAGCTCGACCAAATCGAGAAAAAATCCGAGCGTCTCGTCAAACAAGAAAAAGAGATCGAAGTCTTAAAGAATGAGATTCGCGACATCCGCGAAAAACAACATGCCAAGCTCGAAAAAATCGCCGGTCTTTCCAAACAAGAAGCCAAAGACAAACTCATGCAGATGACTCAGAACGACATCAAGCAGGATCTCGTTAATCTCGTCGCTAAGGAACAAAAAGAAATCAAACACGACGTTGATGAAACTGCTCAGTCCATTTTGCTTACTGCTATGGAGCGCATGAGTTCTGAAGTTACCGCCGACCGTACTATCACCGCATTGAAACTCCCTGATGACGAAATGAAGGGTCGCATTATTGGTAAAGAAGGTAGAAATATTCAGGCTCTCCAGCGTGCCACTGGTGTCGATATTATGGTTGATGACACTCCAGGCATGGTTGTTTTGTCTAGCTTTGACCCTATCCGTCGCCAAGTTGCGCGTTATGCTCTTGAGCGTTTGATGAAAGACGGCCGCATTAATCCATCTTCCATTGAGGAAGCCGTCGCCAAAGGCGAAAAAGAAATCGAAAAAGAAGTTGTTCGCGCTGGCGAAGATGCCGTCCGTGAAGTTGGTCTCGTTGGTATTCCACGTGAGCTTATTCACCTACTTGGTGAACTAAAGTTCCGTACTTCCTACGGCCAGAACGTTTTGCTTCATTCCGTAGAAATGGCGCACATGGCTGGCATGATTGCCGAAGAAATTGGTGCCGACAAGCGCATCGCCAAGACTGCTACTTTGATGCACGATATGGGCAAGGCTGTCACTCACAAAATTGAAGGAAAGCACGCCGACATTGGTGCAGAACTTGCCAAGAAATACGGCATGAGCGACGAGATCGTTCACGCTATTGCTGCTCATCACGACGATATCGAGCCTACTACTCCAGAAGCCGTCATCGTCAAAATCTGTGATGCTATTTCCGCTGCTCGTCCAGGTGCTAGAAACATTTCCGCCGAGAACTTTGCTGAACGTATGCGCGATCTAGAAAATATCGCGACTTCCTTCCCAGGCATCAACAAAGCCTATGCTATTTCCGCCGGTCGCGAAGTTCGTGTGATTGTCGAACCAAAACAAATCGACGACCTTACTGCTCTGAAACTCGCTCGTGATATTGCTAACAAAATTGAAGCAACCATGAGCTACCCAGGCGTCATCAAAGTCAACGTCATTCGCGAAACTCGTGCTATCGAATACGCAAAATAACATATATAATATATATGTATGGCGCGACAAATTTTTAAGAAAAATATCAGTACCAAACTCAAAATTGAGATTGCTGTCGTTGTTATTCTTTGTGTCGCTATTTGCGGATACGTAGCTTGGGACGTCCTTTCCGGTGGTCCACTTACCCAGCTTTTTAATAATCGTGAAGAAATGATTGCTTTTGTTGGCAGTCTCGGCCCGCTCGGCCCACTTGCCTACATGGCTCTCCAAATTTTGCAGACCGTCGTAGCGCCAATTCCAGGGAATGTGGTCGGTGCTATTGGTGGTCTGCTTTTTGGTTGGTGGGGCATTCTTTGGACGACCATCGGCGCGACCATCGGCGCGACCTTAGTTTTTTGGATTTCTCGCCGCTTCGGTCGCACTCTCGTTGAAAAACTCGTCAAAAAAGAATCGCTCGACAAATTCGATTTCGTAATTGGTAAACGTGCTGGCGTTATCCTTTTCCTCATCTTCCTCATCCCAGGCCTTCCAGACGACATCGTTTGTTATATTGCCGGCCTAACCGACGTCCCACTTAAGAAACTCATTCTCATTTTTGCACTTGGTCGCCTTCCTGCTGTGGTTGGTAATAATATTATTGGTACTGGCCTCAGCGAGGGAAACATCGGTCTCGTCATTGGACTCGTTACGGCAGGCGCGGTGCTTTTTGCTATTCTTTATTGGCAACAAGAAAACATTATGAAACTTCTCGGACGCCAAGCTGACTTAGAAAAAGAAAATAAATCCTTGCGTCATGACCTCGAAGATTATGCTGATGATGGCAAACTCAACAACTCTATTGCTAAAAAGTCTAAAAAGTCATAAAATGAAATTATCATGAACAAGAAAATTACTTCACTAGCGAGTGTGGGCGCAGTGCTTGCGTTCATCGCTTTTGCGGGTTTCACCGCAGCATCAGTTCTAAATGTCTCCGACTTAATCAGTCGGTCTTCTTTTTCTGGAAAGGATGGCGTGCCGACTGCTTGGACGGGTACGACTTATTCTTCTCCAGTCTCCACCAGTACAGAAGTTAGAGTTTCTGGAGATCACCTTTCCTATCTTGAAACGATAGAGAACGGGGAAGAATCAGAAGTCTATTTAACCGACATCGCTTCACTCGTCTCCGACAAGTCTAACACCGGCTTTCTTTCCTTTAATCCAAGTAGTCTAGAATACTCATATACAAAAAACAGCACAGTTTGGAACAAAGTCACCGGCGTAAATCGTGACGGCACTTATGAGCTCAGCGATGCTATCCGAATTGGCTCTATTGGTACCAGTAGTAGCAGGCTTTACCTTCGCTACAACTTGTCTCCAGAAAACGGCAATGTCACAGACAAGATTTCTTTCCGCGTCAAAGATGCTGATGGTAGATACAGCGTCGCGGTGAGCGATTCCTCAGTCGCCTACGAAGATACCGCAAACGAAATCGTAGCCGCCTCTAACAGTCGCACCAGTCTTGACGAAAATAGCGGTGAATCCGCCTTTGCTGAGCCACTTGGCGCCTTTGCCGAAGATTCTAATCTCTCTTCGATTTCTACCGCCTCCGCCGCCATGGCAGTCATCTCTCCAGAAAGTACTACCGCCAGCACAATTATCATTATCGCTATTCTTGGCCTCTTCGTCGGAAGCCTTATTGCCTTCCTAGTCGCCAAAAATCATCAGTCCAAAAAGACCAAATCTTCCAAGAAATCTAAATAATTGTATTAACCCAAATTAGTATGAACAGCTGTGACGTCGTCTAGGTCGTCAATTGCATCAAGCAGGTGTTCAGCTTTTTCAAGGTCATCGCCGTCAAGCTCAACATTCGCACTAGAAATATATTTTAGTTCTGCGCTAGTCACATTCATGCCAGCGTCAACCAATGCTTGGCGAACTTTCATAAGATCGGAAGAACTGGTAGTAATTTCCGTACCATCATCTTCTTCCACAACGTCTTCTGCCCCAGCATCCAGTGCTGTCATCATGACATCATCACCCTTGTCGGTGACAAAGATTACGCCTTTTCTTTCAAACTGGAACATCACGCTTCCAGGGTCAGCCATACGGCCACCATTTTTAGAAAGCGCATTTCTGACTTCCGGCATGGTACGGTTTTTATTGTCAGTTGCAACTTCGATGATAATACCAATTCCGCCAGGGCCGTATGCTTCATAAGTTTCCTCGACTAGAGCTGCGCCCTCTTTTGACTGTACACGCGCAATTGCTCTTTCAATGTTGGCTTTTGGCATATTCGCGAGTCTAGCTTTTTCTAGTACCATTGCCAGGCTTGGGTTCATGGCAGGGTCTGTACCGCCTCTGGCCGCAATCGCAATCTGATTTCCGATTTTTGTAAACAACGCACCACGCTTTGCATCAACTACCGCTTTCTGGCGCTTAGTTGTTGCCCACTTACTGTGTCCTGACATCTTGTCTCCTTGAACTAAAATTTATAATAAAACTTACCTACATTATAACAGATTTTTATACTTTTTGCCAGTCCATCTTCAGCAATCCAAAATGTTTGTGTTATAATTATTTTCATGAGTGTATTTATTGCGATTATCTTAGGTTTAGTACAAGGTTTAACAGAATTTATTCCAGTTTCTTCGTCCGGTCATCTCGAAATTGTCCAGCAACTAATTGGCGGCCGCGCGGATAATTTTCATCTTTTTCTGGAATTAATCAACTTTGGCACACTTCTTGCGCTGATTATTTACTATCGAAAACGCATCTGGGGAATCCTAAAAGACATTTTCAAAAATCACAATTTCAAACTCGCAATCAACGTCATCATTACTTGTATCCCTGCTGGTCTCGCCGGGCTACTTCTTTCCAAATTCATTGAAGAAAACTCCTTCTTCTCATCACTTTTCACCATTTCTATCGCCATGGCTATAGTCGGTTTCTTGATGATTATTGTCGATAGATTGCCAAAAAAATCTCTTTTGAAAGATGAAAACAAACTTACCAAATCACGTGCTTTGTTTATCGGTTTAGCTCAGGTTTTTGCTCTTATTCCAGGTGTTTCTCGCTCCGGTAGCACCATCGTGGCTGGCCGGATTATGGGCCTTAATTCCGAATCTTCTGCCAACTACTCCTTCCTAGTCTCCATTCCTTTAATGATCGCCGTCTGTGCCAAAACTCTCATCTCTTCTTCTACGCGCACCTATCTTTTCGACAATCTGCCTATGCTTGCCCTTTCTAACGCTATTGCTTTTATTTCCGGCCTTCTCGCCATCACCTTCTGTCTTAAATATCTTAAGAAGTCCAACTCTCTAAAAGCTTTTGGTTTTTACCGTATTATTGTCGCAGCGGTTGTGCTAATCGTTTTGATGGTAAAATAGCCTATCCGGCCTAGACTATTGCATTTTTTGCCAAAATTTGATATCATAGGAAGGTCGTTTTCTTAAATTGTCGTAGAACGACACAACTAAACAGGAGTACGTTAGTACCTATGCGTATCGGACTTAAACGGGGTTATTCCCGCAAAAAGTCGCAAGAATCTCCTGCCCTCGGGCTCGAGTTCATCGAAACGAAGATTGTTTAGAAATAAGTTTCGCTGGTAAAACGCGCAAAAGCCCTTGGCAAGAAGCCAAGGGCTTTTCAAGTGCAAAGATTAGTTTAATTCACGTTTCATCACTGCCGAAATCGAGGTGTCTTCCTCGAAATCATCATATGGCACATGTCCAAGTAAATAATCAATCAGCATTTGATAGGTCAAAAGCCCTACAATCTGCCCGTTTTTATCAATCACTAGGAAGAAGAAACAGTTCGTTCTAAGAAACGCCGCCATCGCTTGCTCTAGAGAATAGTCCGCTCTAAGATAATAAACTGTCTTGTCCAGATACTTTGTTGCGCGATCGGTATTTTTTATTTCCAAAGAGTTTAGTTGATCCGTATGAATCAGTCCGATTACTTGATGTCCATCGGAAGACAAGACTGGAAAATGTGAAGAACCTGATTGATACAATTTATCGAGCATAAGTGGCCCTAGAAAATCATGCTCATACACAAAAGTAATTTCCGATCTTGGCATCATTATTTCCGAAACTTCTCGCTCCGAGAAACTCATGCTAGACGCAATTAGTGCGCGTTGTTTTCCAGAAAGTACTTCTTTTGGCGCGCGTTTTAGTACGCCGATTAAATCGTTTACGTCTTTTACGACGTACGGCGGTTGTTCCTCAGGAATAACCGGCTCACGATATTTTTCTAAGACAGGATCCACCCATTTTGTAAGTTTTTTCATGAATTTACTCATGGCCATCGTCCAGTTAATATGTTAATATAAATTATATCATAACGATGATTGATTTTCTAACTTAAGGAGGAAAATGGAGAAAAAAGGGAACACTGGCGCAATTATTGCCGTTATTGCTGTAATTGCTCTTTTTATTGGCGTAGTTATTTGGCGTACTGTCGACAAGCCAAAAGTCGGCGACTACAATTCAAACGAATATATTACTGCAAATGAAGAGAACGGTGGAATCGCCGACCACGTCAAAGGTGATTTAGATAAAGCCAAAGTTGTTATAGTCGAATACGCTGATTATCAATGTTCTGCCTGCGCCCTACACAACCCACGTATCAACAAATTAATCGAAGAATACGCCGGCGACCTCGCCGTAATTTATCGTAACTATCTTATTTCTTACCATCAGAACGGTACTGCCGCTGCTTCCGCTGCGGAGGCTGCTGGCCTTCAAGGCTACTGGAAAGAATATGCCGACAAACTCTTCACCAATCAATCCGTCTGGTCTTCTGCTTCTGGCGATGAACGCACAGATATTTTTGTAAACTTCTTTAATATCGTCACCAACGGTCAGGGGGATGAAGCCAAATTCAGGAGCGACATGACCAGCGAAGCTGTCAAAAAGAAAATTAACTTTGATGGTACACTCGGTGACCGCACTGGTAAAATCGAAGGCACCCCAACTTTCTTCCTCGACGGAGAGAAGATTGACTTTTCTGGCGCTTCCGGTGAAGAAGGTTTCTTGAATGTCTTCCGTGAGAAAATTGACGAAAAGTTAGGAAAATGATAAAATATTATCTGTTATGAGAAGTTTATCAACAGATTTAAAATCACAATTAGGTAACACAGTAACCGTCTCTGGCTGGGTCAACTCCCGTCGTGACCATGGTGGTTTGATCTTTATTGATCTTCGCGATCATAAGGGAATCATCCAACTTGTGATTACTCCCGACACCAAAGACGCTTTCGCTCTCGCCGAATCTTTGCGCGACGAATTTGTTATTACAGCTACCGGCAAAATGCGCGAGCGTGCTCCAGAACTCAAGAACCCAAATATCGAAACTGGTGATATTGAATTAGTTGTTGATACTCTCGAACTTCTCAACCGTTCTGAACCTCTTCCAGTTAATACTCACGACGATGGTCCAGAATCTTCCGAGGACTTGCGTCTCAAATATCGCTTCCTCGACCTTCGTCGTCCTAAGATGCAGAATCTACTTCGTCGTCGCTCTGACTATTATCAAGTGCTTAGAAAATACATGGTCGAGCATGATTTTGTCGAGGTTACTACACCAATCCTCGCCAACTCTTCTCCGGAAGGCGCGCGCGACTTTCTCGTTCCATCTCGTCTTCATCCAGGTCAGTTTTACGCTCTGCCACAGGCTCCGCAACAGTTCAAGCAGCTGCTGATGGTTGGTGGCGTGCCACGTTATTTCCAAATTGCACCGTGCTTCCGCGATGAAGATCCTCGTGCTGACCGTCTTTATGGTGACTTTTATCAGCTCGATCTTGAGATGGCTTTTGTTGATGACGGCGAGACTATCCGCCAAGAAATGGAGCCATTGATTAAATATCTGGTCACCAAATTCGCCGGCAAAAAACTTTTGTCAGAAGATGTTCCACGCATTTCTTATCGTGATGCCATGGAAACTTACGGCACCGACAAACCAGATTTGCGCTATGGTATGCCGCTCATTGATTTGACCGACGCTCTCAAAAATACTGAGTTCAAAGTTTTCAAATCTCCATGTGTTAAGGCGCTCTGCGTTAAAGGCGGCGCTACACTTTCTCGTTCTCAAATTGATAATTTCACTGACCTAGCACGCAAAAACGGCGCTGGTGGCCTAGCCTACATTCTTTACGAAAACGGCGAAGCCAAATCTCCAATCGCTAAATTCTTAAAAGACGAAGAACTCGCTAGTATCAAAGAACTGACTGGCGCAGAAGACGGCGACGCAGTTTTCTTTGGCGCGGATACTCGTGAAAAAGTTAACAAAGTTCTAGGTATTTTGCGTATCGCCTTTGCTGATCATTTCAATCTGAAAGACGACAATATTGTTGCTCTTTGCTGGATCGTTGATTTCCCATTCTATGAATGGAACGATGGCGAGCAGAAACTCGACTTTGGCCACAACCCATTCTCCATGCCAAAAGGCGGAATGAAAGCCTTGGAAGACGCCAAGACTGACGAGGAAAAACTTGCTATTACGGCTGACCAATACGACATGGTCATGAATGGTTACGAAATTTGTTCTGGCGCTGTTAGAAACCATAACCCAGAAATAATGTACAAAGTCTTTGAGCTCTTAGGTTACGACCACAAATATGTCGAATCTCGCTTTGGCGGCATGCTTTCCGCTTTCAAATTTGGCGCTCCTCCACACGCCGGTTGTGCCTTTGGTCTAGAACGTATTTTCATGGTTCTAACCGACACTAAGAACATTCGCGATATTGTCGCCTTCCCTAAGAACGGCTCCGGTGTCGATCTAATGATGAACTCTCCTTCTAGTGTTGACGAAGACCAGCTAGAAGACGCTTTTATCAAAGTTATCGATAAAGAAGACGACTAATTCTCCATTTTAAGGTTTTAAGCTTTTTAAGGTTCATTTAAGCTACCCCTGTTATAATCTGAGTATCAAAATCAGATTGGTTTTGATAGAAAGGATTAACATGGCTCAGCAGATTTTTAGAAGGACAGAAATCAAATACGTTTTGTCCGAAACTCAGGTCAAATCTTTGATGTGGCTGATTGAGCCATATCTCAAAAAAGACAAATATTTCAAGGGCACGAACTGTAGCGTTTACTATGATAACGATAGTCGCTACCTCGCAATTCATTCCCTAGAAAAGCCACTTTACAAAGAGAAAGTTCGCATTAGGAGCTACGGCGTCCCTAAGCTTGACGATACGGTTTTCTTGGAAATCAAGAAAAAATACAAAGGTATCGGCAGCAAACGACGTATTCCTATCAAATTATCCGACTTTTACAATTACCTAAAAACAGGTAGGCTAGATAGTAACTCGGATATCATCAAGGCAGAACTAGACAACTGTTTTAAACGATATGATTTAAAACCCACTATGTTTTTGGCTTATGACCGCACATCTTACTGCGACAAAGACGACCCGACTTTTCGCGTTACGTTTGACCGAAACGTCCGGAGCCGCAACAAAGACCTAGAATTGGAAAAAGGCGACCACGGCAAAAAGTTTTTCAAAAACAACGAAATTGTCATGGAAGTAAAAGCCCTGGACCGCTTCCCGTTCTACTTTGTCCACGCTTTGTCCAAATTAAAAATCTATCCGGCCTCGTTCTCGAAATACGGACGAGTGACCGAAAAAGAAATCTTTAGAAAGGAGAAACAATATGTTTAATAGTATTATCAGTTCGGGACTTACACCACTTACCTTTTTTGCCTGTCTTGGTGTGTCTCTCGTACTCGGCTTGATCGTTGCGCTCGTTCACAAAAAGACCGCGCGCTCTTCAAGCAACTTTATTACCACCCTTGCCATTCTGCCTATGCTAGTTTCCATGGCGATTATGCTTGTCAATGGTAACCTTGGCGCAGGCGTTGCTACGGTCGGCGTCTTCTCATTAGTACGCTTCCGTTCCATCGCCGGCAACTCACGTAGTATTTTATCCGTGTTCTTTGCCATGGCCATTGGTCTGGCTGTCGGTACCGGTTATATCACTTTCGCAGCATTATTCACTGCCGTAGTCGCCGCTGTCATCGCCTTCTTGAAATATATCAAATTTGGCGAATCTAATAATATTGACAAGAAACTTACAATTTTAGTTCCAGAAGACATGGACTATACCGAAATGTTTGATGATGTCTTTTCCAAATACACCACCAGCCACATTTTGGAAAAATCCAAAACCACTAACATGGGCAGTCTTTTCGAGCTAACTTACCGCATCAACACCAAGAAGAATATTAACGAAAAGGAATTTATTGATAAAATTAGGGTTAAGAACGGAAACCTCAAAGTTTCCTTGTCTCACCCACTAATCGAGGAGGAATTATAATGAAAGATCAGAAAAATAAGAAAACTACTATTGCCGCTATCATTGGTGGCGTAGTCCTGGCTCTCGGTGTGGCCGGCGCAGGTGTCTATCTCGTCCTAAATCATAACGCCGAAGAGCCAACTACCATTGTCTCCAGTAGCACATCTTCAGACGGTACGGCTTCTAGTAGTCTAGCCGAAGGTAAGAACAAAATTACTTCTGGTGGTACCTATACTTTCACTGGTAGTACCACGAACGGTAGAATCGTCGTTGATACTACCGAGGCTGTTACAATCGTGCTAAATAGTGTCTCACTTAGCAGCGCCGATGGCGCCGTGATTAAGGCACAAGAGGGAAGTAGCGTCACTATTCAGCTTGTTGGCGAAAACACCCTCACTGCCACTAATGATAATGACGGCATTAACGCTGAGGGAGACTTAATCATCACCGGTTCTGGTTCCCTCACTGTCAACGCTGCCGACGACGGTATTCATGCTGACGGTATGCTTACTATCAAAAGCGGTACCTTGAACATTACTGCCCACGAGGGTCTTGAGGCTACCTACATTAAGATTGATGGTGGCGACATCACCATTAAGGCTACTGATGACGGCATCAACGCCGCCAACAAATCCGACAAGTATTCTGTCTGTGTCGAAATTAACGGTGGTAATCTCACCATCGATATGGGCCAGGGCGATACCGACGCTATCGATTCAAACGGTAGTATCGTTATCAACGGCGGCGCTATTACCATTACCGCACAGTCTCCATTTGACTGGGATACTTCCGCAACTTTGAATGGTGGTACTGTTATCGTCAACGGCACCCAAGTCACCAGCCTCACTAACCAATTTGGTGGTATGATGGGTGGTGGCATGATGGGCTCAGGCGGTGAGCAGAACGCCAACCAGCAACAAATGCAACAGCAGATGCCTCAGGGTAACTCTCAACAGATGCGCCGTTAGTGATATAATAGTGACATGTCAAATATCATTGATTATGTCAAAGTTTATGGTGGGCACAAGATAGACCGCGCAGTACCATTTTGCGAACTTGACGCAATGGTATTGTCGCGGTTTTCTTATTTGCCGTTTCACAAAATTGAGTTGAATGAAATCGAAACTGTCGCCTCAATCGCCAAAAAAATGCGCAAGCTAAAAGAAAAAGATTTTGCCTGGCCAGAAGATGCCGAATACATCAAGACCATGGGTTTTTCCGAGCGTTTTTCCGCATTGGAAGTCACAGACTATCGCAGCATCAGCAGTAAAAAAATCACTGAACAATTCATGGCTATTACGATTCACATTAGCCCCGCCAAACTTTTTATTTCTTACAACGGCACTGATAACTCGCTCCACGGTTGGCGTGAAGATTTAAACCTCGCTCTGCTTGACGAAATCCCCGCCCAACTTTCCGGCGCCAAATATTTTAAAGACGTAGCGGACAAATATCCACTCAAAAAAGTTTATCTCGGCGGTCATTCCAAAGGTGGCAATATCGCCATGTATTCTGCTATTATTTCACCTGATCCATATCAAAACCGCATTATCATGGTCTATAGTCAAGATGCTCCCGGCATGTCCAAAAAAGTCATAGAAAAAGACACTGGGGCTTCTGTACTTCCGCGCATTATTCATTTCATCCCGCAGGACTCCGTGGTTGGACGATTGCTTAATCATTCCGAAAAATTTGAGGTTATAAAATCCAGCGCCAAAAATTTCTGGCAACACAATGTTTATTCTTGGGAGGTAGACTTATCCACCAGGACCCTTGTCCGCTCCAAGAGTACCAAAAAGAGCAACTTTGTCGACAAGACTTTGGATCGTTGGCTTCAGGATGCTACAGAAGAACAGAAAAAAGAATTTGCCGACCTCTTGTTTAAAGTACTAGAAAACAGTAAAGTTGGCACACCTGTCGATATTGGTATTGCCGGCATCCATGCTATTCCGCCACTACTCAAGTCTTATCGCTCACTCCCACGTGAAGAGCGTACCGTTATCGCCGAGTTTATTAAGAAACTTCTAGTCTCTGCTTACGAAGTTTCGCGAAAGAAATAATATGAAAATTTATTGCGTGCGTCATGGCGAAACTCCTAGCAATATTACCGGCATTGTCGCTGGCCGTTCCGACGAAAGTTTAACAGAAAAGGGCATCGCTCAGGCACAAGAACTTAACAAAAAAATCGGTAGTCACCATTTTGACGCCGTCTATGTTTCGCCTATGCGTCGCACGCTTCAGACTGCAGAAATCATTATTCCCGAGGCTAAGTTTATTATCGATCATCGCATCGCCGAGCGTGACTTGGGTCAGCTAAAAGATCACACTATTGACGAGCTTTGGCAGATGCCCGATTGGAATTCACTCGTCAAAATGAAAACCGACGAGAACGCCGAAACTTTTGCTTCCGGACTTCTTCGCGTGCGCGACTTTTTGTCGGACCTCAAGAAAAAATTTCCAGACGATGCGGAAATTTTATTAATCACTCACAGTTTTGTTTCGCGTTGTATTTGGGCCATCACTAACGGCTACGACGAACATACCGACTATTCCAAATTCCATCACAAAAACGACGAAATCATAAAATACTGCATTTGAAGATGAAAGCTGTCGAGGTGGTATTTTCTCTTGCTGAAGCGCGTCTACTAGACGAGTGAAGCAAGAAAAATGCCACATCGGCGGCTTTCAATTCAAATGATGGTCAGGGTGATGAGACTTGAACTCACGACCTCAGCGTCCCGAACGCTGCGCGCTACCAACTGCGCCACACCCTGATGATTTCATATTCTAACAGAAAACTGATAAAATAGCTATATGAGGAGGAAGATAATCATCTTTGTAGTGGCGGTGGTCGCCGGGCTGGTTAATGCGGCGGTGATTTTTAACATCATACACCGGAATGATTACGTTGACGAAATAATTTCTGTAACTCGCGCGATGTCCGAGACGACCAAAGATTTTGTCGTCGACAATGACACGGACTATGAGAATTTTTCTGCACGAGCGCGAGCAGACGGTTTTAGTGTCTACAAAATGGACAATTTGCCAGACAGTACAGAAACGGTTTGGCTAGTTTTCACCCAAAATAGTCAAAGGTCAGAAGATCCGTTGAATGGGCTGATGTCAAAGTATCGCCAAGTTTCTGAAGTTATCAAAAACCAGTACTCTGTCTTTGAGCTTGAAAAACTTTAGACTTGGTGCTATAATGTTTTTTATCGGGGCGTAGCACAGTTGGTAGCGCACGCGGTTTGGGACCGTGAGGTCGCAGGTTCGAGTCCTGTCGCCCCGACCACAATCTATGATATAATTAACGCAGTCTAAGGAGAGTGCGTTTTTTGTAACTCAAATCGTTCATTAAAAAGGAGGGGAATATGGAAAAAACTTCAAGAAAACCGATCTATGATGCTCGGGCCGAACTTTCTTGGTCCAAAATCCTGATTCTGGCCGTGCAACATGTGTTCGCCTTTTTTGGTGCAACCGTACTAGTTCCAATCCTGACAGGCTTGCCTGTTCAGACTACTCTGCTTTTTGCAGGAATAGGTACTCTGCTGTTTCATGTCATGACTAAGGCCAAAGTTCCAGCCTTTCTTGGCTCGTCGTTTGCGTTTCTTGGTGGCTTTTCTGCCGTCAAATCCGCACCTGCCTATGCCGGACTTCCGGAGTCAGAACAACTTGCCTATGCCTGTGGTGGAATTGTTATTGCTGGATTGATGTATATCGTCCTTGCGACAATTATTAAATTCCTGGGCGTAAAGCGTGTTATGCGTTATTTGCCACCAGTTGTTACCGGACCAATTATTATTTGTATCGGTCTGTCGCTTGCTCCGTCCGCCATTAATAATGCCAGTCAAAACTGGTTTCTCGCCATCGTCGCCATTGCTACCGTTATTATCTTTAATATCTGGGGTAAAGGCATGTGGGGAGTTATTCCGATTCTGATGGGTGTCATTGTGCCATACGTCGTTGCAGCGATTATGCAGATTGGCTTTGGCATCCAGACTATTGATTTTGGCAATATCGCTCAGGCTGCCAGTGTTGGCCTTCCGCCAATTACCATGGCTAAATTTGGCGCCGTGGCTATTTTGCAGATGACGCCGATTTCGCTTGCTACCATGATGGAACACGTTGGTGATATCTCTGCCATTTCCGCTACTACTAAGCGCAATTTTATCGAAGACCCAGGCCTTCATCGTACGCTCATTGGTGACGGACTTGCGACGAGTCTAGCTGCGCTCTTTGGCGCTCCAGCTAATACGACCTATGGCGAGAATACCGGCGTGCTGGCTTTGACTGGCGTTTATGATCCATTCATCATTCGTCTGTCTGCTGTGATTGCCATACTACTCGGTTTCATTCCCAAGGTTTCCGCCATTATTAGCAGCATGCCTACCGCTATCATCGGTGGTATTTCATTCATCTTGTATGGCATGATTTCTGCCATCGGCGTCCGCAACATGTACGAGAACAACGTTTCGCTTTCCAAGTCTAGAAACCTGATTATCGTCAGCGTAATTTTAGTCTGTGGCCTTGGCCTATCCAGCAACGGCCTTGCTATCGCCGCCGTTGTCGGTATTATTCTAAATGCCATTCTTCCAGACAAAGATTACGAATTTGGCAACACTGCCAAAGGTTCCTCCGAAGGAACTTTTGCCGTCAAGGCAAATAGTTCCAAGTAATACCTCCTTAGACCAGGGGTCGCAGTAAATGCGGCCCCAATTTTATTTCCCGTGTTATAATAAAACCAATGAAAAAGAGAATTATTTTTTCAGCTTTCGTCGGCGTGTTGCTCGGACTTTTTCTTGCGCACCCTGCTTCTGCTATTTCTGAAGAACAAAAAGGTGCTATCGTCCAAAACTGCGCGTCTATTAAACAGTCTCTTCGCACCCTCCAGCGCACCGATGCTCGTTCGCGCTCCTATCTTGGCTCCGCTTACGAAACGATTCTTTCCAAATTTATCGCCCCGCTTAACCTCCGTCTGATTAATACTAACCAGCCTAATGCCAATCTTACCACCATTCATTCCAGCATTATTGATACACGCAAAAATTTCATCACAGAATACACGACTTATAGCCAGGCGCTAGAAGATTTGGTCGCGTCCGATTGTTATAATCACCCAGAAGAATTTTACGACAAGCTCCTAGATACTAAGAAAAAACGCGCCAACGTTTCTACCACTACTACCAACCTTCGCAATTTACTTTCAGAATATTTGACCGGCGTCCGCAAGCTCAAATCTACCATGGAGGCAAAAGATGGAGGAGAATAAAGAAAAGAAAAATAAGAATCTCCTTGTTCTTGGCATAATTGCCGTGGGGATTGCTCTGACTACCACAGTCGTCAGCTTGGTTGTTTACCATAATTCTGGTGACATTTATCTTGACCGCTCTCGTCCAGGCTTTTTGCCAAGCGAGGATGAGGTCAAGGATCTTCCAGAAAAAGATTACACTTTCCCATCTTCTGGCGAACTTACCGAAGAAACTCTGGACGAATATATCAAAAATTTCCAAGAAGTAATTGACTATATCGACGATCTCGAGAGTCCATTCTCAGAGGCACCACTCACGGACTATTCGCTGGGGATTCCATCCATAGAATAACCTTTACTTTTTTAAGCTTAAGCTCTATACTTGAGTTTAATAAAAGTGGAGGTAATATGTCATACGTAATTCGTGATGCTTCTGGTTGGGCGACGCATCGCATCGAACCAGCAGCTAACGGAGTTGACTCTGTCATTGTTAACCTTGGGACTGGCTGGGTAGAAGGCCGCATAGAGAACGGCGCGATCTAAATTCTAGCACAAGCATATTGACTTTTTTGTACTTTTGTGCTAAACTTACAGAGAACCATTTAAATGGATTGATTTTCTATGATGGATAAAAAATTACCTATTATCGGAGCAAACACTCTTGTCTCAATCTGTGGACGCGAAAATGTCCCAGCTAAGATTGACACTGGTGCAGACTCCTCTTCCATTTGGGTGTCCAACCTCCGCATCGACGACGATGGTATTTTGATTTTCAGTCTCTTTGGTAAGAAAAGCCCATTCTATAATGGCAAAGTTATCAAAAGAAAGGATTTCAAAGTCGCTATAGTACGCAGTGCCACCGGCGAAGAACAGATTCGTTATCGTACCCATCTCTCAGTCACCATCCGTGGCAAGAAAATCAAAGTCTTGTTTAATCTCTCCGATCGTAGCCGTAACAATTTCCCAATTCTGATCGGCAGACGGAGCCTTTCTGGCAAGTTCCTTGTAGACGTGAGTGAATCAGAAATCCCCCATCCGCCCAAAATCAAGAGAACCAAACCGCTGTCCGAAGAACTGAAGAAAAACCCAGCTGAATTTTATAAAAAATATTCCAAGAAAGGAGCAGAAAAATGAAAATTGCAATTCTAAGTAACGGTAACGCCAACTATTCTACTAAGCGTCTTGTTGAAGAAGCCGAAAAACGCGGCCACGAGGTCAAAGTTATTAAGTACAAGAACTGTTATCTTTCCTTGGACGAGAAACACCCAGATGTTTATTACCATGGCAAGAAGCTTCATGGCTACGACGCTATTATCCCACGCATTTCTAACGGTATGACTCGTTATGGTTGTGCCGTGGTGCGCCAGTTTGAAATGCAAGGCGCCTGGACTGCTTCCAGCTCTATTGCCATTACTCGCTCCCGTGACAAACTTCGCTCTGCACAGATCTTGACCAAATACGGTGTTGATACGCCAAAGACCTTAGTTTCCAGAAACAGTGCCGATATTGATGACTTGCTCGGCCAAATTGGTCTTCCTGTTATTATTAAACTTGCTACCGGTACCCACGGTAACGGCGTCGTCTTAGCCGAGACCGCCAAGGCTGCCAAGTCCGCTCTCCAGGCTTTCTATCTTTACAACGAAGACGGCACCAACATTCTCCTACAGGAATACATTCAAGAATCTGCCGGCACCGACATTCGTGCCTTTGTGGTCGGCTCTCGCGTAGTTGCCAGCATGCAAAGAAAATCTCTTGATGATGATTTCCGCTCCAACCTCCACAAAGGTGGTGAGGGAACTATCGTCAAGCTTACCGACGAAGAAAAGAAACTTGCTATCAGCGCCGCCAAAGCTATGGGGCTTCACATTGCCGGTGTCGACCTGATGCGCTCTGCCCGTGGTCCAGTCGTGCTCGAAGTTAACGCCTCTCCAGGATTTGGTATCGAAAAAATCACCGGCAGAAACGTTGCCGCCAAAATTATTGAATACGTCGAGCATAACGCCGCTCGCAAGAATTCTAAAGACAAAGTCGGCGCTTAAATCCGTTCACGACCAATAATCCGTTTATGGTATAATTAGGGCATGATATTGCTTGCCCTACTCGTTGGATTATTCATTCTCTTCTTTTTCATCCGTCATCACACCGGGCCGGCCCATCTTGCCATGATTGCTGGGCTCTCTGTTTACCAGATGTTTGGCGTCAACTTTGCCGAATGGATCCACAAACTTCTTATCCAGTTTCCTCTAGAAATTATTCGGACGGGTGTCTATGTGGCGTTGATTCTGGTCTTTCCACTTGTTTTGTATTTTCACTCCTCGCGCGGTGGGCTTTTTGGTATCCTCCGCATCGCCGAGGCAGGTATTTTCGCTATTTTGCTTACCGCCCTACTTTCTTCTACTATTGCAAAGTTTTTGCCGTTTGATACCATCGGCGTTCAGATTTCCAGCTTCATCACTTCTATCGAAGGTCCGCTAGTTCTCGCCGGCGTCCTCACAGCTTATTTTGATATCATGATGTATCACAAATAGCACTAGCTACTCACCTACGCAGCGGACCGCGAACCCGTACCCAACGTAATTGTAGTTCTGCGGGTTCACGTAGCCATTGGTATTCAGGTAGAAGTTGTAGGCTTGGCCGGCTGTAGTAAAGGCACTACGAGACCACCAGTTCCCGTTCGAGCCCTGATTGTTGACCCCGCCTCCGTAATAGTAGAGCCCGGAGTAGGGGAAGTTATATGGTGAATTAATAAACTTATCCCTTTGAGTAGTATCGGTGCGGCATCATGCTAGCGCTTGCATTTTTGTGTCCATTTTGAGACAGTGAAATTGGGTGTGGAGTACTGGCTTTAGTTGCAGTTGCAAGAAAGTAACTGCGAGCAAATTGACCCAGATAAAATTTGTGGCTTTCTTGAGAAAGGAGGTTTTATGAAAGTAACGCTTAAACTCGCTATTTTCAAAATCACACTGAGTATCAAGATAGCCCGCCGGTAGGGCGGGCCATCAACACCCGTAGAAGCGAAATTCTGGATCACTTCCTTATACTCTTACCATACTACACTTACGACAAAAACGCAAGCGGAATTACCACTATGCAAAAACTTCATCCCTCGTACATTGTTATTAGCTTCGCTTTCGGCATCATTGCCGGCGCGATTTTGGTTGCGGTAATTCGTACTACATTTTTCATATCACTCTTGTGGTTATTTTTAGCACTAGTACTTTTATTTCTTGCCTTCCTCACTTCCAGAAAGATCAGTGTCGTTCCAGCCTTAGCCGCTGGCATCATTTTGGTTTTCTTCCGCGCTGGCCCAGCCTTTATCTCCCAGGATTACGTTTCTACAATTATCGGAAAAACCGTCACTATTTCTGGCACCATCTCAAAAGACCCCGAAGAGTCAAACGGTAAATACAATTTAAAGCTCACTAATCTAAAACTACAAACAGAAAGCCAAAACATTCCAATCGAAGGCATCCTCTTTACGCAGGTTACGAACGACGATTTACAACGCTCTGACATTGTTACCATCAGCGGGGAATTATCCGCCGGTTTTGGCTCGTATGTCGCTACTATCTATCGTCCAGAAATCAAGGAGATCAATCGTCCCGAGCCAGGGGATGTTTTTCTAAAAATCCGTAACTTCTTTGCTGACAAAATTAGGCAATACATTCCCAGCCCACAAAGTGGTCTAGCTCTTGGCTATTTGCTTGGCCAAAAATCTGGTGTAGACAAAACTATTGCGGAGACTCTCCAGCTTATCGGACTCACCCACATTATCGTCGCCTCTGGCGCCCATCTCTCTACGCTTACCGGCTTTGCACGCAAACTTTTTGGTAAACTCTCTCGCTTTGCCAGTTTCCTCGTTGCTATTTCCGCTACACTTCTCTTCATCGGTATTACCGGTCTTTCTGCCAGCATGCTCCGCGCTGGACTTGTGACGGGACTCTCCCTCCTTTTGTGGTATTTTGGCCGAGAAATCCATCCGCTCCGCCTCATCGTCCTAGTCGCTGCCGTCACTATCATTTATGATCCATTCTATATCACGGATCTTGCTTGGTTGCTTTCTTTTCTGTCCTTTTCTGCCATCCTCGTACTTGCTCCCGCCATCGTCAAATTTCTTTACGGCAAGGATCGGAAGCCAAACTTCCTCTTTTCTACCTTAATTTCTTCTCTGGCTGCCGCCCTGCTGACCCTGCCTGTCCTGCTTTACTACTTTGGACAAATTTCTCTGATTTCTGTTTTTGCCAACCTCCTCATTCTCCCCACCGTGTCCATCGCTATGGGTTTGACTTTTCTGACCGGTATTTTTGCACTCTTTTTGCCTCACCTTGCCACACTTTTTGGCAGCCTCGCTACGATTATACTTAGTTACCAAATCACCGTCGCGAATTTCTTTGGCGAACAAAAGGTCTTTCTCCTCTCTATCGACCAGAATAATACTCTAGTTTTCCTACTCTACCTCCCGCTAATTGTTGTAATTTTTACAACATTAATTTATAAGAAATTAAAACATAAAAAATCACTCAAAAACTCACAAAACAAAATGTCTATGCTTGCACCCGACGACTAGCCCGTGCTACGCTAGGATTAGCTTCGCCATTCATGTAGATGTCTGGCCTGAATCTCTTATGATTTTGTCCGAGAAGCAAGGAAATAAGCTATAATATTATTTATCAAAGGAGCAAAATCATGGCAAAAAAATCTGCACAAACTGAAGAAAAACCAGAAAGCGGCAAAAGTCAGGCTCTAAGTCTCGCAATTGCTCAGATTACCAAACAATTTGGTGATGGTTCTATCATGAAACTCGGAGAAACTCGCAAAATTGACGTCGAACTTCTTCCGTCTGGTTCACTTTCTCTCGACCTCGCCCTCGGTGGTGGTTATCCAAAAGGTCGTATTATTGAAATTTATGGCCCAGAATCTTCTGGCAAAACTACTCTCGCTCTCCATGCGATTGCGGAGATTCAAAAGCAAGGTGGTCAGGCAGCCTTCATCGATGCTGAGCACGCTCTCGATCCTGCTTATGCCAAGCGTATTGGCGTTAACACAGCAGACCTACTCATCTCCCAACCAGACAACGGCGAGCAGGCTCTAGAAATTTGTGAAACTCTAGTTCGCTCTGGCGCAGTTGATCTCATCGTGGTCGACTCTGTTGCCGCTCTCGTTCCTCAAGCCGAGATTGACGGCGATATGGGTGATGCCCAGATGGGTCTCCAGGCCCGCCTCATGTCTCAGGCCATGAGAAAACTCACCGGTATCATTAGCAAGTCCAAAGCCACCGTGATTTTCATTAACCAAATTCGTATGAAAATTGGTGTGATGTTTGGTAATCCAGAAACTACTACTGGTGGTAACGCGCTTAAGTTCTATGCTTCTGTTCGTCTCGATATCCGCCGTATCGGTCAGATTAAGGATGGCGACAATATTTCTGGTAACCGCACCAAGGTCAAGATTGTTAAGAACAAGATCGCCGCACCATTCCGTGTTGCTGAGTTCGACATTATGTACAACGAAGGTATTAGCAAGACTGGTGATATTCTAGACCTTGCTATCGAACACGGCGTGCTAGAAAAATCCGGCGCCTTTGTCAAGTATAACGGCGAAACTCTCGGCCAGGGTCGCGAAGCCGTCAAGAAACTCTTCAAAGAGAATCCAAAGCTCATGAACGAGATTGAAGCTAAAGTTCGCGCCGCTGCTCTGCCAAAACCTGAGGAGAAATAGCTCGTGCATCACGACGAACTCTGGCAACTATTTGACAAAAACGGCCAACCCAAGATGGACGGAGGCTATCCATCTAAGCTTGGGAATCCCAGGCCAGGTAGCAACAAAGTTTATGGCGTCACTACAATTTATTTTTATCGACGGACGCCAGACGGTTTAGAATTACTTTTCCAAAAACGCGGAGAAAAGGTCGATAAATATCCAGGTGAATGGGACGCCGCCGCTGGTGGCCACATTAACTTCGGTGAGTCAATTCTAGATGCTGCTCGTCGCGAGGCTAGGGAAGAGATCGGCGCAGAAATCACTACGGACGACTTAGAATATGTTTGCTCTACTTGTCGCAATCAGAATAGTATCTATTGGGCGTTTTGTGTGGACTGGACCGACAAGGCCGACACTTTCCACTTTGATGACGGAGAGGTTTCCGAGGTTAGATGGGTGCCTTACCGCGAGCTAAACGGCTTCTTGAAGGATTATGTCAAAAAACCGCTAAGAGAAGACACTGTATTCTTCGCGATTCTAGACAGGTGGTTAAAGGATCGTGGACATTGTTAAACTTGAGCCATCTTCCAGTGCGCTAGAACCGCCTGACTCTGCGCATCCTTATCTTGTCACTGCGATTAAACCTGCAGTCAAAGTAGAAAGCCGCGTCAATATTTATATCAATGATAAATACGATTTTTCTTTGGAAATACCGCAGGTCATTGATCTTCATCTCAAAGTTGGCAAACGCTTGACGACAAAAGAACTAAACGATTGTCGTCACGCTTCAGAATTTGGTAAGCTCTATCATCACGCTCTAGAATTTTCCCTCACTCGTCCGCACTCGGTCAGGGAGGTACGCAATCATCTCGTGCGTCGTCGTTTGCGTCGCGAAACCATGAACCGCCAAGCCATCAAAAACCGTGAGAAGTCCAAGGAAGATCGAATTAAATATAAGCTTCGCACCAAAGAAATTCCGCTCTACACGGACAAAGATATCGATGCCGTAATTTCTAGACTTCAAGAAAAAGGTTATCTAGACGACCAGAAATTTGCTTTGTTTTACGTTGACAATCGCTACGTCAAAAAAGGTATCAGCAAAAAACGCCTCGTCATGGAGCTCAAGAAAAAAGGCGTCTCAGAAGATTGCATCGAGAACGCTTTTTCTGGCACAGAGCGAGATGAATTGGCGGAAATCCAAAAAATCATCAAAAGAAAATACAAAAAATATTCCAACGATAAACTTATTCGTTACTTGGTTCGTCAAGGCTTTGATTATCAGCAGTCGAAAGCTGCGGTTTCCGAAATGGATTCACAAAATTCGGCACAAAATCTTCCTTGGTAGCACGCTCACGAATTTTTGACTCCTCGTCTTTGACGATAATTTTGTCGTCTGTAATTTTCACGATTTCACTCTTGCCGATTAGAAGCTCTGGATCCATGAATGATTTAAAAAACGGCCTATTCACTACTAGCTGCTGGACATAGAATCCGTCCGTGTTCACGGTAAAACTGCCGACGCGTCCTAGGTTGCTACCTTTCCTAGTTTCAACTTTCATGCCATTAAGAGAAAAGTTTAGATCCAGGACTTCTTTTAGCTTTATTACTTCGTCAGGGTTTACAAAGTCATCTGCCGAATCTACTACCATTCCTAGCCCAGAGAATTCTCGCACATTGTCGGTACGTAGATATTCGCCAGACATCGTGCCAACTTCCGGTCCATACAACTTAAAAGCGATCACTTTTAAATCATTTGGGTCTATTATGAGCTCGCTAGTCTTTGCAATCATCCCCGCCATATGTAGGGAAAGAATAGGGTAGTTTAGCAGTCGGGATGATTCTATTAACATACCTTTATTATAGCACGAGCGGCAAGAAATTTTACTTTCGTGCTATAATTATGCAATATGAAGAAGATTTTGGCAATTTCTGGCGGCGTTGACTCAATGTGTCTTTTGCATATGATGAAAGACGATCCTGATGTTGTAGTTGCACATTTTAACCATGGTACGCGTCCGTCCAGTAATGATGACGAGGCTTTTGTCAAATCCTATGCCGAACAATACGGGTTGCCATTTTATTCCAAGAAAGTTTGTCTCGGCGCTGACGTTTCCGAAGCGGACGCTCGTGCCGCTCGCTATGTTTTTTTGAATGGACTAAAAGAAAAACTTGGTGGCAAAATTTATACCGCACACCACTTGAATGATTTGTTTGAATCTATCGCCATCAACTTTGTGCGCGGTACTGGCTGGCGCGGCCTAACTCCATTTAATAATAACGATAATAAGCACCCTCTATTGCGTTTTACTAAGACGGAAATTTATCGTTATGCCGCGGCGAACGAAATTGTTTTTCGCCAAGATCCGACCAACAATGAGAGTGGGTATCTCAGAAATCGCCTCCGCCCGGCGATTGCGGCACTTATCGTGGAGCATCCTGATCTCGCGGAAAAACTGAATAGTTTATATCTCTCTCAGTGCGATTTGCGTGCGGAAATCGAAAATCTTTCTGCCGAAATTTTGCCAAAAAGCTCGGCCTATCAGCGTGCCGTATTTAAGGATTTAGAAGACGATGTTGCGGAAGAACTTCTGCGTTTTTGTTTAGCCGAGCATCAAATTTCTGTCACACGCCCCCAGCTTCAAGATTTTTTGCATGCTGTCAGAACCTACGCGTCGGGCAAGCAGTTTAATCTGCCAAAAGACCACCTCGTTAGGTTTAATAAAACTGAATTTATGTTATAATAATAGACAATGAACACCGACAAAATCAGAAATTTTTGCATTATCGCTCACATTGACCATGGTAAATCCACGCTCGCTGACCGCATGATGGAAATCACAGGCACTGTCGCAAAGCGCGAGATGAAGGCCCAACTTCTTGATTCCATGGAACTTGAGCGCGAAAAGGGTATTACAATTAAACTCACGCCTGTGCAGATGCACTACAAAGGCTACGAGCTGAATCTCATTGATACGCCAGGTCACGTCGATTTTTCTTATGAGGTTTCTCGTTCGCTGCAGGCCGTGGAGAGTGCTATTTTGGTGGTGGATGCTACGCAGGGAATTCAGGCGCAGACTCTCGCCAATGTCTACTTGGCTTTGGAACAAGATTTGTATATTATTCCAGTGATTAATAAAATTGATTTACCCGCTGCCGACGTCGAAAAAGTCCAGGACCAAATTATTAATCTGCTCGGCTGCGACCGCTCCGACATCATCGGCGTCTCCGCCAAAACCGGCTTCAACGTCGAAAGGGTGCTAGACCGGATTATCGAAAAAGCCCCGAGTCCAAGTAAATCGGTGATTGAGCCGACTTGCGCTCCGCGAGCATTAATTTTTGATTCATACTTTGACGACTATCGCGGCGTCGTTTTGTATGTCCGCATTTTTGACGGCGTTTTGCCAAAGAACGCAGAGATCAAAATGATGGCCGCCGACACCAAAGGCCAAGCCCTCGAAGTCGGCATTTTAAAACCAGAAATGTCACCAAAATCCGAGCTCACCGAGGGTGAAATTGGCTACATCGTCACTAACCTCAAGACTACGCGTGAGGCCAAAGTCGGTGATACCGTGACGCTTTATAAGACTCCTGCTACAGAACCACTTCCAGGCTACAAGAACGTCCAGCCTTTTGTTTATGCGGGATTCTTCCCAGTCTCAAACGAAGATTACAAGACCTTGAAGGAAGCTGTAGAAAAATTAGCTTTGTCTGATTCCGCTTTGCAATTTGAGCCAGAAAATTCACCAGTTTTAGGCTTTGGTCTTCGCATTGGGTTTTTGGGGTTACTCCACATGGATATTATCCGCGAGCGTTTGGAGCGTGAATTCGATTTAGACCTAGTAGTCACCAATCCTTCCACCAACTATGAAGTTACCTTAAACTCCGGCGAAGAAATGGAAATCAAATCCGCTGCAGACTTGCCGGATATGGCAGAGGTCTTGGAAATTCGCGAACCGTGGGTGAAGGGCGAAATCATCGTACCAAAGCACATGATTGGCAATGTCTTAAATCTCATTGTCGAAAAACGCGGACATCAAACCAATCTTTCCTACATTGAAGATCGCGCCGTGATTGATTTTGAGGCGCCGATGGCAAATCTTCTGACCGACTTTTATGACCAATTGAAGTCGTCTACGTCCGGATATGCGTCGTTTAACTACGAGCTTGCCGATTACCGGCCAGAAGATTTAGTGCGTGTCGATTTTCTGGTCGGCGGCCAGAAAATCGACGCACTGGCCTGCATGTGCCACCGTTCTGAGGCTGACGCGCTCGGCCGCGAGATTACCAAAAAGTTAAAAGAAGTCATCCCGCGCCAAAACTACGAGGTGGCACTGCAGGCCGCCATCGGCGCCCGAATCATCGCTCGTGAAACTATCGGCGCTTACAGAAAAGACGTGACCGTCAAAATCCACACCGGTGATCGTGACCGCAAAGCCAAATTGCTCGAGAAACAGAAGCGCGGCAAAGCCCGCATGAAACGCTTCGGCAAAATCGACATCCCGTCCGAGGCCTTCACCGTCATGCTAAAACGCGACTAATCCCCCCCGAAAAGAAGCCCTCTACCCATGTTAAATAAGCATTAGCACTCTCATGCCTAGAGTGCTAACTAAACTAGCACTCTTGCATTTTAAGTGCTAATTCACTATAATGTAATCATGAATATTACAAAGCGTCAGCAAGAAATTCTTTTCGCCATTATCGAAGAATATGCCGAAATGGCTGCCCCGGTTGGCTCCGTTACTTTGGCCAAACTTTTTGGCGTTTCTAGCGCCACGATTCGTTCCGAAATGGCCCGCCTAGAAGAAGCCGGTTACCTGGTCCAGCCTCATACTTCTGCTGGCCGCGTTCCGACCGATTCCGGCTATCGTCTCTACGTCAACTCTTTGACCGAGAATATGAACTCTAACACTCCGCGTGAGAATAATCCTGCTCGCCTTCTTTCTGGTCCGGCCGATCGCAGCGCTCACGCCATGGAGCTTCGCATTAATTCCCAAGAGCGTGCCGACTTTGCTATTCGCGGCGCCGTTGATTCGCTCGTGGAACTTACTGGCAATCTCGGTCTTGCTACGATTGGTGACCAGCTTTATCTCGCCGGCATGTCGCGTCTCTTTACTCAACCAGAATTTATGGACACCGCTCGCGTCCAAAGTGTTGCCAAGCTTCTCGACAACTTAGAGCCATGGCTCCGTGAAGCCGCCCCAGGCGAACCACTCAACATTTTCATTGGTGAAGAAAACCCAATTGGCAAAACATCCGAAGTCTCCCTCATTATCAGTAAATTCCGCTCGCCATATTCTGACAACAGCTACATTGGCGTTCTTGGCCCAACCCGCCAGAACTACGGCCGCGTTATGTCACTCGTTCGCCAAGCCGGCATTAAACTAGAGGAGATATTGTAATGAAAGACAAGAAAAAAGCCCCAGAGCAAAACTCAGCCAATGAACTCGACGTCAAAATCGCCGAGCTGACCAATGATCTCCAGCGAACCCGCGCCGATTTCGAAAACTATCGCAAACAAATGGACCTGCAAAAAGCCCAAGCCGCCGATTTTGCCAGATACGAAACCGTCAAAAAAGTCCTTCCACTTCTAGACGACATCGATCGTGCCATCGCCGCTACACCAGAGCTAAAACCGCTCGAAAAAAATCTCGAGAAAACTTTGGCCGAGCTAAAACTCGCCAAGATTAATTCTGAGCCAGGCACTGATTTTAATCCAGATTTACACGACGCCGTCATGATGGAAGAGTCCGAAGGAGAAAAAGAAGTTATTGCCGAAACTATGCGCGCCGGCTACACTTACAATGGCTCAGTCATTCGCCCAGCAATGGTAAAAGTAAAAAATATCTAAGAATTAAAAGGAGCAAACATGGAAGAAAAACTAGCATTTATCAAAGACTGGCTCGGTACTGGCTCTATTGACGTTTTTGGTTTACCAATGAGCGGCAAAGATACCGTCGGCATTAAACTCGCCGAAAATCTCGGCGCCAGATTCCTGTCTTCTGGCATGATTATTCGTGCCATGGAACAGGAAAAAGGCGAACACTACACCGAGAGCGGCGCGCTTGCTCCGACTGATATTTTTTACGAATGGGTTTTGCCATACTTTGGCAGAGAAGATCTAAAGAACTCCGCCCTCGTTCTTTCTTCCGTCGGTCGCTGGAGTGGTGAAGAAAACGAAGTCATGAATGCCGCTGCCGAAGCCGGTCATCCAATCAAAGCCGCCATTCTCCTCAACATTTCTGAGGCCGATGTCCAAGTCCGTTGGGAAGCTGTGCGTGATGCCGGTGTCCGTGAAACTGGCCAAGAAGCTACCAAGCGTGAAGACGACAAAAGTCGTGGCGTTTTCCAGAATCGCATCAAAGAATTTATCGAAAAAACCATGCCAGTCATTCAGCATTACCAAGCACTCGGCCTACTCGTCCAGGTGCGTGCCGACATGACTCGCGAAGAGGTCTTTTCTGAACTCGTTAATCAACTCTACGACTTTGCCAAAAAGCATCCTAACGCCTAAATTCTATAGCTCTTATGCTATAATATAGGTATATGTACGGGCTGGGCATCAATCCGGAATATATTAAACGTCGCGTGCGCGCCTGCGACTATCTTTCTGTTGCTCAACTTTACCTACAATCGAACTTTCTGCTAGAAAAACCACTAGCAAAAAACGATATTAAACCCCGTCTACTTGGACACTGGGGTACTTGCCATGGTATCAATCTCGCTTATGCTAATTTGAAATACGCTTATGCTTCTGATCCAAACTTTTCCTTTATTCTCGGTCCGGGGCATGGTTTTCCAGCTCTCCAAGCCAACCTCTTTATCGACGGCGACCTAGCAAAAGTCGACAAAAAAGCCACGCCCGACGCAGACGGCATCGCCTACATTTGTAAAAACTTTTCTTGGCCATTCGGTTTTCCGTCGCACGCTAGCCCAGTCACTCCAGGCGTAATCTGTGAGGGCGGGGAGCTCGGCTACGCTCTTGCTACCAGCTATGGCGCTGCTCTAGGCTACCCCGGAAAAACTATTGCCGTTCTGATTGGTGATGGCGAATTCGAAACCGCTACTGCCCTAGCTTCGCTGAACCTTTGCAAACTACTTGGTACCGACACCAACGGTAAAGTTCTTCCAGTCTTACATCTTAACGGCTACAAAATTTCTGGCCCAACCGTCGCCGCGCGGAAGTCTGAGCGCGAACTTTCAGAAATGATTCGCGGTTTTGGCTATACTCCAATTTCTTTTGATGGCGAAGACACAAATGCCTTCCAAGATGCTATTGAGAAATCCGAGACTCTACAAAATCCCTTCCTCATCATGAAGAGCGAAAAGGGAAAAACCGGTCCTACTTTCCTAGGCGATGAAAAAATCGCCGGAAATTACCTCGCGCACCAAATCCCGCTTAAAAATCCAAAGCATGACGAGCAGGAGCTAAAACTTCTAGAAAACTGGCTAAAATCTTACCGTTTTGACGAGCTTTTTAGTAAGAAGGAGGGCTTCATTCTATGAGTAGCAAAAACACTAACCTAGTCATCCCAGAAGCTTTGCTCGGTCCGTCAGAAATTAAAAACCCAGGCTCGTCCTTCAACTCTTCCGCCGAGAAATTTGGTGAGCTGATTACCTTTGCCATCAAAAATGACCCCAGCTTCTATCTTTTCTCTCCCGACGAAACCACTAGCAACAAGCTAGACGCCGCCTACCACGCCACTGCCCGCGCCTGGGCCTTGCCTAAGAAATCTTGGGATCTCCCAGAATCCGCCTCTGGCCGGATTGTTGAGCTGCTGTCAGAAAACGTCCTCCTCGCCACTCTGATTGGTCACGTTCTCTCCGGCGGACAAGGTATGATGACAAGCTACGAATCTTTCTTTTCCATTGTCACTTCCCAGCTCTTCCAATATTTGAAGTTCTTGCAACAATCTGCCGAAGTCTCTTGGCGTGACCCAGTCCCAGCTCTTAATCTTCTTTCCACTAGTACTTGTTGGCGTCAAGACCATAATGGCTTCTCTCACCAATCCCCAGCCCTTATTTCCGCCTTGCTTGCCCAGCCATCTAATCTATCAAACATTCTCTTCCCAGTTGACGACATTGCCACTGCCGCCTGTTTCAAATTCATGTACGAATCACAAAATGTTGTAAATCTTACAACACTTAATAAGACCAATGAACCGCGTTGGATTGACAAAAACCATGCTGCCTTCCAGTACCAGTACGGCGCCAGCGTCTTTGGCTTTGCCTCGGATGACAATCCAGACTATGTTTTCACTGCCGCCGGCGATATCATGACGCGCGAAGCAATCTATGCCTTGAACATCCTCCGCGAAGACATTCCGGGTCGCCGTTTCCGTTTTGTCGGCATTAACGCCCTATCTTACGGCGCCATCGGCACTACCAAGTCCAAGATGCCGCAACACATTTTCGACGATTATTTCACTACTGACAAACCAATCATTGCCAACTTCCACGGCTACCCAGACGCCCTCCGCTCCATTCTTATCAACTACGCCGATGACCGTCGCCTCTCCGTCCACGGCTTTAATGAGCATGGTTCTACCACCACTCCTTTTGAAATGCTCCGAGAAAACGCTGCTTCCCGCTACGATCTCTGTCTTGACATTGCTAGGAGGGAAGACCGCCAAGACCTGACCCTAAAGTATCAGAAAATCTTAAATGACAACGCCGCCCACGCCGCCGACACTGGCGAAGATTTGATAAATATGGTATAATATAAAAATGGAAATATTAATCCTTGTTATTGTCCTTATCCTCCTCGCGGAGAGTACGGTGATTTTGGTAAAAAACCTCAAGAAAGAAACTAAAAAATCCGGTCGCCGCAAAGTTTTTGTTGACACTTCTGCTTTGATTGACGGCCGTATCCTCGCCGTGGCAAAGACTGGTTTTATCGGGGACGATTTACTGATTCCTAGAAGCGTGATTCGCGAACTCCAGCTCCTGGCTGACGGCAAAGATAACGACAAACGTGCTCTTGCTCGTCGTGGTATGGATATTGCGCGTGAGCTAGAACGTGTCGTCTATTGTAATACCGAAATTTTTGAAGACGAACTAGACCGTACTCCAGTTGATGAACGCCTAATTTCTCTCGCCAAGACTCACCGTGGCCTCATTTGCACCAACGATTATAATCTCAACAAGGTTGCTTCCACTGAACATATCGACGTCCTAAACGTCAACGACCTCGCCTTATCCCTCCTTGGTAACACTGCACCAGGTACCAAACTCCGCCTCAAAATCACTGAACGCGGTAGCAATCGCGGTCAGGGTGTCGGCCACCTTGATGATGGCACCATGGTCGTTATCGATCACGCCTCCAAACTCATTGGTAAAGAAATAAGCGCGGAGGTTATCCGCGCTCATCAGACCTCAGCTGGTCGCATTATCTTCGCTAAGAAAGCGTAGCCCCCTAGCTACACTTCTTGACGGTATTACCGCTCGAATCTTTCGTGGCGGTAATTTTACATTCCTTAGAAGATTCTGCTCCGTTGCTATCTTTGACAGTCAGTCTTAGTACTCTACCAGCAATACTACCGGAGATGTCATAAGTGCTACTTGGGATAGTTAGCGTGGTGCTGGAAGTGGTGCCACTCTGGATGGCGGCACCGTCTTCAGTCAGAGTCCAGGTGACGGATTTTGCACTACCAAATGTTAACACGGCCTTGAGTCCACCATCAGCGGAGTAGAATGCGCCAACCGTTGGGGCCTTGTAAGAACAATCATCCGTCTCGTCACGGTTATATCCATCTGGGACGCTCCAGACTTCATTCTTGGTGATTGGGTCAACCGTCTTAGTAGCTTCAATCTGGATCTTCTGGTTTTCTGGAGTACAGGCTGCCGCAAGTTTCTTGGTATACTTATTAAACGTCAAAGTCTCTTTGGTGACACCAGAAGTCTTTGAGTTATACCAGCTTGGCCAAATATCCGTCTGACCATTCACAGTCAATCTCTGGATGCCGGCTGGCTGTGGGATGGCTTGGTTAGCTGTCCATTTCCCTTCGCTAGCATAAAGCTCAGTGTGTACCGGACCCATGTAGTCGTTCACTACGCGTCTCACCAAGGTGTTGTCGGAGGTAGCCAAACCAGAACCGTCATGGTTACCATTCCAAACCGTCGTGGCTACTACTGGAGAATAGCTAGCAATCCAAGAGTCCTTAGCCACAGATGCGTTAGCAGTAGTAGAAGTACCAGTCTTAGTAGCGGTCCAGACATTTGGAATTACAAAGCCAAACGCATAAGCCTGTGAACCAAAGGTGATAGTTCTAGCATTTGCGTCGGAGAGGATGGAAGAAAGCATGTAAGCGACCTGGTCGTCATAGACTCTGGTACCTTCGGAATCTTGCCACGATTCAATCACATCACCGGTTGAGTTCTTCACTTCGAGTACGTATGCTAGATCTTTATAGACACCACCGCGCGCAATCGAAGCATAGGCATTAGCATGCTCAATTGGAGTCACGGTACAACCAGAACCGATTGCCGTAGAAAGACCACCAGAGAAGTCATCGCCTGCGCAGTAGGACACGTCGCCTAGTTCTTGTGCTACCTTCAAGCTGTTTTCGATACCGTTGATGTACATCGCCTTAACAGCTGGAATGTTAAGGGAGCCAGCGAGCGCGCGCCTAATCGTGACGTTGCCATACCAAGTACCGGTGTAGTTTCTTAGCGCACAGGACCCGCCCGTATAACCGCCACAATAGATAGAGTCGATGTTCTCATCCTTTAATACTGAGCCAGGGCCATAGTTTTGGCCTTCGCGCTGCATAAAGAGTGGGCCATAGTCCACAATCGGCTTAATCGAGGAACCAGGTTCTAGCTGAGAGGTGGCTGCGTTTAGCTCGCCATAGCCAGCTGCATTCCAGTCTGCCGACCCAACCATCGCAATCACCTGAGCGGTGCTAACATCGACGGATGCGAGCGCAATGTTGTCACTACCGTTTCTACTCATCAGAGCTGCACCGGTCGCCACGGCCGATTCGGCCATCTGCTGTGCGCGGTAATCAAGCGTGGTCTTAATGGTAAAGCCACCAGCACGCATGGTCTTGACGCCGTATTTTTCTTCTAGCATTTCTTTTACAGTTAACACAAAGTGTGGTGCCTTAATATTGTCATACTGGTTTGTATCCGGCTTAATCTGCTCAAGGATTGGCACCTGTTTTGCCTCTTCGGCTTCTTCCTTGGTAATATAACCAAGCTCCGCCATCACGTCGAGCGTATATTGTTGACGCCAAATCAGTGCCTCATGTCCATATTCATTATATGGGTTAAGCACGGCTGGGTTGTTTGGAATCGCTGCAAGCAGTGCGGATTCAGCCAAGGTCAAATCTTTAGCGCTCTTACCAAAGTAGGCTTGCGCACCAGATTCTACGCCGTTACGACGTCCACCATAAGGCGACTCGTTGAGGTACATCGTAATAATTTGTTCCTTGGAGTACATCTTCTCAATTTCCATCGCCAGGATAGCTTCCTTAATCTTACGTGGAATACCAGTTAGACCACGGTCTTTGGCTTCATCAGAGAAGTAAATCTGTTTAATCAGCTGCTGCGTCAAAGTAGAACCACCCTGAACACTCTTACCAGTCAGGGTAGAGAACGCCGCACGCACTAATGACCAGAAATCGATGCCGTTGTGGTTATAGAAGTTTCTATCCTCGATTGCCACCGTAGCTTGGCGCATATAAGTAGAAATCTGATCTCCGTCTACCACTAGGCGATAATCGCCGTCGCCTTTATCTTCCCAAAGGACCTCGCCGTTGCGGTCGAGATAGACGTTGACAGTCTCAGAAACCTTCAGTTCATCCAGCTGGATTTCGTCCAGATCTTTCTTGTAGTATAGGAAAAGACCACCAACCGCAATAATTCCAACTAGAACTACGGCCGCCACAATCTTGAGGAACGTCTTGAGTCCTCTCATGGAGAACCAATAGTGGAATACACGTTTTGGATGGAAGTGCGCAAAAAACCTCTTCACCGGCTCTTTTGGTAAAGTCGCTAGATCTTCCGCCCTCTTCTTGGCTTTTTTGTCCTTGTTAACTTTTTTTCTATGCACAAGGCTAGAATACGTGCTGAGACTTTTATTCTTAGTACGCTTGAGTAAACTGCGTTTTGGGGCTTTTGCGGCCTTCGCAGCTTTCTGTTTTTTGGTTTTCTTTGACGTCTTTTCCATAAACTCTTTTATTATATCACAAAAAAGCCTATTTTCTAAGCAAAACCAGTATCAAAAAGACTATCTCACAACGGCGAATTTGTTCTTGCCACGCTTCAAAATAGCCGGTGCGTTCATCACCTTGTTTTCATCTGTTATTTTCACGCCATTTGCCGATACGGCCCCCGCTTTGATAAACTGGCGAGCTTCTTTCTTTGAGCTAGCTAATCCGGTGCAAACTAGGTCTTCCACAAGTGTGGTAGAAAGTGGTCTAACTGGCAGGATTTTGGCCGCATCGTCAATATCCTTGTCAGAATAGCTGGTTTCCTTAGCAAACAGTTTCTCTGTTAGCCTAATTACCGCCTCCGTTAACTCTTTACCGTGCACCACCTCTGTTGCGCCCCGCGCTAAGGCCTTTTGCGCGATTCTTTCCTCTGGATGCTCCTTATGCTCAGCCAGAATCTTCTCAATTTCTTCCTTGCTATAAATCGTGTAAATCTTCAAGAGGTACTCTACTGCACTATCTGCTTGATTGAGCCAGAATTGATAAAAGTCAAACACGGTCGTGAAATTACCCTGTCCGTTATCGGAGCTAGCTAGCCACACCGCGTTACCCTCGCTCTTACCAAATTTGCGACCAGTTACCGGGTCAATAATCAGAGGCGTAGACCAGACATTGGCCTCGGCATTCTCTAGCTTACGAATCAAAGAGATACCAGAGGAACAGTTACCATATTGGTCGGCCCCACAGAGCTGTAATTGAATACCGTATTTCTTGTACAGATGGTAGAAATCGTACCCCTGAATTAAGGTATAACTAAACTCCGCATAAGAAATACCGCTTCCGCCCTCGCCGATTCTAGACTGAATGAACTTGCGGTCCAGTAGCTGCGTCATCGAGAACTGTTTACCGATGTTACGCAAAAAATCGATGTAATTGATATTTTTAAACCAGTCATAGTTATCCACCATCACCACATCATCAGAGGAAATCACTCGCTTAATCTGTTCTTTGATGCATTTTTTGTTATGCTCAACTTCTTCAAGCGACTTAAGGTCACGCTCCCGGGTCTCTTTTGGATCACCAATTTGCCCCGTCGCACCCCCTACCAGAAGATAAGGCTTATAGCCATGACGCACAAAACAAGCACACATCATGAGAGCGGCCAGATTGCCAATCGTCAGGGAATCAGCCGAAGGATCTGCGCCCCAATAGAAGGTCTTATTCTCCATCGTATCTAAAATTGTTGGATCTTTGATGGTGGTTTCGGCGGTAAATCCGCGCCAAATTAGCTCTTCTGATAGTTTCATAATAACCCTAGTATAGCATAACCCTATCAGATAGAAAAGCGTAAGTAGTATTGACTTTTTAGCCTATCTGTGCTATAATAGAAAGACAGTACCATATTGTAGCACGCAATAGTTCTTTTAGAGAGAAAAGGAGTTTAGATATGACTAATATGACCATTTTAAGCGACTGGCAGTTTTATTTTAGAAAAAGCGATGGCCTTGACAATATACATAATGCCATCAGCTCTTTCGCCCCATTCTGGAACGAATTCAATTTACCCCTCTTCATTACTAACGATAAGTTTATTATCGGAGGGAAGATTCCGGGTAAAGACAACATTTTCTACACTCAAACAATTGTCTGTGTAGAGCGTGTGAATCACGAGTTCAGAGGTGACGTTGCACACGATCTCATGCGTGCAGTTACCGCTTCAGGCGAGCAATTTTTCTTCTATTCCGATGAGCACACGCCAGAAATGCGCGCCGCCATGGGTGATATGCTCCAGTTCCACAGGCTTGTTAGACCCATTAGCCCCAAGATGCTTATTCCAACAGCCTAATACCCTAGGCAATTACTTTATCGCGAAACCCTTTTCGAGACGCTTTCTAGCGCCGCCCCCTCTGGGCAAAATAGCACCGCACTCCCGGTGCTATTTTCATGCTATAATAACCTTAACTAAAGTGGAGTTAATATGAAGAAAGTTTTAGCATTTGACATCGATCAGACCCTCAATATCGCCAAAACCCCTGTACCGGACGAAATTGCCGACCTCTTGATCGATTGTCTCAATTATTACCAAATTTGCCCTATCTCTGGGCAGAAATTCGACCAATTTTTGATTCAGATTGTCGACCGCCTAGTTGAGCGCGGTGCCACCCCAGAACAGCTCAAGAATCTTCATCTTTTTGTCGCTCAAGGCACTCAGTATTATCGTTACACCGGCTCAGATTGGGAACAGGTCTACAACTTCCCGCTGACAGATGAAGAAGTCGCCAAAATCACCAATGCTATAGAGACTGCCGCCAAGGAATTAGGCTACTGGGAAGAGGACAAGTTGCAAGATGGCGATGAAATTATCGAAAACCGCCTCTCTCAGGTCACTTTCTCTGCTCTCGGCCAAAAAGCCGGCACCGAGGAAAAATACGCTTGGGATCCAGATTGTAAAAAACGCGAGAAAATCGTCAAGCGCGCCAAAGAAATCGCCCCAGAATTTGACTACGAAATCGGCGGCACTACCTCTATTAACGCCATCACCCCCGGTATGAACAAGCAATTTGGCATGACCCATATGTTAGAGGAGCTGAATGTCGAAAAGGATGACATTCTCTACTTTGGCGACATGACCCAGCCAGGAGGGAATGATTACCCTGTTGTCCAGATGGGTATCGATACGATTACCGTGAGAAACCACGAAGACACCGCCTACGCCCTCCGCGGCATCCTCGGCGTCACCGAAAAAGACTAATCCTCGCCGAAAAATAAGCAAGAAAAAAAGGGGCGCATTATGCGTCCCCTGCGTATTACTTGGCAGAAACAAAAACGAATGTCGTATCACCGCATACTACATGCGCGACAGAACTATTTGGAGAAGACTTAAAAAGATTTTTTGGAAGGTATCTCTTACCTTTTGGTTTCACGCTGATACCTCCGATTACTCCACCGTCTTCCTTGTATTCAGATACGTACCGCGACGGTATCGCATAGACCTTGTAGTTCCCGTCTCCATAGTTCTCTTTGCCCCATTGTCTGAGCTGTTGGTACACTTCCTCCAAACGACCGTCAATTATTGGCGTTGGCGCTGCCTTGGCAGAAAGGATAAGATATACCACGCACATTATCAAAGCAAACATCAGCACCAAGAAAGTGAGTTCAAGTAAACGACGCTCCGCTAGTAAGCCAAAGTAATACTCATCATAGATATTTGTTCTCATAATAATCACCCCTTATTTGAAAAACTGTTTAAGATACCATCAACATGATAATCATGCTAATATCACCATTATATCACACTTATGCTAAAAAGTCAATACTGCTTATGCTTAAAACTATGATAAAACACGACAGAATAATCTGTGGAAAACTATTGACATAACAGGGGTAATTTACTAAAATAGAAACATAATTAAGTGAGGTGAAATGTCTGAAGAGGACTTAAAGATTTTGATTGCAAAAACGCGAAAATATTACGACAGTATTGGACGCGTTTGGTGTGACACTCTGGGAGAGTATATTCATTTTACCTCTGAGGGGAGAGTTCACCTTTTATATAAGGGAAACCGTAAAAAGCGCTCCGTAAAAGAACAACGCTATAAAATGACGCTATTTCCTCTAGTTGTACCCGTTCTGAAAGGCCCTGCGATAATACAAGAACACAGATCGAGTACTATGGAGTCGGCAGAGTTCTATGCGCTCGTTGGTAACACCGGAAAAAATGGACGCCTTAGCATAAGGGTTATTGTTAAGCGCACGGGTGATGGTCAGCTTAATTATCACAGTGTAATGATAAATCACAAAAAGTAGGCCTTGCGACCTACCTTTACCTATTCCCAGCTATATGCCGAAGAGGGGCTCTCGCCCATAGGTACTCTCATTATACCACACAAAGCCCTTTCATGCAATCTGTAGATTCCGAGTGAAGAGGAAAGCGTAGCTTTACTTTTCCGAGGAATCGCCCAGATTTCTAAAATTATTGTAACTATGTTACAATAATTTTATGAGAACTTACATCGTGGGCAACTGGAAGATGAATTTCACCATCGGTGAATCTTCCATCTATCTTCATAAACTTTTGAGGCGCATCTCGCCAGCAAAAGGCCTCCAAATCGCCGTCGCTCCGTCTCTTATTGCTCTTCAGCCCCTCTCGCTTCAGCTCGACCGCAAGAAAATCAAGCTCGTCGCTCAGAACTGCTGTGCTAAAGATTTTGGCGCTTACACCGGTGAAACCGCCGTCGCTCAGCTCCGCGGGCTGGTTGATTACTGTATCGTCGGCCACTCCGAGCGCCGCTACGTTTTTAACGAAACCGACAAGGATATCAGGGATAAAGTCGCTGCCTGCGTCAGGAATAATATCACTGCAATCCTCTGCGTTGGTGAAACCGAATCCGAGCGCACTTTTGGCGAAACAGCCGATGTTCTCCGTGACCAAATCACCTCTGGCCTCTCTGACATCGCCAAAGAAGACCTGGGGAGAATCATCATTGCCTACGAACCAGTCTGGGCTATCTCCTCTGTTAAAGGCGCCCGCATCGCCGTTCCAGATGATATCTCCGCCAGTATTGATTTGATCAGGAAACATCTCAAATCTACATTTGGCAAGGATGCCGAAGACATCCCTGTTCTCTATGGTGGCAGCGTCAATCCCTCTAACTGCGGCGCTTATCTCACTATCCCAGGCGTGAATGGCCTCCTCATCGGCGGCTCTTCCTTGATTGCTGACCAGTTTATTGATATAATCGACATAGCTAAAAGAGTTAAATCATGACCAAATTCATCGACTTTGTCCCCAAACGACCGCAACCGGCCGTAGAAGCACACCCTGTAATGAAGCAACCAATTGCTTCTGCTCCGCGCAAGATCCAGACAGTCTCAAAGCCTCAGACGGCGCCAAAGCCTCAATCTGCCCCAAAGCCCGAGGCCACTCCTCGTAAGCGCCAGGTCGCTCCGCGTGGCTTACGCATGGATTTTGTCCGGCGTCCCGCTTCCGCTCCACTTCCAGAGGTTAAAGTCAAGAAAAAAACCGTTCAAATTTCGATTAACTCACAATCGGACTCCATGCCACCATTAAAGAGGGCCCGAAAAATCGTGCCAAGACCTGCCCCAGAGCCAGAAGAGGAACTTGACGACGTCGAACCTCTCATGGAGGACGAAGAGCTGAGCCTCGCCCTTGCCGATTTTGCCGATGACGGCGAAGAATCCCCGAGTTTGATTGACAAACTCTCCAAGGAAGCCTCTGATCTCGAAGACGAGCTCGACGCGCTAGACGAACTTGACGCCATCTCAGATGATCTCGAGGCAGAAATCGCCGATTTCGTCGAAGAGCCGAAGCCTCTCTTTGATAAGCAGAAAAAAGCCGACGCCCCAGATGCTAATAAGTATTCTCTTGGCGGTCGCTCACCTTTTCTCGCCTCTGTTAAAGTAGAAAAACGCCCACTTTCCGGCCTCGTCCCAGTCGGCGCCAAAACTATCAAAGCCGAGGCCAAGACCCCTCTCAAAAACACCTATCGCGCCAAGATTAAGCAGGCTATCACCAAGGACAAAGATACTAAATCTGACGATGCGAAGCCTCCTCGCCGCCGCGAGACTACCATTATTTCTACCCCAGAATCTCACTCTCACACCATCGGTCTTGCTATCGCTATCACCTTGACCATCATCCTCGGCGCCCTAATCGGCGCAGTCCTCTACCTCGTTTTCTTCCAATAGGCCAATAAACTAATAACCCAATAACCCAACAAAAATCAACCCGTATAAGGGTTGTTTTTTTGGTGCGGGTAGAGAGAATCGAACTCTCATCCCAAGTTTGGAAAACTTGTATACTAACCACTGTACTATACCCGCAAAGTGTGGGGCGGGTGACTGGAATCGAACCAGCGACCTTCTGGACCACAATCAGACGCTCTAACCAACTGAGCTACACCCGCCATATAAATGTGCCTCCTGATTATATCATAAAGATGGTGGAGTATCAATAGCCGAATACCTCAGCGACGAACCGCTTTGCGGGGTATGCGTGTTTGCTTGCCCCTTCTCCTCATTAGTTTTCTCTGGCTTGTATACTGCTGGCTTCAACCCCTGATACCTCGCCGTCCCAATCTTCGACGCTTTATAACTCTTGATGTACTTCCTCTGATCATCCAGCGCCTTCCGCGCCTCAAAACTCGCCGTACTCGCCGCGCCAATATTCTCCCCACTCTGCGCCTTCGCATACCCAGAAGTATGCAAGAACTCCGCCTTATCCTCGTGTTTTATTGCATAATCTGTCACTAATTTCGATACTTCCATACCCCTATTATACCACGTCAAAACAAGCCTATTTAGGTTATGCTAGTTGACAAAACTTAGCATGTGTGCTATAATGGAATCATACCATATTGTTATTTTATTGTAACAACAATCGATCTTTTACAGTGAAAGGAGAACAGTTATGAGTATTATTGAAGCTATGAAGGAAAATCTTGGCCTTGCACCTCTTCCCGATGAGGAAAAGAAGGGTAATCTTAAGGACACTCCAAAGGAAAAACCCAAGGACGAACCAAAGGATACTCCTCAGGGCAAGCCAGAGGACAAACCCGAGGATGAACCACAGGATAATCCCGAGGATAAGCCTCAGGAGGATAAGCCCAAGAAGAAACCTAGAAGAGTTACTAGCATTGAAGAAGTAGTTGAAATCCTCGAGGAGAAAGGCTACAAGGTAGAAAGAAAAGATTTGGCCAAGGAGCCAGCTCCTGCTGAACCTGCTCCTACCCCTGATAAACAGGCGTCCTACGTACCTGCACAGGATACTACGCCAAAGATTTATCAGAATCAGCACCTCGGTGTTAGAATGGTCCAGGACGGCGATTTTTATAATAATCTCGCCAACTCCGCTTATGAGTTTGATAGAATGTTCGGCCATGCCGACGTCAAGCTCAACCCAAGCGTAGTTTCTTGGATCGGATCGCTTTATCCGGATTGTCCGGAACTTGCTGAGGACATCATCAAGAATCGCTTAAGAGAGATTCTGTACAAGAACCCCAGCCTCATTACTGAAGTTAAAACTATCGCAAAGGAAGCAACAGAGGGGACCATCCCCTATGCGCCTACCTTTGTTAGTAAGCTTGACGATACCGAATTTGAATCAGAAGCAGATGCAAGATCCGCTCTGAAGCCTTATGAGGCGATCGGTGCTACTATGTCGTCTACTTACAACGTCAGATTCCGTCGTCGCCACTTTGATAACACCTTAGGTGAAATCGTTGATCCTAAGGATGTCATCAACTTCGTTAAGAAGTACGATGGCGACAGAAAGAAGCTGTGTCACGAGCTCTGGCTCAATTACGACGCAGTCTTCTCCAAATCCAGTGTCTCCAGTTCCGACGCTGCCACAAACGGCGAAGGCGACTGATTCACCTCCTTTCTAGGGTGCGCCCCCTCCTTAGGGTACTGCACACTACACCAAAATCGCTTTTTTCTTTTTTAGGAGGGAGGCAAACTCAATATGGTATGGGCCCCGCAGCTTTATCGCTACGGGGCTTTTTCATGTCGAAATGCCAAAATTCGCAAGAGACCATAATTTTAAGAAAAAATCAAGCAAAAACATTATTTTTTTCACCTTAAGCATTTTCCCACCCCTGTTATAACCTTAAGCAAAATGTGTTTTACATATTGACTTTTAAGCATAAGTGTGCTATAATGGAATTAGTCTATTGGGAAGGTGCAAATCTACCTGGTGACGACCATTAAAATCGAATCATCCCAGATACAAACGTATCTGGAAGTGTGCTAATACCCTTTATATCAAGGAGGGGTGTTGGCCTCCTTGTTGAATTTATATAGACAGATACCATATTCAAAAATCAAGGAGGTAACACCATGGATAATATTGGAAATTTTGATATCGTTGCGTATGTACTCGTTGCAGGATTTCTCGGCCTGATGGCCGCAACAGCTGCAGGAGAATCACTAAAGGAAGTTCGTAAAAAGGATCAACCCTATGTAGTAGCTGCACTATTCGTTGTGATCACCGCGTTTTTTGCCGCAATCTTCAAGATTGCCCATCCCGCGATTTTCGCAATCGTTTTAGTACTCTTAGCAGTATTGCAGCTTCTGAATCAAGAAGGCAAAAAGAGGAGAGCAAGCTGGAACATCTTAAGCATCGCTTTTGGCGCCATGCTAGCTCTCTGTGTAGTCTATCGCCGCGGAAGTGGCTTTAGATGGACAATGCTCTTCTGGATTATTCCAATCCTACTCCCTTTCATCGCAGGCGCAGTTCAGACTGTCCGCCTGAATAGAAAGGATAGACCCAAAGGAGAGAGAACAACCATAGACCTTGCAGATTTAAGGTCTAATATCTTCTCTTGGGCAGTCGTAGTTGCGCTCGTAGTTACGATTGTCATCCTGATACTGATATAAAAGGAGGTGAAGTGCTATGAAGAGAAGAAAACGATTTCGACTTCAACCCATCTTGATCGTAGTGCTTAGC
>CAYSIB010000003.1:0-64429 GCA_964431025.1 uncultured Candidatus Saccharibacteria bacterium
ATTAGGCACGCCGCCAGCATTCATCCTGAGCCAGGATCAAACTCTCCATTAAAGACCCTTAAATTGGATTCTAAATAACTTCTTTCCTCTTGGAAAGCGTATAAAGTGTCCCAGGTCAAAATTTCAAATTTAATACTTAAAAATTGTACTCAATTGAACTGACGATGATTATTTTTCTTTAAAAGAAAATATAAATTGCACAACTAAACTGTTAAAAATCTTCTTGTTATCTGAGCATACTTAAAATAAGTGTCTCGCAGTTGATAGACTAATTAAGAGTTTACCTCAAATTTAAGGTAAAGTCAATACTTTTTTTGAAGATTTTTTAACTTTTTCGTTAAAATCCGCTAAAATCCCGCCAAAGTCGCCAAATAGTAGGCCAGTCCACCTAGTAACACCCCCAAAATTACCCCTACGATCACCTGTGGTATCGTATGTCCTTCTACAATCTTCTGTGGCTTAGTCCTTGGATTATGATCGCTCTCCGCAATTTCGTTCAAAAGTTTCCCGTGTTCACCCACTGCATATCTGACATTCACCGCATCATAGATAAAAATCATCGTTACACATACTGCCACCGCAAAGACCGGCGTGTCAAAACCGTATAATAGTGCAAGCGCCGTATCTAATGATACGAAAGAAGCTGTATGTCCAGATGGCATTCCGCCAGATTTAAACATATAGTAGCTAATATCTTTTAAGGTAACTTTTCCCTTTTGTTTGATGATTCCCGCCACCAGCTTAATGGCTTGTGCTACAAACCACCCTAGTGCAAACGCTAAAAATAGAAATAAAACCTTCATAGACCTATTGTAGCACAAATTACCATAAGCGCCCACCCTTTACCCACCTCTAGAAATTATGATTTAAGGTACACCCCTTAAGTCTCTACTCTTTTCCCTCCTTTCTCTCTTTACTTTTACGTTTGCCAAACAACAGTAGCCACCAAGCCGCCACTAACGCTGCACCTATCCCAGAAATAAGTGCAATTGAGAGCGCGATATTTGGTTTCTTATCTGTTTTTTGGCCAAGCTCCGGTACCTCCACGTCATCATTCTGTGTTGACATTGTCATTACACTTGCATCATTCGTCTCTGGCTTAGTTGTTTCCGTTGCACCTGTTTCCGTCGTAGTGATCTCTGTTGTAGTGGCCGTATTCGTCGTGCTCACTCCTGATCCATTCTCATCCGTCGTACTCACTTCTGATCCATTCTCATCCGTTGTTCCCCCAGTCGTCTCTATTTGCTCAGTCATCACCACTTCCCTCTCAGGCTCTTCGCCACCCAAATTACCACCTAGGCCATCATCCGACCCCTGTTCTTTCACTCCAGCCAAAATTACTTCTGGTTCATCTTTCTTTTCCGGTTCAGGTTCAGGTTCAACTACTGGCTCTGGTTCTAAGATTGGCTCAGGTTCTGGTTCAGGTTCCACGATTGGTTCAGGCTCAGGCTCAGGTTCTGGCTCCGGTTCCACAATTGGCTCCGGCTCAGGCTCCGGTTCTGGCTCTGGCTCAGGCTCCGGTTCAGGCTCCGGTTCCGGTTCCAAATCCGGCCACCCGTATTCTGGTATCCAGGCATTCTCCGCAGAGGTTAAAATTGCGTCCTCCTCTGGCGAAATCTCTACTCTTACTCCTGCTGAGGTGTACGGTTGGTATTGCACCTTCCCATCCCCAATTTCTTCCATCCAACACTCCGTCGCTACCCCAGTCCTAAAGGCAGTCGAATTAATACATCTCGAATAGTCTGCTCGTCCTAAAAGTACCTGTTCACTACCCGCAAAAGTTACCTTATAAGAGATTCTCCCCTTAGATCCATCTACTAAGTCCGCCGCTCTATTAATTGCATATGTTTTTACTGTAATAGTTGCTCCATCCGTCCACTTTGGCTTAATGAACTCTTCCGCTTGAAAATATGCAACATTTGTCAGTGTGGCGTGATTCGTCGTATTATACTGATTAAATTTTAGAAAGGGCATCCTATAGAGATCCATATCTGTAACATTACCATAACCAATGGTTACCAGCCTTGGCCAACCATCATTTGCAGAATAAATCGGATCAATATTGTTGTACGTTAGTTCCAGTCTTGGCTCACTGGGTACAATTTTTGTAATCATCACCTCATCCATCAAATTCGGCCACACTCTTGCTCTCTCCTCAGCATGAATTGCCGAGGTATCTTGTGGCGCCATGATAATTCCCCCCGTTATTAGGCTCAAAGCCCCTGCTATAATAATTAAATTTCTACGCATACTGCGCTCCCGTTTAATTGTAATTCCAGATTATAAAGTTCACACACAAAAAGAAAGCTCTAGCACGATATTTTACCACTATAATGCTAGAGCTTGATTTTACGAACTCGATTTGCTACCACACCTTAGAGCACGCCAAAATTACCATCAAAAGCGCCCCAAAATCATCAAAAATCCCCTGTTGTAATATTTACAACAGGGGCTTAATGCTATTTCGCAGCTTTCTCTATTGGCGTTTCTTCCTCTTCTTCCGGAAGTACGATTCCAATACTTGCCACCGTATCCCCATCGCTCATCTTCATAATGCGTACCCCTTGGGTTGCACGTCCAAGCGTTGGGATTTCTTTCATCGCCACCCTGATTGCCTGCCCCTTGGTCGACATCATAATGACTTCCTTGGCCTTTGGATCTAAGGTATGCACTGCTACGATTGGGCCGGTTTTAGCTGTCACGGTTGCTACCTTAATACCGACGCCACCTCTCTTGTGTACTGGGAAGTTTTGCACCGCCGTGGCTTTACCGTATCCGTTAGCAGAGACCGCGATTAGCTTCTGAGTTGGATCTGTTACTACATCCATACCCACAATCTCATCCTTTGGCCTGAGCCTCATACCTCTGACACCTCTGGCAGAGCGACCCATCGCCCTAACCTGATCTTCACTAAACCTGACTGCTTGGCCTGCCGAAGTAGAGATAATGATATCATTAGAGCCAGTTGTCCCCTTGACCCACTTTAGCTCATCGCCTTCATCTAGTTTAATCGTAATCAAGCCATTCGTGCGGATATTTTCATAGTCTTTGATAGAGGTTTTCTTAATTGTACCCTTCTTGGTTGCCATAAAGAGGAATCCATCTGGGCCAACCTCGTCACCTTGCTTAATGATAGAGGTAATCTTCTCATCAGGGTGCATATTTAACATATTAACGGCCGCCGTTCCCTTAGCTGACAGAGATGCCTGTGGCACTTCATAAGCTTTTAGACGGAAAATCCTACCCTGAGAAGTGAAGAAGAGCAAGAAGTCATGTGAGTTTGCCGTTACAATCTGGGCAATCACATCTTCTTCCTTCGTGGTCATACCACGCTTGCCTTTACCACCTCTGTTCTGTTTACGGAAATCATTTTGTGACACACGCTTCATGTAATTCTGCGCCGTAAGAAGAATTACGCTCTCTTCCTCTGGCACCAATTCTTCCTCAGAGAACTTTCCTACCTCGTGTCTGATAATCTTGGATCTACGCTTGTCGCCGTATTTCTCCTTAAGAGCAAGCAATTCTTCCTTGATTACACCAAGAATCTTGTTTTCATCAGCGAGGATTTCCTCCAACTTCTTAATCAGCTCATGCAACTCTTTGAGTTCTTGCTCAATCTTATCGCGCTCTAGTCCTTGGAGACGACGAAGTTGCATCGCGAGGATTGCGGCTGCCTGAATCTCAGATAAGCCAAACTTCTTCATCAACTGTTTATCTGCGTCATCATAAGAGGAGCGAATCGTCGCAATCACCTCATCGATGTTATCGAGCGCAATCTTCAAACCTTCGAGGATATGAGCACGTTCTTTTGCTTTCTTGAGGTCAAATTCTGTCCTTCTGCGGACCACTTTCTGACGATGTTTAATAAACTCCGCCAAAATCTCCTTCAGCCCCAGAATTCTTGGCTGCACACCGTCAACCAGTGCCAACATATTATAGTGGAAGGTTGTCTGTAACCCTGTCATCTTAAAGAGTTGGTTTAAAATCTTCTTCGGGAAAGCATCCTTCTTGAGTTCGACCACGATTCTAATCTTACCGCGCGCCGATTCATCTCTGGCATCAGCAATGTGATCAAGTTTTTTGTTCAGAACTAATTCCCTAACCTTCTCAATAAAGGCTTCCTTGCTCATACCATAAGGTACCTCTGTAATAACAATGTTATAACGCCCGTTTTTACGCTCTTCAATGTTAGTTACAGCCCTGATAGTAACAGAACCCTTGCCTGTGGCATAAGCCTGTTTCATTGGCGTACCACCATAAACTTCCGCCCCAGTTGGGAAATCTGGGCCCTTGACGTACTTCATCAGTTCGTCCAGCGTAATCTCTGGATTATCAATCTGAGCTACTGTCGCATCGACTAATTCTCCCAAGTTATGTGGTGGAATATTGGTTGCCATACCCACAGCAATACCCATCTGGCCGTTAAGGAGAATATTTGGCAGCGCCGCCGGCAAAACTACTGGTTCCTGCTCTGTACCATCGAAGTTATCTCTAAAATCAACTGTATCTTTCTCGATGTCAGTTAGAAGCTCAGCTCCCACCTTATCCATTCTTGCCTCAGTATAACGGTAAGCCGCTGGCTCATCACCGTCCATCGAACCGAAGTTACCTTGCCCCTCAATCAAGGTGTAACGCATCTTCCAGGGTTGTGCCAAGTTCACCATTGCCATATAGATGGACGAATCACCGTGTGGGTGATATTTACCCATGACATCACCGACGATACGCGCGGACTTCACCGTTGCGTGTGGAGCCTTCCAGCCGTTTTTGTTCATCGTATAGAGAATACGACGATTTACAGGTTTTAGACCATCTCTTACATCTGGCAGAGCACGGTCAATAATCACGGACATGGAATACTTCAAGAAATACTCTTCCATGGTTCCTTCTACGCCACGTTTCTCAATTCCGTCAATTACCTGACCTTCTACTACCTCCGGCTGTTCATCAGCTACCCCTTCAGTTTGGGCTTCGTTCTCTGGAGTTTTATTTTTTAGTTCATCTTCTTTCATCTATAATCTCCTTTCCTTAATTAGAAGTCCAAATCATCCAGGTCAACGCTTGCTGCCCCAGCTTGAATAAAGTTTTTCCTAAGATCAACCTGATCACCCATCAGTTTAGTGAACACAGCATCGGCCTTTTCTGCGTCATCAATATGCACCTGTACCAAGATACGATTCTCTGGATCCATCGTGGTCTCCCAAAGCTGTTTAGCATCCATTTCACCAAGACCCTTAAACCGCTGCTGCGCAGTATAACCAGCCTGTTTGAAACGTTCTTGCGTCTCATCAATCTTTGTACCGGCATCTTTCTTCTCTTTAATCTTCTCTGCGAGCTTTGCCTCGAGAGCATTTTCGTCGTACATGTAGTCAATTTTTCTAGTATTACCTGTACCCTTAATCAGACCAAACAGAGGTGGCTTTGCCAGATAAACATGTCCTTCCTCAATTACCTGTGGCATATAGCGGAAGAAGAAAGTCATCAGCAGCGTTGCAATGTGAAGACCATCCACATCGGCATCTGTCATGAAGATAATCTTGTCGTATCTGAGCCCAGAAATATCAAATTGCTCACCAATTCCTACGCCCAACCCCTTAATCAGGGAGACTAACTCTTGGTTAGCCAGCATTTTATCAAGACGTGCGCGCTCGGTGTTAAGAACTTTACCTCTAAGTGGTAAGATTGCCTGAATCTTTGGATTTCTACCTTCTTTAGCAGAACCCGCCGCGGAGTTACCCTCTACGATAAAGAGTTCACACTCTGATCTATCTCTAGAGCTACAATCGGCCAACTTCGATGGTAAATTCAATCCTTCAAATGCACCCTTACGGATAACGTTATCACGTGCCGCACGAGCAGCTTTTCTTGCCCTAGCCGCCAGTGTCGCTTTTCCGACAATCTTCTTCGCAATCTGTGGGTTTTCCTCAAGGTAATAACCAAAGTATTCGCTCATTACCTTATCAACGTAACCGCGCACCTCTGGGTTACCTAACTTATTCTTAGTCTGACCCTCAAACTGTGGATCAGGGAGTTTTACCAAGATTACTGCCGTGAGACCTTCTTTAATATCGTCCCCTGTTAGGTTGTCTTCTTTCTCTTTGAGAAGCCCATTCTTACGGGCATAATCATTAATTGTACGGTTCAATGCTGTACGGAAACCGACCACATGCATACCACCATCAGGGGTGAGCACGTTGTTCGCAAACGGTTTCATCGTCTCAGAATAAGAGTCATTATACTGAACAGCGATTTCCACCTCAGAATCTTCAATCTGTTTTTCTACGTAGAAGATATCGTCAGATAGCACCTCTTTACCATTATTGAGGCGCTTTACATAAGATTTAATTCCCCCTTCAAAGTAGAACGATTCCTTTTCTCCGGAGCGTTCATCTTCAACGGTAATCAAAATACCTTTAGTCAGGTATGCCTGGTGGCGAGCATAATTTGCCACCCAAGAGTATTCAAAAGTTGTGGTTTCTTTAAAAATGGTTGGATCTGGATAGAACGTAATCGAAGTACCTCTCTTATCAGTCTTTCCAGTAACTTCTAGCGGTTTGACGGTTTTACCGGTATCAAATTCGATGTGATTAATCTTCCCGTCTCTATAAACTTCCGCAATCATGCGCGTAGATAGAGCGTTCACTACCGAAGAGCCTACACCGTGGAGACCTGACGACACCTTATATCCGCCGTCGCCAAACTTACCACCAGCGTGCAACACTGTCAAAACAGTCTCGAGAGTAGACAGATGCGTCTTTGGGTGCAAATCCACCGGAATACCACGTCCATTATCTTCCACCCGTACACCGCCATCTTTTAAGATGGTGATACTTACTTTTGTACAGAACCCTGCAATCGCCTCATCAATTGAGTTATCGGCGATCTCTTTAATCAGATGATGCAAACCGTCATACCCAGTCGATCCGATGTACATCCCCGGGCGTTTGCGTACTGGTTCCAACCCTTCCAGCACCTGAATTTGGGAGCTGTCGTAACTATTAGCTTTGTCAGCCATTCAGATTTACCTCAACTTTAAATAATATCTCATCTATTGTACACCGTGCGTATCAGTTTTTCAAGTCTTTTGACGCGTTTATACGCGTTTTAAGGCCCCTTTTACAAAAAGACGCCTCCGACTACGTCTTGGCGTCTAAAATCGCTTTCTGATGCCTCCTACAGCCTCACAGCCGTATAAATCTTTTAATCATGAGCATTAATAGCGACGAATCTGGAATACTTCGTCAGGTGAAGCATTATTATCTGGCAAAGCCATTTGTTCTGCTTTTTCCCCACCCTTTTGCTCCACATCTTCATCTGGCACTACATTATCAAACACCGGGCCATCATTCACGATTGCCGTATCTACCCCTAATTTTCCATCCAAACTTGGCTTCTGCATTCGCGCCATAATTTCTTCAGGTGTCCCCTGTTTCTTCGCCATCCAGTTTTCTAAGAACCCTCTCTCACCCCTGCTAGCCGCCTTTGCCACCTCTGAGCCCATCCTTGAACTAATTTCTTGTTCAACTTCTGCTCTGGTGCGGCCAAATTTAGTTGCTGAGTACATCTTTAGTCCTGCTAGCACCTCTGGATTCCCCACAAATTCAGGCGGCCTCAATGTCATCGTAAACGGCTTGCTTGGCATGTCATACATCATCACCTGAGCAATCGCATGGTGATTTGGCTGATTATGCAGATCTTCCGCGTTAAATGTCGGCATAAACGCCTTCTCCATAATCTGCGCATCGGTAATACCGATTCTACCGCAGATAATCGTTCCAACGTTACCAAGAATCCCCTCTCTGATCTTATCTGTCAGCTGCGTCATAAACTGGTTCGCCACAATCAAGTTCAAGCGGAACTTCCTCGCCTCAGAGAGAATACTCTCAAAGCTCTCTGTCGCAAAATTCTGGAACTCATCCACAAACAGACAGAAATCATTTCTCTGATCTTCAGGGGTATCGACCCTAGACATCGCCGCCGTCTGAAACTTCATTACAAAAATCATACCAAGAAGCTTGCTGTTTACCTCTCCCATCTTCCCCTTAGAGAGATTGACTAGCAAAATCTTCTTGTTGTCCATAATATCTCTGATATTAAATCCAGAATGTACCTGCCCCAAGATGTTCTTCATCATCGTATTAGAGAGGAATGGCCCCCATTTCGAGGCAAACCAGGTAATCACCTCGCCCGCATCATTACTCTTTTGGCTAGCTGGAAACTCCTTTGTCCAATAATCATACACGCTCTTATCTGTAACATATTGCAATTTACTCTTTACAAACTCCGGATCAATAAAGCACCTTGGAATATCAATAAACGTCGCTCCATTTGGATCGCTCATCAGAAGTAGCGCCGCATTTCTAAACATATGCTGGCCTCTTGGACCAAAGAATCCTTGATTTCCGGGGTCATACAGGGATTGCAACATATTAATTCCCTCTTGTACGATGAAATCTTTCTGGTCTTCCGTATCCCACTCGAACATATTCATTCCAATTGGATGTTCGATGTCTCCAGGGTCAAAATAGATTACATCATCAATCCTATCCTCTGGCACCTTCGAGAGGATATCCTCCACCACGTCGCCGTGTGGATCGATAAAGGCAAACCCTCTCCCCGCCATCATATCCTGACAAGCGATATTAGAGAGTAGTACCGATTTACCCATACCAGTAGCACCAATGATATAAGAGTGTCTTCTCCTGTCATTATCTGACAAGCGTATCTCTTTCTTTGCCCCTCTAAACTCATTATCACCCAGCCATACCCCATCTGTTGGTATCCTCACCGGAGCATCCACCTGCTTCGTCAGTTGTCTCTCCACCTGAGAATTAGGGATAGAATTTTGGCTTGGCAGATGGAAAATCGTCGCCAGCTCCACCGAGTTTAAGATGTTTTTATTCTTATTCTGCGGAAAGATTCTAAAGATGAAATCCTCTGCTGCCTTCTTAGAGTCCTTCATCATCTCATATTTGAAACCGTTATTTGTCGCTGAATTAAACTGAGAAAAGGCGCTTACTACTCCGCCGACCAGTACTTCCGCCCTAGATCTCTCTGGAGCACTCGCCACTACCCTGATTAGCGTCTCAAATCCAGGGTATCTCATCTTATTTTCAATCCCCGCTATCTCTAATTGCTGGACTTCTGTCAATATTTTTTCTTCGCCCTTCTCTTTCTCACGAACTTCTGGCGGCTCAAACGGCGCTCTAATTAAATCTCTTGCAATATCAACAACTGCAATTCCAGACGATCCGCTTTTTTTCTTCCCTTCCTTTAAATTTTGTACTCGCTCCGCTGAAACTTTTGTCCAACCAGGATCAGTCGGTCTGAACATTAATTGTAGAGCCATACCTTCGCCAGGCTTGGCCGTAGAAAAGGCGTTAATCAGTCCACCTGCCGCATCCCACTTGGCCTCTTCATAGGTTGCAATCGGATAAACATATTCGCGGCTAAGGTTTAGCTCTCCTACAGCTACACCGCTGTCTCCTCCTTCCTTAGAGAAGATGTTATCCTCAAACTGCTCTTCTAACCTCGCTGTCGGATATGCCGAAACAATTGCCTGTTTTACCGTCTCTGTTATCGCCGCCGGAACAACTGCGTAATACTTAATCGTCCCCTCTGTCGCGATAATTTCAAAAGAGATGTGTTTTTGACCGTATAACTTATTTTTCCAGCCTTTCTTCAGAGTAGAAGCGATGATTGAGTACATAATTTGCGCTTGAGAAAGCGCCTCATTGGTGACATCGCGTTCATCCCTGCTCCCAACCTGAATGTCATCTGTCGTTGGCGGAAGGTGAATCAACATCGGCACCATCTTGAACCCACGTTCGTAATTCTTCAGTTCTCTCTGTCTCGTAATTCTAAGACGCGCAACCAACGCTACCCCAATAATCGCTGCTAAAGCTAGGAGAATTACGACTACCACCCTGATGTCCATTACGCCGCTCTCCTCTGTTCTTCAGCTTGAATTTCACCGATGTCATCATTCCCAATCATACGTCCAAAATTCGCATAAATCATCTTGGCCGAAGCTTCATCTCTTGCCGCACTCTGTTCGTATAGTGGTAATTCCTTAATCCGTTTCACCTCAGCGCTCACCCCCTCAGCGTCTACCTTTTCCCCTACCAGTGATACACCGATTTTTCCTAGTTTCTTCTCTGTTGTGCCATCCGCAATTAATGGCTTTATCTCTGGAGCAGGCATCATCTCTGGCGCATCTGGCAACTCAAAATTCTCTACGCTATTCTGCCCTTGTTCTCCAAAAATTTCCTTCATTACCCCAGAAGTAGCCGCTTCGCCAAGACCTCTGTTTGCCTCCGCGTGATTATCTATCTCAAATGCATCTCCAAATGACTCCGGCGCACCAAAAGTGCCCTGCTTTTCAGCAAAATTACCACTGTTTTCTCCCACATTGGCATTATCCATACGTCTATTTTAGCATAAACGCTATGGTTTGTGTATCTTTTTTTATAATCTTTTACTGATTACGAAACAGCCCAGCATCACAAAAACTACCGTCATCATGATAGTGATGATACTGAGGCTACCAAAAGACTGTACCAGAAGTAGCATAATTGGCCCAAAAGAGATCATTGCCGCATAGTAGTGGTTCTTTCTCTCTCCACCCTTCTTCCCATTTGCTTTCATAAAGGCGGCTACGATCAAATTTATTACACCATAAATTGCAATATAAATCATTGTAAAAAATACTAAAACCCCTAACGGACCGACGCCCGAAGGGGTTGTTAGATTTATCATTGCGAGAATAATAATCACAGCGACAAAGCTCAGAAGTAACATCAGACGATTAAACATAAACATATTATAGCACAACAAGCCTGGATTTTTATTCCGTCCCGGAATTCCCTAACTCAACTGCGAAAGGTTAGGTTTATTTTTTTAATTATTACTCTCCCAACGATAAGATAAGAATATTTTTAGCCCTCTCTTGAGGGCTAAAGAGTGGAAGTCATCCAGCACAAATTACATTACTCATAGGCCGCGACTTTTAGTCCACTCTCTAGCTTTTTGACCGCCTCGTAAGGAACGAGGCATAAGTCCTTACTGTGATTCCCTGATCGTTCTATTTATCTTAAGGTACTAACGGTGAGGGAGACAGCGCGCTCGACGCTTTTGGCGGAGCTATAGGTAATTCCTAATGTAATTTATGGCTAGAAATTACCTATTCGCCCGCCAAAATTGCTAGTTATTTGTATTTCATATTTTTCCTTTTAATTTGCGGTTTTTGTTTTAGTCTTATTGACTTGTTTTGAATATAGCACAAGCGCTTTAATTTTTCAAGGGTTTTGAACAATTTTTTTGTTGTATTTTTTACAACATTCAACTATTTTGCTCACTTTTACCCCTGAAAATCCAACATTTTCGCCTGTTGTAATTTTTACAACAAAACCCCATTTTTTCGCCCGTTTTGTTGAATAAATTCTTTGTTTTTGCGATCCCCCACCCTTCCGAATACCTTTAGACATGTTTCTGCTAGTTCTCCGCACTTCGCTACATGTTCTAGTTGCAGTGCACATGTCCTGTTGCGTCCTAAAGGCCATTTCTACACACTAACACAGCGTCCAAAAACCCACACAACCATACCACCACACACGACATACTAAGGCGCACAAATGACGCCACTTTTTCATTCTCTAAACGTCCCAAAAGGACCATTTTGGGCCTGTGGAAAACTCATCAAAAATCATAAAAAAATTATACAAAAAGTACTTGACATAAGCATTTTCTCGCGATATTATAGAGGTAGCTTTTGAATAAAAAAATTATTCAAAGCCAAAAACAAACAACTATCTAGCCAAAAAACTCCACACTCTACAAAAGCCCGGCAGTCCTCGCAGATGCCGGGTTTTTCTATGCATAAATTCTTCGTGCGAAGCGCTATTAATTTGTTAGATATAATCGCCCTAGATGGGTGATTTCTCTGTTTGAAGCGCGACTACCGTCGAGCGAAAACAGAAAATCGCCCAGATAGGCGATTATAGCAACAAATTAAATGGTGGAGCTGGGGGATACTGCCTCCCCGTCCGAACTATCTTAAGATACCATTCTACACGCATAGTCTATCTGTTCTCTCGGCGATCACTAGTAGTACAGATACACAGAATCTACCAGTTGCCATGACAAAATTTCAAACTCTTACTCGTCAGATAAGAATTCTATTCCCATAAGTTCTGACAATTACCCCTGTTATGGAAACTCACAGTGATAACCGGTCTAGATTATACTAGGCAAAAGCAGGCATGTAAGCTACATGCTTAGCTTGTGAAGTTTCTTCACTTATTTTGTACTTACGGTACTAATCGACGTGCCTGATATCTGTTAATAATCCGTCTAAACTTGGTCAGCCCCAAGAGAATGTACTAATTATACCACAACCATTACGAAAAAACAAGGTCGCAAATTGCTCAATTCTCCCCTGTTTTAGTATTTTTTACAACAACAGCCAAAATTCCATCATGCTAGCGCTTGCTTTTAAAAATCAGCGAGTGTTACGCTAGAGCTATGATAGCTAATTGTAAATCATTCATACCATTAGGATTCACCGCCTCACTCATAGAAATCGAGGGCGATAAAAGCCGTGGTCTCCCCGGCTTCAACATCGTCGGAATGGCCGCTAAAACGGTCTCTGAGGCCCGCGAACGCGTTAAATCGGCCTTACATTCGTCTGGCTTTTCCTTCCCCACAGAAAAGCTCACCATCAACCTTGCCCCAGCCGACCTTGCCAAAGACGGATCATACCTCGACCTCGCCATCGCCGTTAATGTTTTAATCTTGTCTGGACAACTCCGTCAAGAAGACATTGAGAATTCCGCCTTTATTGGCGAACTATCCCTAAGTGGCGAACTCCGCCCCGTCCGTGGTATTATCAATCTTGCCGAAGCCGCCAAGACTTCCAAAATCAAACGCCTCTTTATCCCTATTAAAAATTTTACTCAGGCCTCTCTGATCAAAAATATTAACCTCATCCCCGTTACAAATCTGAAAGAACTCTACCTCCATCTCAAAGGCCAGGCACTCATTACTCCCCCTCAGCAAAATGTTGTAAAAATTACAGAAACAGATTCAAACGCCCCAACTTTCGACCAAGTTCGCGGTCAAGAGCTTGCCAAGCGCGCCCTCGCCATCGCTATCGCTGGACATCACAATATTCTTCTCTCCGGCCCTCCCGGCACTGGTAAAACTATGCTCGCCAAAGCCGCGCTAAATCTCCTCCCACCGCTTAACAACGCTGAACAAATTTCTGTCACCAAGCTACATTCTCTCGCTGGCATCGCTTCAGACAGCGTCTCTGCCCGCCCATTCCGCACGCCTCACCACACTAGCAGTCTCACCGCACTGGTCGGCGGTGGGCCCAAAGCAGAACCTGGAGAAATTTCTCTAGCCAGCTCCGGCGTGCTCTTTCTTGATGAGCTACCAGAGTATCCTCGTTCCGTTCTAGAATCCCTCCGCCAGCCCCTGGAAGATCGCCAAATCTCCATTTCTCGCGCTGGACGCAAGATCACCTACCCAGCTGATTTTATGCTCGTTGCTACCATGAACCCTTGTCCTTGCGGTTACCTCGGCGACCCTACTCACCCCTGCACTTGTTCCACTTCCCAAATTGAACTCTATCACAAAAAGCTCTCCGGACCCTTGATGGACCGCATCGACATATTCACCGAGGTCGGGCGAATCGAAGTCTCAAAACTCCTCACCTCTATTCCTACAAAGGCCACCAAACTAACAACCTTAAGGGATTCTATCAAAAAGGCCCTAGCAATGCAGTCTGCTCGCTACGACGACCCTACCACCTTTAATGCCACCATTCCTACTCACCAAATCCCAGCCAAGCTCATTCTCTCCCCTACCGCCAAGAAGCTCCTTGATGCGGCAGCTTCCTCTCTCGACCTCTCGGCCCGAAGCTATTTCAAAGTTATCAAGGTCGCTCGCACCATCGCCGACTTGGCAGAATCCGTCATCATCGAATCAGCTCATCTTTCCGAGGCCCTGTCCTACCGCTATAAGCCCGCCAAAAATGCCCTGTAAAACCCTTGCTATTTCCCTGTTTTTTTGGTATAATGAAATGTGTTAAGGTTAAGAGAAAGGAATCTCATAGTCAACAATAATTCACGCACTCGTATTAACGGAGAGATTCGCTACGAAAAAGTCCGCGTAATCGGTGCAAACGGTGAGCAACTTGGCATTATGTCGAGTCGAGATGCTCAAATCCTTGCTCGGGATCAGGGTGTAGATTTAGTAGAAATCGCAGCCAATGCTGACCCTCCTGTCGTCAAGACCATCGATTGGGGTAAATACCAATACCAAAAGATGAAAGAGCAAGCCAAGAATCGCAAAAAAGCCCGTGAAAAACAATCCGAGCTCAAGCAAATGAAGATTGGCTTAAAGATTAGCGACAACGACCTTAATATCAAAATCCGCAAAATTAAAGGCTTCCTAGAAGACGGAGACCGCGTTAAGATCATGATTATCTTCCGCGGACGCGAGATGGCCCACAAAGAAATCGGTAAAGAGCTTCTTGATAAAGTTCTCGCCGAGCTTGGTGACATCGCCGTCGTCGAAAGCAAACCTCAATTTGCCGGACGCAATCTATCCATTGGAATTCGGAAGAAGTAACTTTAGACTTCCACGGTTCCAGGTAGCGCACATTCCGTATAACAAATTTAACTAAAGGAGTAATTATGCCAAAGCTTAAAACGCATAAAGGTACCGCTAAGCGCATCAAAATTACCGGTTCTGGTAAACTCGTTCGCGAGCGCGCTTACAAAAATCACATCTTGGCTAAAAAGTCGAAAGCCAGAAAACGCAATATGAAAACATCTGCCACCATTAACGGCAAGATTGCAAAAAACATTAAGACTGCACTAGGAGCTTAAAGATGAGAGTTAAAAGAGGTGTACCTGCACACGCAAAGCATAAAAAAATCATTGCAGCCGCTAAAGGCATGCAACACTATCGCACCAGAAGCTTCCGTATGGCCAAGCAGGGTGTTATCAAATCCCTTCGCTACGCCTATCGTGATCGCCGTAACAAGAAACGCGACCTTCGCGCTCTCTGGATTACCCGCATCAACAACGCTTCTCGCGAACTTGGTCTTTCCTACTCTCAGCTCATCGCTGGTATGAAGGCTAGGAATATTAATATTGATCGTAAAATCTTGGCTGAACTTGCTGTTAACCAGCCAGAAGCTTTCAAAGCTATCGTAGAAATGGTAAAGGAGAAATAATATGGCAGTTTGTGAAATTTCCGGCAAAGGCAAAATGTACGGCCACAACGTGTCTTTCTCCCAGAGAAAAACCCGCAAGGTCTTCAAGCCAAACATTCAGAAAAGAACTCTAGTTGTGGACGGTAAAAAAGTACGCGTTAACGTTGCTACTTCCACCCTCCGCACCCTAAAGAAAAAAGGTTTGCTTAAATAGTTAAACCCATCAAAAAACCAAGCAAAAGCTTGGTTTTTTGATGGCTCGTAGTAAGCCGGGTTCTGTTCTCTGTAAACAGAGAGGCAACCATCTATCTAGGCCAAGGATTGCTCCAGGGCTCAAGCGGTGATCGTACATCCCCGAGCAGGGGTTAATAGTACTCCTTGCAGCTAGTAGGGTTTGCCTCTGATATACATCACTGTACACCACTGTGAGCTTTTACCTCACTCTTTTCACCTTTTCCCCTCTGAGAGGGGTAGTCTAGTTTCTGTGGTACTTTCCCTATTCTTTCGAACGGTCGCCGTTAGCGACTACCATGCTCTGTGCTGCCCGGACTTTCCTCTGAATAAATCCAGCGGTTGCCATTACGAGCTCCCCCTATTGTATCACACTTTTATCTGTTTTCTATCAAAATGCCCTTTGAGCGCCCGGTCGGCTTCCCTGTCGGCCTCCATATTTTGGCCTCTCTTCACATGGGTGAACGACACCGCATCAAACTCTTTGAGCAATTTTTGTATGTCATTATAAATTGGCAAGAGATCACTACTTTTCACCTGGTACACCCCTTTAAGCTGGTTAATTATCATCAGATTATCGCCTATGAATCTAACCCGCTTTAGTCCCAATTCAATCGCCTGTTCTATCCCCTCTTTCATAGCGTAATATTCTGCCACCCGCGACGTCGCAAAGCCGATGAATTCTCCCCCACGCTTCATCGCTTTACCATCTGGCCCTATCACCACATAGCCTACCGCCGCCGGCCCAGGATTACCCCTACTACCGCCGTCTACATAAACCGTCGCCCCATTCGCTGTACCTCTTGGATCATCAATCGCATCAGTTGGCTTCATGTTGATAGCTTCTCTCTCGTGGCCGCTAATAATATCTATCACCGACATCGTAGCATCTTCTAACCTGACACTTGCGAGCTCGCTCTTTTTCAGATATTTAAACGCCGTATATCTGTCCATCGGCACGAGTCTTGCCCCCTCTGGCAAGGTCACTTCAAACACAATATAGAGATTCTCCATCTGAGAGCTACCAGATAGTCCAACAAACGTCACCACATCTTTTAGACTCACACTGGTTATTTCCACCCCTAAATATTCATAAAAAGACCGCGCCAGCGCCTCTTCTGGCTGTTCACCAAAGCGAATTTTACCTGTCAAAATCTCCCAAGCAGGCACTTCCTCTGCCCTGTTTTGAGCTCTTTTGAGAAGCAAAATTCCGTCCCCATCTTTTGCTATTCCTACTACTCTGATCCGTTGCTTCATGCTCACCCTTATGCCCTAATGGTTTTAGTGTTTCCCTGTATTAAATACAAGGTGGGTAAAATCTTATGCGCGCTTCCACGGAAGCTACGCCACGAAATCCCTATTCATGATTATTCAGGAAAATCATGTCGCCATCAGGGCTAATTCTATTATATCATAGATAGATTTGAACAAGTTTTATGCCGCGCCGACTAACATTAAGAAAAAGTGAACAACTCCAGAAATCATCGCGCTCATCAGCGTTGTCAAAGCCGAAGAAAAGATTAAAATCAACCCAAACACCAGCCATACGCCCAGAGTACTTTCCATTTTTTCCATCACATCTCTCACTCCATCAGGGGCGATTGCGTACAAAAGCCTCGACCCGTCCAGCGGTGGAATTGGCAAAATATTGAATACAAAAAATCCCAAATTAATCGTCACAAAATTCGCCGCCAGCGTTCCGATAAAATTATTCGTCGACAAAAGTCCAGTATGATAAAAAATTACAAAAGATATTAACGCCAAGAGAAAATTTGTGAGCGGACCAGCGATTGCGACGAGTGCCATCCCAAACGCTCCCCACTTTAGCTTCCTTGTATTAACAGGTACGGGTTTTGCCCCACCAAACACCGGACCGCCCGCAATAAACATTAAAAGTGGCAATAAAACAGAGATGATCGGGTCCAGATGTTTCAGCGGATTCAGCGTCAATCTGCCATTCTCTTTAGCCGTTGTGTCGCCTAACAGATATGCCACCACTCCATGCGCCAGCTCATGCAAAATCATCGATACCAAGATAATCACTAGTACCGCTATGACTAATCCAATATTCATGACTTCCCCACCCCGTATTTTAGTTTAATGCTACGACTTCAAGGGTTGCCGGTAATGTGTCTGCATTCTTCACTTTAAGCTTCTTCTCTGTTCTAGCTGTGAGCTTCAACTCTGTCACCATGCCATCAATATTACCAGTCGCGATCACTAGTTTTGGCTCAATCTCTCTTACGGCTCTGACCGAAGAGGTACAGAGAATATCAGAAATACCAAGATCATCTAGGCCTCTATCAATATCACCAATAATGCCAATGTGTACTCCGCCAACTTCTACATCATAGATAGTTTCCCCAGAGAGTTCCGGCCTCTTGCCATCGGCCTTTCCATCTGCCGTATCTTCAGATGAAGAACCAGCTACCGGCACCGCAATACCCCTAATCGTTGCATCACCGATTTCAAACTCACCAGGCCCATGAATCTTCCCTACCTCTAGACCCGCATCAATCGTAAACTGCACCATATTAAAAGTAACGGTCGTTTTCTTAGTTACAATCGTGATTTCTTCTGGTTTTTTACTCTCAATCTCAAACATTTTGCCTCCTTTATCCCTTTATTAGTCTTTCTGGATCATAAATTTCCGATATTTCCATCTCCATCACCTCTGTTAGGAACCTATCTCTCACGCTCTTCCGATAAGTATAATCATCCGGGCTTAAAATTACATAATTTAGCGGTTTTCCGACTTTTCTCTCTACGATCTCCGCCCAATGTGACAATTTCTTAGTCCTATCATCGCCAATAATCACCATATCTACGCCTTCTTGTCCCGGCAGACGATTTGTTACAATTAAACCATCTAAGTAGTTCTTCACTGGCTTCACTAGGTCAGCAAAAACATTTCGCTGTACAACTTCCTTATCTTTCACGTCCACATTTTTTGCCGTAAAGAGCGCCACTAGCGCATGACTATACGGGTGCTTCATGTTGGCTGAGTAATAAACTTTATTATCAAAAGTCTCACTCTTAATAATACCGATGCTATCGAGGTTAAGTAATTCTCTTCTCACCGAGTTAATCTGTTCGTCAATCACTCTGGTAATCTCTCTTACATAATAAGATTTAGACGAATTTTCAAAAAATAAGTTCAAAAGTTTAGCACGAGTCTTACTGCCAAACAATTTTTCTAGTGGTGAATTATTTTCTTTAACCATTCTGTATACATTTTAGCACAGCGGGTTTAATTTTTTCAAGTGGTAGCCAGATTATTTCCGGATTTCGCTTAAACCATGTCATTTGTCGCTTTGCTAGATGATAGTCCTCTAGCATGCAGAGGCGTTTCGCCTCCTCAAGACTATACTTTCCTGTCATGTATCCCCAAGAAAACTCATAGATGTCGCTCTTCATAGCCTGGCTCCCCCAACCATACTTTTCTACCAAGAATTTCGTCTCATCATACAGTTTTTGAACAAATAATTTATTCACTCTGAGTTTTAGTCGCTCTCGTAGTGCTTCGTTATCCCATTTGATACCAAAAACCGCGTAGTCGTTCACCATTTTTTGTCTATCCGAACAACTTTTTTGTTCAGCACTAGCATTCTCGTCCGCTTTCTCACCAGTCTTACCCATAAACTGGTAATCATACACCAAAGCATCCACATATAGCCCTGTTCCACCTACAACGATCGGCACGTGACCCCTGCTTCTAATCTCTTCTATCCTCTCTAGAGCGTATTCCTTCCAATCGGACACCGTAAAACGCTCTCCAGGCTCCACTAGGTCTATCCCGTAGTGTGGCACACCTTCCATTTCCTCTGGTGAAGGCTTTGCTGTACCTATATCCATATACTTATAGATTGCTCTAGAGTCAGCAGAAATCACCTCACCGCCAACCTCCTTGGCGATTTCTATCCCCACTCCAGTCTTACCGGACCCTGTCGGTCCGACGATGACTATAGTTTTGCCTGTATATTTAGCTATTTTAGCCCCTTTAGATACTCTGTTAGCTTATCTAGCTTAATCTTTTCTTCTTTGTCCTTGAGCCTTACGCTAACTTCCTTGTTTTCGGCATCTTTTGGCCCTACAATCAAAACGCACGGAATCTTCATCTCTGTTGCTCTTCTGATTTTCTTTCCCAGAGACTCATCTGATTCATCCACTGTATAGCGCAAATCGTTGTGTGCGAGTGGTTTTTCTAGCACCACCCCTGACAATTCTGAACAAATTTTTTGTACATAATCTGCCACCTTGTCATTCACGGTCAACACTCTCACCTGTTCTGGAGCCGCCCAGAATGGGAACCAACCCGCCGTATGCTCAATAAATACACTCATAAAGCGCTCAATCGAGCCAAGTGTAGCGTGGTGGATCATCACTGGACGCTCTTTTTCGCCCTTTTCATTCACAAATTCTAGCCCAAATCTCTCTGGTTGTACAAAATCAAGCTGCACTGTTGCTACCTGATGTTCCCTACCAATTGCATCTTCCGCCATAAAGTCGATTTTTGGCCCATAGAACGCTGCTTCGCCCTCTGCCTCAAAGAAATCTAGTCCATTATCTATTGCGGCCTGCTTAATCTGTTCCTGTGCGGACTTCCAAAGCTTTGCGTCACCCAGATATTTGTCTTCTTCGTTGCGATAAGAGAGTCTTGCTCTGAGCTTCATGCCCATCTCACCATAAAATTCACGTACAATTCCAACTAGATTGTGAATTTCTTCCTTAATCTGGGAAGAACGGCAAAATACGTGGCTATCATCCTGGGTCAAAGAGCGCACGCGAGAAAGACCGCCTAGCTCCCCAGTCTTCTCATCACGATAATCCGTCGTTGGCTCCATGTATCTCACCGGCATTTCCTTATAGGTACGCGGTTTGGACGCAAAAATCTGCGTATGATGCGGACAGTTCATTGGCTTCATCGCAAACTCTTCCCCATTCACCTGCGAATGTACCATAAATAGCTCATCACCAAACTTTGCATAGTGTCCAGAAGTCTTATAAAGGTCAACTTTGGTAATATGCGGCGTCCAAACGCGAGAGAATCCTGCTTTCTGGCGCAGCGACAAAGAGTAATTCGCTAAAACATCACGTAGCACCGTGCCTCTTGGGGTGAACATCGGAAGACCTGCGCCGACAAGATCAGAAAAAGTGAACAAATCTAGTTCCTTACCAAGCTTGCGGTGATCGCGTGCCTTGGCCTCTTCTTGACGCTTCAGATACTCTTCTAGTTCTTCTTCGCTCTCAAATGCCACGCCATAGATACGTGTGAGCATTTCGCGCTTTTCGTCGCCTCTCCAGTACGCACCAGCCACCTTCACCAGCTTAAATGGTCCACATTCACCCGTATTCTCTACGTGTGGGCCTTTACAAAGGTCGGTAAAGAGATCGCCCATGTCATAAAACGTGATTTTTTCGCTCTCTGGAAGCTCTTCAATTAGCTCTTTTTTGAGCGTCTGACCTTCAGCAATTGCCCAATCTAGTGCATCATTTCTAGAGACCTCACGACGCACCATTGGTAATTTTCTCTGCACGATTCCGCGCATCTTTTTCTCGATTTTTGGCAGATCATCTTCGGAGATTTTTGTGTCACCAAAATCGATGTCATAATAGAACCCGTTCTCAATCGCCGGACCAATTCCAAACTTTACATCAGGATAAAGTTCTTTTACGGCAGCAGCCATCACATGGGATAATGTGTGTCTCATTCTCTCTACAAATTCTACATCTGGTTCTGCTTCATCGACTTGTTTTTTCGTCATAAAAAATCTCCGTTCTTGTCTTACTTCCATTTTATCACATTTTATGATAAAATAAAGAAACCTTGGATCGCTAGCTCAGTTGGCTAGAGCGCCTCGTTTACACCGAGGAGGTCGGGGGTTCGAGCCCCTCGCGATCCACCAGAATAAAAAATAAAACCCTACGGGTTTATTTTTTATTCTGATTAGCCCCTATTTTATTTTCACCACCGCACAATACCTCGTATAGTGCCTCTGTTTCTTTGGATCCGTAAACGCCGTCACTGGTGGACAAACTAGATGCCCATTCTTCAGTCCCAGTCCCCAGACCGCCATCATCTTCCTAAACACCTTTTCACTCATCGCCATATTATGTAGATGCCCCGACAAAATCACATCATAGTCCTTCACTAGCCCACCTAAGTTTCTCTCCGTCAAAAATCTCGCCGAGTGCACCATCAAAATCCTTGGCTTATCAACATTTTTCGGCGCTTTCACCTTTCTTAGGAACTTCCTTAGCGCCACTTCCATTTTTTCCGCCTTCTCAGAAACCAAAATATGCTTCTGAAGTGTACTCACCGAATTCTCCGTGTCAAGGCTATAACAATCCGGCCCCTGTTCAATCCCAGCCAAGAAGAATTTATCCGCTTTCACTGCTTCGTTCTTCATGATTCTAATCTTTGGATTCTTAGTAATGTCCTGCCAAAACTTCTTTGGCTCTTTCACAAACATCCTACGTTTTCTCTTCCCAGGGATAGAGCGAATATCATGATTCCCTGTGATAATATAAAGCGGCGCAATCTCCGCTATCATATCTAGAAAATTCTTTAGTAGCTTATAGTTTTTTTCCTTATCCAGAAATTCAATTGTATCCACCATATCACCAAGAAAAATTACCGCATCCGGCTTGCATCTCTTCGCCCTATGATAAAGCGATGTTAAAACCTCTGTATCCATCTTTTCTGTAATATGAAGGTCGGAAAACACGAACAAGGTTACAGGCTTCTTCACGCCAACATTAAACTCGTACAGCATTGTTTTCATGCGATTTCTGGTCATTTTTTCACCACCTTCTTTGTTACGTCAAAGTTTTCCATATAATGCCCCGTCATTAGTCTAGTCTGAGAATAAAACGCCGCAAAACTCTGATAAATAATCGCAACTAGTGGTGACAAAATCCATTGCAAAACCATCGCCGCCGATTTTATCTTCTTATATTTTCTCGGTCTTGGCGGAAGCATTCTTAGCGACATAAAAATCGTAATCATAAGACCAATCGATGCAAACAGCTGAATCCAAGACACCGTATTTGGTAGATTATAGGTGAGAAGATCCCTAGTCTGGAAATTTAGCAGCCTTGGCACCCAACCACCAAACGCCACAATCGGACTCATCGCCGCAAGCGTCACGTGCCCGTCTAGAAGTCGCCAAAACTTTGGCCAGAGATACCATAGTGGCATCCTTCTGCGCTTTCTATCCACCATTCTTACACCTACAAAGGCCACGTCACTCGCACCATAATCCCAACGCCTCAGCTGCACAAATTGCGCCTTCAATGTCTTAAACAGTGTTTCCTCAATCACCGCATCCTGATAAATTGGTACCTTAATAGACAAAACTTCATATTTTCCGCGGAAGTGGAATAAGCTTCTCCAATACTGATGACCGTCTTCCACAATCGTTCTCTTACTCCAAAAATCCATCTCATACAGCGCCGAAAGTGGCTGAGAGTGTGAAGCAAAGTTTCTAAGCAAATGTGGTCTTTTCACGTTAATCACGTTAAAGAACGAGTTAGACACTGCAATCACTCGCATCGGCGCGCTCGCATCCCAAATGTTATTCATAAAGAGCGACACCGGCTGGAATGCCATGCGTTTTCTATCTTCATGTACGATATATTCATACGCCACGCAATCGAGATACCCCTCATGCATTCTGTTATCCGAATCAAGCGACGTCACGATTACATTCTCAAACGGCAAGCGTTTCTTCTTCGCATATTCCGCCAAATATTCGCCCGCATAAGTAAGGTTTGGCCCTTTGCCCTTAATTTCCCCCGGTAAATCTTTCGGATGTTTCACCAGCACAAAGTCATAGAACGTGTCCTTGAACATCTTCTTGAGCTCTTTGGCATTATTTTCTATCTCCTCTCCACCTCTTTCCTCATATGCCATCACAAAGACAATCCGCTCATTTGGGAAAGTCGTGTTTTTGACTGCTTCTACTGTCGGAATCAAGGTTTCTAGCCCCTCGTTATACGCCACCATAATTACAGCGTGGTAAATCGAATCTGGATCAGGATAATCTTCTGGAGCTACTGACAACGCACGCAAATTTTCTACGTGCATGTCAAAGTCAAATTCCTTGCTTTCCCTACCATGTAGTCTCTCAAAATTCTCGTGTGGATTCTTAAGTTCCAAAAATCTCTTGTGCCAATCCACTTTCATTGCACTCTGGATATCGTTATATCCCTGCACCGTCCTCACGGCCACACCCACTGCCTTCACCAAAGTAATCGTGATGATTACCAGAAGATACACCGCCGCCACCACTGGCGAAATCAGAGAAAATACAAACAGCGCACCAATCATCGAATAAGAAAGTGCGCCCGGCAAAATCTCAAAAAAGCGATATAGTTTATCTCTCTTCCCCAGAGGGATATCTATATCGTCGTCATGTGTTCGCTCGATATTTTCCATTAGCCCTCCGAGAGGAGTCTCATTAGTACTATAAACGCACCGATAATGATAAACATACTAATAATCACAAAAAACTTGGCCAACCCCTCTCCGCGGCGCTTATAGATTCTAATTGCAATCATATTATGCAGTACACCCACAATCACGGACAAGAATGAAAACGTCAGCATATTTCCCCAACCACCATCACGATATCCACCAGCTAGGCGCATACCCGTGAGATCATCTCCGGCAAAGCTACCGATATCACCATATCCCACCTTCACAATGGCCGAACTTGGCGAAAGTGATACTAGAGAAAACACAAAAAACGTTAGCGACATCAAAAACAGTAAGCTCATTAACACTAATAAGCCCTTGTGCCCCCTATAAATTTCCCCTAAGTATTCACGAAAGTTTTTCATAACTCACCAAGCTATTATACCACATTATCTACTTTCCGCCAATAATCCGCCTTGGGTTACCCTCGACTAGCTCATTCACCTTCGCTTCGTCTTTTACGATTTTCCTCAGTTTTTTCATCGCGTCATTCATCACATAATCAACCGGCTTGTGCGCATCCACCGCCAGACAGAAATATTTCCCATCCAGCAATATCTTCTTGAAGGTTTTCTCCTCACGCTTGCCGTATTTCCCCGCTACCGCCAAAATATCACCAGACAGCACGCATCCAATCTTTAGATAATCATTCAAGACTTCCAGGTTATCCTGCACATAATAATATCTCTCCGGATGTGCAATCACCGGCACAAACCCCTTCTTTACCACCGCAGTCAAAGTCGTCTTGGCACTCTTTTCCTCCGCCCTTACTGGCAGCTCTACTAGCACATATTTTGTCGAATTCAGCGTAGAGATCTCATACATCAAGTCGGTTTTTTCGCCCACATACCCCGCCAACATCTCCGGAAGCTGCGCATCAATGTAAATTTCGTTCCCCAGGTACAGATTAATTGTAATTCCCACATCCTTCGCCTTCTGTTTTAGCTCCTGATATAGCTCCCATTTCTTCACATTTTGGGTGTTATATTTTGTACCCTTAAGATAATGCGGCGTCAAAATTATATCCGTAAATCCAGAAATTTGCGCCTGCTTTAGCATCGCTATACTATCCTCAAACGTCTTTGCGCCGTCATCAATCCCAGGGATAATATGCGAGTGCGTATCAATCATTATTCAAATTCGCATAGTATTCATCCGCATAATAAGATGAATAGTACCCGCCCTTTGTATTTTTTGCTTTGTTTATCACCACGCCAGTAATCTTGGAATTTACCTTCTCAAAGTTCTTTTTCACGCTTTCTAGCTGGTCTGTCCTAGTCTTTGCATTAGAGACCGTCACGACGTTCACGTCCGTATGTTTAGACATCACTAACGCATCAGAAAGACCAAGTGCTGGTGGACAGTCAATTATTACGATGTCGTACTGGCTCTTTACGCTCTCTAGTAATTTGCGATTATTATCGGAAGAAATCAGCTCTAGAGGATTTGGTGGGGTTGGACCAGCTGGCAAGAGATAGACGCCTGGCACCCTAGTTTCTTTGATATACACATCGGGCTGGATGAATGACATCATTCCAGCCGTCTCTGCTTCGCGGAATTTCAGAATGTAGTTAGAATAACCCATCGTAGCGTCGTTTTCCATCCCAAAAATCTCGTGCTGACGCCCTTTTCTCATGTCGCCATCAATAATCAGGACTTTTTTACCATCCTGCGCAAAAGCCGTTGCCAGATTCGCCGCGATGAAACTCTTCCCGTCCCCAGATTCAGGAGAAGTAACTAAGATAGTTTTTAGCTCTTTGTCTACTGAGGAGAAAAGAATGTTAGTTTTAATGGATTTGATTGCCTCAGCTACCGAAGATTTTGGCCTAGTCGCCACTACTAAATCTTCTACGCCACCGCGCCTAGTTTTTGGTCTCTTCTCTGGTTTCTCTTTTTTTAGAAGTTGTGTTTCGTCCATTATTTTTTCTTTCCCTTTCCTACCTTCGGTACTACGCCTAGGACTACCAGTCCTACTTTATCTTCTACCACTTGGCTATTTTTGATAGTATTGTCCAGATAGAACATTACCAGCACGATACCTAGACCCATCGCGAGCCCCGCTGCCAAGAATTGTAGCGTCTGCTTTAGGACGTTGACGTTATATGGCGTAGTAGCAACCTGCGCCTTGTCGACAATCTGGACGTTATCAATCTTGTACAGGCTCAAGATTTCTGCCTTGAACACTTTGGCGATCTCGTTAGCGATTTTCTCAGCCTGAGCTGCATCTGAATCAGATACAGAGAGCGTGATGATTTGCGTATTAGAAACAGAGGCAACTGTTACCTTAGAAGCCAGCTCATCCGTCGTAGTATTAAGACCGAGGTTAGAGATAACTTTAGATAGCACACCACGGGAAGTAATGATTTCTGAATAAGTTTTCACCAGATTGTTCGAGAGGGTAATGTCGGTATTTGTCACAGCCGTGGTAGAACCTTCTCCCTGAGAAGAAGTCAAAACCAGCTTCGCGGTTGACTTAAACAGCGGCGTCTTGAGGTAAGTGGAGTAGATTTCTCCCGCCAAAACCACCACTACCGTCACTGTCACCACGATGTACAGCTTATTCAAGATATATCTAAACAGCTCTTTCAAATTCACTTCGTCCATTGATGTTCTCTCACCCTATTTTTCTAATTGTTTTGCCTTGTCAATTACCTTCTGCTGTTCCTTTGCAGCATACTCCATCGCACGACGAACCGCAGCTCTACCCGCGGCAGTCTGATTTTTCCCAAACATCTCGTAAATTGGTACTTTCCTTGGAGTCATTTTAGCTTTCTATGTATTGTTTTAATCTGTCTCTATTATAAATAATTTTAACGATCTCGTCAATCTGAGAATCGTCAATATCTTTATACTGTTCGCCAACAGAGTTGTCGTTATTTTTCATAAAGATATCAATCCCAACACCATCATACCCTCTCTGCGCTAAATCGTGCAGGTTCCTAATTGTTTTATAGTAAGAATCTAAGAATCCCTCTTCGGAAATTGAGCGCCGTTCAACCTTTTCCCTTGCCTTAGTAAATGCCCATGCCAACTTTGGATCTTGACAAGCGAACGCAATCCTGACCGCATAACCTCTTTTCAGTACGCGCTCAATATTCTGCAAAGCCTTTGGGCTACCAAAAGTTCCGTCCAAAATAAAGTCCAGCTTTTTATGGATTACCTTATCATAAAGCTCATTTAAGAGCCTCGTGGCTGCTTCGCGAAATTCATCCGCCCTCTCTGGAGTATACCCCTCAATCATGGTGGCAAGCTCATCCATGTCAATTCTGATCAGTCCAGAAGCCGCCTGCCTAATTAAACCTTGACTTAACTCTGTCTTCCCCGCTCCAGGTAATCCCGCCATAAAAATCGCAATCGGTTTCTTGCTCGGCGTTAAATCCGCATCAGAAATAATCCTTTCAATTATCTCTTTTTTATGAATTTTAACCCATTGTAGCGGCGTCATACTTCCATGCTACCAAACCCACCAAAAATAGCAAGCATGTCCATGATATAATCATCTTATGAACATAGTCTTCCCCGAATTACAAAATCCAATTATTAGCAAAGCCATCTCCGAGTACAACTCCGAGCACGCAGATGGCGGCATTACTCCTATCCCTGCTACCTCCCTAGAAGAGGCCTGCCAGAAAACCGCTTCCGGCGAAGCTGACGCTCTGATTACTGGAATTGATTACACTACTCGCGACGTCGTGCTCGCCTGTAAAGATTTTCTCGGCATGCCAGAGGGCGTGAAAGCTTTCTCTAGTTGTTTTGTCCTGAAAAATGACTCCGCCAAATCGGATACTCTTAAAACTCTCATTCTCGCCGACGCCGGCGTCACCAAAGTTCCGACAGAAAACCAGCTATATGATATCGTTCTAGAAACCTACGATACCGCCAAAAAGATCCTGATGGACACACCAAAGATCGCCATGCTCTCCTTCTCTACCATGGGTAGTGCTAAGGACGAATCTATCGACAAGATCAAGAGCGTCATCACTAGAACCCGCTCAGAGCATCCAGAAATCGAAATCGACGGCGAAATGCAGCTCGACTGCGCAATAAATCCGGAAATCGCCGCCAAAAAGGCACCCGGCTCCGCCGTCGCCGGACACGCCAATGTTCTGATTGTCCCAGACTTGAACTCTGGCAATATCCTATATAAGTCTCTTGAACAATTTGGCGGCTACACCGCCGCTGGCCCTCTTCTTCAAGGCTTCAAAAAACCAGCCTCCGACCTCTCCCGCGGCAGCACCAAAGACGACGTAAAACTTGTGATTGAAACGATTGTGAAACTAGCGCTCAGCCAATAAACGTGAAGCAAATTATTGCCCCCACGCCTTTAAGAATTTCATACTTGCGATTAAATACGGTATGCACTGCTCCCAGTCTGATTGTATTGGGCCACGGTATGCCTTAACTATACTTCTTTTATATTCTCTAATTCCAACCTGCACAGCCACAGAAGCGGACTTGCCGTTTATCAGGGCTTCCTGCACCTTAAAAGCAGGCCTCATAAAAAGTTCCGCGGTACTGTCTTGCAGCGGATTAGAAAGCATCCCGCTTCGCATCATCAACGTCCAATTTTCAACATAGCCAACATAGCATCTTGCCCCAGCATCAACCGCTTTTTTACCAAGGATTTTTGCCGATCTGCACGACATAGCATGGATTTTCATTCCACTTAGCAAGTTTACATTTTCTAAGTCTAATAAAACTTCACCATTATGGCCACATACTATGTCATAATTTCCATGGCCATTAACTAAAACGAGGTCAGGATGCAACTTTTCTATAGTCCCGCAAAATCTTTTCCTCGTCGCTTGGTCCTTTTCCAGCGGGATGATCTTATTTCTTTGGTTATGTTTTTTAATTAGTCGTTTAGTCCAGACGCGCAGATATCTCGTAATATTATCAATCTCTGGGCAACTAACTAAGATATTCATTGAGCTCCCCACTTTTTATCATCTCAAAATAGTCCCTGTTTATTTGGATGATAAATTTGCCCACCTCGTCATTATTTTTTACATGTTCAAGCGCCTGATCTCTGGTTACCTCACCAAACTCACCAGTAGCAATAATAAAATCCTTTGGCATCGTCTGCAATCTAGCGTATACAACCTTCTGGAAATCTCCCATATTATCCATCATATAATCTCCATCTTAACAAGTTTCTCATACATTACTTTCCCCAAGTCCGTTTTAGCATTTAGCTCAACATTTACAGCATCCCAAGAATACGGCTTCTCGTTTACCACAACGATAACTTCCCTTCGTGCTTTATCAGGTACATTGTTATAAATTTCGAAAAACTTAGAATAATCCATTACTAATATAATACCACACGATTTTCTAAAAATCTACTACGTCTATTTATAGCCACCTCGACACGCCACCATGGTGCGAACAAGTGCCACTGCGAGTTTTACTATAGCTATAAGTGCCATCATGGCAAACCGCAGTAGCACCACCAGCATTAGTCGAACTTGGCCTACAGACTGTTTGACCGTAAGCGTTAGTATATGTACCGTTTGGACAGTATGTTGGCTTCGTAACAATAGGAGGAGACGTAGACGTAGGTGCTACGTATGTGCCATTGGCAACAATTTTGTTGACCGGCTCTTCGGTAACCGTACTGGATATAACCCTGCTTCTCTTTAAGACGCCATCTTCATAGATCTTTTCATAGGTAACAGTTCTAACGCCATTCTTACCTTCTTGAACTACTTTTGTAGTGCCCTTTGCGAGGGTCGCGTCATCACGAGTTTCGGTCTTGAATGGCTCTTCATGGGTCTCTATGACAGTTTTTGTTTCGATAATAGGCTCAGTTTTCTTCTGAACCTGAATGCTAGGGATAGTATCTCCCTCAGTCTGATTGCTATTAATTACGCTAGCAACACCAATAGTTCCGGTCAAAAGACCGAATCCAACAAGCGCGCTAATTAATATATCTTTGTTCATACTTTATATTATAACATATAAGCTAAACTATGTAAAGTAGTACAGTCCTATTCCCGCACTATCTGAGGCGCACTAATAACCTCATACTGCTCAGCGTCGAAAAAGTTGGAGGAACTATGTCTCTCACATCTGCACTTAATCTTCTGACAGTAAAGATTTTCGTAGCAGTCGCTAAAATAAATATCGAAAAATAGCTCAAAACAATCATAATCGTTTTTTAGCAAATCAATTTTTAGTGAATAGCAATAATTATGCTCTTTGTTTTTATAAATTATAGGGGACAAAATCTTATTTGCATCCTTCATGCACTTTCCATTCACGTAGCAATATCTTATCGTAGGACTATACATTTCTCTTTCCCCGACATTGGTAGCGGTAAAGTGCAGCATAACATAATTATCCTTCTCGTCGCCATAATCCATACTCCCAAGACCTAAATAATCATGGCCAAAATAGTTCGAAATTTCTATGAGGGGCAAAACGTCCTTTGCGTTATCCTCTCTCCTGTTCTTTTCTTGCTTATCAATCGTCATTCTGACAGCCAAAAGCGTTGCGACCGAGCCTAGAAAAGCCCCAACTACGGCGCCCACATACCCAACTAAATGTCCAAGCCACTCCCTTGAGTTGGCGGGATCAACAATCTTTATATCTGTTGGCAAATTGCTAAAATCTAATAAAAAAATGACCACAAAAGTCCCTACTATAACGAAGAGACACCCCAAGATAATTTTCAGAGCAGGATCATGCTTCATCTTTCTCAGCCAATTAAAACATTTACGTTTCATATTTTTTTACCCTATCGAATACATTTTACCTTTCTACAGTTAAAGCGCCGCGGGCGCGACGCTTTGACGTTTTAGTCTGTATTGATTTCAGGGCAACAATGGATGCACCCATTGATAGCCCAGCCAGGGTGACGACGCCTAGCAACATCTAATGCGGTACTCGCAAATTGATATCTGCCAAGATACTCGTACTGTCTAGACGGAAACCAATCACAACCAGAAATATGAATCTCATATTCGCCTTCTGGCTGCATGCTGAGGTTTAGATAATAATCTCTAAACACTTCGGCTCCTTTTCCAGTGGTGTCTTAGGCTTGACAAATTAATACCAAAACGATATAATAAAACCGACCGTTCACAAAGTCGGAATGAATCGCTACCGTTAACCACTGGAGCGATTTTTTCTTATTTCACTCCGTATTAATCTGCCGCGGTTTTACCGCCTAACCACATTCTACCTCAGCTCTCAACCTATGTCAACATTTTAACGTAAAAAAGTATTTTTAGGTGCTTACACAAAAGAAAAAACACAAAAAATCTGTAAAAAATCGGGGTTATATGCTATACTTAACTCATGATATTACGGCTCGATTGTGAAAATTTCTATTCTATCAGGGAGAAAATCTCTTTAGATTTTACGTCCACTGGACGAATGATAGATAATAGCGCTTTCGTTTCTGCAGATGTACCTGGATATAAAAAATCCGTGTCCATAGTGTCCGCAATCGCAGGACCAAACGCATCTGGAAAAACGAGCGTCCTAAAAGCCTTCTCTTTCATACGCCATCTAATCTGCGAGACATGGGAAAGACCGATAGAAGATAATCCAATGCTGCTCTTTGAGCCACACGTCGAAACACCATATTTAACATCAAAGATCAATGTAGAATTCATCAGTAATGGTAAAATATTCAAGCTATTTATCGAATTTAATAAACAGCGTATACTTCAAGAACGACTAGACGAGTGCAGCAAAAGAACGAATACAGGAAGGCTTACAAGTAAATGTCTATACTTGCGAAAATGGAATGACAGAACAAAAAAATACTCACTCCAAAGCTCCTCGACAATCACCATAATAAAGAAAGAACTGCGTTCCGACTCAAGCGTGATAGCAACTGCAGCAAGACTACAAAATAATAAGAAGATAATTGACATCTATAATTACTGGAAGCATTTCGGGCACAATATTTGGCTGCACGGTCATAGAGATATTCATAATGAGTCTTCAATTGTAAAAATCGTTAATGAATTATACTTAAAACCAAACGTCAAGAATATTGTAATAAATATCCTAAGAAAAACAAAGACCGGCATCAACGATATCATTCGAGAAGAGACACTTTTGCCAGATGGTGAAAAAGTATATTCATACTTCGTTACTCACATCTTTGACCAGAAAACATACAAGACGAAACTCGAAGACGAATCATCGGGGACGAAACAGTTACTATTCCTTCTGCCGTACTGCATTGATGCACTTATTGGCAACCAAAAAAACGGCGCCGTCATAATTGACGAAATAGACGCCTTCATTCACCCATTTATGGTTTCAATGATAATATCATTTTTTACCAATGTAAAATTAAACAAAAATAAGATCCAACTAATATTTAGCACTACAAATACAATTACTCTATCAGAGTTGAACAAAAGACAAATTTTTCTTTGTGACAAATACTCCGGCAGAACAAATGTTAAACGCTTTGACTCGAAAAAAAATATCCGAAATGATATAAACTTTTTAGCAAAATATAATTCAGGCATATATAGTGAGCTAGAGCTATTAGACGATAAAGAAATAATAAAAGAAATATATAAAACAACACTGTGACGGTCTTTTCTTCTGCCGTATTATATCCTCCTCCCCAACCCTACTAAGCGGCGCTAGCTTCGCCATAATCTTTTTATAATTCCGAGCCACAGCCTCAGAATCCGAAAGCTTCTCGTAAATATCCCTGAAATGACAGTTCAACCCTAGCACATAGTCACTCTTCTTCAAATTCCTAACTTTCCAATTTCCACGTGTAATCGTAGAAACTAGCGGAATGATCGGAACTTCAATCTTGTCTCGCGCCAAAAAAATCTTCAGATACTTAGCGTGATTTTTGTTCTGAAGTAGCGGACTATAAAAATAACTCTTTTTACGCCCTATATATTGAACCCACTTCCGCCGCTTCGCATCTCCATAAATATTCCCACCATAATTCTTGCATTCAAAAACAAAAATCCCTTTCCTCGAAACAACTAGCAAATCAATCTCCGCATCTTGGCCCTTTTTATTCGGAACATAAACATTCCGAAATATTTGCTCTTCTGGAATACCATACCTTCTATGAAGCGTTTTATAAAGAATCCTCTCCCCAGAGCGCCCAGCATCTTTCCATTCTTCCGGATCAATGTTCTTATCGAAATCATGATAAAAAAACAAAAGCTAAGCGGCAATACCGACAAAAGAAAAAAGCAAAAAATTACAGGAGTACCGATATTTGCAATGCATCACACAATAATCGCCCATTATGTTAAATTAAGATAACCATGATAAACAAGGCAAGCAAGCGATGGTGGATAATCTTCAGTATTAGCATTTTTCTATGCTTTTTGCCATACTTTTTAACTTTCTTTCCCGGCGTACTGACATCCGATTCTCTTAGCTCGGTCAGACAATCTCTTGGAATTGAGCCACTCAGCAACCACCATCCAATTCTATTTACAACACTTGTATCGTTTTTCATAAATGTAGGCGTTTCGCTCTTCAACGACGTCAATATTGGCGTTGTCCTCTTCTCCCTATTCCAGATGCTAGCAATGTCCATGATACTAGGCTATGCCACATATTGGACTTACTCGAAAAGAGGGAGCAAAATTCTCACAGCGGTAACCCTTCTCTTTTTCCGCCTAAATCCAGTTATTGCAATATACTCCATTACAATGTGGAAAGATGTGATTTTCTCCGGCCTTATGGTTATTCTCTGCCTTCTTCTTTTCGATATTGTCAATTCTGATGGAACAATACTAACATTAAATTCTTCAAAAATTTTCTACTTCACTATTATAATATTGATTGCCTTCTTCCGAAATAACGGAGTATATATTGTTGCAGCACTAACCTTCTTCCTATTACTCGCCCCAAAAAAATGCAATAGTATTTTACTCAAAATCAATACAATAGCATTGTTATTCATCCTAATTATGCAAGGACCGGTTTTAATTTATTGAATATCCAGAAAAGCAGCTTCGTAGAATCCGTTGGCATTCCGATACAACAAATAGCAAATACAATTTCGCAAGATGGAGAAATAACAAAAGATCAAGAAGAGTACATAGACACAATTATGCCCATTAATAAATGGAAAACCCTATACAATAAGCACGTTGTCGACCCTATTAAATTCAACGAAGCCTTCAATGGAGATATTATTTCCTCTGGCAAACTTAGATTTATCAAGAATTGGTTAGCTATTGACACCCAGAATGTTTCAATCTATCTAGATGCATGGGCGTCAGAAACGGCGGGCTATTGGCAACCGGGATTATATAATTACCTCGCAAATACCACAATAGAAAAAAATGAATTTGGCATAAAACAAACCAATTTAATGAATAGGTTATTCGGGTTCAGTTTTTACAAGCCGGCTTCATTCATTTATTACAAAATTAGCTCAATTCCAATCCTCAGGCTATTCTTCAATATCTCTTTTTCAGTTTATTTTCTGATAGCATATATATTGTTAGTCGCAGTAAAGAGGAAACCGCTCTTCATCTTACCCGTCATTCCTCTTATCGTCCTTTGGGTCACACTCCTAATTGCAGCTCCAACTTTCTGCGAGTTTCGCTACATGTATGCTTTTCACTTAATGCTACCAATTATTTGCACATGGATAACTATCACATTCAACACAAGAACGCCTAACTCGTGACATCTTTTTTCAACTCTTTTTGGATCTTATAGTTAATGATCCATGCAACAAGCGTTGGACAAATGCCGCAAAGAATGCTTTTCACTCTTGCAGAAAAACTCTGCTCTATTAACGCATTTCGGATCGCATTCGTGCGTAAATATTTTATGGATTTTTTATATTCTACAAGATATTCATCCTTATTGCGAAGCGCCACCATCTGCCTAATATTCCAAAAATGATTTGTCCATATTTGATGATCTGCCGCTTCGCTTACCCCTTTAGTTTTTATAATTAAATCTTTTTTGATATCCTCTGAAACTCTAATCGCGACAAGACTTTGTCGAATATCGTATTTTGTTGTCGCACTTTCATGGTTATTTAATCTATAATAATAAACTTTTCGACTCCCTACCGAAATGCGTTGGGCTCTTTGCGAAACGTCCGTAATAAAACGAAACCCTTCGGACGTGAAAAGAGGTTTAAACCTCAGGTTATTTTTTTCTAGAAAATCACGTCTATAAATTTTATTCCAAACACCAATAGAAATCTTCGGATATAGCAGCTCAGCAGTTGCCTTCTCCTGGGTCCATCTACAAATTTTAAACGAATTATTACTCTGCTTTGTGTCTCTAGTCGTATAATTCAACAAATTAATTCCAAAATCTGCATTTTCATAACTAATTATTTCTAATAAATACGAAATACAGTTTTTCGCTAGCCAATCGTCTCCATCTACGAAAACAATATACTCACCAGAAGAACAATCCATACCATCATTTCGGACAGCAAATTGTCCATTATTCTCTATTCGGTGGATGACTCTCACCCTATCATCAATTGCTGAGTACCTATCACAGATATCACCAGATTTATCTGTAGAACAATCATCCACCAAAATAATTTCCATGTTACTGTAATCTTGCATCAAAATGGAGTCTAAGCATTTTTCAAGATATTTTTCAACATTGTATATCGCAACAATAACTGATACTTTTTGCTCATCCATTCTCTTCTCCTATCATGTCTTTTAGCTTTTCCTTTGAACCATTTATTTTCTTTTCCAATGTTGCTCTTATCAATTCGTAATCAATCCAGTTCTCGTTAATTATTGCTGAGCCATATGGAATAATATTTAGCTGATTATTCAATATTATTTTTAGATTTAATAATCTTGAATTTTGAGACCGTCTTGAGGTCTGTTTGTGTCGTTCAAAAATAGCAAACTTCTTTTCAAAAATAACAGAAAAAACCGCACCATGAAATGAATCTGTAATGACATAATCTGCGTTCCGTATCAGATATATGAACTCGCTTGGACCAGCATCTCTCATAAAGTGCCTCGTCCTTATACACGACGAACCCGTATTAGGTAGGACAACGAGTGGCAATCCATATTTTTTACTAAATCTTCTTGCAGCTCTCCAGTGCTTCCAATTATCAGACAGAAAATAGCATAGAATATATTTTTCTGGAAGTCTATGCGGTCTAGCTTCAATCTTTGCCCATTCATTACAATTTAGAAGAAAAGTTGGATCAACCACTACTTCTGGTCTACGGCCAATAAGTTCCTCCACAATTTCCGCCCCATCCCCCTCACGAACCGTAATTTCTTGAAACGACGCAAGCGCATCAGCATAAAATGCCTCCATCCCTTTATTCATTTCCGATACGCCAAAACTCGGAGCATAAGATATCCTACGCGTCTTTACCTCTTCGAAGTTCGCAAAGTAATATTTATGATACCAATTTGGATTCCATATCTGATCACTGCCAAAAAGAAGCAGATCAAAAGAGTTGCAAGCTTTGATATAATCCGTGTCGGAATGTATTTTAGTAGTCTTCTTTACGTTATTACGTATGAAATTGATGAACCTCATTGTCTTAAGCCTATAATCACTTTTATTCAAAACCATATCAATCTTATAAAAAGCCCTATTGAAATAGTAGGTTATTGTCTTTTTGACATTTGCCTTGTCACTTATATCTACATCTAACAAAGATACGTCATAGTTATGATTCCTTAAGTACCTTTGCAAAGCATACGCCTGCAAAGCGGTTCCATAGTTTTCATGCCACAACCATGTTACAATACCAATTTTCATCCTTTTCTCCTTATCCGTTTTAACGCCTTTCTGAAAAGCACTGTCGTTTCCCCGAAATAAATGCTCACAATAACAAATAAGATCGCCATCTCGAAGAGATAAACGTGCCAATTAGAAACACAAAGCAACAAAATTCCCTGAACAACTAACAAAACATAACTCACGCAATCTCTTAATAAATTAATAGAATTAAGCCTGATATATTTTTCCGCCTTCTTAAAACGGACAGCCCATATAGAAAAGCTCGATATAAGTGTTGCGATAGCAGCCCCAATCGGTCCAATAATGTTTATTAGAATAATGTTAAAAATCACATTAATGATTGCGCCAATGAGTGACGTAAAACCTATTAATCTAGAGTTTTTAACCGAAACAAAAACACCACTCAACACTCCGGCCAAGGATGAAAACACAACCGCAATTAGCAAAAACGGCATATACTCCCACGCTGTGAAGAACTCATTCTTGAATAGCAAAGACGCTAACGGCTTGGAAAAGATAATAATCAAAGAGCAAACTATCGTTAACAAAAAATTATAGACTTTATAAATATTTGTAAAATAATTATCCTTGTCATCTTTATCATATGTTTTTACAGAAGAAATAGTCCAAGCCTGATTAAAAATCGACTGAAACATAGTCAGTATTGTTGGAATTTTATACGACATAGAATATATGCCGTTCGCTGCTGCACCACATAGCAGCGTCACGAGATACCTATCGGAAGCACTGTTTATCCACCAGCTGATTGAATTAAGCATCATAGGTCGACTATAGGAGACTAAATCTTTTCTAGCTGACTTATCAATTGTTGTGTCCCTCTCGATATGCTTGAAAGTTCCACCGGCAAAAAATAGATAGATGGCAGTTACAAAATACGAAAGAATATTCGCAATAAAAAAGCCTTCTATCCCCATTTTTAGATAAATGAGAAAAACTATATTTAATATCAAAACAAGCAATGAATTAATTAATCCACCAATTCCAACCTGTTTGATTTTATCCAAACCTCTCGTAATATTTTGCTCAGTCTGATAAAAAGAAAACGAAAGATAAAGGAAGAAAAAGAGTAACGAGTAGTTATAAAAAATAGGTATAATTCTGAAAAAATAATTGAATGCCAGCATAAATGCAACAACGATTACGGAAAATATATTGAAAAGCAGCGTAATTTTTATAATTTGGTTTTTCTTGCTTTCTTTCTCAAGAAGAAACCTTAATGCTCCTTCTGCAATATTAACTGTGAGAATTGGAGCAAGAAGGGTTATTGTAGTATAGATAACATCGTAATCACCATACTCCTCCGTGCTGAGCACTGAAGTATAAAGCGGAAGTAAAAGGAAGGCTAGTATCTTGCTTCCAAAATTACTAATCGTAAGGATGCTAATATTCTTTAATAAACTCTTATATTTCCCCATTCTTAAACCCTCATAGTTCTTATATAGTTCTGTGCCATTAGCTCATGATTAAGTCTCAATGCAGTGTCAAAAGCGCCCTTCGAGATATCCTTTATGTTCGCGTATATGTTCTCATCCTTGCTTATTTTATCGATTATATACCCATTCTTGTCATTAATTACATCCTTAATTCCACAATTACTGGAAACTATCGGAATACATCCAAAGCTCATCGCCTCAAGGACTGACATATTAAACGTATCAAAAATAGATGGAGCAACGATAAAAGTTGCCTTCGAATAAAGTCCGTTTAGCTTGTCTCTACTTATTTCGCCTAGTATACTTATTGATTTCTGTAGACCGCGGCTCAAGATATATTGTCTGCACCTATTATATAGACTAATATCCAGCCTATTCCCGCACATTATCATTTTTGCATCCGCGTCTCTTGAAAGACATATATCAGTAAAGAATTTGATTGCACCAAATGGATTTTTTCGATTAGAAAAACCGCCAGTATACAAAAAGATATTTCCGCTATTCCTACGAGGTATTGCCTTATTGCTATTATTTATACAATTATAAATACAGAAAACGTCGTTCCGTCTTTTAAATTCCCTGGCAACATACTCTTTCAATAACCCCGAAACGCAAATGATATTAGGAAAATTCGTAAATAACTTCTTTTCAACTCGTTCAGCTTTTTTTGCTTCTTTTACCATCCCATTTATTCTATATTCATAGGAGTTAACACCATGAACCGTCATATAGTATCTATTACTCTTATTAATTTTGCTCAGAATCAATACGAGATATGACATTTTATATCCAAATGTATGAACATTAATTACTGTGTCTTTTACGAAGAAAAGTCGAAAGAAGATAGTCGCTAGCCCTAATGAAGAAACACCATACGTATTAATAAATGTATACGTAACCCCTATAGCATCCAAGCCAGACAGTAAAACACGGATAACTGCTCCTGGCCCAGAAACATTCCCCCTCTCAATTCTTCCAATTATTATAAGATTAGGCTTATTCATCCCATCTCCAATCGGATAGTGCGTACCCATATATTATCCACGTAAGTCCGCTCGTGTAATGCCCACCCACGAATTGATAGAGAAAAACAAAAATCAAAAGTGCAAAAGCAAGCTTATCCTTCTTTCGTAAACATTTTCTAAACAGATAGACCATAAATACTGCCCAAATCACAATTCCAACTAGCCCCGTCTCCACCCAAAAATATACAAAAGAGTTCACAAGCATCTGATCAAGTCCTAAGTCGGAGTATCTTGAAATGAACCCATCCGTATTTACATTCCCAAACCCAGAGCCTAATAGATTATAGTCCTGCAAACTTCTGCCCAAGACTTCGAAACTAACATTCAGTCTATAGTTAACGGACCCATCCGTACCAGACAGGACGCTATTTGCGCGCTCGGCTATAGACGAACCGCCCCAGAATAAGAGCAATATTGATACTCCGCCTATGAGCGTAAAAAGAAACAGCTTGAAAAAACTATCCTTCGTTGGCTTTAAGCTTACTAGATAGAACGCAAGAATAAGAATTGATAGCGACAGAATAGCAATCGCACCCAAGGCCTTTGATAAATACAAAATAATGACGTTAACGAAAAGCATGCCAAAAATAGCATACCTTTGTTTTTTATATCTACTGGAGAAAAGAAGGCAGACTAGAATAATAATAATTATAGAAACGTGGAACCCTAGTTCGCTTGGCTCTAAATAAAAAAGTTGCAATCTAGTCAAATCGAACGAATTAACATAATCGTTATATCTCCATGTTATATTGTTCTGAACAAATAGTGAAACCAGTGCAAACAAACCAGCAGTTATCGTATAGGCTAAGGAAAAATGATACAGGTTTAGCTTATTGAATCTATTCTTGACAAAAAGCATCGTAAGAATACATATAATCAATTTAACTAAAGTTATTAGGAACTTTGAAACATTGCTCGGAGTAAGAGACAAAAGTTGCAACGACACAATAAGTAAAACAGGAAGAAAATATATAAGAAATTCTTTCCTCCATACCTTCTTCCGAATTATATCCTTTAGATATATTAATCCACAAAGATACGTTGGATCTAGATTACCACCAAATGTTGCGCGACTCACATTTTTAAATAGTAACGCAAGATATCCAGTAGCCTGCCGAAAAAAATACACTAAGGCCAAGAAAATACTTTTTGCATCTTTTTTCTTTTTACTCTTCATATTTTTCCTTCCCTACGCAAGAAAGTCCTAGGTACAAGTTAGTTATATTATACATGAACTTATCAATTTCAAACTTCCTTTCAAAAATTCGTAAGCATTTCTCTCTCATATTATTCGGGAAATCCATTTTGAGAGTCTTTGATAATGCCTCTATGTCGTTCCTCTCTACCAAATAACCGTTCACGCCACTCTTAATCATTTCCTCCACGCCGCCGCTTTTATACGCAATAGTTGGGACACCACAAGACATAGCTTCAAGCACAACCGTCGGAAATGAATCATTTTGGACGCTTGGCAAAACTAGACAATCCATAGCAGAATAAACATCCGTCATATCTTTTACGAAACCAGTGTATTTGACATATCTACTAACTCTACGCTCATCCAAAAGCCTTTTTAATTTTTCTACCCTCCATTCCTGACCAGAAAACGCATCTCCGACTATAACGCCAAATTGCTCTTTATTACTATTGGAAAAGCGGGCAGACTCCATAGCGGCTATAAAATCTTCTTGTCCCTTCACTGCGTTTACTCTGCCTACAACAGCAAAAAGTCTAGCACCTTCCGGAATGCCAATATTTCTCCTAAAATTACTCTTCTTCTGTTTTATGGCTACAATTCCATTATGAATAGTCACCAGATTAGCGCGGCTACCAACAAGCATTTGTATATTATTTTTTACCGCATCAGACACACAAATGACCTTGTCAGCATACTTAGTATGCATTTTATATAAAATCCGTACAATAAATTTAGGTCTTTCCAGCATTTCATGTACATGTGAAACCAATCTAACACTTGTTCTCCTCCTGAGAGATATCCCCTCCAAAACCGCAATTGTATTATTATGAACTATATCGATATTCTCATTTCCTATAATCTCTAACAGATCATTACATGAATGCCTATATGATTTTAAATAATTAACCACCCCTCTAGGGTTGAAGTATTTCCTCCTTATGATTGGATAAGGCAATACTCGAACATCGATTCCAGCCTTTCTTAGCTCGTCTACAAGAGGGCCATCATTAGGTAAAATTACAATTGGCTCAAATATTTCTTTATTAAGCCTCGAGACAATTGATAGTAATATCCTATCTGATCCATACAGCTCCGCTCCAGCATGTAAATACATTATTTTAATTTTCCTGTTCGCTCCCCACACCCCCTCATACTCCCCCACCACTTTCCCCCACTCATACTCATCATCAATTCTCTGCCTTGCAGCCTTCTTCACTTTCTCAATACTAGAAGTTGTCAATCCTTCAATTTCATCAATCAACTTCGCCAAATTCCCATCCGAAATCCCAAAATACCACGCCCCATCTTCCGCTACTTCCCTATTGAATCCACAATCATACAAGATATTAATATCTGTTGACGCCAGCGCTTCTAGCAGTGATGGATTTGTTCCACCTACGGAATGTCCATGAACATACGCGAAACTATTCTCACGAATCTTCTTCACCAGCTCCTTATCGTACACCGTCCCTACAAATTTAATTCGTGTATCTTTATCAAATCCAGTCGCAACGAGCAACTTCTTATAAAATTTATTCTCTTCAATGTCCGTAACAAGCACCAAGTCTTTCTTCGTATTCGATTTCATAAACTCGCGAATAATCGTCTCATAATTATTCTCCGGCACAAATCTACCCAATACCAAATAATATTCTTTCTTAGAAACACCTTGTTTCTTATACCAGTCGTTGAGCTCTTTTGCACTGTCAGCCAACTTTGATTTCGTCGTATCCGCCCCATATGGGATAAACATCGTTTTTGGTGAGTACTTTTTATACTCAGTCTTAATATACTTCTCAATATTCTTCGAATCGCAAATCAAGAGATCTGCATTCTTTACCATTAATCCCTCAGACCACTTCCAGTATTTCTTGATTAACGCATTCCATTTTGCGCGCATCCACTCGTGTCCGTCCGGATTCACATAAACTTTAAATCCGCGCTTTCTTAGCCTTTTCACCGCATGTCTCATAAAAGGCCCTATCCTACAAGCCAAGATATACAGCACGCCATCAGTGATATTCTGTTCCTTTGCAATCTTCGTTGCCACCTTAATCGCTTTCAAATCATATAGAACTGCCTTAGCCGGCCCCACATTTGGCACCTTTACTCCAAAGCAATCTGCACCATGATATGTTGGCTTCTCTGCCTCACCCATACATGCCACATGATACTTAATATCGGAAGATTGTTTACGCGTGACTAATTCGTCAACAAAAGTTTCAAATCCACCGTATTTTGCTGGAATACCTTTAGACCCCACAATAAAAATATGGCGCATTAACTATTCCCTCCAAGCAATGCTCTTATCGTCCTCCAAAAAATGTGCGCGTCTAAGGAAAAGCACATCAGCTCCGCATATGTCGCCTCAAGTTCCAATCTACTCTTAAACGACACGTTGTTATGCCCAGAAATCTGCCATAACCCCGTAATGCCCGGTTTTACCTTCACGATATCCTTATAATATTTCCCCATTTCTTTTTTCTCACCGAGAAGATATGGCCTATTCCCGATTAGCGACATGCTCCCCCAAAACACATTCAGAAACTGCGGCATCTCGTCAATCGACCAGCGTCTAATAATCTTCCCCGCCTTAGTAGTTCTTGGATCATCCACTAGTTTTTTATTCTCTGTATATTCCTTTTCTATCTTTTTATTAGTCTTCATCAACTCAACCAGCTCTTGCTCCGCATTCGGCACCATGGAGCGGAATTTCACCATTTTAAATACTTTACCATTTTTTCCAATCCTTGGCTGAGCATAGAAAATAGAATAAGTATCACCAGTACAGAGATATGCAATCTTTACGACCACCGTAATCGGAATCAAAAAAATCAATCCCACTAGGCCAAATACAATATCAAAAACTCTTTTTACAACTAGATACATCATGTTTTTCTCTTATAATTGTACCCCCCCCCCGCAGGAAAAGCACTACATTCATTATAGCATACTGCCACAGAAATATGCTATAATAAACATAAGTCTAATTGGAGAGTTATATTTTATGGCTACAAAAAAGAAAAAGAAGCAGAAAGTCATTGACGGCGTTATTAAGGATACCAAGAAAAAATCTACCGCCAAACCAGTCGAGGTTAAAGAAGTTGAAGCGGTTGAAGAAACCGAAGTCATTGAAATTCCAGAAGAAGTCACAGAAGAGCCAGAGACAGAGCTCCCAGTCGACAAAAACAACGAAGACGAAGTCGTTGACGATGAAGCTGAATCCGAAGAAGAAGCCGAAAGAATCGAAGTTACCATCAACGCTGAAGCTGAAGAAGACGAAGAATCCGCAGAAGCAGGCACTGAGGAAGAAGTTGTCGAAGAAGCCGAAGAACTCGCCGACGAAGAAGCTGCCGAGGAAGATCTCGAGGAAGACGACGAAAAACTTGATAACCTTATCAATGACATTGAGCAGGACGAGAAAAAAGAATCTGAAGAAAAACCTGTCTCAGAAAAAGAAACAAGAGCCTCCAAAAAAGCCGTTCAGGCCGACAAGCCAAAGGCTATGCCTTTCCGCATTATCAGCCGTATTCTCGCCATTCTCTCCATTAGCGCTATTGCTTCTGCGGTTGTGCGTATCGTCCTAACCGGCATCGTCCCAAACAAATATCTCATCCCAGCTATCGCTATTCTTGCCGTTTTCGCATTGTTTTATCTTTTCAAAGTCTTCCGCAAGAAGACCCACGTCTGGATGCTAATTATTCTGACTATCCTTGGCGTAGCCCTTGGCGCAGTCTCCATCTTTGGCTTTGTCAAAGTCCAAGAAACCATGTCCTTCCTCTTTAGGAACTTCAACGAGAACAAAGAATACACTATCTATAACGTCATCGTCAATAAAGACTCAAACTACACTAGCCTAGACGACGTAAAGGACAAAACTTTTCATAGTATCTCTGACTTTGTCGATACAGAGAAGCTAGAAACCGCCGCAAAAGAACAAGCTAACGCTTCTATCGTCTACGCCGATGGCATCTCTTCCCTTCTCAAAAACACCTATGACGACAAAACCTACATCGCCGTCTTAAACGCCGGTACTTGGGATGCTACTCTTGCCCTTAATGACGGCAAAAACGACTACGTTGGCAAATACAAAGTTATCGGCGAGCTCAAAGTAGAAGAAGAAAAGAAAGTCGACGATGCCGACAAAAAATCTGACCTTACTACCGATAGTTTCACCGTCTTCGTCTCCGGTATCGACACCCGCACCGGCCTCATGCTCGACCGCAGTCTTTCCGATGTCAATATGGTCATCACCGTCAATCCAAAGACCAAACATATCCTCATGACCACCATTCCACGCGACTATTACGTCCAGCTCCATGGCACCTCTGGTCTCCGTGACAAGCTCACCCACGCCGGTTCTCTTGGCGGTCTAGAACTTTCTATGAGTACTATCGAGGATCTGCTCGACTTCAAGTTTAGCCGCTACATCCGCGTCAACTTCAACTTCGTCGTCAATCTAGTCAATGCCGTTGGCGGCATTACAGTCAACTCTGACGTCAACTACACATTCACTACTCTCCATCCAGAGAATAAGAAGTGTACCTTTGTTCCAGGTCCAAACACTGTCGATGGCGAATGTGCCCTCGGCTTCGCTCGCGAACGCTACGCCTACGCTGATGGCGACCGCCACCGTGGTAGAAATCAAGAACAAGTCATCGAGAAAATCTTTGAGAAAATCACCAGCAGCACCACTTTGATTAGTCGCTACTCCGACATCCTTAATTCCCTCAATGGCTCCTTCGACACCAACATTTCTGCGAGCGACATCACTAGCCTTGCTAACATGCAGTTAGACGACATGGCCAAGTGGACCGTGGAAACCTACAACTGTGACGGTACCACCGGTGGCGCTTATACCTATAGCTATCCAAACCAGACCCTCTCCGTCATGTATCCAGACGAAACCACCGTCGAAACCGCCAAAGCCAAAATCAAACAAGTCCTAGCCGGCACCACCGAAGCCGCTCCTGCCGAAACCACCGAAACCGTAACCAATAACTAAAATGTTCATCCTCCACTGCCTACTAGTTTTACTTGTTTCCATGGTCCCCGTAATCGAACTACGGGGCGCCATTCCAATTGGCGTCGGCCTAGGCATCCCAGAACCACTCGCCCTCCTCATTGCCGTCATTGGCAACATGATTCCCGTCCCCTTCATCTATAAATTTTCTAGAAAGCTCCTCGACCTCGGCCATAATAGCAAGTGGAAGCCTATCAAAAAATTCTGTGATTTCTGCCTCAAAAAAGGCGATAAGGCCGGCAACAAACTCCAGAAAAAAGCCGGCGACAATATCTACCTCGCCCTCTTCCTCTTTGTTGGCATTCCTATCCCCGGCACCGGTGTCTGGACTGGCACGCTAGCCGCCTCCCTCCTAGACCTTGATTACAAGAAGACTGTCAAATCTATTATTTGCGGCGTCCTCCTTGCCGGGACTATCATGCTCGCCCTCTCCTTTGGCGTCTTTGAACTAATCTTTTAGATATGCTATAATGTCATAAGTGCCGCTGTAGCTCAGTTGGTAGAGCAGCTCATTCGTAACGAGCAGGTCACAGGTTCGATCCCTGCCAGCGGCTCCATTTTTATTACAACAAAAAAACCGCCCATTAGGGTGGCAATTCTGGCGGATCCGACGAGACTCGAACTCGCGACCTCTGCCGTGACAGGGCAGCGCTCTAACCAACTGAGCTACGAATCCACTACCAATTATTATAACTTATGCTCGCCAAAAATGCAAGCCTTATCCTAGAATTTTCCCCAGTATCCTCTTCAGCTGCACCGCTTCCCTTACGCTGATATTCAGGCACTTTCCGATTTTCTGCGGAATCTCTCTCGCCCGCACCTTTAACCCAGTTCCTTTGTCTGTTACCGACACAATCATCTCGCGCACGTCTTTCTCGTTACGCTTGCGCTCGACTAGCCCCTTGTTTTCTAGTTTCACAAGTAGCGGCGTCAAGGTTCCCGAATCTAGATAAAGCCTCTTTCCCAACTCTTGCATCGTCACCGCTCCCTCTTCCCAGAGCACCAACATTACAATATACTGCGTATATGTTAAGTCTAGCTCGTCTAGAAACGGCTTATATTTCCGCGTCACTTCGCGCGAGGCCGCATACAGCGGGAAGCACAACTGCCGCGATAATTCTAAACACCTATCGTCTCTCATATTTACCCCAAAATCGCCCGTTCAATTTCCGCCTTCGACTTCACACCAATCAAGGTGTCGTGTATTTCCCCGTTATCGTTCAACACTACTAACGTCGGAATCGACATCACCTCGTACTGCTCCGCGAAATCTGGCTTGTCATCGATATTAATCGCCTCAAACTCCACTTCTGGGTGTTCTTTCTCAACTTGCTCTAAGACCGGCTTCAACATCTGGCATGGCCCACACCAGTCTGCATAAAAATCTAATACCTTCATTATTCCATCTCCTTTACTGCTATTGAGGCCGCCATCGCACCATCTGCTGCCGCCGTCACTAGCTGTTTTAAATCTTTTTTCCTAGCGTCCCCCGCCACATAAATCCCCTCTGCGCTCGTATGGATACCATCTTCGGTCTCAATATATCCGTCTTTATCCAACTTCACAGAATCGGCAAATTCGCTCGCCTGTGGCTCATAGCCAATCGCAAAGAACACACCGTCTAACTCGATCGTCTTACGTTCTCCGTCCTTTAGCTCAAGCTCCAGGCCTTCAACCTTATCTTCCCCCACTAACTCTCTTACATTGGCCGATTTGATAATTTCTACGTTCTTTAGTCCTTCCACCTTGGCTACGGTCGTAGCGTCCCCTCTGAACTCTTCTCTACGGTGAATTAGATACACTTTCTTGGCAAGGTCAGAAAGATAAATCACATCCTCTAGTGCCGTGTTTCCACCTCCAACCACTGCCACGGTCTTATCTTTATAAAAGTTCCCGTCGCAAGTCGCACAGTAGGATACGCCCTTACCAACCAGTTTATCTTCGCCATAGAGACCGAGCTTTCTATTCTCTGCTCCAGATGCCAAGATAATTGCACTGGCTTTATATTCGCCCCCATCCGTATGAACGACCTTATCTTTAATCCCCATCGCGCGCTCAAACTTCACCTCAGCGCCAAAGTCCTGCGCTTGCTTATACATATTCATAATCAGGTCCACCCCAGAAATCGCTGGGATACCTGGGTAATTTCTCACATCCGGCGCATTCACAATCTGACCACCCAGCGCCTTGCCCTCTAAGACCAAGACCTTTTTTCCGGCCCTACCCGCATAAATCGCCGCGGTTAGCCCTGCCGGCCCACCACCGATCACGACAATGTCGTATTCTTCCATTATTTTTCCTCCAATAATTTTATAATTTCCTTTTCAAATTCCTCCGGCTTGGTTGTCGGCGCAAATCTCGCCACTACATTTCCCTCACGGTCAACCAAGAACTTCGTAAAATTCCAGCGAATAAAGCCCTTTTCAGAACCAGTAGCTTTAGCGATTTTCTCTACCGCACCCATCGCAAGCTTATTTTTCATCCCCTTCACTTCTTCTTTCAAATCATGTTCTTTTAAATAATTCCAAAGCGCGTCAGATTTATCGCCATTTACTTCAATTTTCTTAAACTGATCAAAAGAAGTCTGGTACTTTGCCGTACAAAATTCATGAATCTCATCATCCGTACCCGGCGCTTGATGGCCAAACTGGTCGCACGGAAAATCCAAAATCTCAAGCCCTTTGTTATGATATTTCTTATAAAGATTTTCCAAACCCTCATATTGTGGCGTGAAACCACATCCGGTAGCCGTATTCACAATCAATAATACCTTCCCCCTGTAATCGCTAAGAGAAACCTCTTCTCCAGCGCGATTTTTTACCTTAAAGTCATAGATGCTCATGCTTATTCCTTTCAATTTAAAAAATTAATTGCATACAACTGATTCAAGTTATTAAATCAATTGTACACAATTAATTCCTAAATGTCAAGAGTTTTTTATCCTACTGAGGACACCAATGAGTAAATCGGCATCAGCACTGCTAACACGATAAAGCCAATCAACCCTGCCATAATCACCATCAAAATCGGCTCAATCATCGTAGAAATCGTCGCGATCTGCTCGTCTAACTCATCCTCATATACCTGCGCGGCCTTCCCTAGCATCTCGTCAATCTTACCAGATTCCTCACCAATCGACGCCATTTGTGGCACTAGTGGCATCATATATTTCTTGTCTTTCAGAGCCTCGGATAGCGGTTTACCTGCCTGCACCTTTTCCTGCGCCAGCGTAATCTGCTCAAAATACACCATGTTGTTCGTAGCCTCACCCGACATTCTCATCGCGTCAAGTAGCGCCACGCCCGTAGATAGCAGCATCTGCATCGTCCTCGCAAACCGCGCATTATAAAGACGGAGAAACAGCTTAGAAAACACCGGTACATGGAGCTTGAAATTTGCCATCAACCTCACGCCCGTATCCGTCTTCAAGAATTGTACAAACACTACCCCCAGCACCCCCACCATCACCAGCACAATATACCACTGATGAATCACAAAATCAGAAATCCCGACCAGCACCTTAGTCGCACCAGGTAATTCCTGCCCCATCTGACCATAAAGATCAGAAACCTGTGGCACCACCATCACCATCATAAAGACTACCACCGCAATAATCACTGCCAGCACAATCGCCGGATACGTCAAAGCTCCCCTAATCTTCGACATCATCGCCTCATCTTTTTCCTTCTGATCCGCCAAGCGTTTCAGTGCCAAATCCAGCGTACCAGAAGCCTCACCTGCCTGAATCAACGACAGATAAACCTGGTCAAACACATCCGGATGTTTCGAGCAAGCCTCATATAACGATTTACCTGCCTCCACCATCTGCAAAACATCTTCAATCACATTCCGCATTGGGCGGCTCTGTGTCTGTTCAATCAAAGTTCTCAGCGAGTTAGACAACGGTAAACCTGCACCAATCAAGGTCGCAAACTGCCTCGTAAAGACAATTTTATCCTTTGAAGAGACCCGTGACTGCAACTTCGCCAGCCAACTGTTCTCATCGGTCTGCTCAATCGAGTCCGGAATAAACCCTTGGTCTAGGAGTAACTTACCCGCCGCACGGTCATTTTCCGCTTGGATAACGCCCTTGACTGCCTTACCAGTCTTGCTATCCTTTGCTCGATAAGAATACCGACGCATTTATTAGCCTCTAGCCAGCCTCTTAAATTCTACCGGATCTACTGCATATTCAAGCGCATTGTCAAAGGTAATCGTTCCCTGATGCACGAGCTTTGCCAGCGTCCTATCCATCGTCTGCATCCCCTCATTAATACCGGTCTGAATCGCCGTATCAAGCTGATGCGTTTTCCCCTCACGGATAATCGAACGTACCGCTGTATTTGCAACTAGAATCTCACAGGCCGCAATACGACCACCGCCAATCGCCGGAATCAGGCGTTGTGAACATACTGCCATCAAGATAGAAGAAAGCTGCGAGCGAATCTGTGGCTGCTGTTCCGCCGGGAACACGTCAATCATACGGTCAATCGACTGTGCTGCCGAGTTAGTGTGAAGCGTTGCAAACACCAAGTGCCCAGTCTCTGCAATCGTAATCGCACTCTGCATCGTTTCCAGGTCGCGCATCTCACCAAGCAGCACCACATCTGGGTCTTGGCGAAGCACCGACTTCAATGCTCTCTGGAAACTAAACGTATCATAATGCACTTCGCGCTGTACAATCACTGATTTCTTAGACTTGTGCGCAAACTCAACTGGATCCTCAATCGTAATAATATGAACTGACTTTTCCTGATTAATCTTATCAATCAGTGCAGCAAGCGTTGTAGACTTACCAGAACCCGTCGGCCCAGTCACCAATACTAATCCACGTGGATAATCGGCAAAAGTAGACACCACTTGTGGGAGTCCCAGCTCAGCCAGTGTTGGCATTTTATTTGGAATCAGACGAAATGCCGCCGCCAAGTTTCCTCTTTCCTGGAAGGCATTTACACGGAATCTCGCCATGTTGCCAAAGGCAAATGAATAGTCAAACTCTTTATCTTTTGCTAAAATTTCTCTCTGTTCAGAATCAAGTGTAGCAAATACTAATTTCTGGACAACATCCTCTGTCAAAACTGACAGACCCGCAATCGGCATCAGCACCCCGTCCACACGCAAAATCGGTGGCAAGCCCACCTGGATATGTAAATCCGATGCGTTCCTTTTTACGCACTCTTCAAGCAATGTCTCAATTCTAATCGTTGTCGCTTCTGTCACCGCAGGAGTTGCAACCGGCGTAGCTGCAATAGGTTGTGCTGGCTGCGGTGTTGTTTGTGTTTGAGTATTCATCTGCCCACTATTTTCCATAGTCCAATTATACCATAAGCAGTTTATAAACAACAGTTCTTTTTAGGCTAAATCTGAGGCGACGCGGTTTACTTCTTCCATCGTCGTGATGCCAGAAAGAGCCTTCAGCATTCCATCCTGCCGCATCGTCACCGTACCCTTCTGTTTTGCAACCTTCATAATATCTGCCGAGGTCGCGTGCGACACAATCAACTTCTGGATATCATCATCCACCTCAATCGTTTCATAAAGTCCCGCTCTTCCCTTGTACCCGCCAGGAGATTCCTTATCGTCCACACCCTGTACCAATGTATAACCATCGTTATTCATTACCGGTAGTCCAGGATAACCCAAGCTTTCCGACACCGCCGCCACCTGCGCCGCATCTTTCGGCAACAAATCACCCAACACTTCATTTAGCTCCTTCGTTTGAATTTCTGATGACTTAAACGTCGTCCGTTTCGCCGTTACTCGCCTTACCAAGCGCTGACCAATCACCGTATTCAGTGTCGAAGCAATCAAGAATGGTTCAATCCCCATCTCCGTAAGACGCGGCAAAATACCTGCTGCCGAGTTAGTGTGAAGCGTAGAAAACACCAAATGCCCAGTCAATGCTGCCTGCACCGCCAAGTTCGCTGTCTCCGAGTCACGAATCTCACCCACCATCACTACGTCTGGGTCTTGGCGAAGAATAGACCTTAGTCCCGACGCAAACGTCAGTCCCGCGTCCACATTTACCTGGATCTGATTCACTCCGTCCATCTTATACTCCACTGGATCTTCCAGCGTCACGATATTAATTTTCACATCCTTAATCTTCCGAAGGAGCGCATAGAGCGTCGTCGATTTACCAGAACCCGTCGGCCCAGAAGTCAGAATCATGCCGTTAGGCTTAGAAATGCCGTTTAAGACCATCTTTAGCGCTCGCCCAGTCATACCCATGTCTTCGATATTGAGCGTCGTACCGGTCTTATCAAGCAAACGAATCACCACCTGCTCACCCCAAATCACCGGAGAAATCGCGATACGAAGGTCCACCTCCTTATCTCCCACCTTCACTGCGAACTGACCGTCTTGCGGAATCCTGTGCTCATCAATTTTTAGGTCGGACAAAATTTTTATACGCGATACCAGTGCCGGCTCAATCGATTTTGGTAGTTCCATCACCTGACGAAGCACGCCATCAATCCTACACCTAATCACTAGCGATTCCTCGAGTGGCTCAATGTGGATATCTGACGCCTTAGACTTCACTGCAAAATCTAGAATTGCTGTCAGCGCCTTAGAAATCGGCGAATCCTGAACAATTGTTTTAACGTTTGATTGGCGTTGCTGTAATTCTTCATTGGTCGATTTGACCGCCTGCTTCACCGAAGAGAAATCGCCTACATACTGCGAAAGCACATATTTAATTCCCTCTTCACTAGACATCACCGCCCTAATCGGACGACCAGTCAATGTCGCAAGGTAATCTGTCGCCTGGACGTTGGTCACGTCAATCATCGCGACAATTAGCTGGTTACCATTCTCCCCTACCGGCACCACCATGCTACGCGACGCCACATCTTGTGGCAGGTTCAGTAGCATCTCCTTATCCATTGTGACATTTTTAAGATCAACATACTGCACGCCAATCGCAATCGCGGTTGCATGCGCCACCATTTCATTATTAATTATCTGCTTTGACGTCAAATAAGCAATCAATGGCTGCTTAGTCTTAATCACTTCCTCTTGCGCCGCCTTTACTAGAGCTGGATCTGCCAGCCCTTCGTCGACCAAGAGTTTTACAACCTTATCTTGTGTTTCCCGAGTGAGAACCGCCATCTTACTCCTCCCCGGAGTCAGGCGTCTCCGAAGATGACGCATCAGCTCGTCCGCAAGCAATTAATTCTGCTTCATCTAGCTCGCCATTTTGGTCAATATCGACACATTCACCCACATAGACCTCAACTGTTGGGTTAATTGCTTCTGAGTTAAACACTTCTGGATCTGGATTCTCGAGCGTAGATTCAATCACTTCTACCGTCTTAAACGACACAGATTTTTCATCCGGATTACCCAAAATCATATTAAGTAGCACCGAGGAAACTACTACGCCAACTATCGCTACTGCAATTACCGTAAAGATATCTGATTGTCTCATTTGTTTCCTTTCTTCTTAGCTGCGTCCGACGCATAAACCGTCTCAATCGTTTGAATCACATCCGCATCCTCGGTATAGTATGCCACGCCCTGACCACGAATCGTCAAGAAATCGTTTCTACTCCAAGAAATCTTAGCCGATTTAATATCAAACGTCCTGATAGACTTTTCAATGTTTTCTAGCACGGTCATTGCCCTATCGTTTGCGGTTTCTACTACGAGAGAAATTGGAATCGTAGAAATGCCAGTCGTACCCGTTGTTGCAGTTCCAGAAGGCGAAAGCGATTCTGGTTCCCAGTTAGACAGAATAAACACTTGGTTAAGAGACGACATCAACGCTTCCTCGTTCATTTGCGCTGGCAACGCATCCGGAATCACGCGAAGTGCCGAGCACATTTTAAGCATCGAGAGATACTTGGATTGTTCTTCATCGTCTTCCGTTTCGTCAAACTTCTTTTGCCAGTTGATCTTCTTACCCTGTGCGTCATAACAATCCTTCTGGCTATCGCGCGCCACGCTCTCAAGGTCGGTATTATTCGCCATGTTGACCATCACGTTATAGCGCAATGTACCAGCAAGATTCGCCGAGTTTAGATCATCCGGATTGCACTTCTTAATCTCATCTTCAGAAAATTTTCCATCCTTATCTCTATCTACGCACAGCCCGACATTTTTAATAGTTTTTTCATAATCACTGATTGCGCTATCTTTTGCTGCAATTACTCTCTTATTGAACCCAATGTATTTCCCAAAATACACTGCCAAAACACCACATATGCCAACTACCACCGCTGTAATCAGTGCAATTAGCAGCGTCTGTTGTTGCGTCTTAGAAATCTTTAGACGCTTTTCTACGGCTGGGCCATTTGGATTATTATCTTTTGGTGGCATTATTCTTCTCCTCCTGAATCAGTTGAAGTTGTCGTACAAATCACGTCACTATCAGAACAGTCTGCTGCGCGTTCAGCAAACATTCCTGCGACTTGGCGATAAGAGTCAGTCACGTTCTGTCCACTTGGAGAAATTGCCATCACATGCTTATTCTTGAACTCAAAGATAGCTGGCTCTAGCGTCAGTGTTGCACTAAACCTTAACACCAAGTTTCCATTCGAATCACGACCATTAGAAGAATCGCGAATACTTGGATCTTCCGCCGAAAGCATACAATTATTATCTGACACCCACTTCATCGTACCGCTTGCCTCTGCGCCAGTATAAGTAATACATTCGCTCTCAAAGTGATTTACGTCAGAAATTGCGCCACCTTCCGTCATGTATCCCGCCTTATACCATTCAGAAAATCTTGGGCTACGATAAATCTTCACCACGTCCGCATTTTCTGTCGTTACGCCGCCTTCAATCTGTTGATAGAGCAAGCTTTTACCATAGTCATCAAGCTCATTTAGCTTCTTATCAAAGTCTGCTTGAATCTCCTCGTCGCTCTTCGTCGATTGTTGCTGCGATTGACCAGATTCCTCCGCCTCTTCTTCCTCTTCCTCGGATACATAATCTTCACGTGCCGGATCACAACCCGTCTTCCCCTTCATCCAATAAGCATAGATGTATTTGTTCGTCACACCATTAACCTTATCTTCTTCGATCAAGGTATTGCCTTCGGCATCTGCTTCCACCATACAACGAGACGGAATTTCATCCCCGTCCGCCGTGACGTAGCGTCCATAATCATATTTCATTAAGGAGACGCTCTTCTTGAATGATTCCAAAACACGGTAATCAATGTATGGGGAGACTTTTGCATCTGCCTGAGCGTCAAAGATCAGAGTGTTTTCATCCAAGTTCACCGTCAGCTCAGATAGAGAAATCGTATCTGGCCCTTCTGGTAAGATTACTGAAAGCACTGGAAATACGCGCGACAAAACTTTCTTGTCATCAATAATTTCGTTAATTTGCTTGAGCTGTTTCTGAATGGTCAAGAATTCCGACAACGATCCATAGTTAGTCAACTTGTCTGCCATCAACTTCATTCTAGAATCTTGCCCGCTCATGGTAATATTCTGACCTTCCCAGACAGTCACCATCACCATCACAATACCACCCGACACCGCCATCAAAACTATGCAGCAGAATAGCAAGATATTGCGGAACTTCATCGCCTTGATCATGTTGCGCTTCACTTCTGGCACTAGAGAAATCTCATAAGTTCCCTTTTGCTCGGTCATCATGGTCGGCTTTTCTTTTGGCTTAATACCAAAATTCTTCAAAGTCTCTCGATATTCCTTAACCGCCCAAGTTTTAATCTTCTCAAACATTACGCGTTCTCTCTTTCCGCTAGGCCAATCGCCACCGCAAATTCACTTGCTACGCTCATTAGCGCCTGCTGTTGTTCTGGAGTAACCTGTACTAGCTGCCATGGATTTCCCTGAATCGTCTGGATATTCGTCTTCACCTCGATATACTCTGCGATAAACGGAATCACACCCGCAAACCCAGAAAGCACAATTCCAAGCACTGGCGCACCCACATATTTATTCTGGAAGAATCTTACAGACTTGGTTAGCTCCTGCGAGAAAGTATCGAGCGTATTATCAAGCGCCTTAAACACTTGCCCATCTAGTTTGTCTTGAGCAAGTCCAAATTTCAAAATGAATCTTCTCGCCTGGTCCTCACGTACATTCAAAGTCGTAGAGACTGTATTTACCAGCGCAGAAAGCCCACCAGAAAAAGACCGCACCAGCCTCGGCGCTCCCCGATAAACCACCACGATATCCGTAGAAGTTTCACCAAGGTCCACGATAATGCGCGCATCCTGCGAACCAACCGGTGCCAGTGACCTTGTCATCGCAATCGGTTCTGGCTCTTGTGCAATCACGTTCAGCCCAATTCTCTCTAGGGCCTCCATTCTCTCCTCGGTATAGTCCATCGAAGAAGACGACAATAACACCTCTGCTTTATTCGGATCATTTGGGCTAGGCCCAAGCACGGTATAATCTACCTCTGCCTCCTCAATCGCCATCGGAATATACTGGTCAAGTTCGTACTTAATCGTTCTCTTGAGATCATTCTCAGTCTGGTTAGGAACTTCAATCACCGCCGTAAACGTCTTCCCCGCTGGGAGACCAATCGCTACATTTTTCGTCTTCACCCCCGCCTGCTTCATTGCACCCAAAATAATCTCGCCCATTCTTCTAGTACCAGCCTCACTGGTATCTTGAGCAGTCCTTGGGTCTAGTGGCACATAGGCAAACTTATCCAATTTAAACCCATGCTGGGCGTCCCCGTCTAATTGAACTAAACGAAGTGCACTTGTCCCAATGTCGAGTGCGAAGAATTCGCCCACACCATGCAATAAGCTCATATTATTATTATAAGCACGAGCGGTATAGGTGTCAAGCAATTTTTAACCAGTAAAAACGTTCTATATTACCGTTTTTCCCTGGTAGATTATTGTCTCGTTTATTTACAACCAAAAATCGGTTTTTCTTCAAGAATCCTTCAAACTTTTTGATAATTTCCCGGCGTATTTTTTCATTTTTGACCACGCCTTTGTTAAGCTGTGCCGGCTCCGCCTCAAACTGTGGCTTGAGCATTACCAAAAAATCCGTACCCTTCCCCGCCAAATTCACTTTGGCATATAAAAGCACGTCCGTCAGACTTATAAAACTTACGTCTGCCAAAATTGTATCAATTTTTTGTTCAATTTTAACAGGGGTAAATTCAAAAATATCGGTTTTTTCGTGTAGCTCGATTCTAGGATCAAACCTCAGCGGCGCTTTCATCTGGCCAGTCCCTTTTTCCACGGCAATCACTTTTTCCGCCCCGTGGTTTAACGCATATTCTGTAAAACCACCAGTGCTAGACCCGATGTCTAGCACTGTTTTTCCGCGAAAATCATAGTTAAATGCTTTCGCCGCATTTTCCAGTTTATTCTCTGCCCTAGAGACTGGTTTCACTTTGAATTCCCTATTTGCCTTGGCGTTCGCGATATGCTCTAGTTTCAGTATCGATGGACACGACATCACCTTCCTTAATAAAGGCAGGCACCTTTACCACCACGCCAGTTTCTAGCGTGGCGTCTTTGGTAATAGACGTAGAAGTGTCACCCTTTACGGCATTTTCCGTGTAGATCACCTTTAGCCACAAATTCTTTGGTAAAGTTAGATTAATCGGAGTTCCATTATAGAACTGGATTTCCATTTCATCACCATCGCGCATAAAGTCAGCAGAATCACCTACCATGTCAGCGTTTAATTCATACTGCTCAAAGCTTGCAGGGTCCATAAAGTAGAATTTTTCATCGTCTTTATAGAGATACTGCACTTTCTTGGTTGTTACTTCAGCAGGCTCAATTTTTTCTTGACCCTTGAAGGTTTTTGGCAGAAGCGCACCAGTGATTAGGTTTTTCACCTTCACGTTTACAATTGAACCGCCTCTACCCATCACTTTCTGGGAATATTCCACCACTTTGTATGGCTGGCCGTCCAAAGTAATCAGTACGTTCTTTTTAAGATCCGTTGGTCCGTACATAAAACTCCTATTAATGATTAATTTAAGCCACGAATGGCAAAAGTGCTAGATGGCGTGCGCGCTTAATAGCGGTCATTAGCTGTTTCTGTTGCTTTTGGGAGAGGCCAGTTTTTGCATTTGGCTCAATTCTTCCGTAAGCATCTACATAACGTTGCAAAGTCTTTACGTCGCGATAATCAAAGTAAAGATTTGGGTCGTTTTTAACTTTTCTCATTTCTTTCCTTTCAATTAGAATGGGATATCATCCAATTTTACTTCACCTTCCTCGTCCGCAGGAATGTCATCTGGGACAATTTCTGGCTCAGCATCTACGCCGTCCATGGAATTGTCAGCAGCTGCTGCTCTTCCACGACCGGTGCCATTACCTTCGCCACCACCCAGGAAGTTGAAATCTTCTACTACAATTTCCACCCTTGAGCGCTTTGCTCCAGTTGCCTTGTCATCCCAAGACCTCTGATCCAAGCGTCCAGAAACCAACATTGCGGTTCCTTTTTTCGCGTATTGTGCGATTGTTTCGCCAGTCTTTCCCCAAGCTGTACAATCAATGTACGATACGCTTTCTTTGTTTGCACCACTTGCGTCCTTAAAAACGCGGTTTACAGCAACGCTAAATGAACAAACCTGTGTACCACTTGTTGTTGCTCTAAGTTCTGGATCACGAGTTAAATTTCCGCAGATAATTGCTTTAGAAAACCCACGTGCCATAATATTCCTCCTTACTTTACTTAAGCCTCAGCTTTAGTCTCTTCTTCAGCTTCGGTTTCTTCCTCGCTTTTGCGCGCTTTGCGCTTAGCTTCCATCTTTAGTCTGTTTTCGTCAACAGTGACTAAGAGATGGCGTAGATATTCGTCCTGAATATCTAGTGCATCGGTAACTTTCTTTGCTACACCCTTGCCGTTTGGTAGGTCAAGTTCATAGTAGTAGTAAACTGCAAATTCTTGCTTCTTTACTTTTGAGGCAAGACGCTTTTTACCTTCGTTAACCTCTTTGGTAATCTTTCCCCCTACGCTCTCGACAATCTTACCAATCTTGTCGAGTGCAGGTTGCAAATTCATCTCGAGATCTGGATGAATCAGCACTGTCAGTTCGTACTGGCGCATTATTTACTCCTTTGGTTAAAGCAAATGCGGCTCTAGACCCACTTGCTGAGTAGTTAATATCCCAACTATTATACCCTATATTTTGATTTTTTACAAGGGGTATCTTTACTTGTGGGGGGGTTGGTTTCATGCCGTGCGTTCTCTACTTCTGAGATCAGCTCCTACTTCATGAGCTACACCCCCGCACAGTCATGTCAGCGCTGTGCCCAACCCACTTTCAGTATGGCTATTTGTCAAGCAAAAAGAAAGCTCTAGCACGATATTTTATAAATATAATGCTAGAGCTTGATTTTGTGGACTCGATTTGCTACTTCACCTTAGACCGTGCCAAAAATAGCCTCAAATCCCCGCCAAAATCCCCCAAAAATCCCCCGTTGTAATATTTACAACATAAGTATTATGCGTTTGCTAATTCGTCGAATTCGTCCATGGAGGATATCAACACGTCACGCGGTTTATTGCCATTAGCTGGCCCAATCACGCCCACTTCTTCTAGCCAAATCGCCAAACCCGACACAAATCCGTGTCCCTTACCCAGATAAGTCTGGAGCATCGCCGTCGAGAATTTCCCCTTGGACAGCGTAATTTCTACTGCTTTTCTTACCACTGGGTCGTTCGGGTCATATTTTCTACCCAGGTCGCCAATTGAACCACCGTCCGCCGGGCCTAAGCCCTTAATCTGTACCGCCTGAGAAATCACCTCGTCGTTATAATCTGGTGCGCGCTGTTCTCTTAGGAAATCCGTCAGTCTATTGATATCCTCATCGCTCGCCCATGCGCCCTGAATCCTTCTTGGCTTGCCCATCATTTCTGTCGTGAGCATCAACATATCACCTTTACCAAGCAATTTCTCTGCCCCACCCATATCAAGCATAATCCTAGAGTCCATTTGGCTTCCCACCGCAAAGGCAATTCTACCAGGGATGTTCGCCTTAATGAGACCCGTAATCACCTTTACTTCTGGACGCTGGGTAGCAAGTACTAGGTGAATCCCCGCCGCGCGACCTTTCTGTGCCACGCGAACAATCAGCATTTCTAGGTCTTTCCCTGCCATCATCATCAGGTCCGCCATCTCGTCCACTACGATTACAATGTATGGCATCTTCCCACCGTCATGCTTCTGTTCGTTGCCGTCTTCATCGGCCACGGTCACAGTGCCTTTCTTTGCCATCTTCTTGTTGTAGTCGGCAATATTCTTCACCTTTTCTTCCGCCATCAAGGTATAGCGTCTTTCCATCTCATTCACCGCCCACTTCATCGCAGAAAGTGCCTTATCTACCGAAGTAATAATCGGCGTGAGCAGGTGTGGAATATCATTATATTGCACCATTTCTACCTGTTTTGGATCCACGATAATAAGCTTCATATCGCTTGGCGCATTACGATAAAGTAATGAAGAGATCAGCGTATTCGTCATTACGGACTTACCAGAACCAGTAGTACCAGCAATCAGAAGGTGTGGCATCTTCGCGAGATTTGCTATCACAGAATGACCAGAGATATCTTTACCTACCGCAAAGGTTAGTGGCTCTTCTGCCTCCTTCCATTCCTTGCTCTCTAGTACGCCACGCAGTCTCACATCAGCCGGCTTCACATTCGGAATCTCTACGCCCACACTACGAGTTCCCGGAATTGGCGCCTCAATCCTAATCTTATCTACCGCGAGATTGAGCGCTAATTCTTTGTCACGCGCCACAATCTTGGACAAATTCACCCCAGCAGGCGGACGCATGGTATATTGTGTCACTCTTGGACCTACGTTTGCACCCTCCATCTCTACGTCAATTCCAAATTCCGCCAAGGTAGATTTAATAATAAATGCATTTTGTTGATGGTTACCCGGATCGGCCGGCGACTGCTTGCTCTCCAAGAGATCCACGCTTGGCATCTTCCAATCTGGATCACTCACAGAAACCAGCGCTCTCTCCACTACTGGCTCTGCCTTAGCCGGAGCCTTTGGATTATTTACCTTCATATTCTTGAACGATTTATCGACTACCGCCACGCCAGAGTTGACTTTGATATCGAGGTCGCCCTCTGCCGCCGCCTTATTAGCTGCGCGGATAATCTTTGCATTCTCTTTGTCTTCGTCTTTCTTAGTCGACTTAAATATCGAGAACAGCTTCTTAAACACCTGTACCGGCGACACTTGTAAGATAAACAGCGCCGTAATAAATATTAATACTACGTATAGAAACACCGCCACTCCAGGCTCCAGTATCTGCACGGCCACCTTGTTTAGCGCCTCGCCAAGCACGCCGCCAGTCGGATTCTCTTGTCCAATCGTTGGAATCCCCATAATTCCAGATGCCCAAAATACCATCAAAATAGACGCAATCCAGACTACCACCGGAAGTCTATTCCCAGGCGTCCGGAAGATTTTTACTGCCATATAGACTAATAGTACTGGCAACAAGAATTTACCGTACCCAATCACAAAGAATGACGCCGCATCTACGTCGTTTAATACTTTTCCGCCACTGCCAAACCATGTCATCACTAGGAATACCGCTAGTGCGATCATCAATACTGCTACGACCTGTCTCCAAAATCCACCGGGGAGTTCGTGTTCAGGCGCTACCTCTCTTGTCTTGCGGGAGCCTTTCTTCCGCGTCGCTTTCTTTTTAGCCATATATGGCTATTATACCACAAGCTCTTCCCTAAAGACCAACTTTACTACATTATATCTTTCCATATTGGCTGGCGCCTCCCAACCGGAGGAAGTGGAGGAGAATATGAAGCGTTATATTCAAAATATGGCTCAATCTCAGCTATACTCAATGTTGCGGGTATCCAATATGCTGGATACTATCTTGGAGGCTCCTTTAATCGCATAGGTACCTTTGGGAACTATTGGAACGATTATAATAAAGATGGCGTTTATGGAGGAAATCTAGATATAGGCTCCTCATATATAAATATAGCTAACTATAGCCCAAACTATTGCGGCTTTTCCGTCCGCTGTATCTTTCCAAACTAGCTGGCGCCTCCCAACCGGAGGAAGTGGAGGAGAATATGCGGTATTAGCTGCATCATATAATTCAAGCACATCAATACGCAGCCCAAATGGACCAAACTTTACTCTGAATGGAAATCGCGATGCAGGAACAACCTATAATCAAGGAGATGGCGGCCACTATTGGGCTAGTACATCCGCCAGTAATGGCAACTCATACTATTTCGCCTTCAACACATCAATTATCATTGCACCAACAAGTCATTACAAATATGCCGGCTTCGGCGTCCGCTTATAATTTAGAAAAAACTATTAACCGCACCGATACTACTCAAAGGAATAAGTTCATTAGTTCACCATATAACTTCCCCTACTCCGGGTACTACAATTACGAAGGCGGGGTCGACCTTCAGGGCTCGAACGGGAACTGGTGGTCTAGAAGCAGCTCTACTACGGCCGGCCAAGCCTACAACTTCCGCCTGAGTACCAATGGCCTCGTGGTCCCGCAGAACAACCATTTCGTTGGGAACGGGTTCGCGGTCCGCTGCGTAGCTGAGTAGCTATTGCTCTTGATACTATCTCTTCCGCGAAGCCTATCATTTTATTGAGAGTGGAGAAACAAGTACTCAGGCGTCGACAATAGGCGCAACCGTGCAGAACTACCCATTTGTTTTCTCATATCCTGGCATGATTAACAGTAACGGTTATAGTGCTTTTCTCCCAGAGCGTGGATATCTATGGACTAATTTAACTAGTAATGGCATATTATCCTGTCTAATACGTTTTTATGATTCCTCGCTAAATTATCAGTATGACACCAACGATTCAGGTCGTTCCGTCCGCCATATCTCTCCAAACTAGCTGGCGCCTCCCAACCGGAGGAAGTGGAGGAGAATATCAAGCGTTATATACAAAATACAACTCTAGTTTACTTATGCAAGGTATACCAAACTTTGCCTTCTCGGGACTCCGTTATAGTAGCTCTACTAGCTATCAAGACAGCAGCGGCCTCTACTGGCCTAGTACAGCAAGCAATACTAGCTACGCGTATAACCTAAACTTTAATAGTTCAAATGTCTACCCTGCAGATTATAACTACAAATACCACGGTTTCACCGTCCGCTCTATTTATCCATATCAGCTGGCGCCTCCCAACCGGAGGAAGTGGAGGAGAATATCAAGTGTTATATACAAAATACAACTCGAGCGCACTTATGCTAGGCACACCAAACTTTACCCTCTCAGGCTACCGTTACGGCAGCTCTACCAATGTCCAGGGATCAAATAGCGATTACTGGTCTAGTACAGCCTACGGAAGCACCGCAGCATACCTCCCGTATCTAACTAAATCAACTATTGGCCTTACAAATTACGACAGCAAGTATTACGGGTGCGCCGTCCGCTATACACCAATTTAAAGACACCATCTTTCCAATCTAGCTGGCGCCTCCCAACCGGAGGAAGTGGAGGAGAATATCAAGTGTTATATAACTACTATGGCACATACGCCAATATGACCTCATCAATTGGTTCCCACTTCGTCATCTCGGGTAGGAAGCTTGGTAGCGGACTTAGCGACACAGATAGAGGCTACTATTGGTCAAAAACACCCTATGACGTAAATGAAGGATATGATTTCGCGATAACATTATCAGGATCAGTCTGGCCGACAGATAAACGAACTAAGCAAGTCGGCCATACCGTCCGCTGTGTATCTGTATGTCCATATTGGCTGGCGCCTCCCAACCGGAGGAAGTGGAGGAGAATTTGAAGTCCTATATAACAAATATCCATCATACTCAGCCATGGTTGGAACTCCAAATTATGTAATGTCTGGATATGTCAACGGGGTATCGCGTTATCATACCATTTACGCCGACTATTGGGCAAGCGGAGTTACAAGTGGCAATATACTTGGCTCTTATGATATGGGATTCCGAAATTCGGTAGTATACCCAGCAAGCGGGGCTACAAGAGACTACGGCTTCTCCGTCCGCTGTGCACCTCTAGGCTTATTCTCTTCCGCGAAGCCTATCATTTTATTGAGAGTGGAGAAGGAGATGAGGGTATAGAAAAAACTGGCATAGGAACATCGCTAAAGGATTATCCTTTCCGATTATCTTATTCGGGCGACGTAAGAGACACTGGAGTCAATGTAAATATAGGCGTAGCTACATTCTTGTGGAATAGCCATGCAGAATCAAGTACTATAGCCTACTATCTCAGAATAAACGACGATAGATTTGGCCCATTAAGCACATACGAAAAAATATATGGCTTTCCCGTCCGCTGTATCTTTCCAAACTAGCTGGCGCCTCCCAACCGGAGGAAGTGGAGGAGAATATGCAGCGTTATATGCAAAATACAACTCCAACGCATTAATACGGGGCACATCTGGACCCAACTTCGTCTTAACTGGATTCAGACAAGACAACGGTACAAATAACCAAAATATTGCAGGTTACTACTGGTCAAATAGTGCAGAAAGCATCTCCAGATCATACCATTTCGACTTCGATACAGTGAATGTCACGCCAGCAAATCAATATCCGAAGTATGCAGGTTTTTCCGTCCGCTTAAACTTGCAAAAAATAAACATTAGTGATATACTCTAATCAAGGAATTAGACTCCGAGTAAATCTAATTCATGGGTGAAAGAGATTCGCCTTTAGGCGGATCTCTTAGTTTTTGTAGTTCTAATCTTGATTAGCCCAAACAAAACGGAAATGGTTCGAGTTTTGCTCGTCACATCTCTCCTTCCTAAGAGCACCTATTGCTACTCGGAACAGTAATTTTTTATTGATACTCTCCACACCCTCAGTCATAAGACCGAAACAAGCATCAATATTATAAAGCGACACTTCCACCCAGGTCCACTATTGCAAAATAGACAATAGAATGCAAGCTTGAGCATAAAGATATTTGAACATATTTATTGTTTTCTGGAGAAAATATAGTTGTAAAAATTACAACAGTTACAAAATTAGGATGCCACCACGTATCGTCGGACCAGAATCCTTCACTAGTGAAGTCTTCTGGTCAGAGAGTTTGTTCATTCCCTCTTTTTTGGCATGCTAAATCGGGTTGCTACTTCGCTACACAGCGGACGG
>CAYSIB010000004.1:0-56279 GCA_964431025.1 uncultured Candidatus Saccharibacteria bacterium
ACAATGTCAATGGTATAGTTAGTGATTATGATCTAAAGACCAAGAAAAATGGTATAATATAGAGCATGAGCAATCAAGCATTCATAGATGGACAAAATCTCTACATGAACACGAAAGCTAATTCGTGGACAGTTGATTTGGCGCGCTTCAGAGTATATCTTAAAGAACGCTATGATGTTGAAAAAGCTTACTATTTCCTAGGCGCAGTAGACGAAGATAACCAAGACCTATACGAAAAGATCCAGACTGCAGGCTTCATTCTCGTATTCCGTGAGCATAGCCAAAGTATGATTGGCAAGAAGAAAGGCAACGTAGATACCGATATCGTCTTTACCGTAATGTCGAAAATCGCCGACAAAGAGCAATTTGATAATGTAGTTCTTGTCTCTGGCGATGGAGACTATTATAAAATGGTTAAATATCTTATTGAGAAAGAGCGTTTCGCTAAATTATTAGCACCAAATCGCCATTCTACTTCGTCGCTTTACCGTCCATTTACGCCAAAATACGTAGATTTTTTAGATAACACTGGCGTCAAGAAAAAGATTGAATACAAGAAAAAGAAATAACAAAAAAACGGGCTCTTCTTAGGTATCTCTCCGTTCGAATTACCCGCATCGGAATATACTTACATTATATCAAATCGGACCCAAAAAGTCAATATATGCCCTAAGGATTCGGGCTTGCATAGGATGATATAATAGGTATATGGACAAAAAAGTTTTAGGACTGGTTCTTGTCTTGATCGGAATAGCCGCTTGTTTAACAGGGGCTTTTTTCTTGTTTAAGCCCTCTGGCGATAAAACAAATCAAAATACATCAAATAATCAAGGAGCAAACGATATGAATACAAGCGACAAAAAACTAGTAGTTTATTTCTCGAGAGCAGACGAAAACTATAGCGTAGGTAATGTAGAGGTTGGCAATACCGAACTCCTCGCTAAAGAGATAGTCGCAAAGGTTGGTGCCGACGAATTCAAGATTGTGCCCGAAGTAGCTTATCCGGCTAATTATCAAGAAGCTGTCGATCAGGCCACTAAAGAACGCAATGAACAAGCTCGTCCAGAATATAAAGGCGATGTAGATATTTCTAGCTACGATACCATCTTCTTTGGTTATCCGATTTGGTGGGGCGATATGCCAATGATCGTCTATAACTTTATCGAGAAACACGATTGGAATGGCAAAACCGTAATTCCGTTCAATACTCACGAGGGTTCTGGCAATGCTGGCACTTACGATATCTTGAAAAGCAAAATGTCCGGCGCGACGCTCAAAGGAGACGGCTTTAATATGTCCGGCTCTACCGCGCGTACTGATGACGGGATTAAAAAATTAGATAATTGGCTAGAGAGCCTAGGATATTAAAGGAGAAAAAATGGCATTACAATTAACTGACGAATGGGATAAAGTATTCCCAAAAAGCGACAAAGTAAACCACAGAAAGGTCACCTTTAAGAATCACTTCGGCATTGAGCTTGCGGCAGATTTATATGAGCCAAAAGACGCAACTGGTAAACTGCCAGCTATCGCTGTTTCTGGCCCATATGGCGCAGTTAAAGAGCAATCTAGTGGCCTTTATGCACAGGAAATGGCCGAACGTGGCTTTCTTACAATTGCTTTCGATCCATCTTATACCGGCGAATCAGGTGGTGAGCCTCGCTATGTTACAAGTTGGGATTTAAATGTAGAAGATTTCCAGGCGGCCGTAGACTTTTTGAGCAACCTAGATAATGTAGACCCAGAAAAGATTTCTATCATTGGAGTTTGCGGTTGGGGCGGCGTAGCACTTCAAACAGCCTGCTTAGATACACGCATCAAAGCGACAGTATGCATGATAATGTATGATATGCCCCGCGTAGCTCGTAATGGCTACTTTGATTCCGAAAACTCCGCTGAGGCGCGCCAAAAAGCAAAAGAAGCCGTCAATAGCCAACGTACCGAAGATTACAAAAATGGCAGCCTAAAGCTCGCAGGCGGCGTGATTGACCCAGTGCCAGAGACGGCCCCACAATTCCTAAAAGATTACCACGCTTACTACAAAACTGAGCGCGGTTACCACAAGCGTAGCCTTAACTCTAACGACGGCTGGGCAATGACTGGCAACATTTCTCTCGCCAATACAACAGCGTTTACGAATTCCAATGAAATCAAGAATGCCGTCCTGATAGTTCATGGCGAAAAAGCCCATTCGCGCTATATGGGCGAAGATGCTTTTGCTGAAATGACCGGCCACAAATTTGAAACCAATAATGCACCGGCACCATATACCGGCAATGCACCGGTTGGCGAAACAGTTGAGGGTAATAAGGAGCTTTTGATTGTCGAGGGCGCTTCGCATTGCGACCTGTACGACCAGAAAGACATTATTCCGTTCGATAAGATCGAAAACTTCATTAGGGAGAATATAGAGGCTTAGAATGTCTGCGCTAAACAAAAAGCTAACAATATCTATACCGATTCTAGTCGTTATTGTCGTTTCGGTAATTGTCACAACGGCTTTAATGAATAATCGTAAACCAGACATTGAACCAAATCTAAATCCTGCCAATAATCCAGAAAGCTCAACTAGTAGCGAGCTCAAAACGGAGACCACAAAAATGGACAAAATATACGCGACCATAAATGGCGAGAAACTTGAGATAAAATTAGAAGATAATTCTACTGTTTCTGCGCTTTTAAAAGAGCTACCGTTAGAAGTATCTATGAGCGATTTAAATAGCAATGAGAAATACGCCTATCTGGACAACTCATTGCCAACAAATACTTATAGTCCGAAGCATATCGAGACTGGAGACGTAATGCTTTTTGGCGACAATTGCCTCGTGGTGTTTTATGAATCTTTCGATACAAGCTATAGCTATACAAAAATTGGGCATATCGACAACTTGCCAAGCCTCGGCGGCGGCAGTATCTCTGTAACTCTTAACGCCGAATAATACCGCTTTATAAGCGCAACCTCAAAATTGACCAACAAAAAACGGTCCTTTAAAGATATAAAGAACCGTTTCAAACTCTAATTTCAGGGCCAAATTCTTGCTAAATTACATGTGGTGATCCGGGTGGGACTCGAACCCACGACACCAAGCTTAAGAGGCTCGTGCTCTAACCAGCTGAGCTACCGGACCAGCGGTTACCAAATTATTTTACCACGTTTTTTGGAAAAAATCTAGTCTAAAATGCGAATTCCCCATATTACCCCTTGCATTTTTTCAATAATTTAGTATAATGTTAAGAAGTGTTAATATAAAGGTAAATTATGAGTTTTTCTATTCTAAAGAAAATCGGTGACGAACAGAAAAAGAAAGCTGTTGTTGATGTCCGTTCTGGTGATACCGTTAAAGTCACTCAGAGAATCAAAGAAGGTGACAAATCTCGTCTCCAGGTTTTTGAAGGCGTAGTCATTCGCGCAGATCGCAAAGAGTCTCACACTGCTCGTATCACCGTTCGCAAAATTGCTTCCGGTGTTGGCGTTGAGAAATCTTTCTTGCTCCACAGTCCTCTCGTAGAGAAAATTGAAATCACCAAGCGTTCTAAAGTTCGCCGCAACAATCTTTCCTACCTCCGCGACCGTTCCGGTAAATCCGCTCGTCTCGCTGGCAAAGATTTTGACCGCGCAGCCGTAAACACCATTGAAATCCCAGGCGAAGACGAAGTCGCCGAAACTGCCGAAACCGCAGAATCAGCAGAAGCTCCAGCCGAAGAAGCTCCAAAAGAGGAAGCTAAGACTGAAGAACCAAAAGCAGAAGAAAAATAAACGTGGCAATTCTTGGAATTGACGAAGTTGGCAGAGGCCCCTGGGCGGGGCCTCTTGTTATTGGCACGGCGGTCTTAAACCCGCGTTTTGATAAAAACGGAAAGCCTATAGAAGCCGAATCTTGGCAGGATGCTTTAACCGATTCCAAAAAACTCACCGCCAAAAAACGTGAAAAACTTGCACCAATCATTAAAGAAAAAGCCAAAGCGACGGGTCTCGGCTGGGTTTCTGCAAAAGAACTAGATGAGATCGGCTTAGCCGAGGCTCTAAAGCTTGCCACTCGCCGTGCCGTAGAAAATATTCCGCGCGAATCTTTCACGGAAATCATTATCGACGGCACTCAAAATTTCTTAAAAGACACCGACCTAGAAAATCTCGTTTCCGTTCTGCCAAAAGCTGATTTAAAAATCAAAGAAGTTTCCGCCGCGTCCATTATCGCCAAAGTCGCGCGTGATAATTACATGAAAAACATTGCAGAAAAATATCCCGGCTATGGTTTTGAAAAACACGTCGGCTACGGCACCGCACTCCACAAATCCGCGCTCGAAAAACTCGGCCCCTGCCCCGAACACCGCCAGTCGTTCAAACCAGTGAGGCTTGCGTTTGCTACCGCGGGGCTTTCGCGACCAACGGGGAGCGAGGGTAGGCGGAGCGCCCGTAACGACGGGCCGCGAGCCGGTACCCGCGGAGCAAATGCAAGGCTCGCTGGCCTAAAAGCTGAGGGTATCGTTGCGGAGTATCTCGCACAGCATGGTCATAAGATTTTGGCCAGAAACTACAAAACCAAATATTACGAAATCGACATTGTCTCTGCGACGAAAGACCATATTTATTTCACGGAAGTAAAATATCGTAAGAATAATTCTCATGGCGATCCGCTAGAATTTATCGACCAGAAAAAACAAAAGCAGATTACTTTTGCGGCGAATGCCTTCATGAAATTCCTGAGCAAAAAACTCGGCAGAAATTTGGAAGATTTACCATCGCCCATTCTCGCCGCCGCCTCTGTTTCTGGCCCAAACTTTACATTGGACAAATGGCTGGAACTTGTTGTATAATATATTGATATGTTCAAACTTCTTAAGAACCTGAAAAAGCGCGACGTCCTACTCTTTTTGGTGGTGGTTGCTGGTATTTGTTTTCAGGTTTGGCTAGATCTCAAACTGCCTGACTATATGTCAGAAATCACCCGCCTCGTCCAGACCGAAGGCAGTGAGATGTCCGAAATCATCAAAAACGGCGCCCTCATGATGGCGTGTGCCCTCGGCAGTCTCGCCGGAGCGGTTCTTGTCGGCTATCTCACCGCCAATATCTCCGCTAGTTTTTCAAAAAGCGTTCGCAAAACTTTGTTCTCCAAAGTCGAGAATCTTAGTATGGCAGAAATCAAAAAGATTTCTGTCGCCTCGCTCATCACCCGCACCACCAACGACATTACCCAGGTCCAAATGTTCCTTGCCATGGGTATGCAAATGTTGGTCAAAGCTCCAATTACGGCGGTCTGGGCCATCACCAAAATCCTCGACAAATCCTGGGAATGGAGCACCGCCACTGCGATTACGGTCGTCTTACTTCTCTCCATCGTCGTTACGATCATGGTAATCGTCGTTCCACGATTCAAGATTATCCAAAAACTTACCGACCGTTTGAACGACGTCACGCGTGAGAATATTACTGGCATTCGCGTCGTCCGCGCTTTCAATGCGGAAAAATATGAAGAAAAGAAATTCAAAAAAGCTAACGACGATCTAACCGACACTCAGATTTTTAACCAACGCGCCTTGTCCATTCTCAGTCCGACGATTTTCTTCTTCATGCACTCCATCACAGTAGTAATTTATGTGATTGGCACATATTTAATCAGCGACGCCGACCAGATGCAAAAACTCACAATTTTTTCCAACATGGTTGTTTTCTCGTCTTACGCCACGCAAGTGATTATGTCTTTCCTCATGCTCGCCTTTACCTTCATGATGATTCCGCGCGCCCAAGTTTCTGCCGCGCGTATCAACGAGGTGCTCGATACGGAACTCACTATCAAAGAGGGAGAGAATAACGTTAAAAAAACTCCCGAATCCGGCACGGTCGAGTTCAAGAACGTCAGTTTCAAATATCCTGACGCCGAGGAATATATTCTGGAAAACATTTCCTTTAAAGCCAATCAGGGCGATACCGTCGCTTTCATTGGCTCTACTGGTTCTGGTAAATCCACGCTCATTAATCTCATTCCGCGTTTCTACGATGCCACTTCTGGTGAAGTCCTAGTCGATGGCATTAATGTCAAAGATTATACTTTTGAATCGCTTTATAATAAGCTCGGCTACATTCCGCAAAAAGCCGTTATGTTTTCTGGCACGGTTTCTAGCAACGTTGGTTTTGGCGAAAATGGTAAAGGTGAAACTTCTGTCGACGAAATTGTTGATGCTATTAAAGTTGCGCAGGGCGAAGATTTTGTAAAGAAACTCGACAAATCCTACCTTGCTCATATTGCACAAGGTGGTACGAATATTTCCGGCGGCCAAAAACAACGCCTCGCTATTGCACGTGCTATTGCTAGGAATCCAGAAATCTATATTTTTGACGATTCCTTCTCTGCGCTCGACTACAAGACCGACGCCAATCTTCGCAAGGCCCTGAAGTCTCATACCAAGAACGCCACTTCACTGATTGTCGCGCAACGCATCGGCACTATTATGAATGCCGACCAAATCCTCGTGCTTGATAATGGTAAATGTGTCGGTCAGGGCACCCACCGCGAGCTTCTTGAGAAATGTCCGGTTTACCGTCAAATTGCCGAATCGCAATTATCAGCAGAAGAGTTAGAGAAAGGAGGGAAATAATGCCAGGTCCAATTCGCGGTGAAGTAGAAAAAGCCAAAGATTTTGGCGCCGCTATTAAGCGCATGATTAAGGAGCTTAAACCTTTCTATGCTCCAACCATTATTGCTACACTTTTTGCTAGCATCGGTTCTATCATCGCCATTATCACACCAAACAAGCTTTCTGATTTGACTGACGAAATTACCCTTGGCTTCACCTCTGCCATGAACTTTGAGGCGATTTGGGGAATCGTCATCGTGGTCGGTATACTCTTCGTCGTGAGTCTCGTTTTTGAAATCGTCGAAGCCTTCCTTATGACGGATGTTTCCAACAATTTTGCTCGCCTGCTGAGATCGCGCATTTCCGAAAAAATCAATCGCCTGCCGCTGCGCTTCTTTGACAATCATCAAACCGGCGACACGCTTTCTCGCGTCACTAACGATATTGACTCCGTTGCGCAGAGCCTTAATGAATCACTTTCCACTTTAGTCTCTGCGATTACGCTTCTAGTCGGCGTGATTATTATGATGTTCGTCACTAATGGCATCATGGCTATAACTTCCATTATTTCTGGATTAATTGGCTTCGTCTTTGTCTTCTTTGTTTTGAAACGTTCTCAAAAATATTTCTCCGCACGTCAGCGCGAACTTGGCAATCTCAACTCCCACATTGAAGAAATTTATTCCGGCCTTAATGTTGTCAAAGCCTATAACGGCAAAAAAGAATCCGACAAAAAATTTGATAAACTCAACAAAAAAGTCTACGACGCTAACCGCAAATCTCAATTTTTGTCCGGTCTCATGCCACCAATGATGGGCTTCATCGGCAATCTTGGCTATGTTGCAGTTTGTGTAGTTGGCGCAATTCTCGTGATGAACCACGCGATTACTTTTGGTTCTATCATTGCGTTCATTATCTATGTCAGAATGTTCACTTCGCCTCTTTCTCAAATTGCCCAAGCACTAAATTACTTACAACTTTCTGCTGCTGCGTCCGAGCGTGTCTTCGAATTCCTCGACGCACCAGAAATGCCTGATCAGTCTAGCGCCACGATGCATCTCGACAAAAACAAAGTCAAAGGCAAAATTGAGTTTAAGAATGTCAAATTTGGCTACAATAAAGATCGCATGATTATTAAGGACTTTTCTGCCAGTGTAAAACCAGGACAAAAAATCGCCATCGTTGGTCCAACTGGTGCTGGCAAAACTACCATGGTCAATCTCCTCATGAAATTCTATGATATTAATTCTGGTGATATTACTATCGACGACGTTTCCATTCACGACCTAAAACGCGAAAATATCCACGAATTATTTACCATGGTCCTTCAAGACACTTGGCTCTTTTCTGGCACTATCAAAGAAAACATTGTCTATAATCGTTCACATATTACGGACGCGCGCGTCAAAGAAGTTTGCGACACGATTGGCTTAACTCATTTTGTTAAAACTTTACCAAAAGGTTTTAATTCGGAAATCTCCGAAAACGAATCTGTCTCCGCCGGCCAACGTCAGCTTCTTACTATTGCGCGTGGTATGGTGGAAGACGCGCCGTTTTTGATTCTCGACGAAGCCACCTCAAACGTTGATACTCGCACGGAAGAATTAGTCCAAAAAGCCATGGACAAGCTCATGCAGGGCCGCACTTCCTTCATCATTGCGCACCGCCTCTCTACGATTAAAAACGCCGACCTCATTCTCGTTATGAAAGACGGCAATATTGTTGAATCCGGCAAACATAATGAGCTTATTAAGAAGGACGGTTTCTACGCCAGCCTTTACAACTCTCAGTTCCAAAATGCTTAAAATTATGTTATAATATATACATGATTTACTTGGATTACGCAGCCGCCACTCCAGTGCATAAAAAGGTGATAGAAGCTATGGCTCCGTTTTTTGCGGACCAATTTTTCAACCCTTCCGCGCCCTATCTTCCGGCCAAGCGTGTCCGTGAAATATACGAATCTGCCAAAGACGATGTCGCCCACACTATCGGCGCTAAAGGTAATGACATTGTTATTACAGCCGGCGCGACCGAAGCTAACAACTTGGCTTTTTCTGCCGTTCAGGATTCCGAAGTTTTAGTTTTGGAAACCGAGCATGCCTCTGTCTTAAATCTTGCCAAAAATTACAAATACCAAACTATTAAAGTAGATAAAAATGGCCGCATAGACCTTCTAGATTTTCAGAAAAAATTAACTGACAAAGTTGGCTTTGTTTCTATTTCGCTTGCTAATAATGAACTCGGCACTATTCAACCGATCGCCGAAATTGCCGAAATGATTAAAGCAGAAAAAATGACGCGCCTACAAACTAAAAACCCACTTCCACTTGTTTTTCACTCTGACGCATCACAAGCATTAAATTTACTAAACATTTCCGTCACACGCCTCGGCGTGGACTTAATGACGATTAACTCCGCCAAAGTCTACGGGCCAAAAGGAGTGGGCGCGCTCTACATCGCACACGGTGTCAAACTAAAACCCGTAGCCTATGGCGGTGGCCAAGAAATGGGTTTGCGTAGCGGTACAGAAAACGTGGCAGGCACAGTTGGTTTTGCAACTGCCGCTAAACTCGCCAAAAAGCATATTAACGGCAACGTTAAAAAATATGAAAAACTCTCCAAAATTTTCCGCGAAACTTTAATAAAAAATCTTGACGGCAAAATTGAGCCAAAATTCTTAGGCAATCCAAAACGTCAGCTTGCTAACTTTATTCCAGTTTACTTTGACGGGGTTGATGCTGAGCGCCTGATTTTTAAACTTGAAGACGAAGAAATTTACGTTTCTACCGGCGCAGCTTGCGCTGCTTCAAAGGGCGAAAAATCTCACGTTCTTTCCGCTATCGGTCTAACCGACTCGGAAATTGCTGGTTCACTTCGTATTAGTCTTGGCATGCAAAACGATGAAGAAAATGTCAAACTTGCTGCTAAAAAAATTGCCGAAGCAGTCATACAAGAATTGGAGCGCCAAAATGCCTAACTCTAAGAAAACTGTTTTTGTCGGCATGTCCGGCGGCGTGGACTCTTCTGTCTCTGCCAAACTTTTAAAAGACCAAGGCTACCATGTAGTGGGCGTTTACATGAAAAACTGGAGCCGTGATCTTCCGGGTATGAAATGTCCGTGGGCAGATGATCTTGCCGATGCCAAACGTATCGCGACCAAACTTGACATCGACTTTAAGATTTTTGATTTTGAGAAAGACTACAAACAAAAAGTTGTTGACTACATGCTAAATGAATTTAAAAAAGGTCGCACGCCAAATCCCGACATCATGTGTAACCAAGAAATTAAGTTCAAGTTATTTTACGACGTTGCGCGTGAGCAAGGTGCTGATTTCATTGCAACTGGCCACTACGCCAAAACCGACGGTGATAAATTATTACGCGCTAAAGACGAGAACAAAGACCAAACGTATTTCTTGTATCGTATCTCCAAAGATGCCATCGCACACACTATTTTCCCACTCGGCGACATGCTAAAACCCGATGTCAAAAAACTCGCCGAAAAATACGGTTTTCATAATGCCTACAAAAAAGAATCCATGGGCGTATGTTTCGTGGGTGAAGTTGGTATCAAAGATTTTTTGAAAGAATACGTCAAAGAAACTTTTGGCGATATTGTCGAAAAAGAAACCGGCGAGGTTGTCGGCTCACATGAAGGTGCTATTTTCTATACCATTGGTCAGCGTCACGGTTTGAACGTTGGCGGTGGCATGCCATATTATGTAGTCGACAAAGACATCGAGAAAAACATTGTCTACGTCAGTAAAAATCTCAACAATAAAGATTTATGGACCAAAGAGCTAACTCTTTCCGACGTGATTCTGCGCGAAAAACCAGAAGGAAAAATCTTTGTTCGTCTCCGTCATCGTGCCCCGCTCGTTCCAGCCAAATTCGAAAACGACAAACTAATTTTTGAGCAGAAAATCAAAGCTCCCGCGGCTGGACAATCTGCCGTCATTTACGGCGGCAAAAACGCCGAGGTTTGTCTCGGCGGTGGCATTATTGCCTAAGCATAGTCCTACTTATTGTGTATATCAATTTGCTGAAATGGAATTTCTATTCTAGCTTTTCTAAATTCATCTTGGACGGCCTGACGAATCATCCGCTGCGGCACAAAGTGACGATAAGGTTCACACTCTGCCGTCACGCGCCAGACCACAGCAGAATCATCAAATTTAACTGGCCCATAGAATTTTACTTCTCCAACAATTTGTTCTAAATTAGCTTCGCGCAGGTCGTTGCAAACTTTTTCGAGAATCGCCGAAATATTTTCTGTCTTCACATTATACGGCACCGGGATATCTACCTGTGCGAGCGTGTTATGCGTACTGTAGTTCACCAAGGAAGTCATTTTGCGGTTTGCGACCACTAACTCCTTTCCGCGGTAGTTCTTGATTTTTGTGCTTTTTAAGCTGAGCGAAGTCACGCGACCGCGGAATCCATCAACCTCAATCAAGTCGCCCACTTCGTATTGACGTTCCATGATTATGCCAAATCCAGCAATCAAATCTTTGCCAAGATCCTGGAATGCCAGACCAATAATCGCCGTAGCGATTCCGAGTCCCGCCAGAAGTGACGTTACGTCAACACCGAAGTTAGCAAGCAACGCCAAAACTAGCGCGATGATAATCACGTAAGTAACAATGCTTTTTAGCATCGTTCTTAGTGTATCCATACGTTGTTTCTGGCGCGCAGTAAGTTTCTCAGTGAATTTTTCTTGGGGCTTTTTAAAAAACAAATCAATAATTCTCGAAGCAATAAAGTAAAAAATAAACGCAATTACAATATAAATAAGCGCGGAAATGAGTTTATTTACGTCAAAATTTTCGATCATTTTACCTCCTTTATATTAAACGTTAAATTTGAACTCTACCACATCTCCATCTTGCATAATATAGGTCTTACCCTCAGTCCGCATGAGCCCAGCTTCGCGTACTGCTTTTTCACTGCCAAGCTTAGCCAAATCATCATACTTGCAGATTTGCGCTGCAATAAACCCTCGCTCAAAATCTGTATGGATTGTCCCAGCTGCTTCTGGAGCCGTCGCACCTTGCTTAATTGTCCAAGCGCGACACTCTTTTTTGCCAGCAGTTAAGAAACTCTGCAAACCTAAAGTTTTGTAAGCTGCCTTGATTAGCTCGCCCAAGGCATCGTCATGTACGCCGTAGCTTTCCAAAAATTCCTTCCGCTCTTCGCGATTCATGTCAGACATCTCTTCTTCAAGTTTGGCATTTACAAAAATTGCTTCCGCCGGTGCCACCAATGCGCGTAGTTTATCCTGCATGGCCGTATCGGTTAAACCGTTTTCGTCCACATTAAACATGTAGATTACTGGCTTGTCCGTCAAAAACGGTACATTCTCGTCGTTTGGATCTTTTTTGCGCTTTGCCTCAATTTTTGCCCTGGTCTCATCATCCGCGAGTTGCAGCTCAAGATTGATGATATCAATGTCGTCTTTGGCTTGAGCGATAATATCACTTTCTACCTTTTGGTCAGCTCGCACAATATCGCCATTGGAAAATGCCCTTACTACATGACAAATTGCCTGACACTCGCGAATGTGTGCCAAGAACTTATTTCCTAATCCTTCACCTTTGGAAGCTCCCGCTACTAGCCCCGCAATATCCACAAATTCTACCGTAGCTGGGACAATTTTGTCAGTTTCATACATTTTCCCAAGCACATCAAGCCTCTCATCCGGTACAGGAACAATACCTACATTAGGCTCAATCGTGGCGAAAGGATAGTTGGCTGCGAGCGCCCCCGCATTCGTCAGTGCATTAAAAAGCGTGCTTTTCCCAACGTTAGGCAGACCTACGATTCCGATCTTTAAATTCATATCTATAATTATACCATTACGGTCGAATTCTTTCAAATACGCTATATCTAGCGTATTTTCCTATTGACAGACGCTATATATAGCGTATATAATCATAAGCACAATAGAATTAAGCACAAGAATTATTAATAAAAAAGGAAAAAACTATGAAAAACATCATTTATAAATCCCAAGACGACGCTACTAAATTTGACCTCACTCGTTTTGAAAAATCGTTAAACCACTATGCCAAAGTTCCAAAAGAAGAAATCAAAAAAGCTCTAGAATCCGTTGACCAGTACGAAAATATGCACGCCAGCGTCCTTGTCGAACTCGGCACTAGTCTAATTGCCAAATTCGGTGATGAAAAGAAAGCCAAGCAATATTTCAACGAGCACAGCTATTATTTTAACGGCGAGAAATTTGAACGCCTCCGCCGTATCACGGGCTACCTCGTCGGCTCTCTTGAGCGCTGGAATGATGGCAAAAAAGCCGAAGAAGCTGTTCGTGTCAAACACTCTGTCAATTCCTGCGTTGATGACCTCGTTCGCGCTGCCAGGCTTCAGGACCAAGCGCTTGCTCAGAACGTCGCTTACGCCGGCCACTCTAACGCTTAAAATCACAACGAAAAAGACCGCAAACATTTGCGGCCTTTTTAGTGCATGAGGGAATCAATTGTTTCCCGTGTTAGGAGTGCGTAGCTACCGTCAGAATTTTTTATTACGGTCGGGATGAATTCTTCTCCCGTAACCATCACAGAATGCTTGAAGCCAAAATCCGTGATTCCGTAGATCTTTCCGTTTTTGAACTTTGGGCGCATGATGCACAAAGCACCAAGTACAAAAGATGTGTCTGGACTTTGAACCAGCTCATAAAGATGATTCATGAACTTTGTCCAGAAAAAATAGTCTAGATAAACCCGTTCGGTGTCAGGAAAGAATGTATTCTGATGTGTCAAGAATGGTATTTCCATAAAATCAGAACAGTAATCTCGCACCATTCGCGTTTCGGACTTCTTTGGATCAGTATTGTACTCTACCCAAGCATGTGGTTCAGGATTGGCCTTGCTAGTTCCATAAACCAACATGGCCGAGCTTGTGTCTTTTAGCTCCATCATGCCACACATTGCAAACTCAAAACTCAAGTTTATTCCTTTTTCCATCAGTCTTTTTGGTACTTCTCTACCCAAAAGCTGTGGCATAGTATATCCACACAGATACATTCTTCTCGCCTCCTTTCTAATGTACGACTCTCGTCTATGGGATTATCATACCACTTTTATGCTACAATGTGGGTATGAATTATCGTATTCGTCGCATCGTTTCTGCCCTTGCCTTATTACTTGGCCTCGCCACGTGGTTAATTATTAGTCCCAATAGTTACGAAACCGCACCAGAGAATAGCTCGAGCGAAAGCACAAATACCGACTCTGGCTCAATCGAGCCACTTGGCGTCAGTACTGGCACTAGACTCGCCAAAGATGTTTTGGAGGAACTGGAAGTCAAGGGCCGCGCGCCAAAAACTGGCTATGCTCGTACCGAATTCTACAAAACCTGGCCCAATGTTGACGGCTGCAGCCTCCGCCAAATTATCATTAAACGCGAAGTTGGCGAATCTGCCAAGCTTGATGGTTGTGACGTAATTGCCGGCACCTTCATCGAGCCCTATACTGGGAATACTTTTACCGCTACTCAAAAATCCGATTTTTCCAATCATATTCAAATCGACCATGTCGTCGCCCTATCTGATGCCTGGCAAAAAGGCGCACAATATAAAACCGCCGAGGAGCGTTACGCTATGGCTACCGACCCGCTCAATCTCCTCGCGGTCGATAGTGGTGCTAACCAGCAAAAATCCGACGGTGACGCCGCGACTTGGCTTCCACCTAATAAATCCTTCCGCTGTCAGTATGTCGCCCGCCAAGTTTCCGTTAAGTATAAATACAGTCTTTGGGTGACGGAAGCTGAGCATGACGCCATAGCTGGTATTCTAGAAAATTGCCCAACCGAGCCCGCGGTTGGTATATAATATACTTATGATTAGATTTATAACCGACACTACAATTAGAATTGATGATTTTTCTGCCGCGGGGAGCGCGCTTGACTCTATCAAAGCCGATCCAATGTCCGGCTGGCTGAGTGTCTCGACAGACGCCAACGAACTAGCTCAAATTTATCAGGCCGCGAACAAAATTAAAAGCGATTCCAAATACCTCATTTGTATCGGCATTGGTGGCTCATATCTCGGACATAAAGCCATTATTGATATGCTCGGCAACCGTAGTAATACCAAGGTCGTTTATGCTGGCAACAATATTAGCTCGTACGAACTAGAAAAACTTTTTGCCGAAATCGGTACGGCAGATTTTTCCGTCAATGTTATTTCCAAATCTGGCACCACTACTGAGCCTGCCATTGCTTTTCGTCTTTTAAAAGCCGGCATGATCGCTAAATATGGCGAAAAAGGCGCTGCTGAGCGCATCTATGTTACGACCGATGCTTCAAAAGGTGCGCTTTATGACGAAGCGGTCAAAAAGGGCTACACCCGATTTGTTATTCCAGACAATATTGGCGGGCGCTATTCGGTCCTCACTCCAGTCGGGCTTTTGCCAATGGCTGTTGCCGGCATCAATTGTGACGAGCTTCTAGCCGGCGCTAGAAATGCTGCTATCGGTCTTAACGCCGAATTCGCTACCAACGTCAGCACTGCCACCGTCGATACTTCTGCTTCCACTGTTCGTGAAGCAGTACGTTACGCCATGATTCGCCAGAAACTTTACAAAGAGCAGGGAAAAGAAACCGAAATTCTGGCATCTTTTGAACCACGCATGGCCACCTTTAACGAATGGTGGAAACAGCTCTTTGGCGAGTCCGAAGGCAAGAATAATCAAGGCATTTTCCCAGCTTCCGTCATCTATACCACCGACCTTCACTCCATGGGCCAATACATTCAGCAAGGACGTCGCAATCTTATGGAAACTGTTGTAAAAATTACAACACCTAATCCGCGCTCCATCTTAGTTCCGGCAGAAAAAGACAGTGCTGATGGTCTAGATTATCTTGCCGGCAAGAGCCTCGATTTTATTAATGAAAAAGCTCTAGAGGCTACCGTTCGCGCGCATCGTCTTGGCGGTATCCCGGTTTTCATGATCGAAATGCCAGATTTTTCCGAACGCAGCGTCGGCGAGCTGATTTACTTCTTCGAACTCTCTTGCGCGATTTCTGCTACTCTTTCTGGCGTTAATCCTTTTGACCAGCCGGGCGTTGAAACTTATAAACAGAATATGTTTAGCCTCCTTGGCAAGCCAGGTTTTTAAGTGTATAATAAGCATATAAACTAAAGGAGTGGGCAACACTTATGAAATTAGAATACAACGGTCCAGTGGTTCTCGCAGTCTTAGACGGCGTCGGTCTTCGTCGTGAAATTGCCGGTAATGCTGTCAAGCAGGCCCACACCGAATTTTTGAATTTTGCAGTTGGAAATTATAAGACTACCGCGCTAGCCGCCTCTGGCGAAGCCGTTGGCATTTTGCCAAACACCATGGGTAACAGCGAAGTTGGACACAACGCTCTAGGCTCCGGGCAGATTATTCAGCAAGGTATTTCCCGTATCAATGAAGCTTTTGAATCTGGTAAAATTTGGGAATCACCAGTTTGGAAAGATATTATCTCCCGCCTCGAGGAACGCGATTCTACCCTCCACTTTTCTGGGATTTTTTCCGACGGCAACGTTCACTCTAGTATCTACCACCTAGAGCGCATGATCGAGAGAGCCCACGCCGACGGCGTGAAGCATATTCGCATTCATCTAGTTTTGGATGGGCGTGATACTCCGCCACAATCGTCCCTTCAATACGTCTCAGAGCTAGAAGCTTTCATTAAGACCTTCCCAGACCACCCAGATTATCGCATCGCTTCTGGTGGTGGCCGCATGGTTTTTGTCGCCGACCGTTACGAAAGCGACTGGGAAGTCGTCAAAGCCGGTTGGGATGCCATTGTTAACGGCGTCGCTCCGCATCAATTTAATTCTGCTACCGCCGCGATCGAATCCTTCCGTGAAAAAGATCCAAGCATCCAGGACCAATACATTCCACCGTTTGTGATTTTTGAAAATGGCCTACCAATTGGCCTAGTTAAGGATGGCGACTGCTTCATCTATTATGATTTCCGTGCTGACCGCGCCATTGAAATTGCCCAGGCCTTTACCTACGACGATTTCCCATTCTTTGAACGCGTCTATTACGATGACGACGGCAACAAAATTGAAGGGAAACCAGATGTTTATTTTGCCGGCCTTACCGAATACAATTCCGATACGCACGTGCCAGAACACCGACTGGTCGAGCCGATTACTATTTCCGATACACTAAATGAATTTTTGGGAAAACACGATGTCTCTCAGCTCGCAGTTTCTGAAACTGTGAAGTTTGGCCACATCACTTATTACTTTAACGGCAATAGCTATGAAAAAGCCAAGGGTGAAAAACACATCGAGATCAAGAGTGACACTGCACCGTTTGATACTCGTCCATGGATGAAGTCCGCGGAAATTACTGACGCCGTAATTAGGCATCTTAAAGATTATAAATTTGTCCGCCTCAATTTCCCGGGTGGAGATATGGTCGGACATTTTGCTGAACTTGAGCCAACCATCGCTGCTATCGAAGCTATCGATATTCAGCTTGCCCGTATCGCCAAAGAAGTTGATCGTTTGGGAGGCGTACTTGTCATTACTGCTGACCATGGTAACGCTGAAGAATTGATGGACCAAGAGGGAAAGAGCAAGACCGCTCATACCACTAACCCAGTGCCATTTATCATCTACGACAACACCGAGAACAAAGGTAAATACGAAATGCAGAATCTGCCTGACGCGGGCCTCTCTAATGTTGCCCCGACTATTGCTACTCTATTAGGGCTAGACGATTTCCCAAGTTCTTGGCGCGATTCTCTTATCAAGCCCAAAGAGTAATGATATAATAAGCCTATGTTAGAGGTTTTCTTAATCATAGGAGTTACTGCCGTCACGGCCTTGCTTTCTTTGGCTGGTGGATTTTTATTGCTCACCGGTTCAAAATTGGCACGCGCCTTTCAAAAATACGGCACCTATTTTGCTGCCATTGTTTTACTCTACGCGGTTTTTGGTGACATCATCCCAGAAGCATTAGAAGAGCTGCCAGCATACCAAGTCGTTCTGCTCGTTTTACTTGGCACCGGAATTTGTACGGCTATTAGTCTTGCTGCTGGACACTTCCACAAACACGGCGAAGACAAATCTTTCAAAGACAAAAAACAAGCCTACGCTATGCTTATTGTCGATAGTCTCCATACTGCGATGGATGGCATCGTGATTGGTACATCTTTTGCGGCTGGCATTCCCACTGGTCTGACTTCTGCACTTGCTACCGCCGCTCACGAAATCCCCCAAGAAGTCGGTGACTTTTCTATCATGATTCGTTCCAAGATGGAGAAAAAGAAAATTGCCAAGCTTCAGATTATCTCCGCATTGATTTTAATTCCGTTTGCCGTGCTAGCTTATTTTGTTGGTGACGCCTTGAAGCCCGCCCTGCCATCCTTGCTCGCCCTGATTGCCGGATTCTTTTTGTATATTGCACTAAACGAATTTTATAGTATTATAAAAACAATATGGGAAAAAGCCAAAAAGGGGAGTCCCACAATTAAGGAGATAAAATAATGCCAAAAATTACTAAAGCCATTATTCCAGTTGCAGGTTGGGGAACCCGCCGCTTGCCTATTACCAAGATTATCGAGAAATCCATGCTTCCAGTCGGTAACCGTCCATTAGTTGATTACTCCGTCCAAGAGTTAATCGCAGCTGGCGTTACGGATATTTACATGGTCATCTCCAATGTTGAACCTTGCCAAGTCCGCGAATTCTACAAAGATAACATTGCTTTGAACCAATATCTTGAAGAACGCGGCAAGACTGATCGTCTCGCTCTGGCCAAGACTCTCCCAGAAAACGTTAAGATTCACTATATCTCCCAAGATCCATCTGCTAAGTACGGTACCGCCGTTCCAGTCGCCATGGTCGCAGAAGAATATAATATCGACGAGCCAGTCTTTGTCTTCTTTGGCGATGATTTTATCTGGAATCCAAACGGTGAATCCGCCGCGGAATCACTTCTTAAATCTGTCCAGAATGAGGACGAATCCGCCATTCTTGGCGTGGAAGTTTCCCGCGAAGACGTGACCAAATATGGCATGATTGATGTCAAAGATGGTAAGTTGACTAAAATCATTGAAAAACCAGCCCTAGAAGATGTCACCTCTAACCTCGTTCACGTCTCCAAATATATTATGTCGCCAAAACTGATTCAGGAGATGGTGGAATATGTCAATTCTCATGATTTTGGCCCTAAAGACCAAGAATACATGGCTACCGATCCGCTCGCTACCTTCGTAGAAAAAGGCGGAATCGTCCGCGTTGCTCCTACTACTGGTGAATACCTTGATGGCGGTTCTCTTGAAGGTTGGGTCCACGCCAACGACGTCGTCTGTAAATAATCTCTATTCACAAATTATTCATCTCATGATATAATTTTTGTATGAAGAAAAACGCTAAAATAACCTATCAACAGGAGATTGGTGGCGTTGTTTCCCATCTTCGCGCTGAAAAGGGCATGACTCAGGCAGAACTAGCCAAAGCCATGGGAACTTCTCAGCCGACTATCTACCGTATTGAAAGTGGCCGCCAGAATGTTTCCCTTGATATGGTGAGAAAACTATCAAAAACCTTGGGTAGCCCGATTTTGTCGGTCAACACCTCTGTTTCCCAGAGCCTCTATATTGAGGGCGGCAAGGAGCTGCATGGCGAGGTTACGGTTAATACTTCCAAAAACGCTGCCGTTGGTTTACTCTGCGCTAGTCTTTTAAACTCCGGTAAAACTACGCTCCATCACCTAGCTCGCATTGAAGAGGTCTTTCGTATTATCGAGGTTCTAGAGTCAATCGGTGTTAAATGTCGCTGGACCAATCGCCACCGCGATCTAGAGATTATATCACCACGCGAATTAAAACTTCAGAATCTAGACATCGCCGCCGCTCGTCGTACACGCTCTATCATCATGTTTTTGGGGCCACTACTCCATCGCTACAAGAAGTTTAAACTCCCCTATGCCGGTGGCTGTTCTCTGGGCGTCCGCACTGTCGAGCCACATCTTCGTGCCCTTAGTAGCTTTGGTCTAGAAGTTGATGGCCGCACAGAAAGTGGCTTCTATCTAGCCACCGTCAAAAAGCCAGAAGTAAAAAATCTGCGCATTGTTCTCACCGAACGTGGTGATACCGTGACAGAAAATATTTTGATGGCCGCCGCTCTTCATCCGGGTGTTACCACTATCGTCGGTGCATCGCCAAATTACATGGTTCAGGACGTTTGTTTCTTCTTGCAGTCTCTCGGCGTAGAGATAGAGGGCATTGGTACGACTACCTTGACCGTCCATGGTAAGACCGAAATTAATGAAGACATTGAATACTCTCCATCCGAAGACCCAATCGAGGCCATGTCCTTTATTGCCGCCGCTATTACTACTCATTCCGAAATTACGATTCGCCGTGCTCCGATTGAGTTCTTGGAGATAGAACTAGAAATTCTAAAGAGCATGAACGCTAATATCAAGCGCAGCAAAGAATATTCTGCCGACAATGGCAAAACGCGCCTCGTAGATTTATTTATCAAAAAATCTGATCTCGTTGCTCCGTCCGACAAAATTCATCCAATGCCATTCCCAGGACTAAATATTGATAACTTACCGTTCTTCTCCGTGATTGCCGCTTCTGCGCGTGGGCGCACCCTGATTCACGACTGGGTTTTTGAGAACCGCGCCGTCTATACTACTGACCTAACTAAGTTAAACGCCCGCGTAGAACTTCTTGATGCTCACCGCGTTTATGTCGAAGGCCCAACTAATTGGCGCCCAGCCGAGCTAGTCGCCCCACCAGCACTTCGCCCAGCCGTAGTGATTTTGATTGCTATGTTGGCCGCGCCAGGTGCTTCTATCCTTAGAAATACTTACCCGATTGATCGTGGTTATCAAGATTTTGCCGCCCGTCTCCGTCAGCTTGGCGCAGATATTGCGCCACTCGCCGGCATTTAACGAAATTTTAATGCTATAATAGATTTCATGAATTCTGAGGATACTCCAGCTCATATTTTGGCGGGTTTGAATCCCCCGCAAAAAGAGGCCGTAAAGACTTTGTCTGGACCACTTTTGATTTTGGCTGGCGCCGGCTCCGGTAAGACTAAGACTTTGACTCATCGCATCGCCAATCTGCTCATCCACGGCGTCCCCGAGCGAAACATCCTCGCTGTCACCTTCACCAACAAAGCCGCCCAGGAAATGCGCGAGCGGCTCTGGAAGCTGGTGGGGAGTGACGGCAAGTCCTCTGAGCAGCATCTAGCGACAACGGGAGCGTCTTTGCGAGCTTCGCCCGTAACGACGGGCCGAAGCGAAGCAAGCTGCGAAGAGGAGCTTGCCGTCACTCCCCTTTCCGCTCCTAGAAGCTTCATGCCCTTCATGGGCACCTTCCATGGCATTTGCGTGCGGATTTTACATATGGAGCACCTCGCTGCCGGCCTCGACTCCAACTTCGTGATTTACGACACCGAAGACCAAGTCTCTCTGATTCGCCGCATTATCCGCGAGCACCATTTTGACAGCAAATCTTTAAAGCCAAAGACTATCCAGAACGCCATTTCTACCGCCAAAAATAACAACATTCTGCCAGACGAATATCTTGAGACTGCCACCTATCCCAACCAAAAACAAATCGCCAAAATTTACGCTCTCTATGAACAAGAAAAACACAAATCTTCTGCCCTCGATTTTGATGACCTGCTCCTAGAAACCGTGAAATTATTTAAGGAGAACAAGGAGCTTCGAAAGAAGTGGCAAGATCGTTTCCAGCATATTCTAATTGACGAGTATCAGGACACCAACTCCGTCCAATACCAACTCATAAAACTCCTCGTCAACAAAGACAAAAATATCTGTGTGGTGGGTGACGATTGGCAGAGTATTTATTCTTGGCGCGGCGCTGATTTTACTAACATCCTGCATTTTGAAAAAGATTTTCCGGGCGCCAAAGTTATTAAACTCGAACAAAACTATCGCAGCACCGGTAATATTTTGAAAGCTTCGCAAAAAATCATCGAGAATAATCAGACCAGGACCGACAAAACTTTATTTACGGAAGCTGGTAACGGCGAACCAATTACTATCCAAGGTCTAACCGACGAAAACTTGGAAGCCACCTGGGTAGCCAGTCAAATCATGGTTAACCGCTCCCACAAAAATCGCGACTATTCTGACTATGCTATTTTGTATCGCACTAACGCCCAGTCCTATGCTTTTGAAAAGGCCTTTATCGCAAATCACATTCCGTACAAAATTATCGGTGGTGTGCGCTTCTATGATAGAAAAGAAGTCAAAGATGTGTTGGCTATTTTGAAAGTCCTAGTCAATCCACATGACCGGGTCAGCCTAGAGCGTATCGCTAAGAATGTTTTGTCTGGCATTGGCGAGGCTAGCCTGAGGAAAATTTATGAACGCCTCGATGTGATTGTCGCAGTGCATCCAGAAGAAAACCCTCTAACAAATCCTGACCTTCCAGACGGTTTGCCGGCTCGCGCCAAAAATTCTCTCACGCGTCTGCAAAATTTTCTGAAAACAGCCTTCGACAAAGAGCGTACACCAATGGAAATTGTCCAATACGCGGTCTCGTATTTTGATTTTAGAACCTTACTTGATGATGGTACGCCGAGCGGGGAAGATCGATTAGAAAACTTGAACGTGCTCGCCGGTAACGCCGACCCATATCAAACTTTGGAAGACTTCCTGGCCGATGCCGCCCTCATGTCTTCTGCTGATGAATCTTCAGAAAAACACTCCGTGACTTTGATGACTCTGCACGCTGCCAAAGGTCTAGAATTTCCAGTTGTCTTCATGGTAGGCATGGAAGACGGACTTTTCCCAAGTGATCGTTCGGACAGTATTGCCGACATTGAAGAAGAAAGGCGCCTTGCCTATGTCGGTATGACGCGCGCTCGTGAAGAACTATTCTTGACCTATGCCAAATCACGGTTTACTTTTGGTTCTAGGAATCTCACTTCGCCGTCACGATTTCTAATCGAGCTCGGCTTTAATCCCTACGGTAGCAACGATTACGAGAAACCTTTTGATCCATGGAATGATAATACCGAATTTTTCGATGACGATCCTTTCCCGGACGACGGGCCAATTTATACATAATATGTTATAATAAAAATAATTTTTAAGGAGTTTTACCGTGACAAATTCAGCCCCCAACAAGTCAAACAAAAAAAGCAAAAGCAATGGTATTAGAAGTGTAGCTTTCATCTTTTTCGTAGTGCTTGCTTGCGTAGCATTAGCATCTTTATTTACGCCAGCTATTAAAACTGACGAAGTCGCTTTGTCCGACGTGATTGCTCGCGCTAACGATGAGAATGGCGACATCAAGAAAATCACAGTCTCAGGCTCCGAACTTAAAATCACCCTGAAGGGCAAAGATCAACCTACTCAAGTTTCTAGAAAAGATTCTTCTGGTACACTCTACGAGCAGGGTTTAATCAACTATTGTGAGGGTAAAAACGGTGACGAACTCAAAGCCTGCCAAGAAAAATATCCAGTTATCGAATACGTCGAGCCATTCAACTTCTGGGATAATTTCTTTGACATTGCTTTAGTTGTTTTGCCAATTATTGCGATCGCTGTTTTCTTTGTCTTCTTACTCCGCCAAGCCCAGTCTATGAACAATCAATCCATGGGCTTCGGTAAGGCCAAGGCCAAGCTCTACGGTCCAGACAAAAAGAAAGTCAAATTTGAAGATGTCGCAGGTAACGAGGCCGCCAAACAAGACTTAACAGAAATTGTTGATTTTTTGAAGAATCCAAAGAAGTACGAAAAACTCGGTGCCAAAATTCCTCGTGGTGTTCTCCTCGCTGGTGACCCAGGCACTGGTAAAACATTAATGGCTCGCGCTGTGGCCGGTGAGGCTAACGTCCCATTCTTCTCCATCTCCGGTTCTGAATTTGCCGAAATGTTTGTTGGTGTCGGCGCTTCTCGTGTGCGTGATTTGTTTAGCAAAGCCAAGAAGAACGCTCCGTCCATTATCTTTATCGATGAAATCGATGCCGTCGCTCACAAACGTGACGCTCGTGGTGGAGCTGGTCGTGAAGATGAGCAGACTCTTAATCAGATTCTGGTTGAGATGGATGGCTTCGATAATGATTCTGGCGTCATCGTGATGGCTGCAACCAACCGCGTTGATATGCTTGACAAAGCCCTGCTTCGCCCAGGTCGCTTTGATCGTCACGTCAATGTTACTCTTCCAGAAAGAAAGGATCGCCTCGAAATTCTGAAAGTTCATTTCAAAAATAAGCCAACCGAAAAAGATGTCGATTTGAATGCTCTAGCCAAGAAAACTGCCGGCTCGTCTGGTGCCGACCTTGCCAACATCGCAAACGAAGCTGCCATTACCGCCGCTCGCGAAGGTCACAAAGCTATCACTAATAATGATTTGACCGAAGCCTTTGAACGCGTAGCGATTGGTCCACAAAGAAAGAGCAAAGTCATGACCGATGAAGAAAGAAAAATTACTGCCTATCACGAAGCTGGTCACGCCGTAGTTGGCCATGTTCTCCCAGATTCTGACCCAGTTCACAAAATCACCATCATCCCACGTGGTGGTACTGGTGGTGTGACTTGGTTCCTTCCTCCAGAAGATCGAAGCTACAAGAGTATTTATGATCTAAAGGACGTGCTCGCTCGCGCCATGGGTGGACGCGTAGCAGAGAAGTTGGTCTTTGGTGAAGACGCTATCACCACCGGTGCTTCCTCTGATTTGAAACACGTTGCTGAACTTTCTAAGGACATGATTATCAGTGAAGGTATGGGTAAAGGAACCAGAAACCAGGTCTTCCCGGACGAAGCCACTGGTTATTACACGATTTCTACTGGCAAACCATATTCCGAGAAAACTGCCGAGCTCATCGATACTGAAATTAAGAAATTAACCGACGAAGCTGCCAAGCGTGCCGAAGCCGTGCTGAAAGCTAACGCCAAGGTACTTGACCGTGTTGCCGAAGCTCTCCTAGAAAAAGAAACCCTCGAAGAAGCTGATATTGCTCCACTCATGAAGGGTGCAACCCTGCCTTTGTCTGCCAAGCTACATTAAATCAGAAGTTAAGTGTTATAATAGAATAAATGCGAACACCAAAGTTTAAGTCTATTGTTGCGCTCGCAAATGCGCGCCTATCAATCCGGGCTTCCGCCGTTATTTTGGCGAGCTCAACTTTGGTGTCAGCACTGCTCGGTATCTTCCGCGACCGGTTATTGAACTCTTACTACCTCGACACTTATCCTACTGGTATTGATGCCTATACCGCCGCCTTTACCATTCCAGATTTCATGTTCTTTATCTTAACTTCTGGCGCGCTCGCCGTATCTTTTATTCCAGTTTTTAACCAACGCCTCGTCACCGGTAATAAGAAATCCGCTTGGGAATTATCAAGCTCCGTGCTTAATCTCATGGCACTAATTACTCTGATTGCCAGCGTTCTGATCATGATTTTTGCCGACCCACTCGTGCGTTACGTCGTTGGTCCAGGCTTGGACGAGCCAGGTACTATTCTCGCTATTAATATGATGCGCGTAATCGCGATTAATCCTTTTCTCATGTCTATCTCGACGGTACTTTCATCTATTCAGCAGGCGGTCGGGCGCTTCGTTTTCTATGCTCTTGCTCCAGCCGTCTATAATATCGGCATCCTAATCGGTATTGTCTGGTTTACTAATGGCATCAATATCTTTGGCGTACAAATCTTTGATGGCGGCATCATGGGTGTAGCGCTCGGCGTGGTCTTTGGTGCCGTGCTTCAGGTAATTATCTCGCTCATCGGTCTGATTGGTCTCGGCGTGGATTATGAATTTAAGATTTATTGGAAGAATCACGGCTTCCGTTCCGTCTTACGCCTCCTCCCAGCCCGCTCCCTCGACCAGGGAATTGACTACGTCAACACTATCGTTAACACCAATCTTTCCTCTCGTATGGGCGCCGGTGCGATGCGTAGTTTCCAACAGGCTACCAGTCTCCACCAGATGCCAGTCAACTTAATTGGTGTGGCTATTTCTACCGCCTTCTTCCCAAAGATGACCGAGAATGTCGGAGAGGGCAAAGATGACGAATTCTTGGCTACTTTCCGCGTCGCGCTCCGCACGATTATTTGGATTTCTCTGCCAGTTGCCATCGTCTCGTATTTTGCGCGTGGCTACGTTGTCTCCTTCATTAAGAACGGTGGCGATGCTTTGATTGCGTCCGTGCTCGGCACGCTCGTCCTCGCTATTTTTGCTCGCTCCGTCTTCCATATCGCCTCGCGTGGCTTCTATGCTCGTCAGGACACTCGCACGCCGTTCATTGTTAGTATCGTGGCAGTCGGATTCTCTACGCTCCTTGCTGTCCTCTTTACCGTTTGGGGCTTTGGCCCAGAGGGCCTAGGTTATGCACAGTCTATCGGCGCCGTGCTGGAGATCATCATTTTGCTTGGCCTCTTGAATCGCAAGAGCAAACACAAACTCTTCAACAAGGCCTTTTGGAAAGGCGTCTCGCGCATGGTCTTTGCCACTGTTATTACTGGCGCGGTTTGCTACTCCATGACTAAATTCTTCCCGCTTCGCTCTACCGATGTCTCTCTTCTTGCCATCTTGCCAAAATTCCTTCTCATTTCCGCCACCTCCGTCGTCGCGTATATTGCTGCCGGCTACTTCCTCGACCTTCCCGAAGTCCAACCTATCGTTAACAAGATTAAGAAGATACTCTTTAGAAACGTCTAGTTTTAAGGTATAATATAGACTATGAGTAAAAAAGTTAAAGGTAAGTCCATTTCTGATTATAATGGCTACGACTACAAGAAAATTTTTTGGGAAGATGCTGATAGAAAATATGAAGACGCAGCCGACCGCATGGCCGTTCGTCGTCTCCTCCCGGAACATATGGAGAATTTTGCCGATATTGCTGGCGGCTACGGCCGTCTTGCCGATGAATATATTCCTCGTTCCAAGAAAGCCACGCTCTTTGACTTTAGCCAGACCGAGCTAGACCAGGCCAAAGAAAAATACGGTAAGAAACTTAATACTGTTCAGGGTGATATTTATAGCCTCCCGTTCAAAGATGGCGAGCTGACTGCGCTTCTTATGGTTCGCGCCACCCATCACTTTAAAGACATCGACAAGGTGATCGCTGAGCTTTATCGTGTGCTCGCTCCTGGCGGCGTAGCTGTGATTGAGGTTGCCAACAAGAAGACTCTTCCGCGTATCGCGCGCTATCTTACTGGCAGGACCAAGATTAATCCGTTTAGTCGCGAGGTTGCCAATCTTTCCGAGATCGACAAAGACGGATTCTTTAACTACCATCCAAAGTATATGGAAGAATTGTTTAAGAAAGCCGGATTCAAGATTGATAAAGTTCTCTCAGTTTCCAACTTCCGCTCTGCTAGACTAAAGAAAATTTTCGGCACCAAGAACCTGATTAAGATGGAAAAAGGCGCCCAAAAAGCTCTTGCCCCAATCCGTTTTGCACCATCTATATATTATAGGCTTGCAAAACCAAAGCATTAGCGCTATACTAGTATTGTTATTGTTGTTCTGCGGGTTCAAGTTAACCAACAGTTCCCGTTACAAAAAATCCCCTTTCGGGGATTTTTTGTAAGCTAAGCGATTATTAAACTTCGCCGCAGTAGAAACCGGAGCCTTCAAGTTTATAAACAAATGCAAGCTTGCGGGTAGAACCACTCGTAGATGGCTCAACTACACCTTCATCTGTACCACAGATGGCGCCGTGCCAGACGTGAATCACGTAGTCCATTTCCTTGAGGGAAGCGACCAAGTTACCAGCCGTACCAGAAGTACCATCGGAAGATACTTTGCCATGGTCACCTACGGCGTATGGCGTACCACCTGGATCAGTGAAGTCATCGTTGGCTGCCCACATGTAGTTATCTAGGAATGCACCCCAAGAGCCAGTGGTGTTGGAGCTAACGCTTCCACCAAAGCTGTTGAGACCGTCATCCTTGACGTTAGCGGAGACGTCCGCATTGGAGCTAGTAGTTACCCAAAGACCCTTAGCGGCGTCATTGTCAGGGACTCTACCACGGTTGTTGGTCTGGTATTGTGCAATTTGCGCAGCAAATCTAGCTAGATCATCGCGTCTTTGCGTATCACGCTGAGCTCTCTGAAGTGCTGGTAACGCCAAGAACACCATCATAAAGATCAGACCAGCGATCGCAAGCACAAGCACGACTTCGATGATCGTAAAACCCTTTTTAGTTTTTTGTTGTGTTGACATTATTGTCCTTTCTTTAGCATTTATGCTTATTATTTATATCATAGATTAAACTAGGGGAAAAAGCAAGTGGTTTTTCTTCTGCTTCAGACGATGCTATAATAGAAATATATGGAACCGTATTTTCGTATCCTCTTCCTGATTATTGCATTCTTCTTTGGTGCAATTCTGGGGAGTTTTGCTTGTTGTCAGGCCTGGCGGATTAGGCTGAGGGAGCAGAACCAAAAATCACCAGGGAAATGGTCAGTTTGTCTTTCTTGTGGTAAGCGTCTCAAAAAGACCGAAAATATCCCTATCCTTTCTTGGCTCGTCCAAAAAGGTAAGTGCAAGACTTGCGGCGCCAAAATTGGCTATGCCGAAATACTATCAGAATTCTCTCTCGGGTTGGGTCTGGTCGCTGTCGCCAATACTTTTTATGACCAGCTAATTTTGGTCATCTCCAGCAACAATTTTAGAGAAATGCTTATGCTAATTTTTACAATGCTTATGCTTATGGTAAGCATGAGCATTATGTGGATTTTGATGATTTACGATGCTAAATGGAAGAAGCTCCCCACCTTCCTCTTGACAATTCTTAATGCTTGTGCTATAATGTATGTAATCCTATCAGTCGTAGGACTGATTCTTAATGGTGCCGCCTTTCCAGAAATCGGCATCTACCTCTTGAAAGTTTTAGGCGGAGTCGCTATTCTAGCGGCGCCATATTTCTTACTTTCTACTTTCTCCAAAGAAAGACTGGTTGGCTCTGGCGACTGGCTGCTTGCACTACCTATTGCACTCATTCTTGGCCACTGGTGGCTGGCCCTGGTTGCGCTCTTTGTTGCCAACGCGCTTGGCAGTATCTTTGGCGTCATCTACAAAATCAAATACGGCGAAAGTCAAATCCCGTTTGGACCATTCCTAGTTCTGGCCTTTGTCTTGGTCTATTCTCTGCAAACTTGGCTGCTCTCACTTATCGTGGTCGTCTAAACTGTGGTTAGTTTGTTTCTGTATGGAATTTTTTGTGTACATCTTTTAGATGTGTATCTGTGATGTGGGTATAGATTTGGGTTGTGGAAATATTGCTATGTCCGAGCAGCGACTGTACCGCACGTAGATCTGCCCCATTCATCAGAAGATCCGTCGCAAAGCTATGTCTCAAGGTATGTGGCGTAACGTGTTTGGTAATCCCTGCGGCGCGCGTGTATTTTTCAATAATCCGCTCGATACTGCGCGGCGTTAATCTCCGATAATCTCCTGAGACTGATGGGTCGCCAGTATTAGAACTATTATTTAGAAATAGCGCCGGCAGGCTGTCATGTCTAGCGCAGAGATAATCTCGCACTCTACTTGCTGCACTATCATCGATAAAAATTGGGCGGTCCTTACTACCTTTTCCGCGCACCACAAATTCCTTACGGTCTAGGTTAATATCGTCCCGATTGAGTCGGCAAAGTTCCGACACACGCAGCCCTCCAGAAAACAGAAGTTCAATAATTGCGCGATCCCGCAACCCCGTCTCCGTGTCTAAATCAATCTCATCTAGCATCGCCTGAATTTCGTCAAAATGCAAGAATGTCACCTGGGGACGATGCGTCTTTGGCAAATCTACCAGCGCCGGGTCTAGCGAACCTATCCCGCGTTTTGCCAGATACTTCAAAAATCCCCGAAAAGCAATCAAGTAATATGACTGCGTCTGCGCGGTAAGATGCGCACCCTTCTCGTCCACCTCAAACCGATTTAATTTTAGTCGGTATCTTCGTAACATTTCTGGCGTGATATCCTCTGGTAGCATCTCATGGTCTAGGCCTTCGCTACAAATTTCATAAAAACGATTAAGATAAAGCTCATAATTCCTCACGGTATTAATTGAGCGCCCCAGTTCAATTTCTACATGTTGCAAGAATTCTTGAATCAAATCACTTACATACACTTCTTTCATGATTTCATTATACCACTGTAAAAATTCCAATCTGTGTTATAATAGCAAAAAGGAGTTTTATTTTTATGGGAAAAGAGAAAGATCTCATCCAAAGAAGTTTAGTAGTTTGTAAGCCAGATGCCGTTCAGCGTGGTATCGTTGGCGAAATCTTGACTCGTTTTGAGCGCGTTGGTCTCAAAATTGTTGGTATGAAAATGGTTATGCCAGATGAAGACCAGTATAAAGAGCACTACGAAGGCATTGGTCAGATGATTACTCGCCGTGGTGAAACTGCTTTCCGCTACAACCTTAATTACATGCTTTCTGGCCCAGTGATTGCCATGGTGCTTGAGGGCGTTGAAGCCGTTCCTCTCGTCAGGAAAATCGTTGGTTCTACCGAGCCAAAGTCTGCAGATATGGGTACCATCCGTGGTGACTACGCTCACATGAGCTTTGGTTATTCCGATGCCAAGCAGGTCGGTGTTCCTAACCTTGTCCACGCGTCCGGTTCTCCAGAAGAAGCCAAGAAAGAAGTCGCTCTCTGGTTCAAGCCTGATGAGCTTTATGACTACTCTGATTTGAACGAGAAATACACTCGTTAATCACCCCGGTGGCGAGCAACCGCCACCAAACCTGCCCTGGTAGCTCAATTGGATAGAGCAATTCCGTCCTAAGGAAGAGGTTGTGAGTTCGACTCTCGCCCAGGGTACCAAAAACCCTTTGAAATTTGTTATAATATAACCATGAGCGAATTATCATTTGACGGCCAACGCGAAGACGAAAAAGTCGCTTTCATTTTTAGACGTCACATTTCTACGGCCCGTCGCGGGCTACTTTTCATGATAATTATGATCGCGCTCGGCATCATTCCGATGATTCTCTGGAAAGATGACAGTCGCATGTTTTGGGTCTTCCTAGGTTGCGTGATTGTAGGCTTACTTGGCGCGGGCTATTCATATCTATTATGGTATTTCTCGATTTTTATCGTCACCAACGAGCGCATTCGCCAGATTACTCAAAAGAGTCTCTTCAAGAAAACTATTACCGATCTTTGGCTCGACAAAATCCAGAGCATCTCCTTTAACGTCCCTAGTATTATGGCAGGCATTTTTAACTACGGCACTATTCTGATTCAGACTGCCGTTGGAGATTTGGTTATTTCTCAGGTTCCCAAACCTGACAAGATTCATAATAAGTTACAAAATCTAGCAAAGGAACAATAATGGGTAGACTAAAAACCGCCATCAAAAACAAGCTTCCTTCCAAGGCCGAGCACAAGACCGAAAAGGAAAAACTCGACAAGCGTCGCGAAGAAGTTTTAGCCAAAGGCCGCAAGTTCAAGTATCCAATGCAATTTGCTAAGCACCGCCTGGTCTTTATTACGATTGCGATTGCCCTGATTGCCGTAATCGGCGCCGGTGTCTTTGGTTGGGTTTCACTTTATCGCACTCAGAATACTGGTGACATCCTTTACCGCCTTACAACAATTATCCCAGTTCCTGTGGCACGAATCGACGGAGAATTTGTCCGTTATAGTGACTACCTGATGATTTATCGTAGCAGTATTACTCCAGTCGAGCAACAGAACGGTGCGTCCGATAGCCAGGCCGATACCGATAGTCTCCGAGAATATTACAAACGTGTCGCGCTGAATGATGCGGAGGATTATACTTACGCTATTAAATTGGCCAAACAAATGAACATTACTGTCACCGACGAGATGGTTGACCAGGCTTTTGACGAGCATCGCAAACTTGGTGGCGCCGAGCGTAGCCGCGAAAGTTTCCTAAAAGTCCTAAAAGACAACTTTGATCTCACCGAGAAAGAATATCGCAGATTACTGTATCTATCGCTCGTCAAAGAGGAAGTCTCCAAGAAAATTGATAATAATGCTGCTGCTAAAGCCGAAAGCGCCTATGCTAAAGCAAAAACCGCTAATGGTAATCTTGCCGAAGTGGCTAATGAACTGGGTCTAGAATACGAAGACACTGGTGGTCTGATTGACGTTATGAATGTGGATGGCGGGCGGTCTGACGTAGCCTATTCTATGAAATCCGGCGAACTAAGCGGAATTTTGACTTCCAGTAATGGTGATGGTTACTATATCATCTACCTCCGCGAAAAGGCCGATTCCAAGGTTAACTATGTCTCTATTCGTATTCCGTTCACCGAATTTGATAAACGCTTGAATAACGTCCGCGAAGAGAATCGCGTCGAAGAATATATCGAAATTGGCGACTCGGCTACTGCCTCAGAAGTTCAAGCTGACGACAACCAATAATTATGATATAATGGCGATACTAGCGGGTATCGTATAACGGCTACTATGCATCCTTCCCAAGGATGAGATCGGGGTCCGACTCCCCGTACCCGCACCAGCCTCCCCTGGAGGTATTTTTTTCTGCGAAAAAAACTAGGCTTTTCAAAGTTATTATGCTAAAATAAACATAAAGGTTTAGATAGTGTTAAAATTCATTAAGCGAGGTCATCTAAAGGGGATTTTTGTAACCAGTCTTATTTTTACGGCTTATGCGCTATCGGCGCTTTTTTCTGGCGTCAGTGCCGATTCTAGTGTTCCAGAATTGCTTACGGACGTTACGCCACTCTCTGCTCAGTCGCTAGCTAACGCCGTCCTTGGCGGAAGTCTCACCGCCACTAATGCGACTTCTCATGGTACTATTTATACTTTTTCTCAGGGTATCGATCTTGTCGGTATTGACTCCGGTATTATCCTTGATACGAGTGGCAATAGTGAGCCAAATGCTCCAAACGACTCAGATTTACACAGTCTGATGGATTACAGCTATGGTGGACATACTTCTAGTCTGGAATTCACTATCGTCGCTACTGGTAAGCTCTTAAACTTTAACTATGTTTTTGTTTCTACTGAGTTTGACCAAGACCCGAAATATAACGATAATTTTGGCCTCTTTGTTAGTGTTAATGGCGGTGCTTATGAGAATATTGCCACTATTCCACTTACCACTGGCGCCGAAGTCCCAATTAATATCAATAATCTACGTTCTGGCATTAACGCTAATAATGAGACCACTCGTTTAAGCATCTCCGCCGAAACCAGCGCTCATAATTACCAGCAACACAGCCTTTTCAACTCTGCGCCAATCAATATTAATAACAGTACTCAGAAAATCAACGGCGTCTCCAATGTCTTTAACGCTCAGAAGAGCGTCAGCGTAGGTGATACTGTCAAAATCAAATTTGCCATCGCTGACGTTAGCGATACGGCCTTTGATTCTTATGTCCTAATTGAGGCGGATTCACTTTCTTTTGAAGAGCAGCTGGCTCGTGTCAACTATGCTCGCGAGGTAATCGAAAGAATGTATAGCGGCCGCACCTATGAGATTACTACCGAAGACAACACTTATACTTTTACCAGTAGCTCTAACGGTGAAGTCCCGCTCTCCGGTACCGACAAGAATGGCGAGGAGTATGATTTCATGGGCGAGACTATCACACTTGTCAGAAAGGGCATTGGTAACCAACCTGATTCTGAACCCCAAACCATCGTCGTCGCCGGACGTCCGACCGCTCCAACAAGTACTATTTCTACTCCGACTGGCGAACCAGATGATATGTATATTGATGACGTAGAAATTACCGAAGATTCCATTTCTCTCCCTGGCAATAACGGTCAAGAGTACAGTATAGATCTCGTCGATTGGCAGAGCCCGGACGGCAATGGCTATGTGTCCTTTGAGAATCTCACGCCAAATACTGAATACATTGTCTATACTCGCTTTGAGGCTACCGAGGATACCCCGGCTTCAGACCCGGCAGTTGCCGCGACTATTGTTACCCAAAACATGGCTAGGAATTTGACCTATTCTATTACAAATTATGAAGGCATGTATGATGGCGAGCCGCATGCGGCCTATGTCAGTAATGCCAGCGGCGCCGAGATTCGCTACAGCGAAGACCTTTACGGGACATATACCGGCGTAATCCCGCATTTCACTGAGCCAGGACATTATACAGTATATTACTACCTTGCCAAAGAGAATTATTATCCAGCCTATGGTGCGCTTTCTGTTAAAATCAAAGATTATAACGTCATTAATTCTACGAACGAGACCACCAACTTTGGCAATGCCAAGTTGCTCCATACTTCTGCGGAGCTCAAACAAATGATGGTCTATACCGACGAAGAAAAGGAAAGCCTTGCAGACGCTGAGACTCCAGCCGAGATTTCTTTGGTCTCAACGGACGTGACTGACGATGTTGACGACGAAATCATAGACCAATTTACCGCCGAGCTAGAAGAAGGCGAACATATTGGCGCGATTATTAACTTTAGTCTGTATCAAAAACTCTTAGCAAACTCCACACAACTAACTCTCTTGCCGGCCCCAGTTAATATCAGCTTCAAAGTCCCAACCGCGCTAGTCCTAGCAAATGACGACAAGGCCGTACGTGCCTACCGTGTTCTCCGCCTTCACGATGATGAGGTAGAAGACATGGATGCCGAAATTGATGAAAACCGCGTCATTAGTTTTTCTACGGATAGGTTTTCTTATTATGCTTTGACCTACAAAGACGTGGTTTACGAAGATGATAGTCCACTCATTCCGGATACTGCTGGGACAGTTGACTCAGATACTACGGCGCCACTCACCCCAGACACTGGGGAAATGGAGCAAGTTCTAGCTTCCGCCAGAGCTTGTGCCGTCTCCACGATTGTTGTAAGCATTATGAGCGCCCTTGTCGCAATTTTTGCCTATTTTCGCCTGAAAAACCTCAAAATTCGTCTAAAAAACACCTCTAGATAAGTCAATTAGCACTCTTGACACGAGAGTGCTAATTTGATATCATAGACCCATGCAAGACGAATTTAACGAAATCATGAGTCATTTGTCTGAAAATGCCCGTTTCGCTATACAAAAAGCGGACATGTATAGTAAACGTTATAACAATGGCTACATGAGTACAGAACATCTCCTCCTTGGCATCGCCGATATGGATAATTCTACCGGTGCCCACATCTTAGCAAACGAAGGAATTGAGCTTTCCGACATCGAGAAACAGATTAATGCTGTCGCTGTTGAAGTTCCAGGCTCCCAGATGGCCATGATGTCCCTATCAGAAGCTGCAGTTTTGACTCTCCGCATCGCTAATAACTTTGCTCGCGAAAACGGTCTAGACGTGGTTGGTACAGAGCATATTTTGTATGCCCTCGTTACTCAACCTAATTCTCGTGCCGCTATCATTTTACACGATCTCAAGGCCGACATTGATGAAATGGCCAAGTCTATCGAGGATCTCGCCATCACTCAGGCCGAGTCTGCCAAAAAGTCTAAAGAAAAAGAAAAATATTCTAATCGTCCTAAGCTCAAATGGCTTAATCGCTATGCCGAAAACTTAACCGAGCTCGCAAAAGAAGGCAAACTCGACACCGTAATCGGTCGTGACAAAGAAATCGAGCGCGTTGTCACCGTCCTCTGTCGTCGCACCAAGTCCAACCCAGTCTTGATTGGTGAAGCCGGCGTTGGTAAAACTGCCATCGTGGAAGGCCTTGCTTCCCGCATCGCCAAAAACGACGTCCCAGGTAACCTTATTGGTAAACAAATTTATCAAGTAGACCTTTCCGCTATGGTCGCTGGTACCAAATTCCGTGGCGAATTCGAGGAACGTATCAAAGGCGTTATTGATGAGGCTACATCCGCTCCGTCCATCATTCTCTTTATTGATGAATTGCATCTCCTCGCTGGCGCTGGCGGTGGTAGCGATAGCGCCATGGACGCTGCTAACATTTTGAAGCCTGCGCTCGCACGCGGTAACATTCACCTGATCGGTGCAACCACTTTGGACGAATATCGCAAAAATATCGAAAAAGACAAAGCCTTGGCTCGCCGTTTCCAGACCGTACTCGTCGAAGAGCCTAGCGACGCCGTGACTTTCCGCATTTTAAAAGGTATTAAATCCCATTATGAGAAATACCATGGCGTAGAAATCCCTGACAAAATTCTAGAAACCGCCATCAATATGTCTGGACGCTACATTAATGACCGCTATATGCCAGACAAAGTGATTGACGTGATTGACGAGGCCGCCGCTATTGCCAAGGTTGCCGAGGACAAGAAAGGTGGTAGCCGCTACAAAAAACTCAAGATTGAAGAAAAAGAACTTCAAGAAAAAACCGAAGCCGCTGCCGAAGAAGAAGATTTTGAGAAGGCCGCGCTCTACAAAACTCGCCTCGCCAAGTTAAAAGAGGAAATCAAAAAACTCGAAAAAGCTGGCGCTGCCAAAGAAAAAACGCCAAAACTAAAAGAAGAGCATCTGGCCAAAGCTATTTCTCTCAAAACTGGTATTCCTGTATCTAAGGTTCATGGTTCTGAACTAGAGCTTCTCATGAACTTAGAAGATCACATCGACAAAGCTATCATTGGCCAGGATGAAGCTGTCCACGCTGTTGCCAAGGCTATCCGCCGTGGTCGCTCTGGCATCGCCAATACAAATCGTCCGATTGGCTCCTTCCTCTTCATGGGTCCAACCGGCGTAGGGAAGACCGAGCTTGCTCGCGTAATTGCGCGTGAAGTTTTTGGCGGAGAAAACGCCTTGATCAAAATTGATATGTCCGAATTTGGTGAAAAACACAATGTCTCTCGCCTCGTCGGCGCACCAGCCGGCTACGTTGGTTATGATGACGGCGGCAAACTCACGGAAGCTATCCGTCGTCGCCCATATTCCGTCGTCCTCTTTGACGAAATCGAGAAAGCCCATCCAGACGTCTTCAATCTTCTTCTCCAGATTCTAGAAGATGGCGTCTTGACTGACGGACAGGGAAACAAGGTAAAGTTTAACAACACGGTTATTATTTTGACCTCCAACCTTGGTGCCGAGAGCATGTACCAGGATGACGATTTTGGCTTCTCTGCCCACAACCAGACCGACAAAAAATCTCGCGAAGCCGAGTATGAAATCCAAAAGACCGCCGCTCATCGCGCTCTCAAAAAAGCTATGCGCCCAGAACTAATCAACCGTCTTGATGCGATTCTAGTTTTCCATCCACTCACCAAAAAGCAGGTCGAACAGATTTTTGACAACTTGATTGAAGATTTGAGAAAGCGCCTTGCCACCAAGCATCTTGGTATTAAAGTCACTGACAAAGCTAAGGCTTGGTTAATTGATGTTGGCTACGATCCGAAAAACGGCGCTCGTCCGCTCCGTCGCGCTATCGAAGATCATGTTGAGTCACTTGTTTCCGACGCTATCATTTCCGAAAAATTAAAAGCAGGTGATATTATTAAAATAGATTTAAAAGACAAAAAATTAACGCTAAGCACCGTAAAGGAATAATATGAAAAAAGAAAGCGATTCTAAAATTAAGCCACAACACATAATAATCGGAGCAGCTATTGTTTTGACCGGTGTTGCCGGCGTGGTAGCCTATCAGAATCGCGTTGCCATTTCCGACTGGATTTCTGGCCTCTCCTATACGCCAACCGCAGAAATTTCCGCTATCGAAGATTCGATTGACTTGACCGACTCCGCCAAAAAGGTTCTCCACGCTACTCATCCGTCACTAGAATCTAAGGAAGCTTTTAACGTTCTCTGTGATTCTCATAATAAAAACATTTCTGTTTTGGGGTGCTACACGAACAACCGCATCTACTTATACGATATTAGCGAGGAAGGTCTTTCTGGAGTGAAAGAATCCACCATGGCCCATGAATTGCTTCATGCCGTTTGGGACCGTATGACAGACTCAGAAAAAACTACTATTTCCGCGCTCCTGACGGATGTTTATAATGACGAGCAATACCACAGCCTGCTTGCCGAGGATTTAGAAAACTATGACGAAAGTAAGCGCATGGACGAGCTCCACTCTCGTGTTGGCACAGAAATCGTCGAACTCCCAGCAGGGCTTGAGGCTCACTATGCCAAATACTTCAAAGACCAAAACGCCATCGTGATGTACTTTAATGACTACGTCACTCCTTTCCGCGAACTATCCCAAAAAATTGAAGAAATCTCCGACCGTCTAGAAACGCTTGGTTCAGAAATTGAACAAAAGTCTCAGGAATATTATGAGTTAGCCGAGAATCTTTCCGCCGACATCACCAAATTTAACGATTGTGCTAATGAATCAGGTTGCTTCTCTACCACTGCCTTGTTCCAGTCCGCCAGAAACGAACTGTTGACCCGCAAAGCGGAGATTGAGCAAATGTACGAGACGATTAGTAACCTGATCAAAGAACACAATACCCTCGTTGACGAATATAACGACAGTATTATTAGAGGCCAAACCCTAGAAAGTATCATCAATAGTAATTCCAAGCTGGAAGAAATTAAATAAGAAAGGATAATATGAATAAGAAATCTTATCTCGTTCCAACCGTCGTAGAAGAAACCGCCAAAGGCGAACGCGCCTACGATATTTATTCTCGCCTATTAAATGACCGCATTGTTTTCTTAGGCGAAGACGTCAATCCACACACTGCCAATCTCGTGATTGCGCAGCTCCTCTTCCTCGCCCATGAGGATCCAAAGAAAGATATTAAGCTCTATATTAACTCCCCAGGCGGCTCGGTTTATGATGGTCTCGCTATTATTGACACCATGAATTACATCCAGCCGGATGTTCAGACCATCGGTATTGGTCTTCAGGCTAGCATGGGTGCCATGCTTTTGTCTTCTGGCGCCAAGGGCAAACGTTTTGTTCTCCCAAATTCTCGCATCATGATCCACCAGCCATCTTATGGCTCTCCACAGAGCAAGGTTACCGACCAAGAAATCGAGCTAAAAGAAGGCTTGCTCTTAAAGAAGCTTCTCATTGAAATGCTCGCCAAAAATACTGGCCAAGACATCAAGAAAGTCGAGAAAGACATGGATCGCGACAATTGGATGTCTGCCGAAGAAGCCAAAAAATACGGTATTATCGACGAAATTATCAAATAGCCTTATAATAAAGGCATGGCTAAGTCGAAAAACAGATTTGTCTGTCAAAATTGCGGGGCTACCTTTTCCAAGTGGAATGGTAAGTGTGAAAACTGCGACGAATGGAATACGCTCGTCGAGCAATACGACGCTGATGAGGAAACTGGCAAAAATGCTGTATCCCAAGGCCGCCTTTCTGGCAAGATTTTAGAGAGTGTCTCGATTGCCGATATTGTTCCATCCGATTCTTCCGCACGCCTTTCTACTGGCTTCAAAGATTTAGATAACGTCCTTGGTGGCGGCTTTTTACAGGGCTCTGTCTCGCTTCTCACCGGCCAGCCGGGCATCGGTAAATCTACGCTTCTCATGCAAATTTGTGCCAAAATTTCTGAAGAATTTCCGGTGCTTTATATTTCTGGTGAGGAATCAGCCGGACAAGTCAAACTCCGTGCCGAGCGTCTTGGCGCCAGCTCTCCTGCACTTGCTTTTACTAACAGTACTTCCGGAAACGACATTGCCAAGACTATCGAGTCTGGCGAGTTTAAATTTGTCGTAGTCGATTCTATTCAAACCTTATCGCTCGCGGAGCTGACTTCTGCGCCGGGCAATGTTTCTCAGGTAACTAATTGTGGCAACCTCATTATTCGTGCCGCCAAGGCTTCTGATACGGCTGTCGTAATTGTCGGTCATGTGACAAAGGATGGCTCGCTAGCTGGTCCAAAAGTTTTGGAACACCTGGTGGATGTAGTAATTAATTTTGAAGGCGATCGTTATGGCGGGTTTAAGACTGTCCGCGCCATCAAGAATCGCTTTGGTTCTACCATGGAAGTCGCGATTTTTGAAATGGACCAACTGGGACTAAAAGAAGTCAAAGATCCTTCCGCCGCGCTCCTGGCCGAGCGCCAGAACACGGACGGCTCAATTATTCTCGCAACTTTGGAGGGGAATCGTCCTTTGCTTGTCGAGATTCAAGCTCTCGCCACGGTTTCGTCCTTTGGCTATCCAAAACGTGCTTGTTCTGGCTATGATATTAATCGTCTCAATCTCCTGATTGCCGTCCTAGAACGTCGCACTAAGCTGAAACTTTCCGACCAGGATATTTATATTAACGTGGTTGGCGGCATCAAAGTTCAAGATTCTGCGGCTGACCTTGCGGTTTGTCTTGCTATCGCTTCTGCCGTCGCCAAGAGAAAACTATCAGAAAAATACGTCGTGTTTGGCGAAGTTGGCCTAGGCGGGGAAATTCGTTCTGCCTTCCGTCCAGACCAGCGCATTTCCGAGGCTAAGAAACTTGGCTTTACCCACGCCATCGCCCCCGCCACGGTCAAGGATTCGTTTGTCCTCCCAGTCAAAGATTTACGCAATACTTTGATTAAATATATGAATCACTAAAACTTGTGATGTAAAGAATGACAGATTGCTGCCGCGAGCGCATCTGCTGCGTCATCTGGTTTTGGCACTTGGTCTAGGTTGAGATGTCTTTTTACGACTTCCTGCATCTGCTTTTTGTCGGCGTGCCCATAACCCGTCATAGTGCTTTTTATCTCGTTCGGGCTATACTCAAAAATCGGCAATTTGTTTTGTTTTGCCACCAGAATACAAACACCGCGCGCTTCTGCCACGGAAATACCTGTGGTGATATTTTGCATGAAGAACAGTTTTTCTATACTTACAACTTCGGGCTTGTTTAGGTTAATAATCTCGTTCAAAGAATCATAAATGTCTTCTAGGCGTTCTGGCAGCGGAGTATGCGGCGGTGTAGCAATCACACCAGCATCAACCAGGCTGGCTTTTCCGCGTACAAAATCAATCACGCCGAATCCGCAGATGCCCGTACCCGGATCTATCCCTAAAATTCTCATATCCTCATTATATCACGTGCTATAATTACCTTATGATTGCACACATTAAAGGTATAATTGCCGAAAAATTCAACAATTCCGCCATCGTAGACGTAAATGGTGTGGGGTACGAAATTGCTCTTTCTGCTCTTGATTTTGAGGATGCTAATTTAAACGACGAGAAAAAGTTTTATACTTATCATAAAATTTCCGAGAATGCCGAGGAGCTTTACGGCTTTTCTAGCCTTGCGGCCAAAAAGATTTTTGAGCTCTTAATTTCTGTTAATGGTGTCGGTCCAAAAGCAGCCATCGCCATTATGTCGCTCGCAAGCCCCGAAGAAGTTAGGAACGCCATCGCTAATGGTGATGCCGCTTTTATTTCTAAGGCTTCTGGCGTGGGTAAAAAATCCGCCGAGCGCGTCATTGTAGATCTTCGCGACAAAGTCGGTTTGCCGTCCAAATATGGCGCAGCGGATATTGTTGGAGCGGTTAAAATTGACGAATCCGACGAGGCCTTGGACGCTCTCATGGCGCTCGGCTTCCCGCTAAAAGAAGCCACCGATGCCCTTGCAAAAGTGGATGCGTCCCTCCCTACGGAAGAACGCATCAAACAAGCTCTCAAGAAACGCTAGTATCGTAACAAAAAGCACCCCGAAGAGTGCTTATAGCTGCGCATAGATCGGTGCCGGAAAAACGACACTTACTATCTAAAGCTCACTATGCGGCTTACGCTACTATTATTTTAAACAACATTAAGAAAAAAGTCAAATGTTACTTATTAGACTACCATCAAAACTATTTCTAGGAAATTCATCTGCTGAAACAATGCGAGCTTTTATCAAGTTTAGAAAATGCAACTGCTGATTATTGTAGGCTCGATATACAGTCCCAGCAATTAAATCAGCTGTTTGCAAATTTCGCATAGTCTTCGAATCGCGCTGTACTATCTCAATTGTTCTTTTGTCCAGGTTTATCTTTGTGAAGGCTTTAATTCTGAGATAGTCCGTCAGAGAGTTCATTGATTTAACGGCGGTCGTGCGCTGGTCAAACACGATATCAAAACTATCATTATACTTTGAAATGATTTTTTCAACCAATAACCCAGCGAAATAATTATAGGCAAGATTTTTTGGCATTCCGTTCGAAAGGAGACGAGATTTCGTTTTATCTATAGCGAGATAAAAAAGGTCAATATCTGCTTTCGATACGAGTTTCTGTAGAATCGTCTGTCTCTGAGGGAACGACATCTTGGATGATTTAAGCTCTTCAATTATAGCTTGATTCGCCTCATCAGCAATACGTTTTTGAGCCTTTTTAATTACGCGGCTAGCTCTCTTTTTTCCAGAATCAGTATCAAAAACCACGGCTGCAAGAACGAAATACTTACCCCCTCTACCCAAATTACCCGATTCGTCGATGCAAACATGGATCATAAGACCACTTTAACATTTTTACAATAAAAACTCAATATTGTCAAAGTGGTTATGGTTCTAGTAATTCATCGCTCTAATTTCAAAGAAGCTCTGCGGATGAGCGCACACTGGGCAAACTTCTGGCGCCTTGTCGCCGGTAAAGATATAGCCACAGTTGCGGCACTTCCAAATCGTCACCTTGTCCGACTTAAACACGACGTCGTCGTCAATATTTTTGAGGAGTTTCTTGTAGCGGGCTTCGTGCTCCTTTTCAATTCCGCCCACGCCCTCAAATTTCTGAGCAATTTCCTCAAATCCTTCCTCGCGCGCCACCTTGGCAAACTTCTTATACATTTCGTTGGTCTCGTAGTTTTCACCTGCGATGGCATCTTCTAGATTGTCCGTAGTCTCTGGCACGGCGCCGTCATGGAGGAGCTTAAACCAGATTTTGGCGTGTTCCTTCTCATTTTCTGCAGTTTCTTCAAAGATTGCACCCATTTGCTCATAGCCGTCTTTTCTCGCTTTGCTGGCATAGAACATGTATTTTGTGTAGGCTTGAGCCTCGCCAGAAAAGGCTTCTTGCAGGTTTTTGTAGGTCTTGGATTCTTTAAAATCAGCCATAATTTCTCCTTTTTCATATTATAACATTGAATTTCTATGGAAAGTTTCAGTTTTGTCAAGTCACCCAAAATCGCTTTCCCACCCCCGGTAATTTCGCCAAAAAGCTGTGGAAAACTCGACAAATTCAAAAAAGCATAAAAATTATACTTGACAAAAGGTGCCGGGGGGGGGGGTAATATGGGAATTACAAAAGGTCATAAATATAAAAATCTGACATAAAGAAAGGAACAAAAATTATGTCTAAAACTACTAAAATTATCGCTGCCTTAGGCGTTGTCGCCGGCCTCGGCGTCGCCGCCTTGCCAGCATTTACGTATGCTGAAACTGTCAGCGGTGATGCACAAGTTCTCGTTGAAGTTGAATCAGCTATTGCTATGCAAATTGAAGGCAACAACGATTCCGGAACAGAGCACTCTGGTACTTTTGCTGTTGGTACTCCAACCTCAGATCCAGCAGCCGAAGGCTTCTATGAACGCTCTGGAAGTGCTGGTGCCTACACATACGAAGCAACCGGAGACGACACTGTCGATCCTAACAAAACTTACTACAAGCCTGTTGAGCCAACCTATGGCGTAGCAAAAGCTTACAGCCCAAGCGGTGCAACTACAATTGACGGTCAAGCCCTCACCAACTTTACGCTCGACTATGCCGCAAACACATCTTCTTCTTATATTTCACTTCTTCCAAATGCTAAAATTGAAGGCGACATGTCTGCCGTTACCCCAGATAATAGCTTTGGCTCAAAGATTACAGTTTGGACCAATCACGCTAGCGGCTACACTCTTTCCGTCATTGACAAAGATGACGATACAAGCCTAACACACTCCAGTGGAGCGTACTATATTCCAACTGGCGCTGGCGCCGTCGCAGAAGGTACTGCAAAGTGGAATTTTGACTCTACTCCAGATTCAAACACCTCTAGTTACGCAGGTAAGACTGCTCAAGCTGTGCCAGCCGCAGGCGGAACTGCCGTAGAAATTAACCAGACCAGCTCCAAAACTAGTGGCGGTAGCATCACCTACGTTGACTATAACGTATCAACCGCTGCTGACCAGGCTACTGGTATCTACTCTGATACCATCGTCTACACCGCAACGACTAACTAATTAATCTAGTTCTCGCGTGAGAACGGGCGCTATTTAACCTTTCTATGATGTTTATTATATGACCAAACTATAGGCATTATACTAGGCCCGCGCCCGGAAAATCCCCCAGAAATGGGGGATTTTCGAATAGTATTCATTTTAAGACAAAAAAAGAAGCTCTAGGCTTAGCTCTAAGTGAGCCCTCTAGAACTTCGATAATTGTATTTTATCAAATTAATTCAGCTACCTTAAGTTTTTCTTTTCTCGTTCGCGTAGTAATGTTTTTACATCCCTATCTGAGAAAAATCTTGCCTCTGTTTTGGAAAATTTAATGTGATTTTTGTACTTGTATATTAATTTGTCTAAGTACGTCATCATGTCCGCGACTTGGAACAGCTTCTTTTCTTTCTTATTAAAGTTGCTGACTTTTCTATATCCAGACAACTGACTGAAAACTTTGTTTAAAATTTTTCCGATCTGCGTCTGCCCATTATCGTAATAAATCACAATTTCATCGAACTGTTGAAAATAATTCAAATTTTCCGTAAGAAATACGCTGAGCTTATTTTCAATACGAGAGCTTAGCTCCTTTGGGGTTTTGAGATTCTTTTTCTCTACAACGACCGAACAGTAATGAGTATTGACTGTTTTAGAGAAGGCATAGAAGGTCGTAAAAATCTTTCTTCTTTCCGATATTTCCATTCCTGTATAGTCGCCATGACCGGTTACTAGGTCGCCCATATGTAGTATCCCATCAAAGCCGAGAGTGGAGAACTTGCCGTTAAGACTAGTCACTTGGTCATCAATTCGGTCGTTATGCTCATGGAGAATCAGGGAGATCTCATAGAGGGATGCAGACCTTTTCTCGAAGCCAAAATCGCCGGTCTCATCGACGAATACGTTTAATCTCCTATTAATCTCTATTCTCATTGTATGCCCATTATACCATGCGCTGTGGAAAACTTTAAAAAGTAGTGTTGAAATTGTTAACAATATGCGATATAATAATCATAAGGAGCATTGTCTATAGTAAAATGCTCACTAGAGTCGCCCACGACTTTTGCAGTGGATACGACTCGCCTCGAGTTGGCGCGGATGCGCCGCCTAAATCTAGCAGCAAGAGCTGCTATTTTTAGTTGTGCTATAATAGAGGAAGTTATGGGAATTGAACGTATCGTCAGCACTACTGTTTCAGAAAATGACGCCGAAGAAGAAGTGATAGAAAAATCCCTTCGTCCGCTTTCTTTTGATGAATACATCGGTCAGGATCGCATGAAGAGCAATCTCAAAATTGCCATTGATGCTGTTAAGAAACGTAAAGAATCTGGCGATACTGATGGCCCCGGCTCCACACTCGACCATATATTATTATATGGTCCTCCAGGACTTGGCAAGACTACCATGGCCAACGTCATCGCCCACGAAATGAACGCCAATTTGAAAATTACTTCTGGTCCCGCCATTGAGCGCGCTGGCGACCTTGCTAGTATTTTGACAAACCTCCAAGATGGCGACGTTCTCTTTATCGATGAGATTCACCGTCTCCGCCGTACCGTAGAGGAAGTCCTCTACTCCGCTATGGAGGATTTTAAGCTCGACATCACCATCGGCAAAGGCCCTGCTGCGCGTAGCGTCCGTCTCGATCTTCCGGGATTCACAGTGATTGGCGCGACTACTCGTACTGGCTCGCTCGCCGGTCCGCTCCGTGACCGTTTTGGTATGCTCCACCGCCTCGAATATTATAAAGAAAACGAAATCGAACAAATCATTGCTCGTACCGCTAATATCCTAAACACCAAGATAGAAAAAGACGCGGTCAAGCTCCTCGCCACTCGTTCTCGCCGCACCCCGCGTATCGCTAACCGCCTCGTCCGTCGCGTCCGTGACTATGCTGATGTTAACGGCGACGGCGTCATCGATACCAATATCGCCAAGAAAGCCCTAGATTTGATGGAAATTGACGAACTCGGTCTCGACCCTGCGGACAGAAATCTGCTCCGTCTCATGGAAGAGAACTACGGCGATCGCCCAGTCGGTCTGAATACAATAGCCGCCCTAACTGGCGACGAAGCCACCACAATTGAGGATTACAACGAGCCATACCTGCTCCAAATCGGCTTCATTGAGCGCACTCCTCGTGGTCGCCGTGTTACCGCCAAGGCCAGAGAACATCTTAAAAAGAACTGGCAAAAATAGTCATTTTGTGCTATAATTAGAGAAAACAGGAGAACCCGATGAAGAAGGAATTAATTAAGCTCCATCACGCACGCAGTGCCAAGGATTTTCCTGAGCTTCGTCTTGAAGAAAATGAATTCGTTGAACTCGCTATTTCTCGTTCTAACCTAGGTGTGGTCTTGATGTGGGGTGCCGCTGGTTTTGGCTATCTGGCGCTCTTTATCGCAATTTTGTTCCTAGAGTTTAATGCCGCCGACGCTTCGTCCGTCCTTGGTGGTTTTGCTAAATCTTATCTCTATCTCATTATTCTGATTCTTTTCTGTATTATTACCGCCGCGGCCTTTATCAGTACCAAGGTTTACCGCGCTAATCGTCTTTACGTTACTAATAAGCGCCTGATCCACCACCAAGCTAATTCTCTTTTCTCTAAATCCGTCAACGTGATTGAGCTTCTTTCTATTGAAGACGTTTCCTTCATGCAGGAAAATATTGCCGATCATTTCTTCAAACTTGGCACTATTCGCATGTCCACCGTTGGTGACGAAACGACTTATGTTTTTAAGTATGTCAACACGCCAAAGGACGAACTAGACACTATTACTCACCTTGTCCACCTAGAAAAGGAAAAGACCAAGCGTCGTCACCGTCGCCCAGAAGATGAGCGCGAATATGACGACGAGGACGAATCAGAAAATCAGCCTTCTGATAATTCTGACGCGGAATAATTATTTTAGTTTCTATTTCTCTTGATAAAATCGTCTTCTTTTTCAAGCACGGCACGCAGCGTGTATTCTTTGCACTCGCCGTCTTCACAGTTGGCAGCGTTATAGAAATAAGAACAGCCTGTCTCGCCCAGTACGATTCCTGATGGGTCCGTGAATAGTTGTGGGTCAATCACGGTGAGATTTTTTTCGGAAATGGTTTCTGGGTAATAACCATTTTGTGCATAGAATCCTTCTTCAAGTGCATAATACATCGCGTTGATAGCGGTTTTTCTGTCTTTGTCGCGGTTCATCGCATCCACGTTGGCCTTCTGTGTGAAAAACAGTACCAGTGCTAGTGACGCAAAACAAATTACAATGATAAGTTCTAAAAGTGTAAACCCAGATTTCTTCTTCATGTATCAATTATAACACAAACGGGCAAATATATGATATAATATGGAAAGTGGCAACGTAGCTCAGTTGGTTAGAGCGTGGGACTCATAAGCCCAAGGTCACTGGTTCGATCCCAGTCGTTGCTACCATTTTTTTATTCTGCTTTCCATCCAAATATGTGCAAGAATCTTTGGAAGAGGTTTGGCTGTTTTGGAAAATCCTCCACAGAAACTGGTGTGGTATATTCCGATTCCGCTGTACTGATAATTAAGTTTTCACTATTAATCGCGGCGCTTGCGTTAGAAACAATGATACCGGACATCGCTTTAGTAGTTTTTACTGGCACGTCTCCCGTCCACCAAGTGTAATAATGTGCCACCGTTTGCCCCTCGCCAACAATTTCGCGAGGTTTGATTTTTTCTTGAGCCTGGGCGACAATCGCCTCAGTTGCCTCAAACGAGGTTTGACGATATGGCGCACCAAGTAATGCCACTGTCATAATCTCATCGTTTTCTTTGTATCCAGAAACAAGGCAATAGCCTGACGAGGCACCAATATAGCCAGTTTTTACGCCAATAATTCCGTCTATGCCAAGTAACTTGTTAGTATTCTCAATCTCTCCAGCTACTGGCACCGCAGCGCTAGTTTTTCCAACAATCTCTGCCAGCACTGGTTGTTTTAAAACCGCCTCGCCAATCCGCGCCAAATCTTCCGCCGTGGAAGTTGTTGCATCATCAAACCCGCTCGCATCCGGCCCCACCGTAGTATTGTGCGCGCCCAGTCTAGTCACCATTTCTTGTGCGTATTTCTGATATTCCGCTAGAGAGCCAAATGCCCAAACCGCCAGACTATCTGCCATATTATTAGACGAAGCAATCAACGCCGAAGCCAGCGCATCATACTCGGAAATAACCTCACCAACTTGCACTACCGTAGTGGAACCACCTATCGCCACATAATTTGCATATATACTATATAAATCATCCGTAATGGTGATAGGCTCACCCGTTTCTCCTAGCGCAAATGGTTTTTTCTCCATCACGGCCAGCGCCAGAATCATTTTTGCTGTACTGGCAGTCGGCTGGACCGATAATTCTTCCGCACTTTTTGATACTGTCTCGCCGTTTAGTGCCACCGCCCATTGCCCAAATCCAGGCTGGTATTCTATTCCCGTGAAATCACTTTCCGGCGCCACAAAGTCTAGCAAAAAATCTACTTTTGCGTCCATGATGGCCATTCTAATTTCTACAAAAATCAAAAAACCTGCCAAAATCAGGCAGGGAACTATCCAAAAATTTCTATTAAAGCGTCGTCTTCGTGTCATTTTTTGTTTTCCTGTTTATGGCGGAAGCTAGAGGAAAGTCGCTCCGCGACAATCCTTCTTCCTGGCGGAAGCTAGAGGATTCGAACCTCTGAAGGTATTACCCTTACTGGTTTTCAAGACCAGCGCCATCAACCACTCGGCCAAGCTTCCATATTGTGGTACCCCGGGTTGGAATCGAACCAGCATTGTATCCTTAGAGGGGATATGTCCTATCCGTTGAACGACCGGGGCACTCTCTATATTATAACCAAAAACACCCCAAATTACAAGTTGTGTCACCTCAAAACGTTTTTGCTTGCAGCAAACAATTAACGGTGGTAAAATATGCCCCAGTGGGCGTCTAAGGAGCGCGCACTATTTGTTTTGCAACAAGTTCTTTAAAAAAGGAGGTAGAAGCCATATGTTAGTTTACTACGGTATTATGTTTATCTCTATCATTGCTTTTGGGCTTATCATTCGTAACTTCATAGATTTGAAGAACCACGATGAAGGTACTGAAGAAATGAAAGAGACCGCAGGTATTATCCGTGCTGGTGCCAAAACCTTTATGCGCAGAGAATACCGAGTGATTATACCAACTGTCATAATAGTGGCAGGTATCTACTCTCTATTCATGGAAAAGACCTCTGGCCTTTCGTTCATGTTTGGAGCATTGTTGTCTAGTTTGGCTGTGGTAATCAGTATGAGGGGGGGTACCTACGGTAATGTCCGCACAACTAATGCGGCGAGAGTGACCAAGGCTATGAGTAGAACTTTGCGTATAGCACTTCTTGGCGGTAGCATCAGCGGTTATTCTGTGCCGGCTTTTGCAGTATTTGGTGCAATGGCTATCGTTATCGTCTCTGGTGGTGTTACTACGGTAGCTAATGGACACGGTTTCCTTTTGAATGTCCTGTGTAACCCCTTATCAATGCGACTTACAACTTATTCGCTAGGATTTTCTCTGGTGGCTATGTTTAATCGTGTTGCTGGTGGAAACTACACTAAAGCCGCTGATATTTCGGCGGATATCGTTGGAAAAAATGTCCACAATCTGCCTGAAGACGATGCCAGAATGCCTAATACCATGGCCGATTTTATCGGCGACTGCGTCAATGATATTGCTGGCAATGTCTCCGACCTTTCAGAGTCACTTATCGCTACACCAGTAGCGACATATCTAGTGGCTACGCAGCAATTTGCGGACAACTTGGATGTCCTTAATTCTGCAGTTGTGTATCCCTTTATCCTGATAGGTGGTGGTCTACTTGCTAGTATCGTAGGTGTTAACTATATCATCCTGAGAAATCGCAAGCAGATTAAGCTTATCAACGGCGTCGAAACTGAGGTTTCACGAGAAGACATTGACCCGGCAACGGAGCTAGACCATGCAACGTATCTTTCTGCAATCATAGTAAGCCTAATTGGTCTTATCAGCGCAAAGATAATATTTGGAAACGTTGAGTTACCAGAAACATTCATCTGGGGCTGGCTTTCCCCAATAGCAGCAGCTGTACTTGGCATGATAAGCTCAGTCATGATAGGAAAGCTCACGGAAATCTACACAAGTTACAAATACTCTCACGTCAAGAGACTTGCCTATATGGCAAAAGAAGGTGTAGCTTACGAGCAGACAGAAGGCGACTCAGTCGGAAAGCGTTCAGTTATGGCTCCCTGCGTTATTATTGCATTAGCAATTATTGGCGCCTGCGTAATATGCGGGACCTATGGTGTCGCCATTGCTGCGGTTGGTATGCTGAGCTTCATTGGAACCACTGTTTCTATTGATGCATTTGGCCCTATCGCAGACAATGCTGGTGGTATCGCTGAAAGCTGCCATCTTGATCCGAGTGTACGTAGAATTACCGACGAGCTTGACGCTGTTGGTAACACTACTGCGGCTATTGGTAAGGGTAACGCTATCGGAGCAGCAGCTTTCGCTACTGTATCTTTAGTATTCTCTTATATTGGCGCATATGACATCTCCAAGTACTTCGGTTCTCCACATGCTATAACTATGTCTATCGTAATGATTATTGGCGGAGCGATCGTCGGTGGAGCGCTAATTGATCACTTCTCTTCAATCCTTGGCCATAATACTATCGAGGCAGCTAAGAAATTAGCCGAAGAAGGCGAAAGACAGCTCAAGATTCCTGGAGTGATAGAGGGTACTGTTCGCCCAGACTACGATCATGTTATCAGGATGGCAGCCGACGAAGCTCTTGGGTATATGTTTATTCCTTCAGTAATCGCATTGGTAGTACCACTATGCGGCTTCATTTTTGGCCCCAACCTTGTCCTTGGCATACTCGGCGGAGCTATCATCGCCGCGATTAAAGAAGCGCTCTTTATGGGCAATTCTGGCGGAGCATGGGATAATGCCAAGAAAATGTGGGAAGCAGACATGGTTGTGCAACTTGGAGAAGATGGCGAGCCAGTTCGTGATGCGAATGGAAACGTTATTGTCCTTAGTAGGCACGATTCAGAAAACGCTGAGGCTTACAGGGCGGCCGTTGCATGTGACACAATGGGCGATACTAGAAAAGATGTTATTGGTGTAGCCCTAGATATCTTCATCAAGATTATGTCCACCGAATCGAATACACTTGCGCCGCTCTTTGCTGCGTATAGTCTATTCTAACCAAATAAATACTCCTTAGAAACCCCCGGTTTATTCCGGGGGTATTTTTTATATAAAAAAAACAACCCCGCAGGGCGTCTCTAATTTTGGTGATCTCGAGGAGAGTCGAACTCCTATTGACGGGATGAAAACCCGTTGTACTAACCGTTATACTACGAGACCGTACTATTATTTTATCAGATTTTTATGTTTTACGCAATACTTATTGCCACTCACAGTCGTAGCTATACTTTACTTCATAATCCGTCCGGCCGAATGGCGCGTACGGCAGAATCGTAATGGCAGTTCTGTTGGTGTTGCAATAATATTGTCCCTCAAAGTAAGAACGCGAGCTAGCATGTCTACCGTCGTCAAACAGAAGCAACTCACGGAGATATACTCTTGGGAAACCATACTCCGAATAAGTTGTGAATGCCATCAAATAATCTTCTTCTGGCAAATTAGCCGTGAACACATCGTAGTAATAATTCTCATAATAATCTTTAGCTAAGGTCTGAAGCTCGTTTTCGGCCATCTTTTTTGGGTCAAGTGCCGCGTGCGCTGCCAGGTTAAAGAACACTAGAAAGAGGCACAAGAAAATAGACACCGCCACAAACTTCCGTGCTATCGGTTCAACAGGAAAGCGGAGCGGCTCCGCCTGATATGGGTATGAATAATACCTCCGCATAAACTTATTTTAGCATAAAAGTTTTTAAAATGATATAATGAAGACATGAGTAAACTGTTTAAACGCACTAAAATCCTTGCCACTATTGGCCCCGCAACTTTTTCTGAACAAAAAATCGAAGATTTAATCATGGCTGGTGTTAACGGCTGTCGTCTAAATTTCTCCCATGGCGATTATATTGAACGCGATCAGCAAATCGCCTGGATTCGTGCTGCCGCCAATAAGAAAGGTCGCTCTGTTGCTATTTTACAAGACCTCCAAGGCCCAAAGATTCGCCTCGGCGAGATTAAAGACAACCATTATGATGTTCATACCGGCGACGAACTGATTCTAGATCACGCCGTGACCGAGCATGATGGCGGAAACGTTATTCCAATTCAATACAACCTTGCCGACAAGGTTAAGGTTGGCGAGCCTCTTTCCATGTTCGATGGGAAGGTGAAGTCCACTGTCACGGAAATTGTCTCTAGTACTGCTATCAAGGTTCGCATCGAAAACGATGGTTTTATTATGACTCACAAGGGCCTCAATCTCCCAGACACCGACTTTGGTGGTGACATCATTACAGAGAAAGATATGGCCGACATTGAGTTTGGTGCTTCTCGCGACTTTGATTATGTCGCACTTTCCTTTGTCCAGAGCGCCAGCGATATTGAAAAACTCCGCCAGATTATGTTATCTCATGGCTCCACCGCCAAGATTATTGCCAAGATTGAGACCAAGAAAGCTATCGAGACCGACGAGGCCATGGAAGCCATCGTCAAGGCCGCTGATGGTATTATGGTCGCGCGTGGCGATATGGCTGTAGAAGCTGGCGCAGAAGTTGTGCCTATTGTCCAGAGAAAACTCATTGCGATGTGTCGTGAACATGGTAAGATTTGTATCGTTGCTACCCAGATGATGAGCTCTATGGTGGACAATCCTGAGCCTACCCGCGCTGAAGTTTCCGATGTTGCTAACGCCGTCATCCAAGGCGCTGATGCTGTCATGCTTTCTGACGAAACCGCCAACGGCAAATATCCTGTCGAAACGGTCAAGGCTATGAAAAAGGTCATCCTCTACACCCAGAATCATTCCCACGTCTCACCTATTAATCATGAAGTCACTGGCGAGTTCAAGAACTATGACGCTATCGCTGGTGGCGTGACCCAACTTGCCGAGAAAATTGGTGCCGACGTGATTGTTTGTCAGACCGCTAGCGGCGCTACTGCTGCTGCCATTGCTGCTCAGCGTCCAAAACTCCCAATTATTACCGTTACCAGTAACGCTCGTGTTGCTGGCCAGCTCGCCTTAACTTATGCCAACTCCGCCTTTGTCCGTCCATATTCCGATAATTATGGCTACGACCTTGCCGTAGAACTCAAGAACTCTGGCTACTTGCGAGCCGAAGAAGGTAAGACCGAGATGCTCGCCGTGATTATTTCTGGTCACAAAGATGCCATCGGCGGATCAGATACTATTAGAATTGTCAGAATTTAACAATATTTTTGGAGGTAATATGTTTGATAAAGTAAGCGTAGCGGATGTTAAGCTCCGCGGACAAACTGTTTTAGTACGTGTTGATTATAACGTTCCGATGAAGGATGGCGTAGTCACGGACGATTTGCGTATCCGTGCCAGTTTCCCGACTCTTGATTTACTCGCCAAGAAAGGCGCTCGTCGCATTGTTCTAATATCTCACCTCGGTCGCCCAGAAGGGAAAAAAGTCCCAGAGCTATCTTTGAAGCCTGTTGCTGACAAACTTAGAGAACTTCTCCCAGAGAAAAAGGTCTTCTTTGTGGACGATGTTTCCGGCCCAGAAGTAGAAGATGCTGTGGAAGCCCTACCGGTTGGCGGGATATTGCTTCTAGAAAATCTCCGCTTCTTCCCAGGAGAAGAAAAGAATTCTCCAGAATTTGCCAAGGAAATTGTCGATGCCACCCATGCCGACCTCTTTGTCCAGGATGGCTTTGCCGTGGTGCATCGCGCTCACGCCTCAACCGATGCTATTACCAAGGAACTTCCATCTGTTGCCGGATTATTACTGGAAAAAGAAGTCACTTCTCTGAGCAAAATCTCTGAATCTCCATCTCATCCGTTCATCGTGATTATTGGTGGTGCTAAGGTGGAAGATAAACAACCTCTGATTGACAAATTTGCGCCTCTAGCCGACCAGATCGTCGTAGGAGGGAAGATTGCTGCCGATGGCTATCAGACGGCTCTTTCTAATGTTTATGTCGTAGAGGACTTTCTAGACGATTCTAAGAAGGATATGGGGCCAATTTCTACCGAAAAAATCGTAAATTTGGTCAAAAATGCCAAAACCGTCCTCTGGAATGGCCTACTTGGCGTCGCAGAAGAGGAAAAATACGCCTCTGGCAGCACTACCCTTGCTACCACCCTAGGTGAAGCCAAAAACCTCACCAGTGTCATCTGTGGAGGCGACACGAGCGGTTTTGTGGAAAATTTGGAAGTTAGACACCCAGAATTGCACTTTTCTCTAGTTTCTACCGGTGGTGGAGCGGCTCTTGATCTGCTCTGTGGCGAGCCAATGCCAGGTATCGAAGCCCTTGACGACAAAAACTAGATTTGATATAATAAAGTTACTAAATATTTACTTGTAAACACTTAGATAAAAGGAACTTTTTATTATATGAATCAAAATGAACAGGAGCGCCGCGCTCGCTTACTTTCCGCGGCAAAAAAGCGTCTGCCTTCCATCAAAGAACAGTTCGAAGAGGCCCAGAAACGCAATTTTAACAGCAATTTCAGAGAAGGTGGGAAGGATGCCCACTTGGTATCAAAAGGCCCTAAAAACGCCAAAAAAGCGCCAAAGAGCGCAAAATCGCTTGCAAAAACCCCAAAAAATGGCAAAAAAGCGCCAAAATCCACCCCAAAAACCGACAAAAACAAGGTAAATTTGTCTGTTTCTACTAGAAAAGGCGAAATGGTTCACCACCAGAGAATGCTTTCTCAGGACGTCAACGCCCAGGCTACCCAGCATATTATCGGTATACCAGTCAACAAATCTCGCTATAACGGCTATAACGGCGCTCAGGTCACTCATGCCCAGCTCAAGAACGCCCGTCCAGCCGCTGATTCTGTCCACATTATTCCTATCGGTGGTGTCGGCGAATTTGGTATCGGCAAAAACATGACTATTATTGAGTATAAGGGTGAAATGATTGTAATCGACATGGGCGTACTCTTTGCCGGCAACGATTACCCAGGTGTCAACTACATGATTCCAGATATCAAATATCTCGAAGACAACAAAGATAAGGTTAAGGCTCTCCTCTTTACCCACGCTCACCTCGACCATATTGGCGCCTGTCGTCATCTTTTGCCAAAGTTTAATCCTTTGACTCCGATTTACGGTACAGACTTCACCATCGGCATGATCAAGAAGCAGATGAGCGAACTAGAAGACGAACCAGATTTGAACTACAATGTCGTCGATCCATTCAAACACGAAAAAATCCAGGTTTCCGAGCACATGAGCGTCGAATTTATCCACGTGCTCCACTCCATTCCAGGTAGCACCGCCATCGTCGTCCGTACACCAAACGGCGTCATCTATGTTTCTGGCGACTGGCGTCACGAAGAGAATCCTTACGGCAAACAAACTGATTACGAGCGCATCGACGAAATCGTCAAGACCGAGGGAATCGACCTCATGCTAAACGAGTCTACCAATATTGACTCCCCAGGTCATCACCCACACTCCGAGTATGACGTTGGTGATAATCTCGGCAAAGTTATGGATCACTATGCTAATGGCCGCGTGATTATTTCCTGTTTCTCCTCCCAGGTTTCTCGTATTGAGTCTACCCTGCGCGAAGCTGCCAAGCGTGGCAGAAAAGTCGCTTTTGCTGGCTTCTCCATGATTAATAACGTCGAGGTCGCTCTCCGTACCAAACAGATTAAAGTTCCAAAAGACGTCATCATGAAAATGGAAGACATCGTCAAGCTTCCTGACGACAAAATTACTATCGTCTGTACTGGTTCCCAGGGTGAGCTTAACGCCGTTCTAAATCGCATGGTCACCGGCGCTCACAAATATATCAAGATTAAATCTACTGACACCATCGTGTTTTCTTCCAATCCAATTCCGGGCAACGAGCCACACGTTGTTTCCACGGTTGATGGTCTACTTCGCGAGGGTGCTCAAGTTATCCAGAACGGCAAGACTCATCTTACCAACATTGGTCCACTTCACCTTTCTGGCCATGCCTACTACGAAGACCACGTTGACTTTGTTACCCGTTTACAACCAAAGAACTACATGCCATATCACGGCGAATTCTATATGCTCCAACATAACGCCGAAATGGCCGAGAACGTCATCGGTATTCCAAAAGACAATATTATTATTTCTGATGATGGCGACATTGTCGAATTTACCAAGGACAAGAAAATTAAGAAAACTGGCCGTATTCCTGCCGGCAACAAGCTCTATGATGACGCCGACCAGCCAGTCCACGAGGCCGTGGTCAAAGACCGCATCCACATCTCCCGTGAAGGTATCTTTGTGATTGTACTTACTATCAACAAAAAGACCGGTCGCCTAGTCAAGACTCCGGACATTGTTTCTCGCGCTTTTATTTACCTCGACAATTCCGAGGAACTAATCGGCAAGATTCGTCACTATCTCCGCATGAAAACCGAGCGTTCCGTCTCTACCGACGCCGCTATGAAGGAGCTAAAAGAAGAAATCAAAGAAGAAGTCACCCACATTCTTTATGACGCCACTGGCCACACTCCAATCGTAATTCCAGTGATTAACAAAGTTTAGTGTTTCTTGCTAGATTTGCGTTTATTGCCAAGAAGAGTTTTCATGACCTTCTTGGCATTTTTCTTGATTTCATTGGTCTGATCGCCAATCACTTTGC
>CAYSIB010000005.1:0-55876 GCA_964431025.1 uncultured Candidatus Saccharibacteria bacterium
AAGTTATATGGTGAATTAATGAACTTATTCCTTTGAGTAGTATCGGTGCGGTTAACTCCGGTACCGCCGAGAGCAACATCTAAAGCGTACCAGGACTTAGTGGCAGAAGTGCCACCATCTGGGAGACGCCAACCCTTCGGACAAATGGAATCGGTGGCGTTGGTGAGGCTAGAGGCGGAGGTGGAGCTCATCGTACCGAGACCGGTACCAGCTGTAGCGGTGTACCAGTTGTAGTAGTTGCCATAGGTGGTATTGCCGGTGGCGTAGACATGTTTAGCGTTACTGGAGTTTGAGGCATCACCCCAGGAGGTTGAGCCGCTAGTCTGTACGGCAGTCGTTGGGATGATAAAGCTGCCAGATGTGATGTTAGAGTCACTTGGAGTGAGGGTGAGATCGGCCGTAGTGGAGCCAAGTGCCAGGTTTTGGGTCATCCAGCAATTACCGTCTTCGTGTTTTCTGATAGTATAAGACTTTTGGTCGCGGGTATCGGTGAGGGAGGTAGTAGTACCGGTAGTGGTATTAGTACAGATGGCGGAGGTCATCTCCTGCATCGTAGTGATACCGGTGATGTCGGAGGCGTGGAGGGTGAGAGCAGTAGAGTAATTTTCGGAGAAGTACGGAATATCAACATAGATATAGTGCGTGCCGGCAGTACCCGCTAGAGAGGTACAGGTCATGGTCAAGGCGTCTGTGGTGAGAGTGGAGCAGGTCATTTCGTGGGCACTGTAATCGGTGACTGGGACTGGATTGGTTGCTCTAGTAACAGCGGCGTACTCGTCAGCGGTGAGCTGATAGACGTGCCGCTCAAAGTTGCTAACGGTAGTAAAGAGTGGCGTAGCAACCGTAATGGTGTGGCCGCCGTCATTATCAACCGTGGTTGGGGCAACGGAAATGTCGTGGGTTGGAGTATCGTCAGCGATGGCGGTGTAGAGGACGGTGTTGGTATAAGCACCGGTGGCGGTTTCGTAACCTACTCTAGCACCAAAGAAGACCTCGAGCTCCTGGGAGCCGGTAGCGTAAGTTTGGGCGATCTTCTGAGCTGGAGAGGTGCTGATTGGGATAGCGGCAAATGTGCCGTCGGTTGGGGTGGCGCTACTGATGACGCTGTAAGAGTCCTCAAAGCCATTGGTAGGGAGAACAGATGTTGCTTCGTGAGCGATAGCATAACCCCAAGTACCGTTAGTCAAGACGACAGGATTTGTGAAGGTACCGCTAGAGGTGATTACCTTGGAGCTGTCGGTAGTATTAATAAGAGAGTTAGAGGTACCAGTCATGCCAATGTAGAGTTTGTAGCCGCTCGGCGAAGTGGTGCCGGTGGTAACTGTGGAGCTTCCCACGGACATGACGCCGCTAGACATAGAGACTAAGCTAAGCGTGACCGTCGGATCGGCGGTGACATAGAGCACGAAAGCCGGTCTGGTGACATTGGCGCCGACCTCTGTATCGGCGTAAGTGTTCTGGGCGCTAGCCAGTGAGCCGACTGCAATTGGCGTCAAGAATGCCGCCACCACAAGCGGTGCCAGACTGCGCAGAGCCTTCAGCCCCAGTGCGTTAAATTTTTTCCTGTTATTCCCTCCCCCGTTGACTATTTTTTTCATGAAAATTGTACCTCTCATTACATTTAATTTAGCATAAGTTGTTTGTGATGGCAAGAGGGTGAAAATTTTCTTCTATGGAAGAAAAACTTTGGCGAAAAGCGGAAGTTTTTACTTCTATGGAGGTAAAAACTTGAAGTCACAAATTGTGACTTCAAGATGGAACTTGATTTTGAGGTCAAAAATTTTGACCTCAAAAATTACGCTCATGCTTGCAATGACGCCACCTACTCTGCAATAATGGAACTATAAAATAATTAGCTCATTAAATACGGAGGTTGCTCTCAATGAAAAATTACACTCTCGTAGAAACAAACAACACTTCTGATGACGATTCTCTCAATAATCTCATATATGAGATTAGGGGAAGACAGGTGATGCTAGACTCGGATTTAGCAAGACTATACCAATGTAAAAATGGTACAAAATCTATTAACCTTGCCGTGAAAAGGCATCTAGACAGATTCCCGGGGGATTTCTGTTTCCAGCTTACGGAAGCTGAGTATCAAGACTTGAAGTTTCAGATTGAAACTTCAAGTTATAATGTAGAGAACAACCACGGCGGCGTGAGAAAACTACCATACGTATTCACGGAGCAGGGCGTTGCAATGTTAGCCACAGTTCTTAAGACAGAGATAGCATCGGAGATGAGCATTGCTATTATGAGGGCTTTCGTTGCGATGCGTCACCTTATGGCGCCAACTCTTCTTGAACAAAAATACGTCAATAACCTCGTCATGGAAGACCACGACAAAATACAAGCCCTAGAGGCCTCTTTTGAAAAACTCGAAGAAAAGAAAAAGATTAGCGAAATCTACTTCAATGGCCAAATCTATGACGCCTATTCCAAAATCCAAGAAATCTTTAACTGCGCAAAAGAAAAACTAATAATTATAGACGCCTACGCCGACAAAACTATCCTAGATATAATTAAACGACTAGACATTCCTGTCACTATTATCACCAAGCCAAACAATTTCCTTACCAAACAGGATATTGAACGTTACAATAAACAATATCACAACCTCGATGTAATTTTTGACAATTCTTTCCACGACCGGTATTTTTTTTTGGACGATCAAACCGTCTATCACTGCGGCGCCAGTATCAACAGGATTGGCTACAAAACTTTTTCCATCAACTTAATTGAGGACGAGGAGATTCGTAAAGCGCTAATTAAAAAGCTAAGCTACTTGTAAAGTCCTAAGTGTTTTCTGTTGTCATAAACCATGGTCGGGATGCCTTTTGGCTTGATGACATTGTTCACGGTCTCGATGTTGTAGTTTAGCTGGTTGGTGATTTCTTCACTGATCATGGTAGCGCGAATCGCTTTGGTGATTTCCGCATCGATTCCCCATTCTACTAACCACTGGGACAAGAGCTCAGCCGCTTCTTCTTCGCTCAATTTATTATTGAATACGCCTTGGTAGCTGTCGCCGTCTGCGTCGAATCCTGTAAAAATGCGGTCAATAATCTTGGCGGAGTAGGTGTCAGTATTCATGGTCTGATTGGTGGCGAGAATAAAGCGCGTGATGACTTCCGAATTCTTGAAACGGAGTTCCCCGTTGGTATTTCTAATAGGATAAAGAACGACACGGAGCTGATGTTTTTCTAGGAAGGTGTCGGTTTTTTTGATGTTCTTGTAGGACTGGAGACAGACGGAGCAACCTGGATCAATGATGGAGAGCGCGGCGTTGTCCGCATTATCGCCGGTGATAAAGGCGAAGTTGAAGAAAGTGTATTCTTCCTCGCGCCAACTGCGGATACGGTCTGGAATATTGCTAAATAATTCTCCCCATTCTGTGAACCAGTTGAGATTGTCTTCGTCTAGACCGCAAGAATCGGCGCCGAGGGCGCAGTTAGATGGCTGGGAAATATTGCACGTGCCAAAGGCCCAGAGAGAAAGCCCGGCCTTGGCCGCTTCCACGATAGACCAAACGGTAAGGACAACCAGAAGAACGCTGGCGATTTCGATGGTGATAGAAAGTGGTTTGACGAGTTTTGGCTTTTTCAAAATAATTTTCCGAAGTAGCAAGGATTTTACATCGTCAGAAAAATTGGTGTCACATTTTTGGAGGCGAACTTTTTTGCCAAAACAATGAAAGGCCTTCTTTAGAGCCTTCATGTAACGACGCCCAAAGTCGCGCTTAAAAATAGAAATGACGGCGACAAAAACGCCAATTAAAACTAAAATGATGAATGCAGCAACACAAACCATATATATATTATACTAGATATTTTTGAGGGCGGAGATGACTTTGTCGATGTCGCTCTTCCTGGTGTGGTAGCCGAGGGAGAAACGAATGAGTGGCGGGTAGTGCTTGACATGATCCAAATAATAGTGAACGCAGAAGTAGCCGGTGCGCGCCATGATTCCCTCGTCGGCGAGGGCGGAGCCTAGAGTGTGACTGTCAAAACCGACTTCTTTTTTGTCAACGTAGCAAGACATGGTAGTAGCGGGAGCGTCGTTAATCAGATGAATATGTGGGTGGTTTTTGAGGAAGTCAAAGAGCTGCTTGGAACTTTCTTCTAGCTCCTGGTGGGCGGATTTTGGCAGGCCGTTTAGCCAGTCAATGGCGGCGCCAAGGCCGATGATTTCTCCCCAAGCTTGGAGGCCAGATTCGAACTGGGTATAGCGGTGTTCTTTGTTGTCCTTGGACAAAAGATAGGTTTCTTTATCGACGTCGTCTACCATGCCGCCACCGATAAAGGTCGTATCAATTAATTGTGCAAAATCGTTTTTGATGATGATGCCGCCGAGCGACGGGGCGTACATCTTGTGTGCGGAAAAGCAAATGGCGTCCGGCTCTACGTCATATAATATATGGGCGGAATGCGCCATAGCTTGGGCGGCGTCAATAATAATATATCCGTGGGATTTGTGGACTTTCTTTACTACATCTTTGATATTTACAAGTAATCGGCCATCAATGTTGGATGCGCAGTTCACGACGACGAGGGCGTGGTCTGGGATTTTGTCGGTCGGGAGTGAGCCATCTGCGTTCCTGGAAATAACGAGACGCTTTAGCTTGTTTTTCTTGGCGCAAGAAATCGTGGAAAGAAAAGGCGAGTTATGCTCAATGTCAGATGTGACAATAGTCTTGATCCCAGCCTTTTTGACATTAATCTGGGACAAAAGCAGATTTAAGCCATAGGTGGTGTTGAGCGTAAAAGAGACAAAATAGTGACGTGGAGATCTTTTGACATACTTCAAAACTTTGGCGCGAGTGGCTTCGACTTTTTCGTCGGTGATTTCGCCCCATTCGTATTTGACGCGTTCGCCACAAGAATTATGCTTTTTGTAATAATTGTTCAGTGCGTCAATCACTGGCTGCGGGCGAAGTGACTGGCAGGCAGAATCAAGATAAATGGAATTTTTATCTAGATAGCTAAAATCTTTCATGCTTCTTCTCCTAACTCAACCCCTAAAATAGCGGCGGCCTTTCTTAAAATTTCAATTTCTTCCGTCGTGGCGGTGCTCATAGTCTGGCGGAAGAGGTTCTTGGTTTCTGGATAAGTGATATCTATCACCTCCAGGGAGCGGGCCTCGCCCGGAATCTTCCGGAGGGCGCCGAGCTTGACGAGGTTATCAACGTGTTCTGCTACGGCGGAGACAGAAGAAAGCCCAAGGCCAGCACAGATATCACGATAGGACGGGGCGCGACCGTCGTTGTCTTTGATAAATTCAGAAATATAGTTATAGACTAGGGTCTGCTTTTTGGTTAATTTAATACTCATCTGTTTAAATTATACCGCAAAATGTCAAAAATTAATAAGGCAGACGACTCCGCTTATGTTATAATAGAGTGAGTAGATGGTCATGAGAAGTGGAGTCACGATTGATGGAATGAGAAGTGCCTCGTCCAAAAGGACGGTGGGCTTTTCTAGTGCCACAAAACCACAACGCAAGGCCCTGCGCAAACAAGTACCAACGCAAAGACGCAAAAACGAAGATTTTGGCCTATCAAGAAATTCTGTTGAAGTTAGAAAAGCAAGATTAAAAGCAAATGAGGATTTTATAAAACCCGTGTCGACATTAGAATTTGATTTATCATCCAAAGAACTTAAACCAGATTATAGTTTGAAACACCGAGACTCGGCTGAGGCACCTAGAAAACATGGTAAGAAAAAGTCCGGTAAGAAGAGCCACAAAGGCGCAATTGCCGCGCTGATTGTAGTAGCAATTATTGCGGCGGGCGTGGGTGGCTTCTTGGTCTGGGGAGATAGAATTATTTCTAAACTCACAGGCGGAAACTCTGGAATTTTTGACTTCATCGGCGCGATGTCTTCTAACGTAAAACTCAAGACCGACGAAAAAGGTCGCACTAATATCCTGCTGTTTGGAACTTCCGGCTATAACATGGACGGCGAGGAGGGCGAAGGCGTGCATGATGGCGCACAGCTAACAGATTCTATTATGGTGGTTTCACTCGATCAAGAATCGGGCGACGTAGCGATGGTCAGCCTACCACGTGACTTGTACGTCGGTAATACCTGTACTTCTACCGGAAAAGTGAACGAGGTATATTTCTGTGCAAACTTGTACGGCAAGGACGAATCCGGCGGAGCAGAAGCCTTAAAGTCCGTCACGAAAGAAATCTTTGATATTGATATTCAATATAGAGTCCATGTGGACTGGGGTGCGCTAGTCCAAATTGTAGACGGCCTCGGCGGAATCACCGTGACGCTTGATGAAGACATTGAAGATACTTGGACCAACACCTTTATCAAAGCTGGCGAGCCAGTGACGTTAAATGGCGAGCAGGCTCTTGGTCTAGCGCGTGCCAGACATGGTACTGAGATGGGCGACTTTACGCGTGGTAATAGTCAGCAAAAAATCTTGGCCGCCATCCAAAACAGACTGGTGGAAGGTGGGTTTGACCTTGGCACGGTGCTTAGCATAGTCGATGTGGTGGGTGACAACGTGAGAATGGACTTCAATATTGAAGAGCTAAAGACTTTGTTCTATCTGGCCAAAGATATTTCCCTTGACGACATGAGACAGATTCCATTGATTGATTATGATAAGAATATTTATCTGCTCTCTACCGCGATGATGAATAATATTTCTTATGTGGTACCGGCGGCTGGTATGAGAAATTACACCGCCATCCAAGATTACGTCCAGAAACTCTTGATCTCCGACCCAGCTGTGCGTGAAGATGCAGTAGTCGCCGTACTAAACGGCTCTGGTAAGATTGGTGCTGCTTCACAAGAAAAGGCGGAACTAGAAAAGCTAGGATTCAATAAAGTCACTGCTGCCGATGCGCCTGATGGAGAGTATCCAGAGAACTTCTATGTTTATGACGTGACTGGAGAGACTCCTGCGACATTAAAGAAATTAACTGAACGCTACAATAATGTGACTGCACGCCCAGCAGAAGAAATTCCTGCAGGGGTGGATACTGCAGGAATTGATGTAGTGATAATTCTAGGCGGAAGAACAGAATAATAATTATTCCGCAACTGGCTCAATGATGAGCTGACGCTCGCGGCCTTCTCCCTCGGAGTGGGTGGAGATGCCGGAGTAATCTTCGGCGAGCTTGTGGACGACACGGCGATCAGCTGGGGAGAGATCAAGGCGCATTGGTTCGCCGGTTTCTCTAACTTTTTTAATCCAGCCTTCGGCTTTCTCGGCGATGCGGTCAGCGCGCTGACGCTTGTAATCGGCGACATCAACATTGACACGGGTAATCTCAGCGCCACGAGCCGCAAGAGATTGCGAAACGATAAACTGTAAGGCGCGGAGGTTGTCGGCGTTCTTGCCGATAAGTAACGAGTTCATAGAGGTGGATGGTACGGAAAGTTGAATTACTTCATCATCCATAGTGGAGTCTACGGCAACATTAATACCGAAGAAACTCAGTAAATCTTCTAGATACTTAGTGGCAAAGCGTACTGATTCGTCTTTATCCATAATTATTTTCTCCTTTTCTTTTTAGTATCTTTGGCAGTAATTCTGGTAATTTTGGTTCCGGTTTTTTTGTTTTCTACAACTTCGGCTTCTTTGATTTTGCGAAGTTCTTTTAAGATACTTTTGTCAGCAGAAATTTCCATTTCTGTCTCGGCTTTCTTGAGAGCGATGTGCTGTTGGACGACGGCAATGGCGCTAGATAGCATGTAATAGAAGACGAGAGCGCCTGGGAGATAGAACATGATGAAGAACATCATGAATGGCATCATAATAGTCATCTGTTTGGAAGTGAGTGCAGAAAGGTCGGCTTGATCTGGTTCTTTGCCAGAGCCGGCTTCTTTCATCATTTGGCGGAAGGATTTGGACTTGTTAGACTTGCCAGAAGGATTTTGTTGGCGAGAAGCAAAATATTGCAGGAGAGCGGCGCCGAGAGCAAAGAGTAGAATCGTGAACGAGCTAACAGAAATCTTGCCCTGGAAGACATCGGCTGGATGAGCAGAAAGATCAATTAGGTTAAAGAGTTTTGGCTCAAATTTGTAAGTAACGGTCTGGACCTCTTCCCCGGCTTCGGCGGCAGCTTTGGCGCTATCAACGTCAACAAAATATTCGTCCTGTTTGCTAATAATTTCGGCGATGCGTGGGAGACTGCGGACTGGTTCATAGGCGCAATTATAGACATTAGTATTGCCACAGGTATCGCCAGACGGGCGAGGGTTAACCATGGCAGAAATCGACATAAAGAGGGCGAAGAAAATTGGAAGCTGAATCAAAGTGGTAAGAACAGTGCGGAATGGCTTGATGTTGTTTCTCTTGTAGAGATCCATCATCTGCAAAGATTCCATTTGGCGGTTGCCTTTGCAATTCTTTTTAATCTCGGCAAGTTCCGGCTGAATCTTCCTCATCAACTTAGTCTGTTGGAGCTGGCGCTTCACGAGTGGCCAGGTGAGGAGTTTTACAATGATAGTAAAGAGAATAATGGCAAGACCAAAATCTCCAACCACGTTGTAAATCACAAATAAAATATTGACAATTGGGCGAATAATGACAACATCAATTAACCAAAACATATTGGCGGTATTATATCATACTCTGGGAGAAAAGTGAACTGACAAGGGTGCGGAGCTCCGCAAAATCCATGGTGGCAACGTCTTTGCTATACACTACAAAAATGAAATCGTGCTTCTTTGGCGCCTTATCAAACTCGGCGCGGATAGCCTCATAAACTCGGCGGCGAATGCGATTCCGTTTAACCGCGCTCTTCTCTACTTTCTTGGAAACTACTACGGCAACACGCTGAAAGCCACGGGAATTTTCGTTGTGGACTAGAGAAAGTTTGGGAGTCCTAATGGTTTTGCCATGAGCATAAGTAAACCGGACGCCGCCACGGGAATGAAATCGGAATTTCTTATTTAGCATATATATATTATATGCTATTTTTGGAGGAGTTTGTAGAATTTGTTCCGGAGAAGATCTCTGTGAGTGCCGCGGCCAACGAGGGTGCCGTTTTCTATGACGATAAGCTCATCCATCTGGCGCATAACTTCCGGTTTATGGGTGACGACCAGGATAGTATGGTCTTTTTTGAGTTTTTTCAAAACTTCAATGACTTCCTTAGTAGTGTCAGCATCAAGTGCGGAGGTGACCTCATCAAAGAGGAGAATTTCCGATTTACTAAGCAGGGTGCGGGCGAGCGACAAGAGCTGTTTTTGTCCAGCGGAAAGGTTTTCTCCGTCGCCAACCAGTCTAGTATTGTAGCCGTCTTTTAGTTTCATAATGTCTTCGTGGATGCCAACGGTTTTACAGGCCTCGATTTGATGCTCAATATCTGGATCTACCAGGCTAAGGTTTTGCCTAATCGTCATATCGAAGACGAATGGTTTTTGGGTAACTATACTAACGTTGGTGGAGTGAACTTTTTCGTTGTAATTGAAAATATTTTTACCGTCGATAAAAATTTTTCCTTTGGTCGGTTTGTAAAGACGGAGCAAGAGTCGGAAGATGGTAGACTTCCCCGACCCAGACTTTCCAACTAGGCCAACCAGGCTGGCCGGCGAGATAGTGAAGCTAACGTTTTTCATGAGCGGTTTCCGACCATAAGTGAATGACACATTGTCGAAGATAACCTCGCCCTTGATTTCGTCATTATCAACTTTGCCAAATTCGAGTTTGCGAGGAGGCTTATAATTTAGTAGTCGGTAAACACGATTAGTGGCTACGTTGGACCTGGTGATCTCGAAGATAATATCTGTAGCTTCATCAAAGCTATTGTGCATATTTTCGTAATAACCCATCACAAGGACGAGTGTCGCGACACTATATTCGCCTTTCAAAATGAGGTAGGCGGCGATACCGTAGGCAATGATGCGGCCGACCCCCTGGATAAACGGCGTGAGTGAGCCACCTAGGTCAGAATGAATACGTTGTTTGTAATACTGTCTTTTCCAACCACGTTTTTCTTCCTCAACGAGACTCCTCAAATCTTTTTCTAGATTAAAGGCGTGAACTTCTTTGTGGCCGTCGATAACTTGATTGTAGATACTAGCGATTTCATCCTGATGGGTGCGACGAAGGTTAGCGTAATAGTCGCGTCGACGCATGTGGTAGAGGAAAATGATAAAGGAGAGTGTAGTTAAGATAAAGGTAATCCCGCCGATTAATGGATCAATCACCACCAGAATAATAGCGTCGGCAAAAATGCTTACGCCCATCAAGGTAAGATCAAAGACATAATCTGGGATGCGCTGGCATTTCACTACATCCTCAAAGCCGGTATTAATAATCTCAGCATGAGAAATCTTTTTGGCATAATCCTGGTCTAGAGAGATAACCTTGTCCAATATCTTACGTTGCAGATAGTCGTGAATATAGAGAGCATTTTTACTGTAGGCGACATAATTAAGGTGATGGAAGAAAGAATAAACCATTGTCACCACTAGAAAAACACCAACATAGATGAGCGCCATATTGTAATCACCCTCGGTGGCGGAATCGGTAATTGCCGCAACTGGAATCGGAATGAGGAGCTTGGCGCCGGTACGAAGCAGAGCAGTGACGATAAGCATAGCTAGCAACTTATTGTCCCATGCTCTAAAACTGAGATATTTTTTGAGTAGTCTCAGGTAGTATCTCATACGTCTCCCCCCTCGTAATTAGTAGAGCGGACTGCCTGCATCGAGCGATAGAGGGCGCTTCTTTCTAGTAGTTTTTCATGGGTACCAATATCGGAAATCCTACCATCGTCTAAGACAATTACCCTATCAGCGATACGCATGAGCTCTGGTTTTTTGGTAATCATGATGACGGTATGATTGTTTTTGATACGGGAAATCAGGCGCGGAACGAGTTTGGCGGTGTCCGGATCTAGGGCGGTAGTAACATCGTCTAAGAGCAGGACCTCCGCGTCGGTTAAGATAGTTCGCGCGATAGAAATCATTTGCCTTTGCCCACCAGAAATGTTACCGCCGTTCTCACGCAAGATAGTATTGTAGCCCATCGGGAGTGTCTCAATAAAATCGTGGATACCTGCGGTTTTGCAGGCCTCAATTTGGTGGGAAATATCAGTGTCGACAAAGTTGAGATTTTTTCTAATGGAAGTATTAAAGATGAATGGAATCTGGTTTGCCACGGCAACATTGGAGGTATATATTTCTTTAGAGAACTCGTTGATATTAATGTTGTCTAATAGGATTTTGCCGCGGGTTGGTCGATTGAGTCGTAAGATTAAGTCAAAGAGTTTAGTCTTCCCCGAGCCTGGGTAACCCACAATGGCGACAAATTCGTGTGGCTTAATCTTAAAACTAAGGTTCTTTAGGATTGGTTGTTTTTCTAGGGTTAGAGAGACGTTTTTAAAGGTGAGTGCGCCAGAAATGTGGTCTAGATTGAGGTCACCAAAGGTGAGTTTTTCATCTGATTTGTAATTTAGAATAGAGATAAGCCTCCTAATGGCGGCGTTATTTAGCCTAATCGCAATAGTAGCGTCGGAGAAATCTCTTGAGTAAGTGATTACTTGTTCATGGTAAGAATAGAGCATAAGTAAAACACTGATTTCCATAGCGCCGTTCATCATCATAATAATACAGATAGTAAGGATGATGGCTCGGAAAAGAAACACGGCAACAAATTTTATGTCATTATCTCTTGCGGTAACTTCTTTTCTTTGGGCTAGGTAGCTTTTGTCGTAGCGTTTTTGAATCTTGTCGAGGTGCTGGTGGAGGGAGCTTCGCATATTGAAGACCTTGACCTCTTGGAGGCCGGTCAGAATTTGGTTTAGAAAGTTACTATAATTATCGTTCTCTTTTTGGGACTTCCACCAGAAGAAATTGTACCTACGGTCATGCTTAGTCCGAAGATAGATAAGAAGCGTAACGGATACTGCCATAATTCCCGCAATTGGGAGACTATAATAGCCGGCGATCATCAGAACTATAATAATCTGGATGTGAGTAGTAGCAAACTCTGAGATTTCGTCGTTCATTTCACCAATGTCAAAGAGGTCATTACCGATAATATTGAGAAGACGGCCACGGTTAACCTTGCGCTTAAATGAGTGGTCTACAGAGAGGATCTTGTTGAAAATTTTGTCTTGAAGCTTTAGGTAACAATAAGCCACATTTCTACTGTAAGCGCGCCAGTTGAGAAAGAGGGATAATCTATATAGAATATAAACTACCGCGTATAGGATAATATAGTGAATAGTTCCCTCTGTGTTTTGGACGGTTAGTTCCTGAATGATCTGGGCTGCGATAAAAGGTCTAGCAATATCCAGTGCCTTATAGAGGGCTGCCGTGATGAAGTTTAGTGCAAAAAGGAAGGGGTTCAAATCTACCACCCTAAAGTATGACCGGATGTACCTGAATTCCTCCCTAAACATTAGCTTTATTATAGCATATGGGGTCTTCTTTCGGAAAGAAGACCCCAACAGAAGAAACCCAGTATGAAGAAAAAGTCAGGCACATGTCCTGACTTTTTCTTTGTTATTGATTTGGTTTACTGCAATTTACGCAGTAAGACGGGCGCGGCCTTTGATGCGGCGACGCTTTAGTACCTTGCGGCCATTTTTAGTGGCGTTTCTTTTCATGAAGCCATGTTCAACTTTGCGCTGACGCTTGTGTGGCTGATAGGTGCGTTTTGGCATAAATGATTCCTATTAGTTTTAAATTCTTAAATCTTTGTTATAGTATAGCACATTTCTCCACATAAGCCAAGGAGTTTTCCACAATTAAATCAGATTTGGAGCGAAGCCTGTGGAAAAGTGTTTCCCTGTTAGAGGAAAAATTATTATACAATGAAATCAATTTTTAGGTTTAGTTGTGGAAAACTTAAAATTTGGTGTATAATTATCTTAATATTAAGTTGTTGAAAGAAGGTCAGGAGGTAACCAATTATGTTTGATGTGTGGAAAAATGTTCTAGCGGAGGTAGAACAGTCAATCCCACCATCTGCGTTTGCGACTTGGTTCAAAGATGTACACCTTGCCTCTATTTCTGACGGCGTAGTTACTATTAAGGCGCCAAATATTTTTAAGGTAGGTCAGATTCAGAAAAAATACGATGCAGTGATTCGCGAAGCTCTTAAACATAATTCAGTGGAATTTACTGATGTAAAATATATTGTTTCCTCGGAAACTACAGTTAAACCTAAGTCTAGAGAGGTGAGACTAGATGAGGTTGTTAAGATAAAGCCTCGAGCACCTAAACGCGACGTTGTAGAAAAATCTGAGAGAGGTGTTAAGAAGTTTGATTCTAACCTAAAGGCAGACTATACAATGGACAACTTTGTGGTCTGCTCTAATAATAATCTCGCTGCGGCGGTGGCTAGGGCAGTAATCGATAATCCCGGTGGAAAATATAATCCGTTTTATCTATATGGTAGTCCTGGGCTTGGTAAAACCCACTTAGTACAAGCGATTGGTAATGAATTACTGAGAAGAAATCCAGAGATGAAGGTATTATATATGCCAACTAACAGCTTTTACTCTGAGTATATCTATATGATTAGACACCAACAGGGTGATACTTTTGCGGAAAAATACGCCTCGGTAGATGTTCTGATTATCGACGATATTCAAATGATAATGGGTAAAGAGCGGAGCCAGGAGGCCTTCTTTGATATCTTCAATGATATGTATCAGAAAGGTAAACAGATTATTATTACTAGTGATCGCTTACCGGAACAGATTAGAGAGCTTGACCCAAGATTATCTTCTAGATTAGCTAGCGCGGGGGCGTTTGATTTACAGCTGCCAACTTTTGAGGATAAATGCGCAATCCTAAAAGCAAAGTCAGAATATGATGGAGTAGAAATAGAGGATGAAGCGATAGAATATATTGCAGATATCGTAAAAACTAATGTGCGCGACCTTGAGCGTGAATACTCAAAAATATTAACTCTAGCAGAGCTTAGGGGGGTTACTCCAATCGAAATAATCGGTGGTGGGTATACTAAGACAGTAAGTGACTCGGTAAGAAGTGATCTAACCCCGAAGAAAATTATTAATGTTGTAGCAAAGGCTAGCAATATTACCCCGGAGGACCTCTGTAGTAGAAGTCGGGTAGCAAATATTGCAACAGCGAGACAAATCGCAATGTACCTGATGGCTGAAGAGCTAAAACTAAGTACGCCAGCTACTGCACGAGAGGTAGGATTGAAAGATCATACCACAGCGATGCATGGAATTAAGAAAATAAAGGCCAACCTCGCAACCGATTTTGGGCTGCGCGAGCAGGTTGCTACGATTCGGGAGCTTCTATATGTGTAAAAGTCCTGAAAATAAGTGGAAAAGTTTGCGAAAAAGTGTGTGGGAAAACGGTGAAAAGTTTTCCTCTTTTTTGCGTTATTGTTCGGTTTATGTTAATACTTTGTGGAATATGTTCGGTTTCCACACAATTTTCCATGAAAATATCAACATGTTTTACACACGAGTAGTGTTCGGTTTTAATCTGTTATATGGGAGGTTTTACACAGTTTCCACATAGCTTATTACTACTATTACAAAATTAATTAATAATAAATTATAATAATAGGGAGGAGGAAATATGGAGATAGAAGTTTCCCAAGAAAAACTAGCTAGAGCATTAAATATAGTAAGTAGAGTAGCAGTAGGAGCTAAGTCTACATTACCGATTCTTTCTAATGTTCTAATAAAAGTAGATGGTGGTAAGGTATCGTTTATCACGACGAATCTAGATATGGCGGTAGTAGATTATGTACCAGTTATAAATGCTAAGGATGGTACTGTCACGGTCCCAGCAAGACTTCTGGCAGAATTTGTACAGAATTTACCTAGAGGAGAAAAGATCAAGATTGAGGTTGATGGGACAAAAGTCAAAACTTCGGCCGGAAAATATTCTTCTGTAATAAATGGTGCGCCGGCAGATGACTTCCCTGAACTTCCTGAGATTGATGAGAAAAAGGCAGTAATCTATCGGATGGGAGTAGATGAGTTTAAGGTAGGAATTTCTGAAGTGATTATTGCAGCAAGTGGAGATACAACTCGTCCAGCGCTAACTGGCGTGTATTTTAATACGGCTGATAATAAATTATTTGTGGCGGGGACGGATGGATATAGGTTAGCGGAGCGAGAATTTATTTCTAAGGTTCAGAGCGAAGTAAAAGCAATTGTGCCAACCTCTTCCCTACAAGAGGTGTTAAGATCCATTTCTGATGACGCGGACGAAATAGAAATTCTATTTGATGAGGCGCAAGTAAGATTCCGGATGGGTGAGCTCGAGATTACTTCTAAATTAATTGATGGGACATATCCGGATTATCGCCAATTAATTCCAAAGGATAATGAGGTAAAGGCATTGGTTGATAGAGATGAGCTTAATCGTATCGTAAAGATGGCGGCGCTCTTTGCGAGAGAATCAAATAGGGCGATTTCTTGTGAGACAGATGCGGATAAAAAGGCTTTTGCGGTAGCGTCGGTTTCTAATGAGGTTGGCGAGAACCAGTCCGTAATTGAGGCGAATGTGAATAAGAGTGGAAAAGTGAAGCTTGACTCTAGATTCTTAATGGATGCTCTGAATGTATTAGAGGAAGAAAAAGTGAAAGTGGAGTTTTCTTCTGGCTCCACTCCGGTGTTACTGACAAATGAGAACGATAAAAAGTACCGACATATTATTATGCCGCTCAATGTTTAATGGAAAATCAGATTATTAGAAGTGTAAAAATAAGTAATTTTCGGTGTCACGAAAATTACACTTTAAGTTGTGAAAAAGAAACAACTTTGATTTTGGGCGAAAATGGCTGTGGTAAAACCTCGGTACTTGAAGCGATTTATATTGCTCTACAAGGAAAAAGTTTCCGGGCGGTGGATAGAGAGATAATGAGGAGAGATGCGGAGTTTTATCGGATTGAGCTTGAGAAAACTGATGGTGAAAAGATTGTTGTAGTGTTTAATGGGGATAAGAAAAGTTTCTTGGTAAAAGACAAAAAGACGGCGCGCTTGCCGGTAAAAGAAAGATATCCAATCGTATTATTCTTACCAGAAGATTTACATCTAGTAGCAAGTTCACCAACGAGAAAACGAGAATATTTTGATCGAATTTTAGCGCAGCTTAATTCTAAATATAGTTCTTCCCTAGCTAGGTATAATAAAGCCTTAAAACAAAGAAATGAATTATTAAAACAAGAGTTTGTAACGGAAGAAACGATGTTTTCTTGGAATATTTTACTTGCTAAATATGGAGTAGAAATTAGGAAAACAAGAGAGCAACTAATAGAAACGTTTAATGAGGAATTAACTTCTACATACCGCTCGATTGCGGATAATAAAGATGAGATTGGACTAAAATATATTAGCTATACTGGTGACGTGTCTGAAAGTGAGTATTTGAAACTCCTCAGTCTTGATTTTGAGAGAGATAAGTTGACTGGGCACACGAACTTTGGGGTACATAAAGATAACTACGAATTCTTGTTTAATACTGTGCAGGCAGATGGGAGTGCTTCGCGAGGAGAAGTAAGAAGTGTGATTTTGGCGCTGAAATTTATAGAGGCAATGGAAGCGTATAAAACTCTTGGCAAAAAGCCTGTGGTATTACTTGATGACGTGTTTTCTGAGCTAGATAAAACAAGGCAAAAAAGCCTGATGAAGAATTTTAAGAACCATCAGGTGATTCTAACCAGTGTAGAGGGTGTTAATATTTAGTGACGCGTGGCCAATAATTCTGGGCGCTCTGGTCAGAGTATTCTATGTCGTAATTATTTGGATTGTAGCCTAGACTGGCGATTTTTTTAATGGCGTTATCATAATTCCCTCCAGTTATGTCGGTGATTAGAATGGAAACGGTGGAATTATCGGACGATTTATTGTAGGTGATTTTGTAATTAACATAGTCAGAATAATTATTAATGTATTCATTAACTTCGACTGGGAGGGCAGTGATTAAGGGATATTTGGCGCGGAGGGCCATTTCTTCGGAATTATTATACATACCAACACAAGGAGTGTCTGGGTATTTACTTTCACTGATTTCTGGGCAGTTAATAATGATACCATCCGGAACATCGATAGTGGTTGACCAAGTATAGCTTACTTCGTATGTGATTTTGAGTGAGTCTATGTCGAGGAGGAAGAGTTCGGAAGTGAGTCCTTGATCTTCGTTTTTTGTATAGGAAGAGGTTCTAATATAAACATCGTCTAAGCCCTTAATGTTGTTGTGATGAGTGTCGAGGAAGCGATAAAGGAATTCTTCTAAGTGAACCTTAGTAGAGTGTGGTGCGGAGGAGACTTCATTGTAGTTTTGAATTGTAATGCGAGGTGGGCGAGTAAGAAAATAAATACCAACGCCGCCGGCGACGAGGAGAATAATTAGAGTAACAATGATGAATTTATACTTTTTGATAAATGGTTTAATGTTTTCCATAATTAAAAGCCTTTAAATGATTTTGGATAAGCGTAGGTTGGACCGTATTGACTTGAATTGTTGGTGTATTTGGAAAGTGAATAAGTGTGGGCGCCTGGCCAGTTAGAGTTATAACCATTACTACAGCTAGCCTCACCGATAATAATCTGGTCGTTCGCTTCGTCAATGCCGAGGACGACGCCAGTGTGGTTAGCCCAACCTTCGGCGGAGCCGCTATATGGACCATAGCTCATAATGGCACCAACGGCCGGGACTTTACCACCATCAGTGTATTCTCCTGGGAAGTTGTTGAGTAAGCGACTGACGAATTCGGAGCCTTGGTAATTAGTAACTGTAGAGCCGTTAGTGTAATTGTTGATATACCAGGCGGAGAAGGCGGAGCAGTTATTGTAGACACCATTAACACAGCCGACGTGTGATAGATTATCGACGTTGCTGAAAATAAAGTTGGAGGCGAGTTTGCGATATCTACCCATAATACCGCTCTCGTTATTTGCATCATCGGCGGAGATACCACCATAAGAACAGCCGCCGGCAATAGCAAGGTATTTTACATAGGCACCAAAACCGGAGTTGGCTGGGTACTCAATGCCGCCACCGTCGGATTTGATTTGTCCCCATGTTGGTGCGCCAGCTCCGGCGGTTGGGTCGCGCTTGGCGTCAAAGCGATTCATGACGTATGGTGAGCCTTCACCGTTGTTAGCCTCTTCCTCGGTATAACCCATGGCGCGTGCTTGGTTTTTGTAAGCGGAGGCGGTGCCATTATATAGGAAGAAAAGTTTTTTGATGCCACTATCATTGGAAAGGTTGAGACCGCGAGCTTTGGCAGCGATGACTTCGGCGGCGATTTTGGATTGTCGGGCAAATTCTTCGTCAGAAATTGGGCCAGCTGGTAGGAATTGTCCGTTTGACTGGACGTAACTATATAATTGATAGGCACCTTGACCATTGGCGGGATTATCACGCTGTAAACCATGTTCCATAGAGTGGATAACGGCGAGGACTTGCCAAGGGATACCTACGGCATCGGCGGCGGCTTTATAGAATGGATAGTTGGCCTCGATAGTAGCTAATTCTGATTCACTAAAGATTTGATCGCCAGCATAGTTGGTGTTTTCTCCAGTGAGACCACATTCGAGAGTGTCGTCGTATTCGTTTTCATTTACACAACTGATGGCTTCATAGATAGTTTCGGCAAAGAGTTTAGTTCCCTCATGGATGCTGGGGTGGACGGTGTCGTTTTGATCAAAGTAAAGACTAGGATTACTGCCGGCGGCGCCTGCCCAATCGGCGATAACGACGGATTCGTTAGAAGCGGCAGCCTCTTCTACGAGAGCGTTATTATCTGAAAATGGAGTGCCATTATTGGACATAGTCATAAAGACAATGGTGTGGTCGTCGCCGATAGTATCGATAACGTCCTGGATTTTATCGGCGGTTAAATCTTTTTCGTTATTAGTGCCAAGCGCATAGACAACGATTTCGCGGAGGTTGCCTTCGCTAGCTAGGCGATCCAAAATAACTTTACCACCTTCGCCGCCATTATTGCCGTCGTCGGTCCAGAAACTCTTACCCCACTGAGCGTAAATTTCTGCTTCTGGGAGATATTCTTCAAAATCATTGGTGTCATTATGGTTGTCGGGATGTTTGGCGCCATTAACAGTCTGACCAGCAGCAGTAATTTCCGTAATGGAGTCGCCGATAATAGTAACATTGGAGCCGTCAGTGGTGGAGTTTTTGTTTTGGCAGATATTGCCGTCGGCACGCCACCAGTAAGCGTCGTGAAGTCTAACTTCTAGACTGGTGCTGAGGTGTTTACTTCTGGCGCTGACATCAAAAATTGGAATGAGAGTAATCAAAAAGGCAACTAGAAGACAAAGAAAACCTTTAGCTTTTTGACCCATATGGCTACATTATAACATTTTTCAGAGATTTTGGATGGGTGTTAGTTCATAAAGAATCTGATAATCGTCTGGATTGAAACCGGCGTCTCTAATTTTTTGTTTGGCGGCGTCAAGATTTCCGCCAGTGGTATCAGTTACTTTGATACAGAAGTCTGTGTCGCAACCAGTGAAAGAGCCACCGTCGATGCGGTATTCGGTATAGTTATATTCCTCATCATAATTAGCATAGATAATTGGTAAAACAGCAGAGACTGGATAGTTGGCTTTGTATTTTTCGCTCTCTAATTTTGCTTCGTAATCACCAATAGAGGTAAGAAGAAGGGCGTCTTCTTTGTGGTTTAGATACCAAGTATAGCCACCATCTTCTTCGAGAAGATAGTCGTAGATTTTGGTGGTCTTAGCAGTGTCAAAAGCATAGCTCTTAGTAGTGAAGCCGGACTTTTCGATTTTAATAGTGTGGGTGCCGGAAGAAATACGGAAAGTGCCGTTTTGGTAGACTTTATCGTCGATAGTGATGGTGGCGGAAGTTGGGGCAACGCGGAGTTCTATCTCGGTAGTATCTTTCAAGGAAAGTGCTGTGACGAGAAGAATAATAGTAATAAAAATTAGAGCGCTAAAAACCAGGACTAAAATAGGATGGTTTTTGTAGAAATTTTTCATTAGTTTCCTCCTTTCACGCGGAAGATACGATAGGAAGAATCAGGATAATAACTAATGCCGTGGTCGGCGGTGCGATCACCATGTGAAGCGGAGGCAATTCTACCAGAGCCGGATTCGTCAATGACATAGAGTTCGACATGGGACGGTTTGACGCGGATGTCGCCAGCTTGGAGATTGGAAGAGCTGCCGGTGTTTGGAATTTCTTCATAGAGATTTGGATGTGAGACGAAATAGGCGAGCATATTGGCGGCGCCACAACAAGTAACATTAGGATCGGCACCAGAATAACGTAATACTGTGGCAACAAAGGCATCACAACTAGCGCCAATTTGGACGTACTGGTCGCCATAATTACTTAACCCAACGGCGTTTAGGGCGGCGCGATATTCTGCTTTAGGATCGTCTAGAGAATGAGAGCGATCGGCCCAAGAAAGGGCTAGGGCGGTGGCATTAATATCGCCATTCCCTTGAGTGACAGAAGAACAGCCATAGAGACTAGAAGTCATAATTGGGTCGGTGATACGAGAAGATGACCAGTTTTTCTCGGTGGCGCGGTTTTGAACGGCCTTAATAACGGAACCAACCTTAGAAACATAATTTGGGTCAGTGGCGTAGCCGGCGGATTTGATTGCGGCAATATAGCCATATGGGTCATCTGGATAATTGAAAGCTCCGGCGGCAGCATAACGAGAGTTTTCCTTGATAAATTTATAGTAACCTTGCCAACCTTCGGCTGGACTAGAGTAGGAGTACGCGTTGTTTGGGTTGCTATCTACGGCGCCAAGACCAAAGAAATTGTTGCGGGTGAGGGCAAAGTTGCTGGTGCCGGAGGCAGATTCGATAATTCCCTGTGCCATAACGGCTTCCCAAGGAATACCATACTCGGCACTAAGTTGGATAGCGATATTATGATATTTATCAACGAAAGCAGATTGGAGGTCGGAAAGACCGGCCGTGGCGACACCGTCATAACCATCGACACCTGGTAGGCAGCCGTCGGAAAAACCGTCTGGGTTGTAATAATAAATACCGTTTTTGTCCATGAAATCAAGTGCGCTACTAGAGAGGGCGGAGGCTGGCGTGGTACAGAGGAGGCTTATAATGAGGCTGGCAATGAGGGGGAGATGTTTCATGCGATTTGTCCTTCCCTGCGCATGGCAATAGAGTAAGATTTGTCTAGGATATAATGATTCTCGCGGTCGCTTATAAAGGAATAGAGAGTTTCTGTTGTGGGAGCGAAAGTATAAGTGTCTTCTGGGTGATAGTTAGCGAGTTCGGTGTAATAATCGATAAAATCTAGGGCGATCCCTGCTTCTTCTTTGGAGAGGCCGGAAATACGAGCGAGATAACCAGAGCGGGAGTTGTCTAGTGGGTGAGTTTCTTCGTAATGAGTGCGGTAGACGGCGACTGGATTATCCTCTTCATTATAGAAGCCGAGGTTTTCTTTGACGCGAGCAGTTAAGGCCCAGAGTTGATGATACTTCTCGGTAGACTCCCAATAAGGATTGTCTTCGGAGTTAATATAACGGGAGCCATCGGCGACGGATTTACAATAATTGCTACTGATGGATTCGACCATGGCGACAATATCGGTTAAGACTGGGACACTAGTTAAGCGATGTTCGCAAGCGTTGGCGATATTGGCGTCATAGACACCTGGCATAGAATAGCGACCCATCCAGAAAGTGATGTAGTCGGCAAGTGGAGAGTTATCTTTTACTACTTCTTTACCATCAATGATTTCTACGGACTCAGAAATAACGCGCTGGTATTCCGGATCATCTTCGGAAACATTGATAGTGGAAAGATCATTTACAGCAATCATTGTGCAGTAGATATTGCTGGAAGCGCCAACTTCGCTAGTTTTTTCACAATAATCACCAAAGCTAGTGAGATAAGTAGTATCTTCGCCGTCGGCATAAGTTGGGTTCAGTGAAGCAAGCGAAGTGTGAGTGATTGAAGAAAGAGTGGCGACGGAGGAAGTAAGAGAAAGTGAGGAGGCGAGAGGGGTAAGCGAGTGAGCGATAGAGCCGAGGAAAGTATTTTTATTACTCATGTCGAATGGGCTGTAATTTTTGCGATCAATTTCGGCCTGTTGGGCGATAGTGAGATTGTTAGCGGAATTATAGGCGAGAACCTGAGATTTAGAGGCACCAGAAGAACCGGAGTTTTGTTGGGCGGCAAGCATATTAATATTAGCGGCGCCGAGGGTGAAAGTTTCTCCACCAGCGATACCGACGGCGTTGGTATAAGGGTTAGTATACATAACCTCAGCGATAGTCGGAATAAGGAGTGAAAGAACGGAGCTAGCAACAATTTTGACACCAGTATTGATAGTGGCGCCGAGTAAAATACCAACAGTAGTGCGGACTAGATTGCTTCCTGGAATAGCTAGAGCGGCAATGCTTAAAACGACGCCGGCAGCGCGTTCAACTTTACAAGCGTCAGCGACAAGTCCGGAATTTGCCAGGCTAATATTAGTGGTTTCATAAGAACGTTCAAGTGAATAGCGACGAGCTTCGGTGCGATCGGCTGGGAGACCACCCAAGACGACGCGCATACCCTCGCTCTCTAATGGTGAGCCAGTGAGCTCAATCTTTTCGCCAGTGCGGGCATCATAGACGGTAGACGTTTTGGACTGTGTGAACCAATTCAAAACAGAGTTAATGGCGCTACCGTCGCTATTACCATATTTGGACTTGCTGATACTTTCCATAGTAGTCATGTACTCATGAGCTGGGATGTAACGACTGTTTGAGGCGATGGCGGTAGCAATAATGTTACCGATTTGGAGGGCGGCGCAGCCTGGAGTGGTGGCGGTGACTTTGTCGCCGACGGAGTCAAGATAGGCTTTGGCGCGTTCTTCTGGTGTGGAGGAAGCGATGGCGCTAGAGGAAACTACTTCGCCGGTAGCGGTGACAATAGTTTCTTCTTCTCCAGTCTTTTCGTCTTCTACGGTGGATTCTTCTGCGGTGTTGATAGTGGAGCCACCATCGGTGGTGTAATAGTTGGTCATGAGAGTGTTATAGTTTTCATCATCCTGAGTTTGGTCGCCGGTAGAAGAGTAGGAATGAAGAACGTCACGAGAAAGACCAAGCTTTTTATAGAAGCTACTGGCGGCACTATCAAAGAAAGTGGCAATACGTCCGCGCCTGGCATAAGTGACGGCTTCGCGGAAATAGACGTTGCCATTGTACATAGAAATAAAGTTGTCGGCAGTGATAGTTGTGCCGTCGTATTCGAGAGTGGTATTATTAATGACTTTAATTCCCTCTTTTTCTAAGCGAGTGCGAAGATAATCTGGCATTTCGAGTTTGCCAGAAAGAATTTCTACCATGATTTCATTAGCGCGAAGATTGTAAGCAGTGTAGTCGGTGTTAGTAGCTTCGGTGAAAAGTGCTTCGATATGAGCACCAAGAAAACTCTGAGAACCAAAAGCTATGACGATGGCAGCAATAAGAGCTAAAATAAGGGCAAGTGGAGCAAATTTGGCAAGGAGGAATTTTTTGAAAAATCCACCTTTTTTGAGTGATTTACCGGTGCCGGTATAAAGTGACTTAGTCTTTTTGGCGGTGTTTTCGTAGCGCCTAATGTTGGATGGAGAGTAAAGTGGTTGTTCTTCTGGAGAGCTAGCAGAAGATTCGGCAGATTTTAGAGAATTCTTGGCGCGAAGATTAGGATCGGCAGGATTATCGGGTAATTTGGTACCTGGAAAAGCAGGGCGAACATTGCCTTTTCCAAAGTAGTTTTTTTGACCTGCCATATGGGGTAATTATAACACAAAAGGGCTTTATGCGCTAGGATTTGGAGTAGTAGCAGCAGCGACTGGATTGGTGGTGATAAGCGACTCTTCTGTCTCTGAAGCAATGACTTGGATATGGACGTGGTTTTGACCGGCAAAGAAGAGACCTTGACCGACTGGGAAGTTGGAAAGGCGTTTCTTTTCCTCGCTAGTGAGTTTAAAGACGTCGGACAAAACATCAACGGCGGAGGTAGATTGCTTCAATAGAAGCTGCATAGAAGAGTTGCTAACGATGGCGCGGCCCATTTTGTTGCTCATGAAATCTTCAACGTCCTGAGTAATAGTAGTGAGACCGAGGTAGTATTTACGAGCGCGTTTAGCAAGGCTAAAGAGGAAGTTGGCAGAATCTTCGTATTTCATGAGCTGCCAGGCCTCATCAACGATAAGGAGGCGACGCTTTTGTTCGGCGCGAACTACGTTCCAAATGTGGGAGAGGACGATGTACATAGCAACTGGGCGGAGTTCGTCCTCGAGGTCGCGAATATTAAAGACGACCATCTGATTATTGATGTCGATGTTGGACTGCTGAGAAAAGATGCCAGCAAAAGTACCGGTGGTGTATTTCCTAAGGCGCTGAGCAAGGTTTGGCCCAGTGCCGCCCATGTGAAGCAGAGTGTCGTATAGGTTGGCGATAGTTGGCGGAGTGGACTGATGGGTGAGTGGGTCAGAAGTAATACCAGCGCGGGCATAAGTGTCGATGAGAGCCTGGTCGAGATCAGCTTCTTCGTTTGGAGTAAGACCGACCATGGCGGTAGGGCCATTAGCGCTCTGAGTAGCGCCGCCAAGCATGAGACGGAAAAGACCGTGCAAAACAACAAGGTTAGCGCGGAGAGCGTCGTTGGCGTCTTCGGCATCGACAACTTTAGGAAGATCGAATGGATTAATGCGAACATCGGAGTTAAGCGAAAGACGAATATAAGAACCACCAACGGCATCAGCGAGTTTTTGGTACTCGTTTTCTGGGTCGACAATGATAACTTCGGTACCGACCATCATAGAACGGAGGGCTTCAAGTTTGACTGTGAAAGATTTACCTGCACCAGATTTTGCAAAGACAACCATGTTGGCGTTTTCTAGGGAGAAGCGATCAAAGATGACTAGGCCGTTGTTGTGCATATTGATGCCGTAGAGAATACCCTTTTCCTGAGTGAGGTCGGCGGAAGTGAATGGGAAGGAGGTGGAAATCGCGCCAGTGTTCATATTGCGACGAATGAGAAGTTGGTCGGTACATTGTGGCATACAAGAGTTCATTCCCTGCTCTTGTTGAGAGCTGGCAACTTTAGAAAAGACCATTTGCTGACCAAAGAGAGTTTCGATTTTTCTTTGAACAAAGCTAAGTTCATCTAGTGAGTCGGCCCAAAGTGTGACATATAGGCCAAAGCGGAAGAATTTTTCCTGGCCGACTTGGAGTTGGTCACGGAGTTCCTCGGCATCGCCGATGGCAGCTTCTAGCTCTGGGTCACGAATTTTGCCACGTTCGGAGTTGACGGCGATGGAGGCTTCGAGTTGAGTAACTTTTTTCTGGAGGTTTTTCATGACGATGGTAGTATCGACTGGGTAAATGAACATAGAAATGTCGAGAACTTCATCAATATTGATAAGTGGAGAAAGCCAACCAGTATAGAGCGAGCGAGGATAACCATAGACATAGAGGGTGCGGCCATATTTAGTACCGAGACGGAAATAGTCAGAATGGATTTCGATAGAAGATGGGGAGATGAGGTCACGAAGAGTAGTGATGCCCTGTTCAAAGGCACGCTGAATTTCAGCTTCTTCCATGGCCTGAGCTTGAGCGGCAATTTGGGCGGCGGAAAGCTGTCTGTTCTTTTTATCTTTTCTACTCATTTTTCTCTCCTTTTCTTACATAAGTTGTGGCGAGTTTGGTAAAGTCAACAAGTGGTTCGCGAACGGCGGTATCAGGATTGTTGAAGTTATAATAGAGGGCGCCGAGCTCGCGGGTGTTGAGACGGACGGAATGAATACCGATTTGGAAGAGGCCGGAAATAACGGTTTCGACGCGATTGTTGATTTCCTTGATAGCGGCGTCATAGGTAGCGCGATCAATCTTGGTGACCTCGACTTGTTTGGACTTGGTAAAGCTGGTAAAGATATTCTTGGTCTGGGTGAGGACTTTTTCGGCTTCGGCAGAGACGTAATATGGAATAACGATAAAGAAGGATTTATCCATAATGTTGGCTTCTTGAGAAAGAGCATCGATGAAGTTAATATAGTCATCCATGAGAACGCCAAGGAGCATATTATCGTTGTTTTTGCGGATTTCGGTAAGACGTTCGATGTATGGACCGATATCAACACGCTGAGAACGAATCAAGATTTGAGTAGTAAAGCCAAGGGAGTTGAGGAAGTTTTGGTAAGCATATTCTACACCTTCGCGCTCGGCTTCGCTCATGAGGTCAAAGTTGATGGATTGACAAGCGACAACGGCGCGGAAGGAACCGTCTTTCATAATGACGAGGCCATCACGGAGCTCAGAGATGAGCAGGGTGGACTGAGTAGAGATAGGATTGTCAGGTGTGACCTGCTTGGTGACAGGTTTTGGATTAGCTGGTTGGACTGGAGCGTTGGAAATCGGAGAAGCAGTAGTAGCGTTTGGCTGAACAACAGTCTGGTCTCCAGTGACTGGTGTAGGTGCAATTGGATTAGGCGTAACTGGATTAGGCGTAACTGGGGTGGCAGCGATAGCTGGGTTGACCGCAACAGGCTGAGTGATAGGTTGAGGAACTGGTTGAGAGACGGGCTGCACTGACTGTGGTTGGGCAGTAGGTTGAGGTGCCGGCCCAGTTGGCATACCCATGGTGTATGGGTTGTAGGCTTGGGGTGGGTTTTGTTGTGGGTTCATCTCTTCTCCTTAATTATTTGACATACGTGAAGCTTCTTTAGAGAGCGTAGCAACAGAATAGTCCTTGTTGTTAGCAAGGTCATGTAGGATTGGGCTACTAGTAAATGGCGCTGTGGCAGTGCCGGGATTGGCAGATTGACTGATGGCGCTACGCATCTGAGAGAGGGCGGCCTGGTGGCGCGCAGATTCTTGTTGTTCGAGTTTCTGGTTAATGGTAGCGGAGGCGGAATAATCAAGGACGTCTGGAACAATGTCGGCCTCGGTAGGGGCGACGCCGGCACTGAGCGGAGCGTTATTAAGATTGCCACGGACGGCGTAACCTTCAGTATCGATAACATTGGCGAGGAAGGAGAGACGATTCCCTGCCTCTTCTTCAGAAATGTCGCGAGTGCGAGGTTTTTCTACCTGTTTTGGAGCGGTAATTTCGACAGTGGATTCGCGTTGACCTGGGAACCAAAAGCGATTGTGGGGTTTCAAATGGTAAGAAATAACGGCGGCGAGATAGGTCTCCATAGGCTGATCGCGCTTAAGAGGAAGGGCGAGTGCGGCAAAGAAAATGATGAAGGGCGCTGGCAAAAGAGCTAAAACTGGAAAAACTTGGAACAATGCAAAAGCAAGCCCAATACATCCACCCATGATCATTAGATAGACGAATTGGCGAAAAGTGAATGGACCAAGAAGCTTGTCATCGGCTTCAACGTCCTGCGGGACCTTATATTGCGCCATATATTAATATAATAGCATAAAGAGAATAAATTGGGAAATGTATAGCTTACTTGAAATTATTGGAAGCGGAGGAGGTATTCGGTAAGTGTATCGTAGAGATCGTCCGTAGTGGCACTCGGATTGGCGTAGATATAGTCCGTATAGAATTGATAGACATCTTCAAATTCTGGGTCGTCAAACATAGGGACGGTTACTTCGCGGAATCCGTCCGCATCATAAAGGTAGGCATATCTATACGAATCAAGCTTTTGTTGAAAATCTATAGCCCGCTCACGTAGGTTAGCTAAATATAAATCTTCTGCACTGTCAGGTTCGCTAATATGGGCGTTGACGATGGTGCTAGAAGAGGCGGGATCGTCAGTGCTATAGGCAGTTTTGCCTTGAGGCTGAGAGGTCTTAGTGTTTTTATCGCGTCCAGTCTTGAAACCAGAGGCCTCGTTGATTTGGTTTTTGAGTTCAATGGCAGTATTCTGAACACTGGTTTTGCGGACGAATGGATTTGGTAGACCAGCTTTCTTGCCGGCCTCAGAGTTCCAGCCTTTAATGTTATCAGCAAGAGTACCCCAGGCTTCGGCAGCTCCGGATTTCAAGTTATCAGCAACATTTGGCGTAGTCGCGCCGGACATCATAAAGGCAACAGCCTGAGCAGCTGGGTACCAAAGTTTAGTGCGTATGGTATTTAAGAGCTGCTCATAGGTAGCGTCGTCTTTCGAAACGGTGCCAATTTTCTTACCATCTTTATCGAGAATAGTTCCCTCTAAGAATTTACCATTAACGTCTTGATATCCTCTAAGGGCGTCCTCTGGGAAGAGGTACTTAAATCCTGCCCAATCGTTATCGGAGAGTTTTGGATCGAAGAGAGCGGAAAGCTGTTGAAGCTCGAAGAAGTCCTGCTGGTTGAAATTACCAGAACGAATAGTCTTAGTAATGTTTTGTAGACGTTCAATAAATTGGTGTGAGAAGTTTTGAATATACCCCTTAGACACGGAGGTGGTGTACATAGGAGAAGCAAAGGAGGCTTTTTCTTTAAACTTGGCACCCATAATAGAACGACCGATGGTGGTGCGGAGGTCTTCAAGGCCGACATCAGGGAGTTCTTTGATGTCACCACGTTTAATACCCGCCATAATGCCATAGAGTCCGTCGATTGGGTCCTGAATAACAGTATCGAAGTTCTGGAAGATTTCTTTCATAACAGGTGTATCGTTGCGATAAATTCTGGTAATAAGATTATCGTTGAAATCTTTCATTTCAAAGTAGACGCCGTTTTCGTCTCTAACGTCGTATGGCACAAGTACCTCTGGATGGTAATAGAGGAATTCGCCTGGGTAGCGCTCTTCATGGCCGACGCCATTTTCGTCTTTCCAAACAACAAGCTTAGCTTTTTTAGTAACTGGATCTGGTTTCTCTGTGGCAAGACCATCGTCATTGACGTAATAGCCCGTGACCATGTTACGGAATGCGCGCTTATCGACATTGAATTTATTACCTAAGATGGCAAAGTCATGACGATGACGAGCCTCATTGGCGGCGGTTTTTGCAATAAGCTGACCAAGCACAGATGTAGAGCCTTTCTCTCCAAGACCACCACCAGACGATTCGATGAAGTGCTTATATTGATAGGAATCGCGTCCAGCGTTGGCTGCTTTGAAATATTCGCCTGTGAGATAGTTGAAGTCAGCTTCGTCGTCGTTGACAAGTGTAAAGGCGGCGCGGTTCATTTCCTTAAAGTTGGCAGCACCTTGCTTTGCAAGATGTCTATCGGCGGCAGTTGAATGATGAAAATCGCCGTATTCGCCAATAATGTGCTGAGTATCGTCTTGAGCTGCTTTAACTGCCATACTAATATTGGCAGCGCTTTTGGCGGCACGAGTAGAAACAGAAGTGTGAAGACCTCTCTGTTTGTACTGTTCAATATCTGCAGGCTCATAATTTTTTATACCAAGGATCTTGCGTTGGGCATAGATTTCGGCGCGGCCGGCACGGATTTTGCCTTCGTTCTCGATATCGAGGGCGCGAGAACGAGCGCGCTTGTCAAGATAACGCTGGAGACTGGCGGATGGGAGAGCAGAATTATTAATACGGCGGAGACGGGCAAGTTCTTGGCGCTGAGCAAGGTTGGCACGAATACCTTCTTGAGGCTTGTTGGCAAGATTGCTGAGGCGACTGGAGACTGCACCAAGGACGGTGCCAGACATCTTCATGAGGGCGATAGATAAGATGAGTGGAAGAACCTGAACGGCCATACCGACGATTAAGCCAAAGGCGCTACCAGAGTTCAATGCGGAGGCGATTAATGCCCAGCCAGCAAGTTGTGATGCGCCAAAGAGGAAGCTAAACATTGGGTAGAAGATAATCATAGAAATAAAGATGTCTTTCCATTTCTTGAACCATTTTTCGGTATTTGGCAAGAGTGAACAGACAACGGCGACTGGCGCAATCATGACAAGAATTGTGATAAGAGCTTGGCGAAGACCAAGGGTGACAAGACCAACTAGGACGGAAATAATAGCGCCAAGTAAGGCGGCGATAAGAGGCCAAATGAAGTGAATAATAGCTACGCCGGCAACTGCGCCACCACCGATGAGGGCAGCGGTGAGTCTAGTCCAGTTAATATCAGCAGCGCTACCAATGCCACCAGTGTTGACGGCTTGAGCTTCGATACTCTCAAAGAGGCCACGAATGCTGGCGCCAAAGATGTTGCTGGCGTCGACGGCGAGAGCACAGATAAGATAAGAGAGGTTGACTAAAACGGCGGCCACAATGAGCTTTGGTAGGGCCTTTTTGATACCGTAGTTAGAGATGCCGAGGCCAGTGATTTGGGAATAGATAACGACAAGGAGGAAGATAACGAAGAGAATGTTGGTGATATCGCGCATAATCTGCCAAATTTGATAGATTGGCGAAGAATCTTCGAAGGAGACTGGCTCAACAACGAGGAGTTTTTCGATCTGAGTATAGATAGCGTCAACGGCTTTGCCGAGGGCGCCGGTAGTTGGACAAACTAGCCAACCAATGCCTGGGACTTGATCATAACAAGTTTCGGTGTCGTCGTTATTTTCTGAAACGGAAGTAGATTCAGACGATTCTGGCTCGGCATAAACAGGGGTAGTAAGAAGCGGGGAGGTTGCAAGACCAAAGACGCCCAAGACAGCAAAAAGCCCGCCAAGAATAGCGTTCTTAAGATGTTGTCTTAGGTTAATTTTACTCATAACAAACAACCGTTAGTGCCAAGGCACTCACTTTGTTATTATAGCACACATAAGCGGAATCGTCAAGAGTAATATTTTGTTGTTTCTCTAATTCTGTGTTATTATTGACTCATGAAGAAGATTTTAGTGTATTTCTCTGTAATATTAGCAATGGTTATGGGGGTGAATATGGCCGCGCCGATGGCGGTGAGTGCTGCAGATGATACTGATAGTTGTAATGCTACGGGGGTGTTTTTTGCCCTGAGGCCGTGGTATCACGGATTGACAGAGCCAATTAATGGCAAGTGTGAAATAAAGAAGCCAGATGGTAATAGTCTTCCTCAATTTGTCTGGGCAATTGTGCTTAATATCTTGACTGACGTAATGATTATGGTGGGATATGTGGCAATTATTATGATTGCTTGGGGTGGATATCTATACATGTTCTCTAGAGGTATGCCGGACAGGGCGGAGCGTGGCAAGAAGACATTGATTGCAGCGGTGGCGGGCTTAGCGATCGCCATGCTAGCGAGCGTAATTATGAACACGATTGTATCAATTTTAACGAATGTGAGCTAAAGGAGGAAAATGGCATCTAATAATCCGTGCGAGGGCCTAACGGGCGGCGAGCTTGAAGTCTGCAATAGCGTACAAGGTTTGCCAAATAGCGGTGGTGTAACAAGTGGAAATCTAGCTAATGTACTATATTGGATATATGCGGCGGCTGGAATCATCGCGGTGGCGGTGCTAGTCTATGCGGGGATTAAGTATCTTTCCTCTCAAGGTGAACCAGCCAAGACGAAGCAGGCTAGCCAGATTATCGCTTATGCGATTATCGGTCTAGTAATAGTGTTGCTTGCGGGGGCAGTGACAGCGTTTGTATCTAATATGATTGGAGGGTCAGCAAAATGATAAAGAAAATTGTAGCGGCTATATTGATGGTAGGAATTGTGGCGGCGTCATTTATTTATGCAACACAGCCGGTAGTTGCGGTTAATGACTGGAATAGCGAAGCTTGTAAAGAAGCTGATGATGATCAGAAAGCAGCTCTTGGTTGCGGCATGGATAGTACCGCACCAAGCGTAGTAGAAGGACTGATTAATGGAATAATAACCGTTGTAGGAATTGTGGCGGTAATTGTAATTGTAGTGGGCGGCCAGAGATATATCGTTTCCCAAGGCGATCCTTCTAAAATCACGGCGGCAAGAGGCATGATTATCTATGGAGTGATTGGGCTAATCGTAACGCTTCTGGCATTTGCGGTGGTAAACTTTATACTAAAAGGCGTTTTTGGGTCGTAAAAACTATTGATTTACCCCAAAAATTCGTGATATAATTAATTCAAAATAATCTAAAAGGAAAATTCTATGAAGATTGTGGACAAAATCAAAATGGCTATGATGGGATTGGCAGCAGTTGCTACTCTTGGTGCAGCAGCTTTCATCGCCCCTACTGTTAGCGCTAAGACTGACGGATATGACAGTGCTAGTACTTATACTACCGGTAGTAAGGCTGGCTCTGGTGCAGGTCAGAGTACCGACCTTATGAAGGTGCTTCAGACTATCATCAACGTTGCTCTTGGTGTAATTGGCTTTGTTGCCGTAGTTATGATTATCATGGGTGGTATTCAATATACTACTTCTTCTGGTGATGCCGCTAAGGTTACCAAGGCAAAGAATACTATTCTTTACGGTATCGTTGGTCTTGTAATTGCGCTTCTAGCATTTGCAATCGTCAACTTCGTACTTACACAAGTATTTAACGCTTCATAGATAGCTTTTCAAATAAAATTTGGTACCCCTTCCCTCTTTGGGGAGGGGTATTTCAAAAGAGAGGAATAGAATGAATAAAGTAAAAAAGTTTGTGATGGGTCTAACCGTAGGGGTGATGGTGTTTTCTGCGATCTTTGGCGTACAGAACGCTTTTGCAATAACTTGTCCATCGGGAACGTCTAGAGAGGGCCAAGATGTTTCGAGTCTAGCGGAATGTAGTATTGAAGAGTCGGATGATACCTTTATGCCAACCCTGCAGAGGATTATTGAGGTTGTGATTCAGGTCTTAGGCTTGGTAGCTGTGATAGTTATTATCTTTGGCGGATTTACTTATATGACGGCGCAGGGTGACCCTGGAAAGCTAACTAAAGCTAGGAATACGATTCTTTATGGCGTTATCGGCCTCGTAGTGGCGTTGCTTGCTTTTGCGATTGTGAACTTTGTGCTCAATAACGTATTTAGGGATGCCAATAATAACGCCGATACTACTCAGACTACAACAAATTAATGTATCTTCAAAAAGCCGCCACTACGGGCGGTTTTTTGATTGTAATTTCTAGGTGTGTCAGATTATTGAATCTGGATTTTCTTTGGTGCCTCAACCTTTTCCTTTTCAAAGGTGATAGTGAGGACGCCATCTTTTAGCTCAGCTTTGACACTGTTTTCATCTTCGCGAACCTGGACAGGAAGAGCGATAGTACGAGAGAACTCACCCCAGTAGCACTCTTGGATGTGCCAACGGGTAGTGTGTTCATCTTCCCCGCCAGAGAGAACGCCGGAGATGGTCAAGATGTTGTCAGAGATGCTGACATCAAGATCGGACTTCGAAATTCCGGCTGTACGAGCCTTTACTACCAATTGTTCCGCCGTTTCGTAGACATCTACTGCGAGTTGTCCTGGAAATTCGTCGGTATTATCCCACCCGTCATCATCTGAGGAAGCTTCCATCTCTGCATTGTCGGTTGCAGCGGCTGGAGCGGCAGCGCCTTCGTCCAAAAAGGCAGCAGCAAGTTCGTCTTCCATCAGCATGTCGTCGTTATTACGAGCCATATAACCTCCATTAATATTGTTATGCTTTATTATAAAGGCGTTTATTGCTAAAATCAAGAAGAATATGGGTTTTGATGTAAAAATTACAACATTTTCACGGATTTTGGACGCCATCGCGCCGTTCTCTTGTAGGGGTTGTGGTCGTCTGGGAAGCCTTTTATGTGAATGTTGTAAAAATTACAACATTAAGCGAATTGTGAGAATATGTCCGAGGTGTAGAAAAAGTCAAAAAATGTGTTCTTGTACAGAAAAAGTTTATACAGTGGGATATCGGGATGGAGCATTAATGAAGCTAACGGAGGATTATAAATATAAGTCTATTCGGAAGACGGCGGAGGTGCTGGCGGAGCTGATGGATGTGGCGATTCCAAAGGATTTCGGGTCTTTCCAGAGTTCTTCTGTGGTAGTAGTTCCCCTACCGACGATTGCTCGGCACATTAGGGAGAGAGGGTTTGATCATACCTTGCTTCTGGCGAAGAAATTGGTGCGGAGGCGAGGGTGGAAAGTGGAGCGGGTGATTTCTCGCGTAAATAAGACTGTACAAGTGGGGGCGGATGAGGAGACGAGGAAGCGGCAAGCAAAGAGTGCCTATGAGGTTTCTGCTAGGCTGGATGACTCAAAAACGTATCTTTTATTAGATGATGTTTGGACGACGGGCGCGTCGATGGAAGCGGCGATAGAGGCCGTCAAAAACGCCGGAGCTTCTCATGTAGCTTCGGCGGTGATTTTGATTCCTGGTGATTAGATTAAGGTCATTCTGAGGACTGCGACGATTCTTCTATGTGGTCTGGGCTGGCGGCGGAGTCAGAAGTGCCGGTGACGGCGTTGATGACGAAGTTGACAATGGAGAAAGCAAGGATAGAAATAATCAGACCGATGATAGCATAGAGGATGGTGTTCTTGGCGTCGGTGACTTTCTTGCTGTCACCACCGGATGTAACATAGCGGAGACCACCATAAATGAGCATGATGACAGAGATAATGCCGACGGCATAAAGGACGGTGTTAGTAATCTGAGTGAAAACGCCATCTTTACCGATAAGCTGGGCAGGCATACCATCGCCACGAGCAGCTTCGGCACCTTCCTGGACGGAGAGAGCCATAACTTTGCCAGCGGTAAGAGTGAGAGCGGCAGAGATGCCGGTCAAGATTCTAAAAGATGTTTTTGCAATTTTGTTCATTTTATTCTCGCAGTTAACTGGATTAATTATAGCACAGAACGGAAAAATTTGAATAGTAGGTCTAGAACAGAGAGGTAAAATATGGTAAAATAGTGAGAACGGAGGGTTACCCAAGTGGCTGAAGGGGACGGTTTGCTAAATCGTTAGTCTGGAGTAATCTGGAGCGGGAGTTCGAATCTCCCACCCTCCGCCATTGAGTTGAACTAAAAATCAATCCCTGTGGGGATTGATTTTTTAAGTGACTATGATATTAATGGTGCTTTTTTACTAGTGGTCTACCCATGGAATCAGTGAAGCTTCCGACCAAAATTAGAATTAAATCGATGAACCAACCTATCCCAAAAAGACCAAATGTAAATAGATACAAGATTGCGGAGCCGTTTTTATTGACATAGAAACGGTGACCACCGAAGCCTCCTAAAAAGATGCAGAGAAGTAATGCTGTCAGCCAGTCTTTTGGAGGAAAGTCATAGGATGGCTGACTTTGCTTTTGGGTCTGTTCTTGATTCATGTTGATGATAATATTTTGAGCTGCAGGCTGTGAAGACTTGCTCTCTTTTGATTTTTCCGAGTTTTCGCTCATAATGCTCCTTTATGCTTATGAATTAAGCATAACGCCGCGGGGGGGGGGTGTCAAGTTTAGAAGTCATTTTAATGGAAAAGTAGCGTAATCATGATTGGTAGGGTGGCGATGGAGAGGAGAGTGGAGACTACGACGAGTTCGGAGGACTCTACCTCGTCGCCGCCGTATTTGGTAGCAAAGAGGCTAAGGCTAGTGGCGGTAGGGAGGGCTTGAATAAGGGTACAGACTGCAACCACGATGTCTGGGAAGTTTAGAACGCGAAGCGTAAAGAAAGTGACGAGAGGGCCGATGATGAGTTGGACCGCGGCAGGGATAATGAGCTTCCATTTCTTGATAAGGTGTGCGACGTGGGCGGTAGAGAGCATATAGCCGACACAAATAATAGAAAGCGGAGTGGTGGCGCCGCTCACAAAGCCGACGGCGTCTGTGATGAAAGCCGGGAGTTTAATACCAACAAAGAAGACGATCATGCCAAAAACTACGGCGAGGATGTTTGGATTGACGAGGGTGGTGAGAATTAGTTTGAGGCTAAACTTCTTTTTGAAGAGGAAGACGCCATAAGAAAAGAGTGCGATATTAAAAACAATGATGAACCCACAATAAGCAATAATTCCCTCTCCGCCAAAGGTGCTGGCGACGATGGGGTAGCCTAGAAAGGTGGCATTGTTAAAGATTAGGCCAAATTGAGATTCGAGGCGGAGATTATCGGACTTCATGAATTTTTTGTTAAAGAGGAGTCTGGAAAGGAGGATGAGGAGGGCCATAACCAGGAGGCCAGCAAGGATGCCAGAAAAGAAGAGATTGGCAGAATCTTCGTTGTAGGAAGGAGGAAAAGCGGCAAAAAGTGAAGCTGGCATGAAGACAGAAAGTAGGAGGTTGACTAGAGATTTGTTAGTGATTTTGTTGATGAATTTAATTTTGCCAAGAAGAAAACCAAGGGCGAGAATGAGGACAATGGAGCCGAGGCGAGAATAGAAGGCGTTAAGTTCAATCTGCATAAGCTAATTTTACCATAATATGTTATAATCAGCTTATGGATAAATCGAAAGATATTGCTTGGGAAGCACAGGAATATATTCCGCATGACAAAAATGTGGGGTGGTATATTGCATTGGTGATAGTAGGCCTAGGGTTTTCTGCGCTAGGCGTACTAATGAAATGGTGGAGTTTTGTGGCACTGATTGTAGTGTCGGTAATAGCGCTAATTGTTTATTCGGTGAGGCCACCGAGAGTGGTAAAGTATGCGATTTCTGGAAAAGGCCTGAAGGAAGGTAACAAAATGCATAACTTTGAAGACTTTAAGAGCTTTGGCGTAATCAATGATGGTGGGCATTTTGCGATTGTTTTGACGCCAAGAAAAAGATTTTCTCCGAGAGTTTGGGTGTATTTCCCGGAAAACCAAGGTGAGCAGATTGTGGATGCATTTGGCGCAAGGCTCATAATGGAGAATGTGAAGCTGGATTTTCTAGATAAGGTTGTAAGAACGCTAAGAATTTAGTTGAAATCTCATAGTTCTTATGCTAAAATGGAAAAAAGGTATAGATAATTAAAGATAAAAGGGTGGAAATGGATCAGTTTGCTCAGACAAATGATTTACAAAAAGCGATAGATAATATCGCAGGTGGCGGAAGTGCTGTTAATACGGATGCGCAGTTTGGGATTCCTCCTATGCCACCAATGCCAGAAAATGGAAATGAGTTGCCAGCGGTAGAGCCGTTGGTGCCGGCTGAGAATAGTACCCCTTCTGCGGAAGAGATTTTGAGTCAAAGTATTACGAGTGGCGATATGCCGCCAGTAGTCGACAATGTAGAGGCTCCAGCAGCCGAAGCACCTGCAGCTGAGTCGGTTGCAGAACCAGCTATGCCTGAGACTACCGAAACTGTCGAAGCGCCGGCAGAGGATTTGAATGATGTGAAGCAAAACATCTTGAAAGATCTCTTGCCATTACTTGATAAGACCGAGAAGACCCCGGAAGAAAAGTTTGAGATTTATAAAGATGCAATTGCGACGATGCACGATGTAAAGACAATTGAGGGCGCATATAAAGCGGCTTCTGGAATTGCGGATGAAACCGCAAGAGCAAATGCCTTGCTGGACTTGATGAAGGCAATTGGATAGGTTATCAAAAAAGCGCCCCGTGTGGGGCGTTTTTTGTTGGCTGTGATGATTATTCAGCGTCTTCTTTGGTGAGATTGTCTGGGTCGTAGTTTGCGATTCCCTCTTCAATCTTGGCTGGAGTGATGTGGAGGGCGTCGGCAATAGCGGCGGCAGCGGCCATGTAAGAAACAATTGGTTCGCCAGACAAGAACGATGCAACGGTGAAGTTGGTGTTGCCGATGGCGAGTTCTGCTTCGGTACCCATTTTGTAGAGCTTGCTACTGACGATTTGGATGTTGGAGAAGCGATCGGAGCCATAAGTGAGGGTAGCTTCGCGACCGGCGAATTCGGTGAAATCTTGGTAGTGGCTGTCGTCACGGTTCAAGATGACGTAATCTGGGTTCATGTTGAAGAGGGCGTTCTCGGCGGAGGCATATTCGGAAGCGGTAGGATCATCGAGGCCGGATGGAACGAAGTTAGTGAGCGCGGCGACATGGACTGGTAGATCATAGAAAACATCTTTTTCTAGAGATTTGGCTGGGGCGGTGACTACGACGTAGTTACTACCGGCCTTCCAAGCGGTGGAAAGGAATTTGTGAAGAGCGCCCATTTTGATTTCGCTGTCTGAAGCCATAATGCTGGCGGGCTGGCCGGCGGCTTTTAGGATTTCGTGAACAAAGTTAGCGACCTCGGTTTTGCCAGCGGTGCCGGTAATACAGATGAGCTTCATGTCTTTGATAGGATGGCCATAGTAGGCGCCAAGGAATTTTGCTTTCAGTCTCCCCGTTTTTGTTTTGGCTGAGTTTGTCGTGGCCTGCTTTTTCATAAGTTTAGTATAGCATATTTTTGAAAAATATGTTAAAATAGGAAGGTCACACTTTGTGTGATGCTCATTTAATTTCTAGGTGGATGTAAAGTGAAGAGCTATTTGCTCTTTTAATATATCCACATATGTGCCCGTAGCTCAGTTGGATAGAGCGTCAGCTTGCGGAGCTGAAGGTCGTAGGTTCGAATCCTGTCGGGCATACCATTTTTGCAACCAAAATCGCCTATCTTGGCAGTTTTTCTCGCTCGCTCGGCCAATAGCCGCGCTTCGCTCGGAGAAACTACCAATCTAGGCGATTTTTTCTTGCAAAAATCATAAGATGCGCGGCGCACGGAGAAAAGACCAATCTGCCGGCTTTTTATTTCGAAAAAATGAGCGAGCGAAAGCGAGCTGGATTCGAACCGTAGGTTCGCAATCGCGAAGCGATTTCTCCGAACGAAGTGAGGAGCTTCCTGTCGGGCAATTTATGTACATATTATGTACATAATGTGGTACAATTGTGGTATAAGGAGATAATAAAAATGGCGACTGCGATGGCAGATATTCATGTAAAAGTTAATCCGGAAGTGAAAAAGGCTTCTCAGGAGCTTTTTGATCAGATTGGGATTTCTATGTCGGACGCGATTAACATGATGTTGAAGCGCTCAATTTTGGAGCGGAGGATTCCGTTTGATACGTTTATTCCGGGAGATGATGCACCAAGGAATATGAAGATCGATTCTGTTGAACAGCTGAAAGCTTTTCTTGATGAATCGGCCGAAAAAAATCGTGAATCTGGAAAATACTATACTCGTGAAGAGGTCGAGGAGATGTTGAAAGTGGGCAGAGTGGAGGCTAGTTGAGATATTATAAGGTTAGATATGCAGATGAATTTTATCGGCAACTTGATGATATAAGGAGATACATTTCTGAAAGATTAAATAACCCTCTGGGTGCAGAGAGATTATCAAAAGAGATATTTGATACTTGTGACCTGCTCTGCGTTTTTCCGTTGGCTAATCCAATTAGGTATTATGGAGAAAGGGCTAATTTTAGGCTGATTCATGTTGGACATTACACTGTTGCGTTTTCCGTAAATGAGGCAGAGAGAATTGTAGTCATAGAATCTGTCCATTATAGCCGGAGAGATATAGAATCGCTATTACAATAAAGTTACATCCAGTGCCAGAAGGAGAAGAGATCTTTGAAGAAAGTTGGGCGCCAGGTGTCGGCGATGGAGTCGCGGAAAGTGGCTGGGAGGGCGCTTAAAACATTGGCAAAGATGAAAGTCCAAAGAATAACCGCTACGAGGAAGATGTAGGTGAGGATGAGGGAGCGATTGGCTTTTGGCTGGTCGGAAGAAACTCTGCGGACGATGGAGGTGATGGCGCCAATAATTAAAATTACGCCGTTAATCGTATCTATGACACTGGTGCTGATATAACTTATGACCATGGTGAGGCCGACCCAAATTAGGCCGGTGTGGAGGGTGATGAGGAGTAGCCTCTCGGCCCATTTTTCGGCGACGAGTTCAAAACCACCAAGATGTGCGAGTTTGCTAATCAAAAGTAGCAATCCGGCGATGGCGGTGAAAGAAATCAGAACGAGCATGATAGGTTGGCCGATGCTGAAGAAGACATTTGAGTTTAGCGGGTTTGCAATGTAGTCGTTCATGAGGTAATTATAGCATAGGCGGTATAGAAATTAGCATAGGCACTTCAGGAATTTATAGTGGTTATGGTAAAATAAAGACAGTATGGATGGGCAAGACAAAAAGAACCGTATCATAAAAGCAATCCTCAAAAGGGATTTTGGATTTTTGAAGTCTGAAAACGTTGAGGTGGGTGACGAGGAGAGAGAGACTTTTTTGCGACGTATTATGAACGGTCAAATTGGGAAGGCGGACTTTACACGGATTATTGATTCCCTGCCGCATAGTGAGCTTTCTGAAGTTTTTGAGAAGATTAAAGACGATAAATATAAGCTGAGAATCGTTGCATACATGACTGGGCTAGGGTTTGATAATTATGAAAAAGTGACAAAAGAGAGTTTAGACAAGTTTATCAATCGTTATCCAACGCCGCTTACATTTGAGTCAGCAGAAGATGATTTTTTGACAGCAATACGGGAGAGTAATCCGGAGCAAAAATATCTGGATTATAAAGAAAAGATGAAAGAGCTGGTGCAAGAGATTTATGGCGAGAAAGCACGCGTGCTGGATTTTTATGATGAGTTTGTGAAAGAAGCAGAAGACTGGCAGATTGGAAAGGACGCCGTGAGGCTGACGGCGGAATTCTTGCCGACGGCGGAGATTGTAGGGGATGCTTGGGTACAGAATGGGCAGGAATATAGACTGACTACGGAGCTTCTGAAAAAAGTGGGGCTAGTGCCGACATTCTATCTAGAAATGGGGGGAGCGGAAGTGGCGCTTTCGCCGGCGTTCAAAGTAGATGCGCATGAGGCAGTGATTGCTTATGTGAGACTGAACAATCAGATAAAAGTGCGCGGGTATTATCGGAGTAATTCGCAGGCGATGTGGCGATTTCTGGCTGATTATGTAGGTGGAAATGGAGAGATTGCTTGGTATGGGGTAGGGTTCAACGAAGAAAGTTTGACTTTGCCGATGAGATTCCAGAAAGAGCTAAATAACGTTTCCTCGCGCGGGATTTTGGAAATTCCGGGAGTGAACACGGGCTTCTTCCTCGGTGGTACGGCTAAGAGATATACTTCAAAGGAAGAGTATAAGAAGCTAGTTGATGAAGGTAAGATGGACTCGGATTATTACAGAGAGATGGAACATGAGCCGAGGTTGAATTTTGGGGTATTGTCGCCTGAAAAGCATCCGCCGTTTAGTGTAGACATTGAAGACGAAAACGGACCGAATTTCCGTAATCAGTTAGATCATTATACGATGAAAACGGAGATGTATGGCGAAGTGACGGTGAGGCAATTCCCTTCCTTTAATGATGAGTTGAGGTATCTAGTTTGTGAAGTTGGCAAGAAAGACGAGAAGAAAGCGTGGATTGGAACGATTGAGGTGAACGCGCCGATGACGTCGGTGGGGCTGACGGCAGGATGGGTATCGTCGGGCGATATCTGTACGCCACTTTATGAATACCAGACGATGACGGGGGGATATGGCGAGCCAGATGGTAGGACGGATGGGTACGAAAGTATGTGGGAGAAGTATCTCTCGCAGATGCCGATTATCAAGAAATATCTTTATACCTGGCGAGACGCAGCGTAATCTGTTATAATAGTCGGTGGAGATGTGGCCGAGTGGTTGAAGGCGCACGACTCGAAATCGTGTGGGCTCGCAAGAGTCTCGGGGGTTCGAATCCCTTCATCTCCGCCAATTTGGAGAATATAAATGGAAAGTGTTTTTACGAAAATTGTGAAGGGGGAGATTCCCTGCTATAAAATCTATGAAGATGAGAAGACCTTGGCGTTTCTAGACATTCATCCGGAATCGCTTGGACATACGCTGGTGATTCCAAAGGTGGAAGTTGATAAAATCTATGAGCTTCCAGAGGAAGATTATGAGGCATTATGGGCGACTGTGAAAAAAGTCGCAAAGCGGATGGAGGAAGTCTTGGGGCAGAGGACGCTGATGAAGGTGGTAGGAACAGATGTGCCACATGCACATGTGCATTTGATGCCACTGGATACGACCTGGAAATATGGACGCATTTTGGAGCCGACAGAGGCGGAGATGAAAGAAATCCAAGAGAAACTAGCGTTCTAAAAATTTTGATATAGAAAAAGGCAGCTTGTGATAGCTGCCTTTTTGAGGGGTGTACTTTTTAAGACCTTGATGTGGTTAGCGACCAATTCTGTCAAGATAAATCTTGATCGCATCTTCATCGGTCTCGCGATCACCGATGAATGAGCAGGCGTTTCTACTTTCGTCAAATGCTATAAATTCTCCGTCCCCGACTGGAACAATAGCATCTACCAGATTATGCACGAGAGTGCTATCTGTCGCAGTTGGCACACCGAAAATTTCGACGCCTTTTGGAAGTATAACGGCCATACCGGAGTCTATGGATGTGTAGATGCCAAGGATTGATGGAGTATCAGTCTTCTTGCTATCTTGTTCCATCAGCCAATACTTCGAAATCTTTTCGGTCTTATGAGGCGAAATCCACTGATTAGGTGTTAGGTAGAACCTTCCTTCTGTCCCACAGTCAGCTACAACAATCTGGTCGCTGTCGACATGAAGAGGTGCCATCTTTCTGATGACTCTTCTGTCCATTGTCATAGCTATGATCTCTGCCGTTTTTTCTTCAGATAGTTTCTGGTAAGATGTAATTCCCTTCGCGTACCACCATTTGAAGATGTTACCATTGTCTAAACTCATAATTCCAAACCCCCTTTTTGTTGTTATAACAACGTATTTCCGCTGTTATTTAAGTAGTACATCCGATTGCAGTTTTCGCCGATGGCAAGTGCGGAGCCATATCCTATTGGGATGAACAGGCGCAAATCTTCTTCAAAAGTTGCACCGTCTTTGTTTTGTCCCTTTAGAGATATTTTCCAATCATCGACTTCGGCGACAAGTTCGTTTTCCGGGGAAAACTGTTTGTCTTTCCAGAGAAGGAATGATTCACCAGTGAATATTGAAATGGCAAGCCAGGCATTTTCAACTTCCGATTCCATAACCCTACAGGTTAGCTTTTTTAGAACCAGTTTGTTTTTGTGCTTGACTTCGCAAATGAGCCTTCTTCCTCCAGCGTCGTAGTACCACCATTCGGCTACTTGCCTTTCTTCTGACTTTTTGTGAAACTGAAACACATTTAGTACCTCCCTCTTAAGTTTCTTATTCGTCATTTCGGCAACTAAAATATTATACCGACAAACGGAATACTTGGCGATTGTATCACAGAATGGAGTTTTTGTCAATGTCTCTCTGGTTGTGGTATAATATAAAAAAGGGTAATTGGAGATTTTTGATGAAGTTTGCGAGTGCTTATGAGCCGGAAAATTTTGAAACGGATATTTACGCCGCATGGGAGAGTGCCGACGAGTTCCTCCCGGGTGGAAAAGTCGGGGCAGATAAATTGCTTTTTGATGGGAATAAGAATAATGACCCGAAGACTTACTCCATCGTGATGCCACCACCAAATGCAAACGGAAATTTGCATATTGGACACGGGCTGACGATTGCACTCGAAGATTCGTTGACTCGCTACCACCGTTTGCGCGGAGAGATGACTTGGTATATTCCGGGGGCGGATCATGCTGGGTTTGAGACCTGGGTGGTGTATGAGAGAGTGCTAGAGGCGGCGGGACATACACGCTTTGAATACTCGCGCGATGAGCTTTACGCGCAGGTGTGGGATTTTGTGCAGGAACAGCGCGGGAATATGGAGCTACAGGTGAGAGCGCTGGGAGCTTCCTGTTCTTGGAAGGATTTGACCTTTACGCTGGATGAGAATGTGGTGCGCAGAGTTTATAAGACCTTTGAGAAAATGTGGAATGACGGCATGATTTACAGAGGTGAGAAGCTGGTGAATTATTGTACAAAGCACCAGACGGCGTTTGCTGATATTGAGGTAGAACACAAAGACGAAAAGGGCAAGCTCTGGGATATTGCCTATCCGTATAACGGGGGTGAGATTATTGTTTCTACGACTCGTCCGGAGACATTGTTTGGTGATGTGGCTGTGGCAGTGCCAGTGGGCGATAAGAGGTATAAGGATTTGGTGGGCAAGACAGTTTGGTTGCCACTAACGAATCGTGAGATTCCGGTGATTGAGGATGAACACGCTGACCCTGAGTACGGAACAGGGGCGGTGAAGATTACTCCGGCACACGATAATGACGATTTTGAGGTGGGAGAGAGACATGATTTGCCAAGAATCCAGGTGATCGGGTTCGACGGGAAGATGCTGCCAGTTTGTGGGCCAGATTATGAGGGGTTAACGACGGCAGAATGTCGCAAAAAGGTGCTAAAAGATCTGGACGAAAAAGGTTTACTCAGAGGTGAAAAAGAGATTGTTCACGCCGTGGCACATTGTTATAAGTGCGACACGGTGATTGAGCCAATGCTCAAAGAACAGTGGTTTGTGGATGTGGAGAAACTAGCCTCTGTTGCAATCGCTCATCTTGAGGCGGACGAGATTAAGTTCTATCCTTCTAACAAGAAAAATGTGTTGATAAATTACCTGAAGGGTCTGAAAGACTGGAATATTTCTAGGCAAATTCCGTGGGGGATTGCGATTCCGATGTTTAAGAGTGAGGATGGCGAGTGGATTTTTGACTCACGCACGAACTTGACTGAGATTGAGGTCGGTGGAAAGAGATATATCAGAGATGAAGATACCTTTGATACTTGGTTCTCTTCTTCGCATTGGCCGATTGTTTGTACGGACTGGGAGGAAGGTAAGGTCAATCCATATTATCCTCTGAACGTGATGGAAACGGGGGCGGATATTCTGTTTGCCTGGGTGGCGCGCATGATTATGATGGGGCTATACGTGACTGGCGAAGTGCCGTTTAAGGAGGTCTATCTGCATGGTCTAGTACTAGATGCGCATGGAGCTAAGATGAGTAAGTCTAAGGGGAATGTAATTAACCCGATGGACCTCGTGGCGAAGTACGGTAGCGATGCGTTCCGGCTTGGCATCCTGCGTGGTAGATCTGCGGGCATGAATCAGGCGTTTTCTGAACAGTCAGTAGTAGCTGGTAGAAATCTTTGTAATAAGCTTTGGAATATATCGAGGTTTATCCAAGAGATTGTCGAAGGGGCAGATAGCGATGTTTCGCTTTCAGGCTCCCCAGCTCCACAGAAAATGTCATACGCTGGAGAATCCGATGGGTCGGATTCTCGTCAGGAATATACATTTTCTGCTTCGCAGGTAGAAAAGGATCAGTCGCCTGAAAAGCGAAATATCGAACTATCTGCCCTGACGCTTAACCCTGGGGAAGATTGGATCTGCCGGGAGATTAATCAGGCAAAGTGGCAGGTTGAGTCACAGATGAAGAATTATCGCTTCTCTGAGGCGGTGGAGACGCTTTATTCCCTGATTTGGGATAAATATGCAGATTGGTTTATTGAGACAGAGAAGATTTATCGGAATGCAGGGCTGCTCAAGATGACGCTAGAGGCGATTCTTAAGATTCTTCATCCGTTTGCGCCATTCGTAACAGAGGCGATTTGGCAGAATCTGTCATGGACGGAAGGTTTGTTGATCTCCCAGAAATGGCCGTCTGACTTTGAATTTGACCCGATTTCGGCGGAGAACTTTGAAAAGCTTATGGATATCGTATCCACGACCAGAAGCGCCTTACAGGCCCTCTCAGAGGCTCACAAGGGCTTTTCTAAGACGGCTACCACCATGCTTTATGGCGATGATTCCCTAGTGGACGACAATCAAGTGCTAGTTCAGAAGCTCGCTGGAGTTTCTGCGGTGATTTCTACTGAAGGCCAGCCAAGAGGTTTACGCTTACCGATTGCTAACCATGAGGTCTATCTTGACATTTCTGCTGAAATAGTTTCTGATTATGCTAAAGCGCTGGAGAATAAGATTCTCTCGGTGGGAAGAGAGCTTGATTCCCTCAATATGCGGATGATGAATCCAAATTACGTCGACAAGGCGCCGGCAGAGCTCGTGAATGAGACGCGTAAATTGATTGCAGAAAAAGAAGAATTGATTGCAAGGCTAAAGGCGGAGCGAGAGGCGATCTAGTTCCCTTTTCTTTGCAAAAACTTAGCATCTGTTTCCAAGACCTCTTGGTTTCAGCCTGATGAGGACTCTTCGCAAATCCTTACTGCGCAAGAAATTACAGTTCCTTGACTTGTAAGGTATTTGCTCATCGTCCTCATAAGGTGAAATCCGCTTTTATGGTCTTGGATAACAGATGCTAAATTTTTGCTCAATAGAACAACCGTGTAGCGGACGGAGAAGCCATCTCGTCTGATCCCTCCATTACCTGGATAGAGGACAGTTGTTTTGAAGGCAAGGCTTTTTGAGCTTCGATTGTTTACGGCATACCCCGTCCATAGTGCGCCTACTTCCTTCGTTAGCTCAGTTTCACCACCTTGATTATTGACATATCCGGCAGCTAGTACGAGCGTAAATGGAAATAGTAATGGCGTGTTTAGAGATACTACTTCATTAAGGTCTTCTCCACTCTCAATAAAATGATAGGCTTCGCGGAAGAGATAGGTACAAGAGTAATGCTTGTCACTATCGATTTGGCTAGGGTTGACTCTTAAGCATAAGTGTGATACATTTTCATTAAGGGAAGCGATCCAGAATTTCGCTTCCATAGGGTGAAGATGGCTCGTCTAACGACGGGCTATCTTAATACTGAGAGTTATTCTGAACATAGCGAGTTTAATCGTCATCTTCATACCCACCTCCTTTCTTAAGAAAAGCCATAGATTTTATCTGGGTCAACCCACTCGCAGTAAACTTTTCTCGTTTACTACAACTAAAGCCATTACTCCACACCCAATTCCACTGTCTCAAATCGACTTCGCAAATGCAAGCTCAAGCATGATAGATTTTCAACCTATCTCTATAGATGTTGTAAATTTTACAAGCGGACGGGAAAACCAAATTTTTTCTGATCATATATCAAGTTCATACTATAATCATCAAAGAATAATCTGCCCGATTTGGTTGATTCATTAGTAGCGTTTGTCCAATACAGTCCATGTTGATTTACAAGATAGTATTCCCCTGTTGATGTTAAGATTAGGCCCGACCGATTTAATTGTATTGGGTAGTTTTTTAATGAACTTGCTAAACTTTGCTTTACGTATATTTCCGTCTCTCCACTCTCAATAAAATGATAGGCTTCGCGGAAGAGATAGAGCCAAGAGTGGGTTCTTCCCTGTTAAAGCATAAAGATTTTGTGAAGTTTTTTGACTAAATTTAAAAACAAAATTCTGAGCATTGACATGCTCAAAAACAAATGTCATATAATCACTATTTCCCATGTGATCTGACAATTTTTTGAATTTTACCTCCAATTATCCGGTGCTTCTTCCAATCTACGTTCCATGAAAGGATAATTGTTATTTTCATATTAGCACGAGCGGGATGCTAAGTCAAGCGGTTGCTAATTAATAGGGAATTAGTTGATTTTGGTTATGCTAAATTGGGGAAAAGTCTGTGCTTATTTTGCGAAAAATTCTTTTTGATTTACAATGAGGCTATGGCATTTATCAGAAAGTTTAAAACTGCTTCTGGGGCAACCGGCGTTCAAGTTTGTTACAAGGTGCGCGGGGAAGTAGTAAAAACTGTCCATATTGGTTCCGCTAGAAGCAAGGTCGGCGTCGAGCGTCTCGTGAAAAATGCACACAAAATCATGGATGCTGACAAACAGCCACTTTTTAATTTGTCGCGTTTTGATAAGCCCAAAGAAAAATAGCCCTTGAGCGGGCTATTTTAGGAGGGAATTACTTTTTGAGTTTTCGGAGGAATCGGTTGCCTTTGCGAGCCAGTTTGTAGATTTTGTATTGGACTGGTTTCATGACGAGGTCGTAGGTTCCGAGATATTTTACTTCTGTGCCGCCGAAGGATTTTTTGAAATTGGTGAATCCGGCCCATGGATGGCTTTTGGGCGCGTTTTCTGGGGCGATACCCCAAAAATCGAAATTTTTGAGGCCTTTTTCTTTTGCGTCCTTGATTGCTTCGTTTAAGATGGCGTATGTGGCGGGAAGTTTGTGGTACTCCTTGTCGGAGGCGGATTGCATATAGTAGCGGGTGTCGCCATGGTCAAAAAACAGGGAAGCAGCGATCGGTTTTTTCTCGAAATATGCGACATATAGGGTGGAAAATGGCTGAATTGCCTCGGTTTTTAGATAATTTTCGGAAAAGGCGCCGATTTTGTGTTGTTTGGCGATAATTTTGTGGAATTTGGCCAAAATTTTGGTGTCGCGTTCTTTGTCTTCGGAAATTTTGACGGAAATGCCCTTATTGGCGTAATTTTTACAGAGGTTGCGAGTGTTTTGTTTCATATTTTTGTAGATTTCGCTTAAGTCGGGCGTGAGATCTAGAACCCAAGTTTCTTCAGGGGATAAATTGCGGGATTTTTGGCAATTTGGCAAATTTAGCCAAAATTCGGCCGTAGACGCACTTTGTGGTTCGATCCTGATAAAGGTTATGTTTTTTGACTTCGCGAGGGCTTCTAGGGCCTTGTAGGCCGTTTTAGCGCCATTTTTGGTTGTGGTATATGGGCCATATGGTAAATACAAGTAACTCCCAAATTTGGTTTGCTTTTCTATGGCCATGAAGGTGTAATCGTTGTTTTCTTCGAAGAATGTTTTTTCGCCCAATTCGGTTTGGAGTTTTTGCCATTTTTTGGTTTGTTGAAGCGGGATTTGCATAAAATCATTATACCACACGAGGTTATCCACAGAGGTGGCGGTTGTTTTCCACAGGGGTGGGACAGGGGTGTGGAAAAGTTTTTGACATGGAAATGGGCGGTCAAATTTGACCGCCCGGGGGTTCTTCGCTCTACCTAGGATGAGCGACGTTGTAGAAAAATACTCTGTTCTTTGCCTCCTCAGTAGGAGTTGTCTATGAATTCATGAAGGGTGGAATCCATAAAACGGAGGAGGCGGAGGTTGTTATATTTCCAACATATTTTCGTAATCTTGCGACTAGATTATGAGTAGTTTATGAACATGAATTACCAAGTTTGACAGAACTTTACCTAGGATGAAATAATTATACCATAGTAGCGCGTTATTGTAAAGACTATTTTATGGCGGAGCGGGGAAGAATGTTAAGCGTTTTTGGGTCGGTGGGTTTGACACCAGAGGCGATTTCGTAAAAAGCGGCGGCACCGACCATGGCGGCGTTGTCGCCAGAGAAGGATTTTTTGGGAAACGAAATGCTTAGATTATTAGCTCCACGGGCACCGGCTGCGCGGCCCGTCGTTACGGGCGCTCCGCCTATCGCCCGCTCCCGTTGTCGCGGAGATCCCGTGGTAGCTAACAATTCTAAGCATTTCTCTCTCAGCCTCTCATTGGCGGAGACGCCGCCGGCGAAGACTAGGCTTTTTGTTTCAGGGTATTTTTCATAAGCCTTCTCTAGTTTTTCGAGGAGGATGTCGCAGGCAGTTTCCTCAAAAGAGGCGGCAAAATCGGCAACCTGTTGTGGGCTCAAGAGTTTTGCGAGGTCGTGGGAGGGATAGGAAATTGGGACGCCAACTTCTTTTTGGACGGCGCGGAGAACGGCAGTTTTGAGACCGGAGAATGAAAAATCTAGATCTTTAATCTGGGGATGAGGGAGTTTATACTTTTTTGGATTGCCAGTTTTGGCGGCGTTAGCAATAGATGGGCCGCCTGGGTAGGGGAGACCAAGAATCTTGGCAACCTTATCGAAACATTCGCCGACGGCATCATCATAGGTAGTGCCGATGATTTCGAAGTCGTTGTGTTCTTTCATGCGAATAATCTGGGTGTGGCCACCAGAGATTACTAGAGCTAGTAGAGGGAAGGAAGGAATTCCGCCCTTTCCTAACCAGTTGCTGTAAATATGACTTTTCAGGTGGTGGACGGCGTAGAGGGGTTTGTCGTGTAAAATTGCGAGAGTGCGGGCGGTGAGCGTGCCGATTAACAGGGAACCGAGTAGGCCGGGAGTGTGGGTGACAGCGATACAATCGATTTTGTCCCAATCGTCTTTGTCGTTTTTTGTAAAATTTGCATCTGCAAAAGCTTGGTGAATAACGGGGAGAATTGCCTCGAGGTGGGAGCGGGCAGCGACTTCTGGGATGACGCCACCATAGGCTTTGAAAATATCAATCTGAGAGACGACGACGTTTGAAAGGATTTCTGGTTTTCCGTTGGTCGAAAAAGGATTGCCGGAGATGATAGCGGCGGTGGTTTCGTCACAAGAAGATTCGATGCTTAAGATATTCATTGGGTAAATTATAACATATTTTTGTGATAATTAAAAGATGAGAAGCATGAGCGGGATTGACTTTTTTAGTAATGTGTGCTATAATGAGAAGATAGTGTTAAAAGTACATTAAAGGGGGTGCACTGTGATGTGTGAGATGTCTACACAAGAACTTTTGAGTGAATTTCGGAAAATTGAGAGAGTGGAGCAGTATGCGGATCAGAATAATACGATACTTGACATTGCGTTTCATGCGTTTGTTATTGCTCTGATGATGATTTTGTCTGAACTAATTGATATTACTCCTCTACTTTCCAAATGTTTTGAAATTGTTGGCTCAAAGTTTATGTAGTGCGAGGCCCGAGGAAAGACTCGGGCCATTTTATTTGGGGTTTACAGATGGGGGTAAAATCTGATATAATAGGCCAAGACGGAAGTGTGTCCGAGTGGTTTAAGGAGCACGCTTGGAAAGCGTGTGTGCGGGCAACCGTACCGGAGGTTCGAATCCTCTCGCTTCCGCCAGGAAGAGAACTATAAAAAATAGACCCCGCAGGGGTCATTTTTTATAGTCTGTCGGGCAAAGCCCGACAGGAGGATTCTCTACTCCTGCGTCGTCGTCCAGAAAATGCAAGCATTTTCTGGTTCTCCTCCTTGGAGGCGAATCCTCTCGGAAGCGATTTCTCGAAGCGAACTATAAAAAAATGGCGGCGTGATGCCGCCATATTTTGATGAGGATTAGTCGTCGAAGCTTTCTAGACCATGATAGCTTTCGTAATAGATTGAGTCATAGTTGCTAATTGCTCCAGGTTTATATACCAAGCTTTTGCATGGGTATTGCACTTTTGAATAGACGAGATTTAGCATTACTTCTGGATTGTCTTCGTCGTAGTAATCGTCCTGGTCTACGCAGTTAAAAATCACTGCTCGTCCGGGTGTTCTTCCGTTGTAATATTCTGTCACACCAATAATGCCAAAAATCTTCTTGTAATGAAGCAAGAAATAGCCCATTTCTTTATGCTTCAAAGCTAGCTTCTGAAGGTACTTCTGCTCGTCCGTTGCGAATGGCGCAACGGCCGTCCATGACAGCAAGGGAAAAATCTTGAGAGCCGGTTGTGCCATAGAGTTTACCCGATAATGCTCGTTTATAGGTATACTTGTCAAAGGTATCCAAATAAAATTGTCAGGTTTAAGCTTTTCAAACTTTGGTATCTTTTTGTCGTGTATCAGATGATAAAGACAAAGACTATTGCTCATAATAATCCTCCTTTTTAAGGTACTTCCTGTTTTGTCAGAGTGGTAGATCTATGCGCCTTCTGGGAAACCGTTGAACGATTTGTATGAAGCATATAATCTCACTTTCGAAATATGGTATCCCATATCAAAGAGCTCTTTTGTGAGATCGTCCTTACAGAAATCTCCGGCGGTTTTAGGGTAGTCAATGATTTCGAAGCCTACTATTCTCATGCGGATCTTACTCTTGTCATCGATTATTTCCCTGGAGATTTTATCGTAGTCTATCTGAGATAAGACTTCCGCAATACTTGGCTTGAAAAAATTCGGTGAACCCCAAGTGTGGAGACAGACAAAATCATAGTCCTCGATAGGTTTTAGCTCATCTTTTCGTACCTCGCGTAAATATTCTGGATTCCACATATACGCGGTGTATCTCAAATCATCAGCATTATCTCGTCCTTTGATCCAATGTAGCGGACCGTTGGGTTTTTCTCGCAATAAAGGTTTGATATTTTCATATCTCGTCATAAGCACCATATCTGACCATTCTGGAATTTTTGCTTCAAACACATCTATCACCTCCTCTTCTAAAGTGTTTGACTTTGCTTATTATAACATATTTTCTACAAAAGCCAATTAGGCGGTTAGTAGTTCGATGACTTTGGTGTGAGATTTTGCGCCTTGTTTGATGACGATGCCAGATTTGGCGATGTGGAAATGTTTGGAAAGAAGCTTAATTAAGGCTGTGTTGGCTTCGCCGTCATGTGGCTTGGCGCGAAGATAAACGATGAGTTCGTCCTTAGAGCTAGGGACGATTTTTTCTTGGGAAGTGCCGGTTTTGACGGTAATAGTATAAGTTTTCATAATTTATTTGATGATAAGGGCGCGGCGGCCGGAAGCGTTATAGAGATATTCGGTACGGGACTTGGAAAGAGTGACGATGGTGCCGCTGACTGGGGCGGGGTCATAGAAAACCTGCTGACCAGTATAGGAATTATAGCCGGCAAGGACGACGACGTGGAGATTGTCTGGCACGCCGTTGTGATAAGTAGAAGGATTGGCATAGCGATAAGTGAGATAAATGATAACTGGGTTGCCATTTTTAACTTCGGCGTCAAGCTGGTCAAGAGAATAGCCGGAGACATTAACAGCGTGACCTTTGCCATAAGTTGCGAGAGGGGCTGGGGCAATCCAGTGAGCGGGGCCACCGTTTCTCGGCTCTTTCATGCTGAGATAGAAACCAGTGTTAGGGTTGTCGGTTTGAGTAATGCTGTTTGCAAACGATACATAATCTTGACCGCTATAACCTTTATACTTTAGAGCCATGAGGAGGGAGGCGGCTTCGCAACCGTTCCAATATTCATAGCTAAACTGATTAATGTAGTACGGGGAAAGATTGAGACGAGTCCAGGCGGCGGCGATTTTTCTTTGTTCTTCCTCACGGGCGCGACGCTCGGCTTCAGCTTTTTCTCTGGCGATGCGTTCTTTTTCCTCAATCACTGGCAAGGTACGGTCGATTTCGGCGATTAACTCTGCTTTCAGGTTTTCTTGTTTTAGCTCGTCAATCTGGGCGCGGACAATGTCATAGTCATTCCTGACGATGTCTGGGCGGACAGTGGAGCGATCTTCGGTAGTAAAGAGGCTGGTGACAAGATTTTTGACATCAACGATTTTGTCATAGCTAGTTCTAATCTGGTTCATTTTCTCGGTGACGAGTTCTTTGAAGGAAGATTCTAGCTCATTCATTTTTCTGGAAAGATCAGCGACGTCTTGTTCGGAGACGGATTCTTTCAAAACACCGTTTTCGTCTAAGAATGAATCGGCAGTTTTGTTCCAGTTAATATAGTCCGAGGCTTGGCCGACTTTCTCAATCACTTTATCAATAACCGTGACAGGTTTGGGTGCGTTGGCTAGTTCCTGAGCCCGTTTATAGGAGAAGTGACGAATGAGAATACTAGAGCAGACCACAAAAGAAATAATAACCAAAGAAATGATGGCAACAAGAATAGTCATCGCGAGGCGCGAGTTCTTAATTCGTCCCATGAATATATTATAACGCAATATTAAAAAAGTCCCGCGCTTATGCTTGCATATCAGAGGTGAATTTACTAGACTTAAGGTAATGAGCCCACAGGATGTAATTATTGATATGAAGGGAATCACCAAGCGTTATGGCTATGGTGATACTGAGTCGTATGCGCTTAGAGATTTTGACTTAACGGTGAAGCGTGGCGAGTTCATTATGATCATGGGGCCTTCTGGTTGTGGGAAGACGACGCTTCTCAATATTATTGGACTGCTAGACAAGCCTACGCTCGGGGCATATTTTTTGAATAGCAAGGAAGTGAGCCGGATGTCGGAGCAGAGAAAGGCCAAGGTCAGGGCGAAGAAAATCGGCGTGATTTTCCAAGATTTTAACTTGATTTCTCATCTTTCTGTACTAGATAATGTAACGCTACCGATGACTTATGCGGGCTTTACTAAGACGCATAGAGAACTTCAAGCAGATAGAGTGCTAGAGAAGTTTAGGTTGCAAGAGAAAGAATATTACATGCCATATCAACTTTCTGGTGGTCAACAACAAAGAGTGGCAATTGCGAGAAGCTTGGTGACGAATCCAGAGATTATCCTCGCGGACGAACCAACGGGAAATCTTGATTCGAGGTCTTCGCACATTGTGATGGAGGAATTGAAGCAGATTCATTCCGAGGGGAACACAATTATTATGGTGACGCATAACCCAGCTTTGACGGTTTATGCGACGCGCGTGATTAATATGCTAGATGGACACATTGATACGGATATTAAAACGGTGGAAGATGCGGATTTGCCACAGCCAGTGGAGATTCATTTTAGACAGAGAAATGTGCTAAAAGAAGTAAAGGAAGCGCTGGCCGGAAAAGGTGATGAGAAAGAGGAGGAAAAGTAATGGCTTTACTTCTTAGGACTCACTATAAATTGGCAAAAGAATCCATTAGAAAGAACAGGACGAGAAGTTTCCTTACGTGTCTTGGAATTGCGGTGGGCGTAGCAAGTATTATCCTAATTATGTCCCTGATGGGAAGTATTAATAACGTGATATCTTCTCAAGTAAAATTGATGGGGGCAGACCTAATCGTGATTAGGCCAGCGCAACATGTAGATGCGGTGACTTCGGTGATTGATGGACTGACCGCGTCAAATAGATATATGACTTCTAACCTAACTTTGACTGATGCGGAAGTGATTTCCGGGTTAGACGGAGTAGCGGGTGTAGCGCCAATTGCTGCCGGCGTAGCTACGCTTAGAACTGAAGAAAGAACGATTCCGACTGCCAACGTGATTGGCACGTCTTCGGAACTTGCTAGAGTGCAGGATTTGAAAATGAACAACGGGATTTTCTTGTCAGATAAGGTAGAAAACTCTGCGGTGATTGGTAAAGGGCTGTCGCTAGAGTTATTTGGAACGGGTACGGAAGCAGTGGGAAAAACATTTATGATGGGCGAAGAAAAGTTCATGGTGGTGGGGTTGCTCAACGAAATGGAAGATCCGATTAACTTTAATAATGTTGATTTTGATAAATCGGTTTTTGTGCAGGCAGATTATCTCAAGAAAATTGGTATGAATTATCAAGTGCAACAGATTGATGTGAGGGGTGAAAACTTGAGTGTATTGCCGCAGTTAGCTGGTGAGATTGAAGATTTGTTAAACTCGGCAAAGAATGGAGATAAAAATTATGAAGTATTATATGGCGATCAAATTTCTCATCCGGCCGGAAGTATGTTTATGGTAGTATCTTCGATGCTAACTGTTGTGGCTGGCGTATCGCTAATCGTGGGTGGAATTGGGGTGATGAATATTTTGCTGGTTTCTGTTTCCGAGAGAACAAGAGAGATTGGCATTAGAAAAGCGGTAGGAGCAAGTAGTACAAATATTCTGATGCAATTCTTGTTTGAGGCGGTGATTTTGTCGCTAGGCGGTGGGATACTCGGTCTGATCTTAGGTTATGTAATTGCATTTCTAATCTCAATTGTGACGCCATTTGCGCCGTTTATCTCTTTGCAAATTTTGGGCGTATCGGTGGGAACATCAGTAGTAATCGGAATTTTGTTTGGTATGTATCCAGCGATTAAGGCGGCTAGAAAAAATCCGATTGAAAGTTTGAGATATTATCGCTAATCTGTGCTACAATTAGCATAAGTTTAATATCAATTGAGGTGGGATAATTAAGGAGGTGTCCCATGGTGAAAAATAAAAAGTGCAAATACATATTTGTGACTGGTGGGGTTTTGTCGGGCGTAGGCAAGGGAATTACGGCCGCCAGCATGGGTGCGATTCTAAAAGCTAAGGGATATAGAGTAACGATGCAAAAGTGCGATCCATATCTCAATGTGGACGCAGGACTTTTGAATCCGGTAGAACATGGCGAATGTTATGTGACGCATGATGGGGTTGAGACCGATCTTGATTTGGGACACTACGAGAGGTTTCTTGATTTTGAGACAAGCAAATATTCTATCACTCTCTCTGGTGGGATTTATAAAGAGTTGATCGAAAAAGAACGTAGCGGTGGATTCCATGGGAAAACCGTACAGCTGGTGCCGCATTTTACGAATCTTGTGATGGAAAAAATCGAGAGAGCTTCGGCTAATTCTGATGTACACATTGTGGAGATTGGTGGAACGGTAGGAGATTATGAAGGTTTGCCGTTTATTGAAGCGATTAGATTGTTTGCAAACAAAGTCGGTCGGAGGAATTGTTTGTATTTGTCGGTAGTTTATGTGCCGTTTATTA
>CAYSIB010000006.1:0-55550 GCA_964431025.1 uncultured Candidatus Saccharibacteria bacterium
CTGATCAAATCGCTGACCTGATTACTCGCATCCGCAACGCTATTCAGGTTAACAAGAACGAAATTAGTGCCCCAACTTCCAAGCTCAAAGTAGCCGTAGTTGAAGGTCTCAAAAAAGGTGGCTATATCTCTGATTACAAGATCGAGAAAGCTCACCCACGTGACATTCTCCACGTTACGATCAACAAAGAGAATGAAATTGCCAACATTAACGAAATCGTCAAGGTTTCTAAGCCGGGCCGCAGAGTTTACACTGCTGCTTCCGATATCCCAACCATCAAATCTGGTCGTGGTATCGTCCTCATTTCTACCTCCAAGGGTGTGATGAGCGGTCAAGAAGCCAAGAAGCTCCGCCTCGGTGGCGAGATTCTCGTCAAAGTTTGGTAATACTTAAAACTACAAAAAGCCCCAAAAAGGGGCTTTTTTGTGCGTTAAAATGTTTATGCTATACTAAAACTATGGAAAATGAAAACCAACCACAATCTACGGAACAACCTGCGGCGCAGCCTACCCAGACGCAACCTACTCCGCCCCAGCCTACTCCACCTGAGCCAGTCATCGCTCCGGAGGTGATTTTGCCAACTTATAAACCTCCCCGTGACCCTAAACTCGTTCGGGTTATTGCTGGCGGAATTATTGCGATTGTGGTAGTGATTGGACTCTCTATCTTCCTGACCGTCCTCAACAAGAAAACTGAACCTGTCTCAAATAATACTTCAAATAATTCCACGGAAACAGAAAAATCCGAAACCGCCGTGTCGGAAAGCGAAAAGCAGACCTTGGTTAAGAATGTATTTACAGAGATAAAAGAGGTTTTGCCAGATGATGAACCAAAGTTTTCTGTGCAGGACGTCTATGATACAACTTTTCCAAATTACGTGGCCACCGGCGCCAAAACCGCCATGCCTCTCGAAAAATCCTACGGTATTGTCGTATCATCCAGTGCCGACAATGCCGAGGAGCTAATATCTAGCATCGTCCAAGACACAAAGGCCAAAATAATCAAACTTGGCTTTACTGAGTATAAAGACGCTGCCCAGACAATCGACGGTAGTTTTGGTTGGATTAACAAAACGAGCAAGATTGTTTGCACACCAATTAATGACAACATTACCTCAATGTCTCTAAGTTGTGGTCATACTTCTTGGATTTCTACCGAAAAAATCGCCCTAGGAAACGCCCTTTCAGAAGCATATAAGACCAAGGAAGGCGAATATCCAGCTTATATTGACGCCAAACCAAGCAATATTGAAAATAGCCCATATCAACCATACCAAAAGATTACTGCCTCACTTGCTGGGGCTGCTGGATTGTTTTATCGTGCCAGTTCTGATGCAACCTGGGTCTTTTTCATGGCTACTCAGGCGGCCATTCCATGTGCTACTTATTACGAAGATCAGGGTGCGCGCCACGCCTTCCAAGGCGATGTCTGCACCACGGCTTCTGGTGGACTATCTAAGGTACAAGAAAGCAACTAACCCCTTGTAATTTTTGCAATTCTGTGCTAAAATAATACAGATATTAATTTAAAGGAATGGTATGAGTCGTATCGGAAAACTACCAGTGGATATTCCTGCTGGCGTGACAATTACGGTCGGCGACAAGGATATTACTGTCGCAGGCCCAAAAGGCACGCTCCAGGTTCCTATCCAGAATAATACTACCACCAAGGTAGAAGAGAACAAAATCGTAGTGACCCGCAAAGATGACGAGCCAGAGTCTAAGGCTTGGCACGGTCTTCAGCGCGCATTACTACAAAACGCCGTTATCGGTGTAACCAAAGGTTTCGAGAAAAAACTCGAGATTAATGGTGTTGGTTACCGTCTTTCAGGCGGTGGCCGTGAGATTACTATGGCCCTTGGCTTTTCTCACCCAGTTAAGTACAACGCCCCAGAGGGTATTGAACTTAAGACCGACAAAATGGAAATTACCGTTTCAGGTGCCGACAAGCAAAAAGTCGGTCAGGTCGCCGCAGAAATTCGCGCCCTTAAGAAACCTGAACCATACAAAGGTAAAGGCATTAAATATGTTGATGAACATATTATCCGTAAGGCCGGAAAGGCAGGTAAGAAATAATGAAAGCTGAATATCGTGCAAATCGCACCCGTGCAAAAATTCATGGCACCGCTGAGCGCCCACGCCTAACTGTCCACATTAGCAACATGCACATCATTGCGCAGGTAATTGATGACGACAAAAAGGTCACGCTTGCTTATGCTACTACTGTCGGCAGCAAGATTTCCGGTTCCAAAACCGAAAAAGCCGCTGCAATCGGTAAAGAAATCGCTGAAAAAGCTAAAAAGGCAAAAGTTAAAACTGTTGTCTTTGATCGCGGAGCAAATGCTTATGCAGGTCGTATGTCTGCCCTAGCTGATGCTGCTAGAAAAGAAGGATTGGAGTTCTAATATGCCTGAGAATACAAATCAACCAAAGGTTATTAACAAGTCCGGCACCCTCAAGATGACCGATGAGACCGCCGCAACTCGCAAATCCCGCGATATTGCTGGTCGTCCATTTGATCGTAGAAATGATCGTCGCCGTGGCCGCGTTAAGGCCGACGTCGCTCCAAAAGAGTTTGACGAAGTCACTATTAACATTGACCGCGTTTCCCGCACCGTAGCTGGTGGACGCCGTATGCGTTTCAAAGCTCTTGTTGCGATCGGAAACCACAAGAACAAAATCGGTATCGGTGTTGCCAAAGGTAATGACGTTACCTCCGCTGTTTCTAAAGCCACTTCCAAAGCCAAGAAAAATATGATTACCTTTGCTATGGATGGTGAGACTATCTGTCACGAGGTAGAATCCAAGGTTACCGGTGCAGATGTGTTGATGAAGCCTGCTGCACCGGGTACTGGTATTATCGCTGGTGGCGTAGTTCGTTCTATCATCGGTCTTACCGGCGTCAAGAATCTCATCTCCAAGTCCCTAGGCTCTACTAACAAAGTGAACATCGCTTATGCTGTAGTAGAAGGCTTGAGAGCTCAGGTTCCAAGAAAAGAATGGGAAACCACTAAAAAGGCTGCTACTGCCAAGAAAACCTCTAAAAAGGAGGATAAATAATGAAGTACAATGAATTAGTTGTCGAGAAAAATTCTCGCCCAACCCGCAAGGGTCGTGGTATCTCTGCTGGTCAGGGTAAGACTGCCGGCCGTGGTACTAAGGGTCAGAAAGCCCGTACTGGTCATCGCAAGATGCCAGCCGGCTTCATGGGCGGTCAGCGCGCTATTATGCAAGCTGTACCAAAGCTCAAAGGATTCAAATCTCTCCACGCCAAAGCCGAAGTCGTTTATACTGACCGTTTGAACGATCTTTCCGGCGCCGTTGACAACCAGAAACTTTACGAAGCTGGACTTATCTCTAGCCCATTCAACAAAGTCAAGGTTATTACTCGCGGAGAACTAAAATCCAAAGTTGAACTTTCTACCCAATTTGCTTCCAAGACTGCTATCGAGGCCATCAAAAAAGCTGGTGGTAAGTTCACCAAAGTTGCTGTGCCTACTCGTTCCAAAAAGGAAAAATAATTAGGAAAGCATCAAAAAGCCCCCAATAAGGGGGCTTTTTGTTAATTGGCGTTTCCAAATGGCGGAACGCTAGGGGTTTCTGGTGGCATCGGATTTTGCACCTCCGGTGTCTCTGGTGGTTTTGGGCTCTTTTTCATCTTCATAACTATAAGGATGATCGCCAAAATTATGACCAGTACACCGCCAACGATCGCGACAATCCCCCAGACTGGGAATCCATTGTCTGATTTGGAAGATGTGGTCGTGGTTGTGGTAGTCTCGACGAATTCTGCGTCGCCTTCTTCATAACAGTTGTCGCCGCTAGCGGTACAATATTTGTCAAAAGTTGACTCTGGAGCGGCAGCAGTATTTACAGCTACTTCCGTACCATTCACGAACAACTTGTGACCATTTCCGTAGATATTGGAGTTATCAATCTGTGCGTTAGAAAGAGAAGATACATAGGAATCACCAGTCAAAACGACGATAGAGTCAGCAGAAACAGTCAATTGCGTCTTACCCTCGCCAGTAATAGCGCCCTTAAAGTAGCTACTAGTCATTCTAAAATCAACTGTCGAGATGTTGTCAGTAATAATATCGCCAAGCACCTCCTGTTTAGTGACGTTAAGTAGGACATTGCCACCGTTAGAGCCAGTATTCCCCCAAGCTGCACCTTCTGCACGAAGGAAGGCGCCAGTCTCGTCATTCTGGATGAATTTATTCCCGGAAAGTACGATTTCTGCGTCAGTGTTGGTAACGTAAAAATGGTCGCCCTGGTAAGTAATAATCATCGAATTATCTGCCGTGAACGAGCCTTTACCCTCGGCCGCATCACCGCTCATGGATTGATAGATAAAAATCGACTTGTAGGTCTCAGATTGCCCATTTAGGGAGCTATTGGTAGCATTAAGCGTGACAGAATCAAGTGTAACCGAATTTTTACCCTCAATCACTACACCTTCGGAAGCTGTGGACATCAAGATTGACTTTTTAATATTGATGTTGGCAGTAGAATAAATTGCTGGAGAGCCAATACCAGATGTAGTGTAGACTCCACCCTCTGTATTAATAGTGCCGCCGCCACGGTCGCTGCGAATCGCCGCCGAAGAATTACCAGAAGTGTTCACCATTAGATCAGTAGCATTAATAGTGCCACCCCCAGTTACCATAATACCGCCGGAGTTATTAGAGTTTGTCGTAATGCTAGAGTTGTTTATATTGATTGTCGCATTTCCATAGGTAAACACAGCGTTAGCGTGACTACCATCGGTCTGAATCTGTGCGTCACTAATCGTTACCTTGGCGTCATTGTAGGCAAAAATAGCCGCATTTGTACCATAAAAATCAGATTCGTCTCCGCTGTCATCGCCAGTTTTGGTGACAGTGATATTATCTAGCTTAACTTCGCCACCAGAGATTAAAAGCGCATTCTGTGCGCCAGTGCTACTATCATAGCTGACAGCACTTAACGAAGTACTACTCGAAATAGTATTTGCTCCAACGTGACTAACAGAGCTGGAGCTAGTCCCACCGCTTCCGCTAGGCTTATCAGGAGCAGCATTTGGCATTTGTTCCATAACACTCCTTATTTATTACCATAAGTATAACAAATTTGGCTTAAATTTGCATTAAGGAAATTCATCGCCAAATTCCCCAATCTGTGTTATTATAGATGAAGTAAGAAGAGTTACCTATGCATTTCAAGACTATTTTTAAATCCTTCAAGAACAAAGACATGCTAAAGCGCATCCTAATCGTGCTCGGCATTGTGGTGGTATATCGTTTTTTGGCGCACGTGCCAGTTCCGTTAGGTGATTCTGCTACTTTCAAAGAGGCGGTTGAGAATCTTCTCTCTAAGTCTGACTTCTCCAGCTTCTTGAATCTTGTCTCTGGTGGAGGACTAACTTCACTCTCTATTATCCTAGTCGGCCTCTCTCCATTCATTACTTCTTCTATCGTCGTCCAGCTTATTACCAAGGCTGTGCCAAAGCTAGAAGAGCTTTCCCAAGACGGTGAAGCCGGTAGAAGGAAGATTAATCAGTGGACTCGCATTTTGACCGTCCCACTAGCTATTGTTCAGTCTATTACCTATATCTTCATCTTGCGTCAGACCGCTATGTCTTATACTGCTTCTTCTGTAGAACTCAATCCTACCCAGTGGATTTTGGCTGTCACCGCCATGACCGCTGGCTCTATCGTTTTGATGTGGCTCGGCGAACTTATCTCTGAACAGGGAATCGGCAACGGTATTTCTATGATCATCTTTGCCTCGATTATTTCCCAATTCCCAAACACCTTCGCTTCGCTTTGGGCTTCACTCTTTGATACATCCGCTGGCTCACTCAGCCTCTTTGGTTGGCTCAATCTCCCGGTCAATCCAACCGTCTTCTGGGTTATGGTCGGCTTTGTCGTCGCGCTCATCGTGGTAATCTATCTCCTAGTTAAGCTCAACGAGGCGCAGCGCATCATAACTATTAACTATGCCAAGCGCGTCCACGGTAACAGCTCTTATGGCGGAATTAAATCTATCCTCCCAATCAAGCTGATTGCTGCCGGCGTAGTCCCAGTCATCTTTGCCACGTCCTTCCTCGCGCTTCCTGCGCTGATTGGCCAGCTCATCGTCACGATTAACCCAGGTAACGAATTTGCCACCAACATGATTAATATCTTCACCGCGCCATCCGCTTCCAACTTCTCTGAACAATATCCAAACGGCATTACCGGCCAGTGGTTTGTTTATCCGGCTATGTATTTTGCTCTCGTAGTAGCCTTTACTTACTTCTATACCTCGATTATTTTCAACACCAACGAGATTGCCGACAATCTGCAAAAGCAGGGTGGCTTCATCGAGGGCGTTCGCCCAGGTAACTCTACCGCCAAATATCTAAGTAGCGTCGTAAATCGCCTCAATCTCCTTGGCTCTCTTGCGCTTGGCTTCATTGCTATGTTGCCATTCCTCACGGATTACATCTTTATCTTAACCATGGGCTATCCAATTGGCCTCTCTATCTCTGGTACAGGTCTTCTGATCGTAGTGACGGTGGCACTCGAAAGCCTTCGCCAGCTAGATTCCCGTGCGTTAATGATAACTTACGACGACTATAAATAATGGCTCTGAAATTCAACTGGAAGAAGAATCTTCCAAAAATCATCTGGGGTGCCATACTGCTTGTCCTTATTCTCTGCCTCGCCAAGATTAAAATTTGGGAAGATCATTACTACGCAGAAAAAGAAGGTAGCACTCGCGCTGTCGCTATTACCACTACCACTGCACCTACGACGACAGAAGCGGTTGTAGAAGACGATGTCACGGAATATGATAAGCAATCTTGGAGAGTCTCTGCCGACAAGCCTAGGTTCCTAAGTATAGAAAAACTCGGCATCGATCGCGCCCGCGTAATAGAAGTTGGCATTAACAATGAGGGACGACTCCAGACTCCTGCTAGTATCTTTGATGTGGGCTGGTATCGTGCTTCCGGTAAGCCCGGACAGGCTGGCGTAATGTTGCTTGACGGCCACAATGGCGGCCCGACCAAAGAAGGCGTGTTCAAGCACCTTCCAGAGCTTGTCGCTGGTGACATCATCGTAGTTGAGCGTGGCGATGGTAAATTCTTCCGCTACTCTGTGGTAACAAATGAAGAAGTCCCGCTTTCTGAAGCCGATTCCAAGATGGATGCCATGATGAAACCAGTCGTCTCTGGTAAAGAAGGTCTGACCATTATTACCTGTACGGGTGAATGGTCTCAAGTCCAACAGACTTACCTCTCTCGCCAATTCCTCCGCGCCGTCTTGGTCGAGGAGAGTACTAACTACCAGACTACGGAGATTAAAAATGAGCTGAAAGAGCAGCGCGAAAAAGCCGCCGAAGAATCAGAAAATTCTGCCGAATAAGCTTCAAATCGCCCTTGCATTTTTACCACAAACACAATAATACAATCAGTATCCGTTGTGTAGCTCAATAACTACTTCCGCTACGCAGCGGACCGCGAACCCGTACCCAACGCTAGAGTAGTTGTTCTGCGGGTACACGCGGCCATTGGTATCCAGGTCGAAGTGGTAGGCTTGGCCGGCCTGAGTTGTGGCACTACGAGACCACCAGTGCCCGTCCGAGCCCTGACCGCCGACCCCGCCTCCGTAATTGTAGAACCCGGAGTAGGGGAAGTTATATGGTGAATTAATGAACTTATCCCTTTGAGCGGTGTCGGTGCGGCATTATGCTAGCGCTTGCAATTCAGGAATCAATTATACTATGATGGAACTATGAAAGTTAGAGAATTATATAAAGTTCCTAGCAAGAAAATAGGTCGCGTCAATAAGAACGGCATAAAAACTGAGCCTCATGAAGATAGTACTGCACTATATCTCACGCAATTTGGCCTAAACATAGAATTTATTAAGCCGCGAAACACGAATAAAGCCAGAACGGCGGATTTACTAATGATGGGCGCGGCATGGGAAGCGAAGTCACCTACTAGTAGTAATGAAACCACCATCAAGACAGTATTCAAAAAGGCTTCATCTCAATCAGATCGAATTATTTTCGATCTGAGAAGGGTGAAGAGATGTGATGATAAAGTAGAAAAACAGATTGTAAAAATGTTTAGCGGGCATGGACGCGTCCGAAAAATGATAATAATTCGTAAAAACGGAATTCTACTTGAATTTTCGAAGTAGATATGCTAAAATAAAGCTAATGGGGGCGACTTAGCTCTTCACTGAGCTAGGCCAAGCCCCCATCCTTATGACCCAAATAGGGTCTTTTTTATGTAAAACTCTTTACTTTTCACAAATTATTTGCTATAATGAAATAGTAATTTATGGCTAGTCAAAAGGAAGTGATTGAACTCACCGGCAAAGTCGTTGAGGCGTTGCCTAATACCCAATTTCGGGTTGAACTCGAGAATGGTCATATTATCATTGCGCACATGAGCGGAAAAATGCGTAAAAACTATATCCGTTTGGTGCCTGGTGATAAGGTGAAAGTGGAACTAACCCCTTACGATCTTACGAAGGGGCGTATCAGTTTTCGCCTAAAAGATTAATAAAGTGTTGTAAAAATTACAACATTCTGAAGCAATTCCTAGAGCGAGGTAGGAGTAGTCGTTCCTGCGATGCAAAAGGTAAGAATGAAAGATTTTTACAACCATAACAAGGAAAGGATTTTGACACTTATGAAAGTACGTGCAAGTGTTAAAAAAATCTCCCCTGATGACATTATCGTACGCCGCAAAGGTGTACTTCGTGTTATCAACAAGAAGAAACCAAAGAATAAGCAAAGGCAGGGTTAAGCATGGCAAGAATTGCAAGTGTTGTAATCCCAAACGAAAAACAGGTATGGATTGCCCTTACCTACGTTTACGGTATTGGAAGAACAACCTCCAAAGCCATCCTTGCGGAGGCCAAAATTGAGCCTACCACTCGGGTGAAAGATCTCACCGAGGCTGATGAGCAGAAAATCAACGAGATTATTTCTAGCAAATATCGCGTTGAAGGTGATCTCAGACGCTTGGTGACCAACAATATTAAGCGTATCAAGGATATTAACTCCTACAAGGGACTTCGCCACAAGGCAAAACTCCCAGTTAACGGACAGCGAACCCGTACGAACGCACGCACTCGTAAAGGTAAAGCAATCGCCGTTGGTGGTACGCAACCAAAAGCAGCAAGTAAGACTTAGAGAAAGGAGTAGAACATGGCAGAAGAAGAAATCAAGAAAACTACTGACGCTGCTGTTGAAGCTCCAGCTACTGAAGCTCCAAAAGCCGCTAAGAAGGCCAAAAAGGGTAAAAGAATTGTTACCTCTGGCCAGATGCACATCCAAGCAACATTTAACAATACTATCGTGACGTTCTCTGATAAGAACGGCGGTGTAATTTCTAGCTCTTCCGCTGGTGCCAATGGCTTCCGCGGTAGCAAGAAAGGCACAGCTTATGCAGCTCAAATCGCTGCCGAAAAAGCTGGCGAAATCGCTAAAAAAGATCACGGCATGAACAGTGTTGATGTGTATGTGAAAGGTATCGGCCTTGGTCGCGACAGCGCCATCCGCGCCGTATCTACTATTGGTATGAAAATTGACAGCATTACCGATATGACCCCAATCGCACACGGTGGTGTCCGTCCTAAAGGAGAAAGGAAACCATAATGGCTAGGGAAAAATCTCCAATCGTAAAACAGAGCCGTCGCGAAGGCTATGCTCTCGCTCCAAAAGCTCACAAGGTAATGGCTAAGAAAACTGGTATTCCAGGTCAGCACGGTGACATGCGTCAGCGTGGTGGTAGCCTCTACCTCACTCAGCTCCGCGAGAAGCAGAAAGTTCGCCGTTTGTACGGTCTACTTGAAAAACAATTCGCAAAATTAATGAAAGAAGCAACCCGCGCTGAGGGTTTGACCGGTGAAAAGCTGCTCGAGTATCTCGAACGCCGCGCTGATAACGTTGTTTATCGCGCCGGATTTGCAACTACTCGCCGTCAGGCACGTCAGCTCGTTTCTCACGGACACTTCACTTTGAACGGTCGTCGCATCGATATTCCTTCTATTCGTTTGAACCCAGGCGACGTTCTAGAAGTGCGTCCAAAATCTCAAAAATCCGCATACTTCAAAAATCTTGAACAAATCATCGGTGCTGCTGGTCAGCCAGCCGTATCCTGGATTAAGCCAAACGGCAAAAAGATGAAAATTGAAGTTACCGGTTTGCCAAAGCGCGAAGAAGCAGAGGCGGGCATTAACGAACAATTAATCGTTGAGTACTACTCACGCTAAGGAGGACATAATTTATGACAACAAAAGCAATCCACGAAGCCAAACTAGAAGAGGTGAACGAACTCGGCCAGAACAGCGCAGAGTTTATCATCCGCCCACTCTACTATGGCTACGGCAACACTTTGGGAAACTCTTTACGTCGCGTCCTTCTTTCTAGCATCAAAGGTGCCGCAATCACTTCCTTTAGTATTGAAGGTACTACCCACGAATTCACCGCCATCAAAGGCGTCCGCGAAGACGTGGTTGACATCATGCTAAACTTAAAGAACGTTCGTATTAAGTCCCACTCCGACGCTCCTGTCGAGCTTATGCTCGAAATTAAAGGTTCTGAGCAGTCTGAAAAAGACGGTGACAAGCGTGTAGTCGCAGGCGACATCAAACTCCCAGCCGAGATTGAAATCGCCAACCCAAATCAGGTAATCTGCCACATCGACGATCCAAAATATGTACTCAAGATGCACATGATCGTTGACACTGGTCGCGGTTACCTCACTATTGAAAAATCTGGACAAGATCGCGTACACAGCGACATGATCGCTCTTGACGCAGTCTTCTCCCCAGTACTACGTGTCCGCTATAAAGTAGAAAACACTCGTGTTGGTCAGGATACTAACTTGCAACAGCTAACTCTTACTATCGATACTGATGGTACGCTTTCTCCAAAGGAAGCCTTCGAAGAAGCTGCAGCTATCCTCGTCAACCAGTACACTGCTCTAGCCGGCGGTACAACTGTAGAAAGCGCTCCAGTTCCTGGTGCTAACAAAGAAGAGGAAGATACTGGCCTCCTTCTTCCAATCGAAGAACTTGGTCTCTCTGCTCGCACAGCTAATGCTCTTACTAACAACGACATTAAGACTGTCCGCGATCTCGTAATGCTATCCGACTCTGATCTTAAAGACCTCAAAGGTTTTGGCGCTAAGGCATTGGACGAAGTCAAAGAAAAGATAACGGAGTTAAATATTTAATATGCATCGCCACGGATATAAAGGCCGCAAGTTCGGCCGTGAAACCGATGAGAGAAAAGCACTCACACGTGGGCTGATGTGTTCTCTCGTTGAACATCAATCTATTACAACTACTCTAGCTCGTGCTAAAGAAATCCGCCGCGAAACGGAAAAGCTGGTTACTATCGCTAAGAAGGGTGGCCTGGCTAATCGTCGTCTCCTGATTTCCCGTCTTAACAGCATTGAAGTAGCTGACCTCCTCATGGATAAGGTTGCTCCACAGATTAAGCGTGATTCTGGTTACCTCCGCATTGAACGTGCCGAGAACCGCAAGGGTGACAACACCGAAATGGCTACGATTTCTTTCGTAGACGACATAGAGATTAAGGAGGACAAGTAATGAAAACTTATTCTCAGAAATCCTCAGAAATCAAGCGTGAATGGTACGTTATTGACGCTTCCACTTTGCCTCTTGGCAAATTGGCCGTCGTCATCGCCGACAAGCTCATGGGTAAAAGCAAAGTTACCTACACCCCACACATCGACAACGGTGACTATGTGATCGTAGTTAATGCTAAAGACCTCAAAGCTACCGGCAACAAGATGACCGACAAAATGTACTACCGCCACAGCGGTTTCCCAGGTGGCATCAAGGCATTGAAGCTCGAAGAAGTAATCGAGAAAGATCCTGCCTACGCCATCAAAGAGGCTGTCAAAGGTATGCTCCCTAAGAATAAATTATCTGCCGACAGAATGAGTCGTCTTCGCGTCTTTGCTGGTGCTGAGCACACTCATGCTGCACAGAATCCAAAGGAGATTAAATAATGGCTAAGAATACTTACATCTATGGTCTAGGACGTCGCAAAGCTGCAACTGCTCGCGCTCGTCTCTACAAAGGTAAAGGTGAAATCACCATCAACGGCAAGCCAGCTCTAGAATATCTCTCTGGAGATAAATCTAAGCTCGCCGAAATCACTGATCCACTTGCTCTGACTCAGAAGCAAAAAGATTATGATATCACCATCGTTGTAAAAGGTGGTGGACTTGCTGGCCAAGTCGACGCAATTAAACTTGCTATTTCTAAGGCTATCACTGCCGAAGCAGCCGATCTTCGCCCAGTATTGAAGAAAGCTGGCTTCATCAAGCGTGATCCACGCGAAAAAGAGCGCAAGAAATATGGTCTTCGCTCCGCTCGTAAGAAAGAGCAGTTCTCAAAGCGTTAATCATACTTGTCACAAAAAAGCCCGTTCCAATTTTGGCGCGGGCTTTTTGTGGAGCTAAGCTTTTTTGTTTTACATAAGCTTTTTATGCTATAATAAAAGCATAAAGGCCATATATTAAAAGGGATATCTATGCTTCGGATAAATATAAAAAGAACTAAAACAAAAATACTAATGCTAGGTCTGGTCAGTGCTCTAGTCCTGCCAATGCTACATTTGCCAACAGCTCAAGCAGCGACGAGTAGCTGTTTTGAAGGCGTAGATGACATAGTTGACTACGATTCGGGGAATACTCTATACGCTAAGCTTAAAGCTACCTGTGATATGGAGCTACGCTCTATAAAAATAAGCTTCGCCGACACCGAAAGCTTCGTGGGCATAGAAGAATCGACGCCCGAGTCTACACATTCACAAATCAGCGGGATTGAAATATCCGACGACGACTTACATTTACAATGGAAAGCAGACGGAAGCGCCACTTACGCCAACATTTCTTCCGGAGAAAATCTCTTTCAAATGGCCTATCATGTGCCCACAAACACATGGACGTTCAAACGCAACATGCCAATAACGATTGATTATGCTGAGTATAAAATTGGTGACGAAATTAGAACTGAGGAGAACGTCAATCTAGACTCCGTTCTTACAGTTACTCATAATGGTAAGACCGTATTAATGGTTACCGGCGTCGAAAAACAAGAAGTGTCATATACTGGTGGACCATTAGTCCTGACTGGCAACCTGGTCGTAGAGGATAACCCTGCCGGCATCACGGCGGATGACCTAGAGACTGTATACTATAACGCCACAGCCAGAGTTGATCAGCCTAGTGGGCCTGGCGATTACTATGCAGTGTACAGTTACGAAGGCGATAATTATACGGCGTCCCTCAAAGTACCTTTCACCATCAAAGATTACATCACCGTTTCACTTGAAGTTCTATACGGGCATGGTGAGATAAGCGCCCCACAATACGTTGATGCCGGAGGAGATTTACACGTAGATATTGAACCAGCTGACGGCTACGAAACGTTCTGGGTAGACTATAATCGCAGAGACGTGACGGATCTCTTAAACGAAGATGGCTCCCTTGACCTAACAAACATTGCTAGTGATGTTAAGATCGAGGTTGCCTTCCGACCTGTATATGACGTCACCAAAGGAGACGGCGCAGAGCATATTATCGGTAAAGAAGATAACCTAGACTTTGTCGTCGACAAAGACCCTGATTCTTATAATGACGGAATTATGACTATAATGGTAGACGATAATTATATAGACATGGAAAATGATGTCGTAGTAAATCCAGCCGCACAGACTATCACTCTGCTTAGCAAATACCTAGACACGCTAGAGCCAGGAGAGCATCAACTTGAAATTTTCTTCTTCGATACAGATATCCATGGCGTAGCTAGAGCCACTTTCATCACCAGTAAAAACGAAGACGAAGGCGACCCAATCCTTATCCCAGATACCGGTGCAAATACCACCAAGGCTGATACCGGCACGAAATCCTTTAATACCCCAGCCATCATCGCACTACTTAGCATTGCCACCATCTCTGCTTTCTTGCTAAAAAAGCAAATCGAATCATTAAAACAGGGAAGATAAAATGAAAAAAATCATCCTTGGCTCACTAGCGGCCATCGTTTTAGCCCTACCGTCACAAACAATCTGGGCAGCTACTAATGCAAATACTACCACAGTAACCTACCCGTACTATGGTTTCGTAGAAGATCCAGAAAACCCTTGGGAAACGGTTTGGGATGCACTAGACGAAACTGGTACAGTTGAGTATAGCGATGATTTCTTCACGGAAACCTCCCCCGGGGAGCACCCAAAGCTCCGTGCGCTCTCTTATGCCCTAGCTCTTGCTGGCTATGAAAATGAAGCCGACGGCTACCCATCCACCAGCACGGAAAAGAACCCAAAACTAACCAACCTACTTAATCAAATGGGCTTTTCCGATTACCAAACTTGGGATACCATCTCCGAAGAGGAAGGTCATTCTATGGGTACCACGATTGGCCATAAAACGTTAAACTCTGGCGAAGAGCTAATCGTAATTGCCCCTAGAAACTATAACTACATGACCGAATGGCTGTCTAATTTCAATGTTGGCACACGCGGGGATCACGCCGGTTTTTCCGAGTCGGCCGACCTCATCGTAGGCAGATTCAATCAATATCTTTCTAACCGTAGCCTCTCAAACTACAAAGTCTGGGTCGTCGGTTATTCTCGCGGTGGCGCAGTCGTAGACTTATTCGCCAAAAATATCAACAAAAATCTTGAAAATTATAACCTAAACTCGGACGACTTTTATGCCTACACCTTTGGCGCACCTCGGGCCAGTACTGAAGAAACAAAATACACCAACATCCACGACGTCAAAGACGGCAATGACCTTATTCTCGGCTTTCTCTTCCCAGAAATTTGGGGCTTCTATAATACTGGCGTCTATGAAGAAATCCACCCAGCAGATCTGATTATCAAGACTTCAGTCGTCGACATCACAAATCTAGTCGATGGCGAGAAAGTGCTAGGTCTCCTCTCCAATAATGATGGTATGACTAAAGAAGTCGGCGAAGCAAACGGCCGCGATTTTATGAATGATTGGCTTGATTTTGTAACCGCAAACGGTCTCACTAGAGAATATTTTGACACCAAAGTCAAAGCCCCACTCTCCAAAATTATGCAAGCCTACCAGCTCCGCACTCTCGATAAGCAAAGCGACCTCCTTAACTTTATTAGTAGCACCGAAAAAGGCATGCTTGGGAAAATCGCCGGTAGCGCCTTTATGGACCTCATAGCAGGTGGCTACCCATCAATTGCAGAGTTTCCAACCTACCAGGCTATCGTCAAAATTGTTCAAGGAACTGCAGAAAACTCAGATATAGAGTTTCTGACCTCAAAACTAACTAGCTATATCGGAAATTACAACGAGTACGCTGTTTTCTTTGACGAAGACGAAGAAATCCCTGTAACTGAAACAGAATTTGAGACTCTTAAAACTAATCTTCCAGAGCTAATTAAAGTCTTATTACCAATCATTGTAGCGGACGCAAAATATACCAGAGAGACCTACGGCGAGAACTACTCTCTCTATTACACCTATACTCTAGGTGCAAACGCCGAAAAGCTGGTTTACGGCCACATCCCAGAAAGCATTATGCCAATCCTAAAAAGTCTCATCCCAGCCGACTCCGAAGATTCAGACGACATCCTTATCCCAGATTCCGGCTATAACACCAAAGAAAACCAAACCACAAAAATAGCCTTCCCGCTAGAGTGTATCGTTGCCGCATCGCTCGTCTGTATGGCTTTTCTCTATATGAAGCGCCACGCAAAAGAAACGAAATAGCGAATTACATAGATAAAAGCGTTCAAGAGGGTATTTTCTTTGTGCGAAGCGCGTCATATTGACGAGCGAGCACGAAAAAATGCCCTATTGGGCGTTTTTATCATGTAATTTGGTGGAGACGATGAGACTCGAACTCACCACCTCAGCAATGCGAATGCTGCGCTCTACCAGATGAGCTACGTCCCCAAACTTCCCTAATTATACCATAAAAATCCGCCAAGAATAACAACTCCTGGCGGATTTAATAGTTTAGTCTTCAGCTGGCAAAGGGAATTCTAATGCTAGAGCCTTGACCTCTTCGTGAATTTCTTCGAGCTTATCTGAAGCGTCAGCTAATTTCTCTTCAGATTTCACCTCAACACAGATTTCGGCAACTGCCTTCATCCAGTCCGCGATCTTGATCATCTCGGCTTCACCCATGCCACGCGTAGTAATCGCAGGAGTGCCAAGGCGCACCCCAGATGGCCTGAACGCCGCCGCTTTGTCATTTGGCAGGGCATTAGCATTCAGAGTGAGGCCCACCATATCCAGCGCCCGCTCAAAGAATTTTCCATCAATATCAAAGCTCTTCTTCACATCAACAAGCACCAGATGATTTTCTGTACCGCCACCCTGAAGTACGAACCCATTAGTAATTAGCCTAGCAGCAAGGGCCTTGGCGTTCTTGACAATGTTTTCCGCATAAGTCTTAAATTCAGGCTTCAGTGCTTCGCCAAACGCCACTGCCTTTCCGGCAATTACGTGTTCTAGCGGGCCACCCTGAGTACCAGGGAAGACTGCACGATCAATCAAAATTGGAATATTTTCCAGCGTTTTTTCCGGCTTTTTCAGAGGCGAAGCGACGTTGCCACGGGACAAAATCAACCCACCACGTGGACCACGCAAAGTCTTGTGAGTAGTCGTGGTGACTACGTGGAACCCATGATCAAGCGGATTAGGATGAACCCCACCCGCAATCAGCCCCGCCACGTGCGCCATATCAGCCATCAGTAAGATATCATGCCCAGCTTTTTTGGAGGCCTTTTTCGCAATTTCTGCCACCCGGTCAAAATCTGGCACCTTCATGAAAGCTGAATAGCCGACCAAAATAATCTTTGGCGCCTCCTCCATCGCCTTCTTCTCTAATTCATCATAATCAATATCACCCTCAGGGGTAGTACCATAAGCGATAAAGTTATAAATCTTGGCCGAACGTGTCACCGGCGAACCGTGCGTGAGATGTCCACCATGCGCCAAACTCATCGCTAGAATCTTGTCTCCTGGCTCACACCAAGCAAAATAAACTGCCTCATTGGCGTTCGCACCAGAGTGTGGCTGTACGTTAGCATGGTCCGCATGAAATAGCCTCATCGCCCGAGAAATCGCGAGTCTCTCTACTCTATCCACGTTAGTCTGACCACCATAATAGCGATAATTTGGTAAAATCTCCTCAGCAATCTCATCATCAGAAACCAAACCATCATAGCTAGAAATTCCCTCAAATGACGGATAGCCCTCTGAATATTTATTAGTCAAAACTGATCCCATCGCTTTGAGCACGCCATGAGATACATAGTTTTCACTTGGGATGAGCTCCAATCCCTCACGCTGACGCTGTTTTTCTGAATCAATCAGCTCAAATACCTTGTCTTCCATTTTTCCTCCTTATTTTTTATCATAACGCACAAAAGTATAAGTTATACCATTGTCCTCTCCTTTACCAATTTCCACCCGGTTATATGCCGATGTATCAAAATCTGGAAAAAAAGTATCTGCATCTTTATCTTCTGCATCTACCTCTGTTAAATATAGCCTCTCACACCTCGGTAACATCATTTCATAGACACTACCGCCGCCAATCACAAATACTTCTTCATCCAAGCCACCAAGTTCTGCTAGTATCTGTTCCGCGTTCCCATTTTTGCGTGACAAAACCACATTTTTGCGCCCTGGCAAGCCTTTTCCGCCCGGAATACTCTCATATGTCTTCCTCCCCATCAGCACCGTATGTCCAGAGGTCACATCTTTAAAATACTTCATATCCCCCGGTAAGCGCCAAATCAGGCCGCCATTTTTACCAATTTCTCTGTTTTTCCCAACTGCCGCGATAATTGAAAACATCTTACTCCTTACGCCGAAATCGGCATCGTAATCGTGCCGAGGTTTTCATAATTTTCTAGCCGGACATCTTTTAGCTCTCTAGAATTGTCAAACTTAAAGAAATCTCTCACCTCTGGATTAATCCAAAGTTTCGGCGCCTTTGGCAAGGTCCCAGCTTTCTTCGCCTCATCATAACGCTTAATCTGTTCCTTAATACCATCGATCTGATTTTCATAGATATGCGCATCATTAGTCACAAAGGTAAATTGGCCCGGTTTTAACCCCAAACAATGCGCTACCAGATAACAAAAGGTCGCATATTGTACAATGTTAAACGGCAGACCCAGAGGTACGTCAGAAGAGCGCGAATTCACTAGCAAATTGAGTTTTCCATCGGTGATGTTCCATTCGTTATTCCAGACACAAGATGGCAGCGCCGCCGTATTTAAGAACTCATTTTGCCAGAGCGAAAGCACCATGCGGCGGTTTCCTGGGTCATTCTTTAAGGTGTCAATCAAATTCTGTGTCAACTGATAGCGATTCACAATCCAGCCATAGGCCGTACCAATCGTTCCAACCGGATCTTCATTAATGCCAGCCGCAGCATACAGCTCCTTAAAATCTCGCCCCATATACATACCATCTTCTGGAATTTCCCACTCGTTCCAAATCTTAATTCCGCGGTCTCTTAGCCAAGAAACTTGGTTACTCTGTACCTGATAGATCCAAAACATCTCAAGAACTGCCGTCTTAAACGCCACTTTTTTGCTCGTCAAAATCGGAAATTCTTCCGAGAGGTCAAATTGCAAAACCTGATGCGGCAATCTGATGGTTTTGACTCCATTTTGCGCCGTATGCGCTGGAGCTAGGCTGTTGCCCTTTGACTTCCCAGAATAATTCTGCACTTCTTGACCCGACTTCAAAATCCGCTTGCACAGGTCAATATACTGCTCATCAAATTTTGTCATATCACCTCCGTTTGAATAGATTATATCATAGAAAAAGCCCGAGTATTAAACTCGGGCTAAAGTTGGTGTGAAATCTAAGCTACACTATCCGCAGGATCATCCAACGGCACATCCGCAACGTCAATCAGCATACAATCTGGTATGTAATTATACACTGACTTGAACGCGGTATAGAGCAATTTTATCAGAGGCTTTTTATAATCTTCTGGCGCGTCTTTAGTAGCTACCCTAAAATGGAATGCCCAGACGTCAATCGCGCGCGAAGAGCCAATTATCTCCGCAAAACGCAAGTCTCTACCAGAAGGGCTTGGCCTTTTACGCCTAACATCACCAACTCTCCCCTTCGTGTAGAGGAAAAGCTGGAAAAGAATTGCATCGAGCTTCTCCACCATCTTGTCAAGTAGCGGATAGCCGCCCGCATAGCCCTCAAACAATGGAGCAATCTCAGCCATCTGTATGCTATAGCGTTCAGGAAAATTACAGAAGAAATCATCCAGAAGCTCTTCCTCATCGTGTCGCATCTCTTGGACAACGCTATTATCAGTCATACTACCATCATCAAGAATATCACCATGCTTGATCTCTCCTACATCGTGACATAGCACGAACATCAACTGTAAGAACCAAGTTGACGGATCAGATAAATCCGGATAATTCATCAAAATTTGACCGAGTAAAAAAGCTGATCTGCCCTGATGCTCTGAGACAAACTCAGGCTTACTGTCATAAGGATAACCATCGCGCGTTCTCAGAGTTGGTAAAGCGCCACAGGCAACCGTGCCACCTCTTTCCACATATGAAGTTTCACAATATGTATAATAATTCTCCCATATTTTCTTGCTTCTACCCATATTCACACCCCCTTTGTAAAAGAACGGCCCACACCAACTCTAATATCTTATCATGCCCTGGGATTTTTGCAAAATACTTTACTTTTTAAGCAAAATTTGCTAAAATAAACTTGACAATCTCGTAAGAGATTATTTTTTATAGAGAGGAGCAAAATGGCGAAAATCACTAAAATTAAAGCAAAAAGTGAAACAGTGCCAAAGAAAGCAGAAGAAAAACCTGCGCCAAAAAAGAGCGCGACCAAAAAAGACAAAAAGCCGTTTATTTTAATCAGGCCATTCGTCTACTTCTTCCGCTACCTGCGCGACTCTTGGCGTGAAATCCGTCAAGTCCGCTGGCCATCCAGAAAAGCCACCTGGAAGCTCTTCTTCGCAATTTTGATCTATACACTTCTCTTTGGGGCAATCATTATGCTCCTAGATGTGTTCTTTACTTGGTTATTTAATTTAATTATTGGTTAGAAAGGAAACTATGGCAGTAAACAGATATGACGACACCCGTGCCTGGTACGCTATCTCTACGTACTCCGGCTACGAAGACAAGGTCGCAGATTCCATCAAACAGCGTGTTGATGGTATCGAGATGAAGGGCAAAATTTTTGACGCCCTCGTTCCAAAAGAAAAACAAATCGAGATCAAAAACGGCAAACGCAAGGTCGTTGACCGTAAGATTTTCCAGGGCTACGTCCTAGTCGAGATGAAACTCTCCGACGAGACTTGGTATATCGTCAGAAACACCCCAGGCGTCACTGGTTTCATCGGCACCGGTACTCAGCCTACCCCTGTTTCTCCAAAGGAAATCGAGAAGATCAAAAAGCGCATGGGCGTTGAAAATCCAAAATTCAACGTTAGCTACGCCATCGACGAAGTCGTTTCCATCACCGACGGTCCTTTCAAGGGCTTTGATGGTACTATCGCCGAAATCGACTCCCAGAAGGGCAAGCTCAAAGTCATGGTTTCCATGTTTGGTCGTGAAACGCCAGTCGAACTTGACGCTTTACAAGTTAAGAAAATTTAGGTATAATATAGAAGTTACGCACTAGAAAGTGAAATTATGGGAAAACAAGAAAAGAAATGCATCGGAAATCTTAAACTCCGTGTCATGGGTGGTAAGGCCACCGCAGGACCTCCAGTAGGTTCTACCCTCGGTCAATGGGGACTTAACATGATGGATTTCATCAATCCATTCAACGAAGCCACCAAAGATTATATGGGCAAAAACGTCATCGTTCACATCAAAGTCTATGATGACAGAAGCTTTGATTGGGTATGTCTCGGCCAGCCAGTTGATGACCTCATCCGTGAGGCTATCAAAATTAACAAAGGCTCCGGCAGACCAAACACCGAAAAAGTTGGTAAGATTACTCGCGCACAGCTCGAGGAAATCGCTAACAAAAAGATGGACCAGCTCAATGCTGTTGATCTAGAAGGTGCCGTCAAAGTTGTCGCTGGTACTGCTCGCTCTATGGGCGTAGAAGTCGAAGGCTAATCCACTACCCCTATATTGACTTTATATCCAATCTGTGATATAATGTAAATATGGGGGTATTTTTTGTGCCAGAACATGTTCTTTAAGAGGAGGAGATTATGATTAAATGCTTTTTTCTAGTTTTTTATGCACTAATTCTTGTCAATATTGGTTCCTATGCGATCTATCGTTCAAAAAAGAACGGCGTAGCAAAACTAAGGCTAAAACGGAAGGTAGAAGACGGCGGTAAGATGACTTATTGCCTACCCGGACTAAAATCCGACCCCGAAAAGGCCTTTAAATTCCAAGAAAAAGCCAGTATTCATGAGAAGAATTTCATTGTTGGAGGCATTACCTATGTCTGTTACGAAGACACCGGGTTTAACCCAAAAACCATCGCAGAACAGATAGTAAACGACATCAAGACGCATAACTACGAGCCAATTATCATCAGCGTCTCAATTGGTGACCAAATTGCCAGAATCGTCGAACAAGAGGTGGACAATCTTAAAATCGTCGCCATCAACCCAGCGACAAATATCGAATGTCTAAAATGTGAAGTCTACACAATGCTGATTGTAAAACAATTTTTTAGCAGCTTCTTCTTGACGCTTATCGGCTGGATTGCCCAACTGAGGCTAGTAAAAACAGATAGTAAAAAGAATCAGTCGCTCATTCTAGCAAACGATATGAAAAATTGCCTGATCAAGAGTAATCTAGAGGTAGGAAAGCAGGCTACTAAGGGCCTAATCTTAAGCCGCTACGACAAGATGCTAGATAACAACGACGTTTATGACGTTTTTGGCCGAGTAACAGAGCTAAAAACCGTTATCGTAGAGACTGCTCACGCCAATCTCTCTGTCGGCGGAATACTCTACCGCGACAAGATTACCGACATCTTTAAAAGTATTTATGACACCCCCTAAGATTCATGGCGCCAGCATGGCGCCCTTTTTCTTGTCCTTGACTAATTCGCCTAACCGTGCTAAAATATCTCTATTATTTAATTTGTTGGGAGAGGATAATCCTCGTTATTACCACAGAAAGGAAATCATGGCAGAAGAAGAAGTTTTTGCCAAATCTGGAAAAAAGTCTAAAAAACACCTTGAAGAGGTGAAGGCGGAAGAAGAACGTCAGGCTAGAAAAGAAGAAACCAAAAAAGCTGAAATTGAGGCAGAAAAGAAGCCAAAAGGTGCTGCCCCAGTTGTTCGCCCACGCATTGAACGCCGTGGTAAAAAATACCAGGAAGCTGCTAAACTCGTCGAAAAAGGCAAAGTTTATAGCCTAAAAGACGCTGTTGCGCTTGCTGTTAAGACCAATACTACGAAGTTCGACGCTACTCTTGAGGCTCATGTCCGCCTCGGTGTAGACCCACGCCAGGCTGATCAAAACATCAGAACCACCATTGTTCTCCCTAACGGTAACGGCAAAACCGTCCGCGTAGCTGTTTTTGCCCCACTTGATGAAGCCAAAAAAGCTGCCGCCGCTGGTGCCGACATCGCAGAAGACGACGCATTCTTGAAGCGTCTTGAGAAGGGTGAAATCGACTTTGACGTCCTTATCTCTACCCCTGCATTTATGCCAAAACTTGGTCGCTTTGCTCGTCTCCTTGGTCCAAAAGGTCTCATGCCAAATCCAAAGGCTGGTACCGTTACTATGGATGTCGAAAAAGCCGTCAAAGAAGCCAAAGCTGGTAAGGTTGAATACCGCGTTGACAAACAATCCATCGTCCATATCGGACTTGGCAAAGTTTCCTTCGGTGAGGATAAGCTCCTCCAGAACGCCAACGCTTTCTTTGACTCTTTGAAATCCCAGAAGCCAAATTCCCTCAAAGGTCAGTACGTGAAGTCCGTCTTCCTTACCACCTCCATGGGACCTTCTATCGCTGTAGAAAACCTCTACAACTAAAAAATTCCACCCCGTAAGGGGTGGTTTTTTGATGCGAAGGTGCATTAAGCAACTGATAACAAGTCCAGTCGAAAAAGAGCAAGAGATTTTTCCGTCGTCATATAGTGAAAAGAAAAATACGATAACAGCTCTTGCATGAAAACCGGCGAACTCTCGGGGAGCTTATAAAGCACACCGAGAGTCCAGATAAACGTAATTGGCGAATTTTCTACCAAAACTTGTCGAACTCGCTCTGTTTGCATCTTTTGTTGTACAAACGGACTCTGTTTGCTCAGGTCATATACCGCATATAGATTAGACCAAGAATTCGTTGAGAAAAAGCTGATTTTCCGAAAAGAAACCAAGGTCTTCCGCATGAAATCAAAATCCGTTAGTGTCTCAAGCCAAGATAGTCCAAGCATTACTCTTGCACCATAGCCATTACCGGGTAAGAGCTTGTTACGATAAGCTACCTCATTTACCTCGACGGCACAGAGTAGATAATTGTCCGAAACGACACCCAGTCGACAAACTGGTAAACTCCGGGAAACATTCGCGAGCGTTAGAGCAGAAAAAGTTTCAGGAAAGCTGAACCAAAACGGATCAAATCCCACAAAAACCAATTTAGAAAGGGCAAATTTGCTCCAATAGTCCAGGGGAGTGTTCGGCGTCAGCTCAGGGTCATAAAACAAAAGCAACATCGAAGAATCAGCATCGAGCCCCTTGCTTTCAAGAATCCTTTTCTCTTCATCGGACACTAATTTGACCCAGTTATTCGAAATAGTTCCAAGAGCAACATTCGTTGCCTTGATTGGGTCTTTGTACATTTCAGTTAGCAACTCCTCCAATTGTGCTAACATCAAAAGACAGTTTTTCATACACACCTCCTAAAGAACAGTATCTTTAAATACCAACAGGTATTATATCACAAATGGTGATAATGTCCACCCCTAGCAATCTCTTGCGCACGATAGATTTGTTCCGCCAAAATCACCCGCATAAGTTCATGTGGAAAGACCATTTTAGAGACAGAAAGCACAAAATCAGCCTTTTCACGCACCTCTGGTGGTACACCATAAGCTGCCCCGATAATAATCGTGACGGATTTTCCAGAGATAAAGGCCTTTTCTAGCCTATGAGACAACTCTGGAGAGGAGATATTTTCACCCCGCTCATCCATGAGGATAATGTACTCAGAAGGCTTAAACGGCCAATTATGGGCCAATTTCGCGATTTTTTCCTCGTCCCAGTACTCAAAATGGGCATCAAACGGCTTTTTTAGACGCTTTTCGTACTCATTTTGGCCTTCTAAAACCCAATTTTTGGACTTTTTTCCGCCCGCAATTACTCTAATCATACCCATATTATACAATAAAAAAGACCCTGAATCAACTTCAGGGTCCATTATTTAAGCCGTAAATCCTAGAGTAACTCCATAAACTGACCTGAAAGCATTGTCCAGATCATACTTTACTAAATCATCAGGGGTAGCAGCATCTTTACGATGAACGCTAGTTACCAAATCTTCTACTGTATCTAGGTTATTTTCCCAGAGATACTGATCTGTTACAGTCAAGAAATTCGTGAAATCTTTCAGACTAATCGGATTAATCTTAATATTTCGACGCTTGGCAGCCCGCTTTAAGGGAATAATTGCTTCAGGGTGTTTCAACAAGGCCTTGACCAAATTCAAATCACACCACATATTAGCAAGATCACTGGTATAGAATGTCTGTCCAACGGTCTTTCCAAAAGAAACTTCCTCATCGAGGAATGAACCTGGAACCTCCGCTTCCATCATCCAGAACGGCTGATCTGATGCGTCCTGCGGGTTATGGGGGAAAATTCCGACTACTGTCTTCTTTGACATAATATGCCTCCTTTCTACTAAAAGCGTAAAACGGCTTAAATTGTTAAGTTACAAACTCTAAACGAGTCTTGAAAACGCCTGACTTGGCCCCCAGAAACAGGGACGTTTACAGATGTCTTCAAATGATTTGCAGCGTGGCTTGTTTACGTATGGCTCTAAGTATTTTGCCACTTCTGGGTTATCAGTTGCATGATAATACCTCGAGAGTGTCGATAACGTCTGCGCGCAAGTCTCAAGCTGAACCTGTCCACAAAGTCTCTCAGAACACTTCAAGATGAAATTCTCCGGAGTACCACGTTCGTTAATCTTGAGCATCATGCCCTGAGGATAATTAGAAAAGACCTTTTCAGCATCAGTTAGCCAATCCTTCTCATACTTTCCGTTATAGAGAAGTGGCGGAATGTAGAAACCGGGGTTATTCTTAATTGTCCCCTCATAATCCGGGAAAGAGAACTCATAAGAGAGCGTACGGTGTCTCTGGACCTGTGCTAACTGCGCAAAACTACCGTAATAATTCGTGGAGTAGTTTTCACCCCACTCTTCCGCACGATCACGCGTAGCGAACAGGGAAAGACGACGTCCCTTAGGGTCAGTCAATCCAGGGATGAGTAAGTCTGGGTCAAGCTTGGTGACAAATTCCGAGAAAACTGAAGTCAACCTCATCTCAAAATCAGATGGTCTCGTCTTCCTCGCTAACACTTCTGCAACGTAATCATTCATCCATCCCACGATATAATTGAGCTGCTGGACAGATGTCGAATACGCCATATTGGTCGAAGGTGTAAAAACAGAGATAAAATATCTAGCATTTTCATAAGATAATTTAGACATCATCTTAACATCCATGCCGCTATATTTCAGCGAAATTTCCGACAAGAAGATTTCCTTCCATTTGAAGTAAAGTTCTTCTTCTAGTCCAGAAGTTTGCATCTCTGTATAACGAGCTGATTTCTCAGAAGTATTGTAGTACTTCTCATTATTCAGCACCATCGCCAAAATCTTTGGAATCCCCTCAAGATAGAGCGTAACGCTCTCGTGTCCAAACACACTGTGATGCTTACGCTCCAAGGTGTTCGTCGCACGTTTCAAGGTTCTTTCCTCTGGCTCGCGCATAATCTCATCCAAAGTTTCCTTCATGTAGCAGATTCCCGCCATCTTTCCGGAAAAATCCATGATTACCCCCCGATTCAAGACACGGCCGTCTGACGAAGTCGAGGCCAAAGTTTTGATATCCATAAGAAATACCTCCTGCAAAAAATCGTTTGTAAGTTACAGATTCACACAAGCCGTGAACCATAATGCCAATTATAACACATTTTTAAAGAAAAAGAAATATACTACTTGCAAAGATTAATAAGCTGTGATAAAATAGCTCCAGTTACCAAAGACAGCGACGGGAGTAATCCTTAATCATGTCGCCGAGGGAAAAGCTCTAAACGAGCATTCTTACATCTTAGACGGTAACGGTGTTTAACAATCCGACGTTTAAATTATTTAATCAAGGAACTATTTTTATGGCTATCTCTAAGGATAAAAAGCAAACTTTAGTTGCTGATTTGACTGAGCTTTTATCTAGTTCTAAGATGACCGTTTTTGCCCGTTACCAGGGTCTCACCGTTGCTGAGCTCCAAGAGCTACGCAAGGCCGCCCGTGAAAACGGTGTCAAAATCAAGGTCGTCAAAAACCGCTTGGTGCGCGTTGCTATGGGTGAAATCGCTGTCTACAAAGACACCGACACTACCGGACTCACCGGCCAACTTCTCTACGCTATCTCTGATAACGACGAAGTTGCCCCTGCCAAAGTTTTGGCTGAGTTTGGCAAGTCTCATGACGCTCTCCAAATTGCTGGCGCTATCAACGATCTCGGCGTTAATCTCTCCGACGAGGAAGTTAAGGCTCTTGCCGCTCTTCCATCCAAAAACGAGCTTATCGCTTCTGTCGTTGCTCAACTTCTTTCCGGTGCTACCGATTCCATTTCCGCCCTCTCCGGTGGTCTATCTGGTATCGTTTCCGGTTTGGAAGCCCACGCCGCTTAAGTCAAATTAGCAAATAATTCAATTAATAATATTAAACAGATTCAAAGTTGCGACATGTGCGTAACTTTGGATCCATAATCAAAAGGAAAGGAAGAAAGGGAAATGTGTTCCCTTTCTTAGGTATCTATATGGCTGCTGATGTTAAAAAACTTGCTGAAGAGCTTGTTAAACTTACCGTTCTCGAAGTGAACGAACTTAAAAACGTATTAAAAGATGAATATGGCATTGAGCCTGCTGCCGCTGCTGTTGCAGTTGCTGCTGGTCCTGCTGCTGACGGCGCTGCCGCCGCTGATGAAGGCAAAACTGAGTTTGACGTTGTCTTGAAAGACGCTGGTGCTCAGAAGATTGCTGTCATCAAAGCTGTTAAAGAAGCTACTGGCCTTGGCCTTGGCGAAGCAAAAGCTATCGTTGATGGTGCTCCTGCTACCGTCAAAGAGAAAGTCGCTAAAGACGAAGCTGAAGCTCTTAAGAAATCCCTTGAAGAAGCTGGCGCTACTGTCGAGCTCGCTTAATTACACTTTTACGTCGGAATTAAACACATTAAAAAATCCACTCCTTATCGGGGTGGATTTTTGGTGGTGTCAAACTAGTTCAAAGTTATCAAAGTAAAGCCTGTCTAAATTATCCATGCGAAGACTTGCCGGCGATTTAGAATAGATCATGGCATCAAGCGCCAAAAGATTCGACGTGTCAACCTGGGAAGGCAATGGCTGGATCACTGTACCAGGATTTATAACAATATCCAAATAACGCGACCAATCTTTCAGCTGTATCAAAATTTTAGATAAATTGCCCCAACCAGCAGCATCAGATATCGACATCCTTGCATAGTCTGAAGTATTTAACCAGAGCATAATGCGAGTAAGATTACGCGCCGCCGGATTGATGATGGAGAAGATCAACCCATCATAAAGCTGCGTGCGTGTAGCCTCCGTAAAAGGGATAAAGCTAAACGATGTCGCAATGCCGCCCTCTGTACGGTTAACTTGCATACCCTGAATAGGTTGTCCTGAATATGCATCACGATATGATCTCAAGAATTCTTCTGGATAAATCTTAAACAATTCATCCATATCTAGAAGTTCCGCCAGGCGACGCAGTTCCGCTCCGCTAAAATCGGAAGCCTTGAGCGTTTTCCCAGCTCTAACTAACAGTTCCATATCTGTATTAGTTACTTTAACCATCTTACACCTCCTGTCAAAGAACACCACCCCTATACTTCCATTATATCACAATTGGCCCAAAAAGTCAAGAAGCGCTTATGCTTCCATAGATTCCATTGTCAAATTTACAACGTTTTCTTAATTTACCCTGTAAATTAAGTGGAAAACTTTCACATAAAATCGTTGACAAACCTGAGCCGCTGATATAATATAATATTAATACTATATTTAACAGACGTGAGCGAGGTTATGTCTGAATTACCAGAAAAACAAATAAAAAGACTCCGCAGTCTCATCCAAGAAGCCGAGACTAATTTAGCAGCCGCAAAAGAGCTGCTGATTTCCGTGCTCGGCGACGGCGAAGCTATTACCGCTCCTCGTGACGTCGTTGTCTCCACCCCAGAAGGCAAAGTTATCGAAGGTGTCTTTGATGGCCAAATCATGATCGACGAAGAGGGTAAAAACTACCCAGTCCCAGCCAACTACGCCTCCAAGTCCAAGCTCGTCGAGGGCGACATTATGAAACTTACCATTACCCCAGAGGGCAAATTCCTTTACAAACAGATCGGCCCAGTTGAAAGAAAAACGGTCATCGGTACACTTACCCATCATGATGACAAATATTTTGTAGAAGTTTCCGGCAAAGAATACGAAGTCCTCTATGCCTCAGTTACCTATTTCCGTCTCCAGGAAGGCTCACAAGTTGCCGTGGTAATCCCAGCCAATAACGAAAACGCCACTTGGGCTGCCGTAGAAGCCGCCATCTAACCTAGATTTTTCACCTATGTTATAATGTCTCTATGAAGGCATTGTATCGCAAGTATCGTCCGACCAAAATTGCCGACGTAATTGGGCAGGAACAAGTCACAAAACCTCTAGAAAACGCCCTGAAGTCTGGCAAGATTTCTCATTCCTACCTTTTTACCGGCCCAAGAGGTTGCGGCAAGACATCTGTTGCTCGTATTTTTGCGCATGAAGTCAACAGCTTCCCATACGAAGTAGAAGATAGTTATACCGATATCATCGAGATTGATGCCGCCTCCAACACTGGCGTCGACAACATTAGGGAACTTCGCGAAAAGGCCGCCATCGCCCCATCTCAAGGGAAATACAAGGTCTATATTATTGACGAAGTCCATATGCTATCCAAATCGGCTTTCAATGCGCTTCTCAAGACTTTGGAGGAGCCGCCACGCCATGTTATTTTCATCATGGCAACCACCGACGCGTACAAAGTGCCAATTACCATCACTTCTCGCGCCCAAGTTTATAATTTCCAACTAGCTTCACCAGATGTTATGTTGAAACATCTAAAATCTATCGCCAAGTCCGAAAAAATCAAAATCACCGATGACGCCCTAGAAATAGTGGTCGCACGCGGTGGCGGTAGTTTCCGTGATTCAATTTCTCTTTTGGACCAAATTTCCGCCCTCTCCGCCGACAATCAAACCGAAATCACCAAAGAAGCTGTCATTTCTGCTCTAGGCTTGCCGGAAGATTCTCTTTGCCTAGATTTACTTACTGCCTACGAAAGCGGCGATACGCAAAAAATCACCGATTCAATCAAGACCATCCTAAATTCCGGTACCAAACCAGAAATTCTCGCCGAAAACTTGATCAAAAAGATTATCGACAATCCAAAACCAGAGCTATTACCGCTGCTTGCAAAACTTCCAGATGTCAAAAGTCCATTTGCCGAAGCTAGATTACTGCTGGCTTTCCTAGGAGAGGGAACTGCAACAGCAAAACCCGCACCAAGACCAATACTAACTCCAAAACCAGCTCCAGCACCAGCACCAAAATCAAAACCAGCTCCAGCCAGGCCATCCAGTTTTGACTGGAATACCTTCTGTGAAAACATCAAGGATATCAACCTCGGCATCTATACCACTTTGAAAAAATGTGCTTATAGCTTCGAAAACAACCATCTCCAGATTATTACAGAACGCAAAATTCATAAAACTATCTTAAGCTCCACTAGTAATCTGAAAGTTTTGCAAAAGTTTTTGCCAGCTGGAGTGGACGTAGAAATCGGAAATGGCACCGAACTTGCTGCAAACGATAAGAAACTCGGTCAAATATCTGATATAATGGGAAATGTTACGGAGGTCAAATCAGATGGAGTCCCATTCTAATCCAGATTTAAAAGGTGCGCACATCCCACCCCAGGATATTAATGCCGAAAAATCCTTGCTCGGCGCTATTTTGCTATCCGATACTGCCTTTCCGGATATTTTGGAACGCGTGAGCTATAAAGATTTCTATGAAGAAGCCCATAGCAAAATCTATGCCGCAATGACGGCGCTCTATAATACGCATCGCCCTATCGATCTAATTACTCTGACCTCAGAATTACGCAAGAACAAAGATTTAAAGACGATCGGCGGAGCCAAATACCTGACCGAACTGACGAATTTCGTCCCGACTGCCGCCCACGCCATAGCTTATGCTGACACCGTTTCAGAATGCGCCACCAGACGCCGCCTAATAGACGCCGCCACCAAAATTGTCGAGCAGGCCTATACTAGTGGTGACACCATTGGCGACCTATTAGGGGACGCTGAGAAAGACCTCTTCGCTGTCACAGATAATAATATCAAGACTGAATACACCGCGCTTTCCGACTTACTCGTAGAAGCATATGATCGTATCGAAAATCTCTACCAGAACAAGGGCACCTTACGCGGTCTCAAAACTGGCTTCCGCGACCTCGACAAGAAAACCGCTGGTCTCCAAAAAGGCGACCTCGTCATTATCGGTGCTCGCCCGGCCATGGGTAAAACTACTTTTGCGCAGAACCTCGCTACCAACGTTGCCACGATTAATAAATGCGGTGTGCTCTTCTTCTCAATGGAGATGGCCAAAAACGAGATTGTTGACCGCATGATTTCCGAAGGTTCTGGTATCGACAACTGGAAACTCCGCACCGGTAACATTTCTGGCGAAGATTTCGAGAAGCTCGGCGATGCTTTGGGGGAAATGGACGGAATTCCGCTCTATCTTGATGATTCTAGTACTATGACTGTCCTAGAGCTCAGAAACAAAGCCCGTCGCGCTGCTCACGACCACAATATCGGCCTAATCGTAATTGATTATTTGCAGCTAATTCAGGGCTCCGACCGTTACGCTGGCAACCGCGTACAAGAGGTTACCGAAATTTCCCGTGGCCTAAAACAGCTCGCTCGTGAGCTAGAAGTTCCAGTCGTAGCTTTGGCGCAGCTTTCCCGTAACGTTACCGGCCGTGACGATCCACGCCCAGTCCTCTCCGACCTTCGTGAATCCGGTTCTATCGAGCAGGATGCTGACCTTGTCATGATGCTCCACCGCCCAGATTATTACCATATGAACGAAGAAGGTTACGAACCAACCAATATCACTGAGCTTCTCATCCAAAAGCACCGCCATGGCGAAGTTGGTAAAATTGAACTTTTCTTCGACAACAGTCATTCTCGCTTTTTGTCGCTCGACAAAAACCATGCCGAGTAGTATACTGGTTATGTGAAGAAAATCACAGTTTCTAGACTTTTTTTATACAAGCATCGCTTTGGCATCGGATATGTCATTCTTTTCTTGCTGCTCTGTGGTCTAGTTTTTTTGATTCCAATGCTTTCACCTGGTGGACTGTCTGAAGCCGAAATGCAATCCGCTGTCACGTCACACAATCTTAGCCTTGAGACCATTGCAAACGGCGCCATTGTAGATTTGCCGTACCATTTCTTACAAAAAATGTCTATTTTCGCCTTTGGGCTTAACGCCTACGCCATCAAACTGCCAAGTATCGTAATCGGACTTCTTTTAGGCGTACTACTAATCTTACTCTTGAATCGCTGGTTCAAAAACAACGTCGCTATCATTGCTTCCGTTCTGACAGTACTTTCCGCTCCATTTCTGTTCTTAGCTGGCAACGGTACGCCACTTATCATGATAGTTTTCTGGCCAACCCTACTCCTCTGGCTCGGTTCTAAAATTAACGGTAAAAAACTCACCAAAGCCTTCTATGCCTTCGTCTTTGCCGTCTTCCTCTTGTGCTCCCTCTTTACTCCGTACATGATTTATTTTGCAGCTTTCTCTGTTATTTACGCACTCGCCCACCCACATCTTCGCTTCATGATCCGTTCACTACCAAAGATTCCGTTTATCATTACCGCTATTGCCGTCCTCGTCGTCATGGGCTGTCTTGGATACGAAATTATCAGATACCCATCCACCATTACTGAACTTATGTTTATGAAAGATTTCTCCTGGGGAGTCTTCTTTAATAATATGAAAAATGCCGTCCTTGTCTTCTTCTCCTGGAGCGGCAATATCGACTCTATCTTCCTTGCCCCAATGATTGGTATGGCGTCACTCATCCTAGCCATCACCGGCCTCATTTCTACGACCAAAGGCTTTTTTGCCTCTAGAAATTCCATCGCCTCAATGTTTATCATCTTTACCGCCATCATCTCTGGTTTCAATCCAGATTGTGCCGTTCTCATCATCTTACCATTCGCCATTTTGACAGCCCACGGCATCCGTTACATCCTCGATAAATGGTACGGCCTCTTCCCGGAAAACCCATACGCTCGTATTTTTGGACTAATTCCAATTTCCACCTTCCTTGGCATCATGATTATAACCAGCCTCCTACATTATGTCTTTGGCTATAGCTACAACCCAATTGTTGCCAATCAATACCAAGACGACCTAGAGCTAATTTATGAAAAAGTTGAACGTGGTACAACCATCCTAATTCCAGCCGGGACAATTAACTATGATTTTTATAAAATTCTCGAAGATCGCGGCGATTACAAAGTCACCAGCAACACTCCATCAACTGGGGACAAGGAAGAGATTAAGCATATTGCCACTCTTGGACTTTGGCCAGCCAAACTGCCATATGATCTTTCCCGTATTATCACCTCGTCAAAATCTACAAACTCTGATAGAATATACCTATACGAAGATAACGAAGTTAACGAGGAGTAATTGTCATGGGTCAAACTTTAGACCAAATGAAAATGTTGAACCAGTTAAGAAAAGCTCAGAAAGAGCTTAAAAACGAAATCGTAGAAGTCGAAGCTGGCGATGGTGCCGTCGTCGTCCAAATTAACGGCGAATTAAAAGTCAAAAAAGTCACCATTGACCCAGAAAAAGTCGATTTAGACGACATCCACGAGCTAGAGCGTTGGATTGAGAACTGCTTCCGCGATGGCTATGCCAAAGCTCAGGAAATTGCTACCGACAAAATGAAGCCATTAATGGGTGCACTAGGTAATCTAGGCCTCTAATATGCTGCCGCAGGCATTGCAACAAGTCATTGACGCACTTGGCTCACTTCCAGGAGTAGGGCCTCGTTCTGCTGAGCGCTATGCCTACTATCTCTTTAGAAGTAGCCCAAAGCTCAGCGAAAACATCGTCTCATCACTTTCAAAACTACATCAGAGCGTCAAATCTTGCCCAGTCACTTTTGCATTAATTGACGCGACCGAAGAAGTCTCTCCGCTCTATACCGACCCAACGAGAGACAAAAGCACTATTCTAGTCGTAGAAGAACCACTTGATATTTACGCTATCGAACAAACCAGAGGCTATAAAGGCACCTATCATGTTCTCGGCGGCGCAGTTTCCCCCATTGATGGCATCACTCCCGACAAACTTCATATCAAAGAACTAATCGACCGCATCCCAAAAGACGACGTAAAAGAAGTTATTATTGCCACTAACCCATCCGTAGAGGGTGAGTCTACCGCACTCTTGCTCCAAAAACTTTTAGCAGAGAAATACGAAGACCTCAAAGTCACGCGCCTAGCTCGCGGCCTCCCTCTCGGTGTCGATATTTCCTATGCCGACCAAATCACCATTTCTGCCGCCCTAGAAAACCGCACTAAACTTTAACAGATAGTTATTGACTTTTTAACCCATCTGTGCTATAATAGAACTTATGTAGGTATTTTCCTACGATTTTTTGGCGAAAGGGGGCCTGATAACCAATGCACTTTTTGGGAGGAGTCCGAAAGTGGATCGTTGTAGTAGTGGTTCTTCTTACTACTGTGTCTAACATTGCCTTAATCAGTATCGAGGCATCTGCGCAAGAGGGAGCGCTGACAATAGAGCAGGAAGAATTCGTTGCTAAATACTATGAGATTTGTCTGAACGACGCCGTCAGCTACAATTTAGCCTGGCAAACACCAATGGCGCAAGCCATTGTCGAGTCCCAGTCGGGGACATCGGGACTGAGCGTGAAATACCACAACTTTCATGGCATCACATCAAAAAAGGGAGGATATAAGCATTTTGCATCTGACGAAGATGGCTGGCTAGGATACTTTAAGAACCTTGAGGCTACACCAGTATATAGCGAGAATGGTGTCTTCGAAACCGGAGATGACCCATACAAAATGCTCGATGCACTCGTCGAGAGCGGCTATGCCGAAGACGAGAACTATAGAAAAGTTATCGGTATTTATATCAAATTCATAGAAAAATGGCGAGAAGCAAATAGTCTTCCAACATCTGGCGAGCACGCCGAAAAGATGGAGGAACTGGAACGGGACAATAGAGGGGCGGTCACAAACCTAGTGCCTCAAAATGGATGCGCTGGCATCAGCCAAATGCTCCATGAAATTACACCGTTACCACAAGAAGTCACAGACTTCAAAGAGAAGAACAACGAAACCAACGATCCTAATAATCGGAAATTGAGCGGCACAACTTGCCGCTCTTTTTCATGTCCCTTATGCTATAATATAGAATATGGAAATCGTCATAATTATTTTAGGTGTTTTAAATCTATTATTACTTATTGCACTATTTTTAAAAAACAAGACCAAACAAACCGTCGAAATGCCTCGCGAGCTAGACGAGCGTCTTATTCGCATCGAATCAGAACTAGATAAGCTCACCCCAAAAATCAGTAGCGAATTTCGCGAAAACCGCAAAGAAATTACGACCGGCCTCGCCGCATCTAGAAAAGAACTTTCCGACAATCTTCAAACTATCCAAAAGACCGTTGATGTTAGAGTTAAATCTCTCCAAGACGAAAACACCAAAAAACTCGAAGAGATGCGCGAAACTGTCGATGAAAAACTAAAAGCATCTGTCGAAAAGCGCTTCAACGAAAGCTTCAAGACTATTTCTGGCCAGCTCACTCAAGTTTACCAAGGCCTCGGCGAGATGAAAAACCTTGCTACTGGCGTCGGAGACCTCAAAAAAGTCATGGAAGGCGTCAAAACTCGCGGCATTTATGGCGAAGTCCAGCTCGGCTCCATTATCTCTGATATTCTCAATAATTCTCAATATGAAGAAAACATCGCCATCAAAAAGGGCAGCGCCGACCGCGTCGAATTTGCCATCAAAATGCCAGGTAAGGACGAGGATTCGACCATTTATCTCCCAATTGATAGTAAATTCCCAGTCGAAAACTATTCTCGTTTACTTGCCGCCTATGATAATGGCGACAAAACAGAAATCGAACGCTTCTCCAAGGCGCTTGCTACCGACGTTAAAGAGCAAGCCAAGAAAATCAGTACTAAATATCTCGACCCACCTGCCACTACCGATTTTGGTATCATGTTCGTTCCGACCGAAAGTTTGTACGCCGAAATCTTGCGTATTCCGGGCCTTTCCGACGAAATCCGCACCAAATTCCACGTTAGCATCACTTCACCATCCACTCTTCCAGTCGCTTTAAATGGTCTCCTCATGGGCTTCAAGTCTGTCGCTATCGAAAAGCGCTCCAGCGAAGTCTGGCAAGTCTTAGGCGCAGTAAAGAGTCAATTTGGCAAATTCGGCGACCTGCTTGACGCTACACATAAAAAGCTGATGGAAAGCGCCAATAAAATTGAATCTGCCGCCACCACTTCGCGCCAAATCGAACGCAAACTCAAAAACGTCGAAGCCCTCCCGGAGAGCGACTCCACCAAGCTTATCGGCAAGATTGATGTCGAATAATATGTTATAATTAACATATGTATCAATCATTCACTGATTTTGTTAAAGATAAAAAACATTTGTGCGTTATCCAAGCCGAAAATCCTGATGGTGATTCTTTGGGTTCCGCCTTGGCGCTCGAGTCTATTCTAAAAGACTACGAGGTTACTTTATATTGTCCAGTTGATATACCTAAATACCTTCGCTATTTCGACGGTTGGTCTCGCGTAACTAATGAGTTTGACTTTAATGCCGATGGCTACATTATCGTTGATACTGCAGCAGAAGTTTTACTTTCTAAGCTCCTAGATGATCCAACTATCAAAAACCGTCTCATTCGCTCTCCTATTTTCGTTTTAGACCACCACGAGACCGAGGACGATCTTACTTTTGCTCACCAAGGGCTCATCCAATCTCTTCCAGCTTGCTGCGATTTAATCTATCGCGTAGCCAAAGAGCAAAATCTAGAGCTTGATCCTAAAGCCTGCGAATACCTCTACTATGGTATTCTTTCTGACACTTTAGGATTAGTTTCTCCTGCCGTCACTGCGGATACTTTTGAAACCGTCGCCGATCTAGTAAAACACGGCCTAAACGTTTCCGATTTAGACGAAAAACGCCGCGAATTTTCCAAAAAATCTCCGCGCATTCTTGATTTTAAGGCGGACCTCATCAAACGTGTAGAATATTATCTTGATGGCACACTTGCCGCCGTCCATATTCCATGGGATGACATCCAAAAATACTCCGACGAATACAATCCTAACGTCCTCATCCTAGAAGAACTTCGCATGGTAGAAGGGGTCGAAATCGCCGTCGCCATTAAAACCTATCCTGACGGCAAGGTCACCGGCAAGCTTCGCTCCAACAAGTCTTATTGCGACAAAATTGCTGAATTCTTTGGCGGTGGCGGCCACCCTTATGCGGCTGGCTTTAGAACTTACGATCTTTCCTACGAAGATACTATTCATGAGCTGATTAATGCTATCACCAAAGTAAAGACAGAGGAAGAAAAATAATGAAACTATACAACCAACTTTCGCGCTCAGTCGAAGAATTTATACCACAAGACCCCAAAAATGTTAAAATCTACACCTGTGGACCAACAGTTTATAGCTATGCCCACATTGGTAACTTCTCTTCCTATATTTACTGGGACTTATTAGTTAGAACTCTCACCTTGAACGGCTACACGGTTAATCGCGTCTTGAATTTAACCGATGTTGGACACCTTTCTTCTGACGCCGATGAGGGCGAAGACAAGCTCGAAAAAGGTGCTAAGCGCGAGGGAATGACTGTCTGGGAAGTAGCCGACAAATACGCCAAAGCCTTTCTTGATGATTTTCACGCTCTTAACCTCACAGAGCCAACCAAAATTGCCCGCGCCACCGATTATATCGATGCGGATTTAGAATTAGTCAAAAAGCTCATTGACAAGGGTTATACTTATGAAACAGCTGATGGCATTTATTATGACACTAGTAAATTCAAAACCTACGCCGATTTTGCACGACTCGATCTAGAAAAACTCAAAGCCGGCGCCCGCGTAGAATTTAACTCCGAAAAACGCAATGTTTCCGATTTTGCTGTCTGGAAATACATCCGCGAGGGAGAAGATCATGCTATGCAGTGGGAGTTCAACGGTCATATCGGCTACCCAGGCTGGCATCTAGAATGTTCCACTATTATTCATGAAGAACTTGGCGAAACCATCGATATTCACACTGGTGGTATTGATCATATTCCAGTTCACCACACCAACGAAATCGCTCAAAGCGAAGCCGCCTTTGAAAAAAAACTAAGCAATTTCTGGACACATTGTAATTTTATTACCATTGATGGAGAAAAAGTCTCTAAGTCTCTAGGCAACGTATATACCTTGGCTGACCTGAAAGAAAAAGGCTTTGAGCCTTACGACTTCAAACTCTGGGTCTTACAAGGACACTATCGTGGAGACCGTAATTTCAACTTCGAAGATCTCACTGCCGCCAAGAATCGTCGTCTAAACTGGAGAAATCGCATCGCTTCCACCTATCAAATTACGCCAGAGGCTACTTTTGACCAGAAAAAAGCCCTGGAACTAGTCTCAAACGACCTCAATTCTGCTGAGCTCCTAGCCTATATCGACGATTCCATACTTAGTCTAGCAGATTGGGAATTCCTCGATAATTTACTCGGTCTAGAACTTGTTAAAACTACGCCAAAAATCTCCGATGAAGTAGCACAGATAATCAGAGAACGCGAAGATGCTCGCAAGAATAAAAATTACGAAGCCTCTGACAATCTGCGCGACAAACTTGCTGCAAAAAATGTGACCATCCTCGACACTGAGAACGGCCCCATTTGGAAATATCTTCACTAATTATCAGCAGACAAAGCTTTAAAGTTAGGGTACTCGTCGATGAGTACCTTAATTATTCCAGCTACTGGAATAGAAATAATCGCACCGATTAAGCCAAAAGCATAGACACCGAGTGTAATCGCCACTAAAATCAAAAGTGGTGGCAAAGACATCCGATTGCCCTGCACACGTGGCGCAATTACATTAGCCTCAATTTGCGCGAAGATGAGGTACGTCACCAAGAAGACTAAACCAGCCCAAGGATTAGAGATAAAGAGCATCAGAGATACCAAAATATCTGTCATTACTTGTCCAAAAATCGGAATCATATAGAAGAACAAGGAAACAAGCGCCATCGGCAAAGCAAGCCCAGAAGAAAATCCAAAGATTAGTGAAAGTACAAACACAGTGAGTCCCGTAAAGGTTGCGTCAATCAAAGCCACTAGAAGCTGCCCCGTAATATAGCCAGAAATCACCCCAGAAATCCTTTCCGCCAAACGCTCTGCAATTTTTGAAGCTTTCTGGCTCTTAGAACTGATTCTTTTAATCAATGATTTCAGAACATCTGGACCCTGTGTAATAAACAAAATCGTCAGAACTAGAGTCAAAACCGCAGCAATCAAGAAATTTACAATCGCGCTTACACTAGAAAAGAGTGTTTCTGGAAAATTGCCAAAAACATTATGGAAGGTATTCTTAATTAGCGTTCCAAGCTGCGCTTTGGCATCAGTAATGCCAAATTTTGCACCAATATCGTCGATAAAATCACTTTGATTAATCGCCTCTTGTATCTGACCAGGTGCCTGAGAAATAAATTTCGACGTTTCACTAACAACTACTGGGCCGACCAAAGCAATAATAACGCCAATTAAAAGCACGATTCCTGTTACGGCAATACCAGCAGCAAGCCCAGGATGACCCTTAGGCCCCAAAGCCTTATCAATCCGCTTAGTAAGCGGCCTAAAAGCAAGTGCTAAGAAGATGGATATACCAACAATCAGAAGTCCCATCTTTGCACGAATAATTAATACTACTAATAGGGCCAGCGCAGCAATCACCAGCCAAAATCTAATAAATGTCTTGGTGTCAACTTCGATTGATCTTGACATTACCTCCTCCTTTTCTTTATTTTAACGCAAATTAAACGCTTTTTGAAGTTGCAATAACTTTTTATCGGCGACGTCATTAGCATATTTCTCACCAGTTTCAAACAATTCATAAATCATTTCATCAGAAATTGCATCAACATTTGCCTGGAAATCTTCTAGGAATGAAGAAACAGAGCTAGCTACTTGCTTCTTTAAATCACCATATTTGCTCTCACCATTCCAAGTCGCAATTACGTCCTGAAGAGGCTTGTCGTTAATCAGAGCCTCAATCTGAAGCAGGTTGGAAATACCAGGCTGATTAAACATGTCAAACTTGATGTTGCCAAAAGAATCCGTAGTAGCGCTCATAATCTTTTTAGCGGCTCTTGCTGGATCATCAGAAAGCATAATTTTGGAGTTTTCCGAAAGCGCCGACTTACTCATTTTCTTTTCTGGGTTAACCAAATCACGGATTCTCACGCCTTCACCAGTACCCATGAATTTCACCTGATCCATAGTTTTTTCTGGCACCACAAAAATCTCGCCATATTTATGATTCACACGCATCGCAAGATTACGAGTGAGCTCTAGATGCTGGAATTGGTCTTCGCCTACTGGTACATAATTTGCGGAATAGAGCAGAATATCTGCCGCCATCAAAACTGGATAATCAAAAATTCCACAGTTAACACTTTCTTTACCTTGGCTCTTATCTTTAAACTGAGTCATGCGCGAAAGTTCACCCATTGTCGCCACGCAGTTCAAAATCCAGTTCATTTCCGAATGTGCTGGCACATAACTTTGGCGATAAATATGCACGTTTTCATTTATTTTTAAACCGGCAGCAATATAGTATTTAATCGAATTAACCAAGTTTTTCTGGAAATCACCATCAACTTCAGAAATAATCGAATGAAGGTCGGGAATAAAAATATTAATATTGTGATCTTTACTGTGTTTGTTGGCTAGGCGCACCATCGGCAGCATAGCGCCAAGAAAATTACCGAGTGTCGGCTCGCTGTTTACTCTAATACCCGTTAAAATCGTTTTCATGCTTTTATTTTATCATAAAATATGCTAAAATAAATACACGTTGGGGCATTAGCTCATTTGGTAGAGCGCTTCCATGGCATGGAAGAGGTGAGGAGTTCGAATCTCCTATGCTCCACCATGTTCCAATAAAACAAGACTTAGGTCTTGCTTTTTTATTATATTTATGTTAAAATTCCAAGGTTGCAGGGGAGCACATTAAAAGGAGGTTATATGGCACAGTTGGTATCAAATCACCTGGAATATGATGAAAACAAGATGTACACAAGGCTCATGGCACAATTTGAAGCGCTTGGAATGGAACAAAGTATCCGCGCGCTATCATTTGCGAGAAAGAAACATGCTGGGGCGGTCAGAAAAAGTACAAATCAGCCTTACATCGTGCATCCATTACAGATGGCATCCATCGCGATGGCGATGGGACTTCGGAGCGACGAATTATTTGCAGTTATCATTCTGCACGACATCGTAGAAGACACCGACACAAAGTTATCCGATTTGCCAGTAAACAGCGTCGTAAAACAGGGCGTCAAAAAAATGACGGCAGAGAAATACACGGGGGAGAGTAAAACACAGTCAAAAGTTAGATATTTTCACGAACTTTTAGACGATGAAAATGCTGTTATTTGTAAGGCACTAGACCGCTTTGTCAACCTTTCCACCATGGCTGGAGAATTTGCGCCAGACAAGATTAAGAAAAACGTCATCGAAACCGACCAGCTCCTCTTACCAATTTTGAGAGAAGCCAAGAATTACTATCCCGAGCTGACACCAACGTTATATCTGCTCAGGGTCATGGTCCGCTCGGTGAACGAAACCTTAGCTAACGCTTATGGCGTCGAATTACGGGGCGAACAGCTTTATGGCGGAAAAGAAACATACCAAAATGAGTTCCAAACATAACCTGCGACCTGGGTCCACAAAATTTGTGGGCCCTATTTTTTATCTGTGGCATTTATGATAAAATAGAAAAAAATAAAAGAGAGGATTATTATGGCCGAAACGACCAAAGAAACGAACGAAAACACAGCAAAAGATAACAAAAAATCTAAAAAAGGCCTAATTATTGGTTGCGTAGTTGCTGCTGTTATTTTGATTGCCGCAATTATTGCATTGGTTGTCATTAACCCATTCAAAAAAGTCAACATGGTTGGCAAATATGACCTTACTAGTCTCGTTTCCGACGGAGAAGATCAGAGCAGCTCACTCGATCTCATGAAAGCTTTTGGCCTAACTTATGAAATCGAAATCACCGACGACAAGAATGGCAAGATGAATGTCTTGGGCGAAGAAATTAACTTCACCTACGACGGCAAACAATTCCATTTTGAAATGCCTACCAGCGAAGATGACGAAGGCGACTCCGTCGAAGTCACCAAAACCGATTCTGACTATACTTTCAAGGATGACAAAATCACTTTGAAGTACGACAATAGCGAAATGGTCTTTAGCAAGAAAAACGACTAATGATAATCACAGGCAAAAAATTTAGTAAACCAACAATGTCCCGCGTCAAAAACGGGGACATTGTTTTGCCTGAAAATGAGGAGAAAAAGGAGCGAATCCGTCTAGACCACGTTTTGACAGAGCGTTATCCAGAATACAACCGTTCCACCCTCCAGAACTTCGTAAAATCTGGCTACGTCACCGTTGATGGAAAAACCATCACCAAACCAAATTACGAACTAATAAGAGAAGAGAATCCAAAGATTGTTTTATCTGTTCCAGAAAGACAGCTTCCGGAAGACGTCAAGCAATTTTTGATTTATGAAGACGACAATGTCATTGTTTTAAATAAACCATCTGGGCTACTCTCTATGGCAAAGGGCGAATTTACCACCGAGCCAACCTTAGAGGATTATGGACTCCTAGTCCATCGCCTTGATCGCGACACCTCTGGTGTAGTTATCTTAGCAAAAAACGAAGCGACTAGAACCATGCTGAGAAAACAATTCCAAGACAGAAAGGCCCACAAAACCTATTATGCCATTGTTGATGGTCATCCAAAATTAGACGAGGCTTTAATTAATCTGCCAATTGCCAGAAATCTCAAACATCCTACCACCTTTATGGTCGACCCAAAAGGTAAACCCGCTGAGACTTATTACAAGGTAGTTAAGAAAAGCGATAAACACTCGCTTATTGAGCTAAAGCCAGTTTCTGGTCGCACCCATCAACTTCGTGTCCACTTAAATTACATTGGTTGCCCAATCGTAGGCGACAGAGTCTATAATGAAAAATCCAAAGCAAATCGCCTTATGCTCCACGCAAACAGTCTAGAAATTACTATCCCAGGCGAGAACGAAAACACCAGAAAAACTTTCACCGCCGATTTACCAAAAGAATTTAACGAGCTAATCTAATGTTTTTTGACGATTTAAATGCTATACCTAGCTTGAGCCAGAAATCTGGCTTTTCTATTTTCGTCATGAAATCTTTTCCAGCTTTTATCGCAAAAGAGGACGCAAATCATCTCGTTATAAAACCAGACGATAGCAGCCAAATCAAAATCGAACAAGTACGCGAGATTATCGACCGAACAAAAGCCAAGCAAACTTCAGACTTTTTTATCCACATCATAAAAGCCGAAGCCATGAATGAAAAGGCTGAAAACGCCTTTCTAAAGCTGCTAGAAGAACCGTCTGAAAATTATCATTTTGTGATGTTCGTAAATTCCGCATCCTCACTCCTACCGACTATTCTTTCACGTGGTGATTTATACATACAGCGTATAAAAGACCCTCTAAATCAGCCTATAAACGCCGAAGAAACCATCAAAAAATACGCAAAACGAATAATTTCTGCCAAAGACAATGATCTCCCGGGGTTAGTAAATGAGATTGTAAACGACAAAGAAGGTAAGAAAAACACTCGCGAATTTGCACTCCAAATCTGCGAAACCGCCATCGAGATTCTCTACAAATCATATTTTGCTACAGAAAATATCGCCTTTACCAAAAAACTCCCCAAACTCATCAATGCTTATGAAAATCTTAAACAAAACGGCCATATAAAGCTTCATCTCGTTGCCGATTTATGCTAAAATATTGATATGTTAGGCATTATAGCAATCTTGTTATTAGCCGTTTATCTGGCCTGTTTTTTTCCGATTGTCAAAAAGCAAAAGAAGAAAAAACAAGTTAGCGATAAGACTGCCATGCAAGTAAAAAAGCTTTGGCAAATCGCCCTTGATGCTATGCGCGATCGGAAAACTCTCCGCGCCGAAAAGGCCCTGTTAGCCATTCTTAAAGTTGATGAAAAAAATGCCGCCGCCTATAACCGCCTCGGTATTTTGTATGCCAAAAGCCAGAAATACGACGAAGCTATTGAGTGTTTCGAAATCGCTCAATCACTTGACGAAAACGCCTCTTCGCTCCATAATGCCGGCCTAATTTACCTAGAAACCGGTGAATACGAAAAGGCCGCCATGGCATTTAGGCAAGCCCTAGAGTTAGAGGGTGATTTACCTGCTCGCTATATTGCTTTAGCCAAGGCAGAAGAGCGTCTCGGCAACCGCAAGAGCGCCCTAGAGTCTTTAGAGCAAGCCTATTCTCTCGACCCTAGTGTCAACGTCCTCCGTCAAATTCTCGCCGTCCACAAAGCTGCCGGAGACGAAGAGGGAATCGCCGCCACTAATGCTAGAATTGAGTCCCTAATCGCTAAAACCCAAAAGAAAAAAGCTGGTTTGCGCCGTCGCCCACACATGCCACAGCGTCCAGTTCGCCCTGCGCGCCCCGTCCGCAATACTAGAAGGAGAATCTAGTGTCGGAATTAATCAGAAAAAGTGCCGGTGCTGCCATGCTCATTGCACTGGGTGATTTTGCCTTGCTTAAACTCGGCAACCCTATCGGCCCGATCATTTTTGCCTTTGGTTTACTCGGCGTCTGCTATATGGGCCAGAATCTCTTCACCGGCAAATGCGGATTTCTCTTTGCCGACAAAATTAAAGTCAAAGACCTAGCTATCATTCTCGCCGTCAACCTTATTGCTGGCTACCTAATCGGAATCTGTTTTGGGTTGATCGACGAAAGCGTCAAAACCGCCGCCATTTCCAAAGTCGCCACCTGGACTTTTGACTTACCAATGCTAATCAAGTCTATTCTCTGCGGCGTCATTATGTATATCGCTGTCTTTATGTATAGAAAAGACTCGCCACTCGGTATCATTTTCGGTATTCCACTCTTCATTTTCTGTGGATTCCAGCACTGTATTGCCAATGTCATTACCATGGGCGTCGCCCTAACTTTTGACTGGTCGCTAGTTATTTGTATCTTAGGCAACTTCTTTGGCTCCATCGCCATGTGGTACATCTCTCGCGATGCAGTCATCAAAATCAAATCGCACAAAAAAGCCTAGTTTAAGCGCAATATCATCTTGCACCAAGACGTATCAAGTGTTATAATAGCAGCATGCCGCGATAGCTCAGCTGGTAGAGCGCATCCATGGTAAGGATGAGGTCTCGAGTTCAAACCTCGATCGTGGCTCCAGTGCTGGAGTCGTCTAGTGGCTATGACAGCAGACTGTAAATCTGCCGGGGTTCCCCCATCGTAGGTTCGAGTCCTACCTCCAGCACCACAAGGGTGCCGACTTAGCTCAGCTGGTAGAGCAACGGTTTTGTAAACCGTAGGTCGTCAGTTCAAGCCTGACAGTCGGCTCCATTTTTTATAGAAACTATGAAAACATCCGATTTTGATTACAACTTACCGGAGGAATTAATCGCTCAAACCCCTCTAAAAGACCGCGACACTTCGCGTTTGCTTGTAGTTGACCGAAAAACCAAAACATACGAAGACCACCATTTTTATAATATTATAGACTTTTTAAGCCCCGGAGACGCCCTAGTTCTAAATGAAACTAAGGTTCTCCCCGCCCGCATTATTGGTACAAAACCAAAAACCGGTGGCGTTGTAGAATTATTACTATTGAAAGAACACGAAAAAGACACTTGGGAGTGTCTAGCACGTCCACAAAAACGCCTCAAGATCGGAACCGTTATTCATTTTGGAAACGACATCAAGGAGCCACTGCTTATCGCTACTGTGACGGATATAAAAGACGAGGGTGTCACTTTTGTAAAATTTTCTTACAATGGTATCTTCCTAGAAATCCTAGAAAAACTCGGCACTATGCCCCTCCCACCATACATTCACGAGAAGCTAAAAGACCAGAGCCGTTACCAAACTGTCTATGCCAAAAATCTTGGTTCCGCCGCCGCGCCAACTGCTGGTCTACATTTCACCCCAGAACTACTCGACAAAATCAAAGCAAAAGGCGTTAAAATCATCAGAATCACTCTTCATGTCGGTCTTGGCACCTTCCGCCCCGTCCAAGTTGATGACGTGACGAAACACCAAATGCACACCGAATCTTATGAAATTATAGAAAAGGCTGCCAAAGAAATTAACGAAGTAAAACAGAACGACGGTAAAATCATTGCAGTTGGCACAACTACGGTCCGCACGTTAGAAACTGTCGCCACCCGTCATGACGGCAAAATCGTCGCCGATCGTGGAGAGACCGATATTTTCATCTACCCAGGATATCAGTTCAAAATCGTTGACAGTCTCATCACTAATTTTCACCTCCCAAAATCCACCCTACTCATGCTAGTTTCTGCTTTTGCTACCAAAGATTTAATTTTTAAAGCATATCACCACGCCGTAGAAGACAAGTATCGCTTCTTTTCCTTTGGCGATGCCATGTTTATTAAATAGGGGTTCCATGAAAGTAAAGTACGAATTAATTCATCAAGACAAGAAAACTGGCGCCAGGTATGGCAAAACCATTTTTACCGATCAGGACGGTAATACTCAGGAATACGAAACTCCCATGTTTATGCCAGTCGGCACTCAAGCCACGGTTAAAACTCTGAGCCCAGAACAAGTCAAGGCTACCCATCCCGGCATTATTCTCGCCAACACTTATCATCTTTGGCAACGTCCTTCCGCCGAAGTGATAGAAAAAGCCGGCGGTCTACATAAATTCATGAACTGGGATGGCCCAATCCTCACCGATTCCGGTGGCTACCAAGTTTTCTCGCTCACTCAGAACAAGAAAAAAGATATCACCGAAGAAGGTGTACATTTCAAGAGTGAGTTAAATGGCGCCAAATTATTCCTAACCCCAGAAAAATCCATCGAAATCCAAAACAAACTTGATTCCGACATCGCCATGAGTTTTGACGAATGCCCTCCAGCCACAGCCGACTATAATTACCTCAAGAACAGTATCGAACGCACCTTACGCTGGGCTGAGCGCGGCAAAAAAGCCCACAAAAATAAAAATCAAAGTCTTTTTGGCATTGTTCAAGGTGGCCCGTACGAAGATTTGCGTCGTTTTTCCGCCGAAAAGACCGTTGCGATGGACTTTGACGGCTATTCCATCGGTGGCGTCGCCAACGATGATGAATGTAAAGACGATATGTATAAGGCTATTGAATACTCCGTTCCATATCTCCCAGAGGATAAACTTCGTTATCTCATGGGCGTAGGTGAACCAGTCGACCTCGTAGAGGGAGTCGCTCGCGGCGTAGACATTTTTGACTGCGTTTCGCCAACCCGTCTTGCACGTCACGGCAACGCTCTCATTTCTGGTCTCCGTACAAATGATAAGGGTGAGCCAAAAGAAAACCGCATCAATCTCAAAAATGCCTGCTTCACCGAGGATTTCACCCCAATAGAAGAACACTGTGACTGTTACGCCTGTCAGAATTACACCAAGGCATATATACACCACCTCATGAAATGCGACGAAACTTTTGGCGCTACGCTGCTTTCAATTCACAACATTCGCTTCCTCATTCGCCTCTGCGAAAAAATGCGTGAAGCTATCAAAAACGATCGTTTTGCAGAATTTAAGGAAGAATTTCTACAGGGCAAATTGTTGTAATTTTTACAACACTTTCTCTTTACATTTCCCGTAATCTGTGATAAAATATTCACCAATATGGCAAAAAAGAATAATACTAAGCGCAAACTAGTTGGCCTCGTCTCTGAAGAGTCTGGGATTCGTCAGTATTACACTAAGAAAAATACTATGAACACCCCTGACAAACTTTCTCTTAAGAAATACGACCCTGTTCTTAGAAAACACGTCGTCTTCACCGAAACCAAGAAGAACCTTGGTCGTAACGAAGTCAAAGAGAAGAAGCGTTAAATTACAAATAAAATACCGCATCTCGGGCATTTTTCGGGCTTGCTCTACCAAAGTAGCGCATCGCCCGAAGAAATACCCAATCTGCGGTTTTTTCTTTTGTAATTATTATTGCAATCGGTATTGGAAATCACGCAGAACGTTCATATAATACATAAACGCATCGTATGGATTATCGTACGCCGAGAAATAAGCGTGCACATCGCCATCGTTCCAATACTTGGTGCACATATAGTAAGCGTGGTCAGACGTTGTCATTCTGCGCCAATCGTCCAACAAATCCCCGCCAACTTTCTTGACTTCATCATACATAGCATACAAGGCCTCCTCTGCCTCGTTTTGCATATCGTTACCTAGCCACGCCGTCAAATCCCTCTCTGTATCCGCCCAAGTCACGGTTTCTGGCATAGAAATTTCGTCTACCGGATCTTCTAGATCTGCCGCTTCGCTCACTGTTACAAACTTATTATCATATTCACTTAGCCAACGATAAATCAAATCATCCATGAATTTGAAAATTCCGCTATCCGCCCACTGATGCTCACCAAAAGTCTCAAAATCCATGAACAGGTTAATCAAATTCCCCCGCAAGCAATCATCGTTTAGCCATTTTTGATACTTATCTACCGTCAGCGGCCATTCCTTCCACTCGCGGTTAGAAAAGCGGAAAGCAATATCATCCGACAAGCGATAGTTCTTGAGAAGAAGCTTCGTCCGACTTCCACCAGCAACTTTATAGACATGATTAGGGCTCTTCCAACCAAGCACTTTATCCCAGCCCTCAGCTAAAACTGCCTTATAACCAATCTCATCGCACCATCTACCAATCTCGTCATTATAAGAAAGCTCTGTATTTCTAAACACCCTTGGTCTCACACCGAAGAGTCTCGCAATCACATCAGAATGCATCCGTACCTGTTCGACAAACTCATTCTTATTGTAGAAGAACGCCAGGGAATGATAATAAGTTTCACCTACAATCTCAACTTGCCCCGTCGAAACCATCCGCCTAATCTGCTCAATCAGCTCCGGCCCCCATTCCATCGCTTGCTCTAGCCAAGTGCCAGTAATAGATAATGAGACCTTAAATCCAGGATAACGCTTAATATTTTTTTCCAAAAGGTCTAGCATTGGATGATACGATTTTTCAGCTACTTTACGGAAAATCCGCTCATTGTTCTGTTTGTCGTAGTAGTCGTTTTCGTACCAATAGTTATGGTTATGCGCTGCGTCAAAAATACTATACCGACGATACCTCCACGGTTGGTGTATATGCAAGTATAGACAAATTGCGCGCACCCTAAAACTCCTTATGTTTATCTATATTATTATAAACCTTCTCAACTTTCTTTGCAATGTCATTCCAAGAAATCTTACGATATTCTTGCTCGATTCCATTCTTTAACATCTTTTTTAGCGCCTTACTTTCCGTAATGGCAATAATCTCATCCGCCAATTTCTCTGTATCCCAGAAATCGTAACGCATAGCACTCCTAATTACCTCCGCCACACCAGACTGTTTAGTCAGAATCAATACGTCGCCATGATGCGCCGCCTCGAGCGCCGTCAAACCAAATGGCTCAGAAATCGAACTCATCACAAAAATATCAGAAATCTGATAAATATCTCTCAATTGTTTTCCGCGCACGAATCCCGTAAAGACCACGTTAGAAGAAATGCGATATTTAGCCGAGAGCTCCAAGAGTTCAGACTTTTCCTCGCCATCACCCGCAAAGACAAAGATTAACTTCGGATTCTTAGAGAGAGCTCTTGCGGCCGCTTTCATCATGTTAGAAAGGCCTTTTTGGACGGTAAAACGCCCCACCGTAGAAACAATCGTATAACCCAACTTCTTCATAGCTTCCAGATATTTATAATCGTCACTATCATAAGCATAGGCAGACTTGACGAATTTTTCGTCCAAGGCATTATAAACCACATCAATCTTGTCGGCCGGAATCTGATATTTTTCTACAATAATGTCCTTTGTCGCCTTAGAAACCGCGATAATTTTGTCCGCATACAACAAACCTTCGCGCTCAATCTCATGAATTAACTTATTTCCAGTATGCATACCAGAACGATCGTATTCTGTCGCATGAACATGCGCTACCAGCGGAATACCATAATTCTTCTTTGCCAGCACCCCAGCCTCAAAAGTCAGCCAATCATGCGCGTGTACCACGTCTGGTTTATATTCCATCAGATAATCGTTCACAAACTTACAATAATCATGCTGGATATCACGGATAGAAACCTTCTTATCTCCCTCTGGGACCAAAGATTTATCTACATATTTAGAATCATATGCCCCAGCGCCATAGCGAAACAACGGATCTACCTTGCAAGCAGAAAGTACGTTCATAAAATCAATGTCCTCATGTGGGGCAGTATAGGGAACTACAAAATCAATACTTGCGCCATCGTGAGCGAGAGCTCGCGACAAGTTCAAACACGCCACACCCAAACCTCCAGAATTATGAGGTGGCAGCTCCCAACCAAGCATTAGTACTTTCATCTTTTTTATTATAGCACAAAAAAACGCCATAATTGGCGAAAAAAGCATGAACTGGCAGGGATGGCAAGACTCGAACTCGCGACACCTGGTTTTGGAGACCAGTGCTCTACCAACTGAGCTACATCCCTAACTCCTATATTTTAGCATAAAACCGATGAAAATGCTATAATAGAGGTAACATGAATCGCCTTTTTAGTTATCTTGGCAGAACCGACAAAATCTGGCGGATGATTTGGATTTTTATCTTCGCCGGCTTCGTCGCGATGGATGCCTTTTTCCCAGGCTTCTTTGGCATTACCTTTTTGAAACTCCTCGGCATCGGCCTCTGCATTGTCTACGTTGTCCAAAAATATTATGAAGACCGACTTTTACAACTTGCCTTCTGCGCCACCTTCGTCGCCGACCTCCTCCTTGCTGTCAACAACACCTCGCTCTTTGGTGTTTTCACTTTTGCCATCGCACAATTTATCCACTTTGCTCGCCTTAAAAAGCTGAAGAAAACGTCTTTTATTATCATCGGCGTCTTGATTACAATTTTCTTCGTCTGTATTGCTGCCTTTGGCAAATATTCCATCGTCTTGATGGGCTCAGTCTATGCCTTCTTCCTCATCACCAACCTCCTGCTCGCCAGAGAATGGTACAAAACCGCCAGGGACGAAAAGAAAAACCCTGCCTTTTGCGCCTGGACTGGCTTCATCCTCTTCACCTGCTGCGATTTGTGCGTTGCCGGCTCTTTCTTTTCCGGCCTCCACGCTCTACCGTTCATTTTTAAACGGGCTTTTGACTTCTTTGCCTGGGTTTTCTACTACCCATCTCAGGTTCTCATCTCGAATTCATCTCGAATTACCAAAAAAGTTGTAACAGATAACTAATCTGTGCTACAATAAAAACATTATGGAAGGTAAAAAATCACAAGTTTTGTCGCAACCTCGTGCGATCCTAGTCTTCGGAGCTCCGGCTAGTGGTAAAACAACTTTCTGTGAGAAATTCTCACAGCAATTCAGAGCCCCATTTTATAATCTAACTGAAATCTGCGAAGAGAATCATTTTTCTCGCGAGACTATGTTGATTGTTTTGCAACTCATCGCTAGAACTGGCCAAAACATCATCATCGAGGGTGGCCTTAACACCCAAGCAGATCGCGAAGAGATCAAGAAATTGCTCATCGAAGAGGGTTATAACCCATCTCTTATCTGGATTCAGACCGATGTTAACACTATCAAATCTCGCCTCAAGAGTCGCCTCAAATCCGTGGCTCGCGCCAAGGAAGAATACGATCGCAAGATTTCCGAGCTTGAAGCTCCAGACGAAGTCTTTGAGAAGCCAATCGTCCTCTCTGGTAAACACACCTTTGAGACTCAGCTTTCTCACACCCTCTCGCAGCTCGCGGGCTAACAAATGATTATTTCTGACAAAGAATTTGGCGAAGTTATCGTCAGAAAAAGCGCATTTTCTAATGGCGTCAGATTTTCCGTGTCCACCTCTGGGCGCTTACAGATGTCTGTGCCAACTTATACATCTACCTTCCTAGCTAAGCGCTTTTTAAGCTCTAATCGCGACGTTATTCGTGAAAAATTACCCCTGAAAGACCCAGCTTCTCAGCGCGCTCGTGACGCCAAGAAGAAAATTTTGATAAAAAAAGCCAAGGAATACCTCCCATATCGACTAGAGTACTATGCCAAATTATATGGCTATTCTTATGATAAGATTCGCCTTTCCCATGCTGGCACGCGCTGGGGAAGTTGCTCCTCAAACCGCACCATCTCTCTTAATATCGGCTTGATGCAGGTGCCAGAACCCTTAAGGGATTATGTCATTTTACACGAACTAGCACATCTAAATCACATGGATCATTCCGCCGCTTTCTGGGCGGAAGTAAAATCTCACGATCCTCGATATAAAACCCACCGCGAAAAGCTCAAAAATTTCAGCCCAGGCGTCTAAACTGGGGTATAATAAAAGCATGAGTAGTATTTCTTCGATAGTTCTTCCGCTTTACCAAAAATACGCTTCTGCTTTATCTAAGCATGGCGGAATGATAGATTTGAGCGTCAAAGACCCGCATCTCTCTGTCAGCTGTCCCAAAACCACCTCTTCGCTCATCACCGATTTTATTAATTACACCATAAAAAATACCAGAAAACCTCACCTTATTATCCAGGGAAATGACAAATATTTGATTATAAAAGAGGAAAATACCCTCCTAGAGCCAAATTTTAAGGTCAAATTAACAGGGGTAGAAGGCATGAAAATCTCCTCTAGAATCGGTTTTGGTACCAAATTGCAGTTTCCCCTGAAATAACCGCTAGGACTATTGACTTTTTAGAGAATCTGTGCTATAATAGACTCATATAAACTTTTTTGGGGTTTATTATGAAAACAGGGAAGAATACTATTTTTAGATACTTTGGCATCATTGTCGTATCTTTTCTTGTGGGTCTTCTAGCCGGTAAATTGGCTATTCCTGTCTCCCAGACCAATGCCTTAAGCGATCTTGTAGTTAACGAAAACAGCTCAGAAAACAGCGCCATAATAGAGAAGAAAGAAGCTCTCTCCGAAGCAACTTTTGATGCTATTTCTACGCAAAACTCTTCAACTACCGTAAACTATGCTAACACGTCATTATCTACAGCAACTGCCCCTTCTAACGGATTGTATATTGCTAAAACTGGCCTATCTACCTCAGTTACTGGGATTGACATTTCTTATGATAAAGTCCCAGATTACAACGTCGGTCAGGACGGTTCATTACTTGTTGGCCACAACCCCGGCATCTTTAGCAGCCTTTTCAATGTGACAAACGGAGATATTATTACCCTTAACGGCAAGAACTATCGCGTATCTCTAGTAGCTACTTTTGATCTCATTAGCAAGACTAAACTAAAAAACTCCTCTCTTGGGCTAACCTATACTGCTGGACAGCTTCGCTCCCTTTCATCTAATAAAATTGTCCTTATGACCTGTACTGGTACCTATAGTCAAGAATACGGTACCTACTCTAGCCGTCTTCTTGTCTTTGCAGATTTAGCCTAAATTCAAACATTTTTCATTCCCGTTATGCTATAATAAAAGCATAAATGGGAAGTGTCATAGAAGGTTTACGTTTTTCGCGTAAAAAGAAAATCTATCTTTTTATTTTCGCCACTTATTTTGTCGCCGCTTTTGCTTTTATTGCAATCGGACTTCAGCCAGTCAAAAACAGCGAGGCCGTCTATGCTGCAGAGTCGGAAACCGCTACTGCTTTACTTAGCATAGACAGTATTAATTTGTACGCCCCCGTTAAACCGGTCACGCTAAACGGCAAAACGCTTGAGGTTCCAGAACAAATTGCTGGAGCTTATTCTGTCCACGAAAATAAGACTCTAATTATGGGCCATTCTTCCACTATCTTTAGCGGCCTAAAATCCGTCAAAACAGGGGCAGAAATAAGCTATAACAGTAAAATTTATACCATAACCGATATCACAGAAAAGCAGAAGCAAGATATAGTCATGAAAGATATTTTAAAGTCGGAAGAAAAGCCTACGCTTATTCTGATGACCTGCTCTGGCGAAAAGATCGCAGGCTCCGCCTCCGACCACACCCATCGCCTTATTGTTACGGCGGTAGAAAAATAGGGAATAAGCTGAAGAATTATCATTCCGCTTAGGATCGTAAAGATACCAAAAATAGTATCTTTCATTTCTAAGCCAAATGTCTCACAACGTACATTGAGCGACACGAGAGACTCTAATACATACATAGTTAGAAAGCTTGCGGACGGGAATTGTTGGATGACGGAGAATTTGAGGCTAGGTGCGAATAAAACGCTGACGACCTCTGATTCTGATGTTGGTTCAACATTCGTAATGCCAGCATCTGCTTCAGGTGTTTGGGGAACAGGGTCGGCATGGAATGATGTCTCTCAGATTACCGACGCGCAAATCAATACAAAACACCTTTACGATAATGGTAGCTATACGGTAAATGATGGTAATGGCGTAGCGCAAAAGGCTGGCGTCTACTATAATTGGTATACCGCCACAGCAGGCTCAGGAACAGCATCAACTACCTCTGGAGAGGCTCCATATTCAATTTGTCCTAAGGGGTGGATGCTTCCACCAACTGCAAACAATAAATCGTGGGCTACGCTTATACATGGAATATATGGAGCCTATACAGGAGACTCTATCAAACAACCTGCACTTCTAAAAATTCCTGTTTCTCTTGCTTATACGGGGTATTATATGTGGTGTACTGGACAAGTAGATCATACTTACCCATATGGACTATGGTGGTCATCAACGGCATATAGCCGGGTAGAAGCTAGGCCTCTGCAGTTAGATAACAGTTCTGGAAGTAATTATACCGTTGGCGTAGGAGTTAACGTAAAGGCTTATGGATTTCCTATAAGATGTGTATCTAGATAATCCACGTGAGACACAGCAGAATGGAATCGCACCGACACTACTCAAAGGGATAAGTTCATTAGTTCACCATATAACTTCCCCTACTCCGGGCACTACTATTACGGAGGCGGGGTCTACGGTCAGGGCTCGTACGGGTACTGGTGGTCTCGTAGTGCCACAACTCAGGCCGGCCAAGCCTACCGCTTCTACCTGGGTACCAGTGGCGACGTGTACCCGCAGGACTACTATGACGTTGGGTACGGGTTCGCGGTCCGCTGCGTAGCTGAGTAGCTGGCGAACAATAGAGGTAATTCTATTGACATGATTTCTCCAGGAGGCTGGGGACAGGGGGAGTCCCTACTCAGCTAAACAACGAACGGGAAAGCCGAGGTACCGGTCGTTGACGCTGCTCGCGGGGTTGACACCCGAACTACTCAAGTACAGGTTGAACGCGTTGTTAGCACTGTACGCTGTACTAGACCAGTAGTAGCCGACCGATCCTTGACTGTTGGTAGAACTGCCACCGCGGTACCCTGAAAGGACGAAACCAGGGTCACCTTGCATAAGAGCAGAGGAAGCATACTGATTATATAATGCTTGGAATTCTCCAGAAGAACTACCAGTAGGCAGGCGCCAACCTTTAGGGCAAATTGATGCGGTGGCGTTACCAGATGACATACTACAGGTACCTGTTCCAGCGGTTGCAGCATACCAGTTGTAGTAATTGCCATAGGTAGTATTGCCAGAGTCCATGTTATAGGCCGTATTTACGCATGAAGTCGGGAAAGAAGTATTCGTGGCTGAAAGGGTCCAGTTAGAAGAAACATCAGAGTTAGCTGGTGTCAAGGTACGAGAGCCAGTAAGTCTCAGGTTCTGGGTCATCCAACAATTCCCATCAGCTAACTTACGTATACGGTATGTATTACCGTCTCTCGTGTCGCTCAATGTACGTTGTGAGACTATGGGTTTTTGGGTCTATTTTGACTCCCGACACGTCTAA
>CAYSIB010000007.1:0-37811 GCA_964431025.1 uncultured Candidatus Saccharibacteria bacterium
ACCTGCGAATGACGGGACCAAAACCCGTTGCCTTACCACTTGGCGACGGTCCAACATGAGACCCATTTTACCACATTTTTTACTTTTTTGCTACTTTGTATCTTTACCAACTATCCTAAGCAGTTGCGGTCTAAGATCAATAATTTTGCCATCAGCCTGCTGAACCATAATAGTTTCCGTCAGCTCATTATTAGCCATTTCATAAACATGGTAAAACTTTACGACCTCAGAAACGTCAGTAATCTCCCCAGTTATCTTAAAGGTATATTTTTCTAGGCTCTCGCGAATCGGCATATACCTCACTGTTCCATCTGCCAAAATCACCAGCAAAACATCATCATTTTTATCATTTGTCGCGCGGCCAATCACAAGGTCTGCCACCACTTCATTAGTCAAAACTCGGAACGACTCCTGATCTACGCGCGAAGAATTGACGCCATAGTAAGCCGCCGCAAACTCCCAATTCACATCTAAATAAAACCCCGTGCCAGTATTATTAGCATAAGCCATCAGCGCCTGCTGACCCTCCGCCGTCCGAACAATCTGGCCCATTTTATAAGTATCAGCGGAAGAAGCATTCTCAATCTTGCTTGGCGAGAACATTAACGTTTCCGTGGAAAGGGAACGACTAGAAGTAGTAGGTTCAACCTTTGTCTGCGTAGTGGTATTGGAGCTATTTATCGCTAGAACAATCGTAGAGACTAAAAATATCAAAGAAAACATCGCAAAAATAGCTATAAGAGCTGGCATTATCTGATCTTTTGTAAGTGTACTAAAGAAGTTCTGCTTTTTAAGTTCAGGAGTAGCACTGCCAAAAGCAACCCGTTCTGGCTCCGTGCTTGGCATAGGAATATCTTCCACGGGTTGATTCACCGACTTTGGTTTTTGCGCACCAAATTGTGGCATCATATCGTTTTGCATAGGCCTCCTAGTTACGCTAATTATAGCATAAACATCTTCATTTTTGCAAAGGAAAAAACGCCCTAAATCTAGGGCGTTTTTAGTTATTTGTAGTAAACTCTCTCCTGTTCGAGTACGTAATCTATATGAGCATAGTCGAGCTTTTTCTGTAAATTAAATGGAGTACCGTTTGAGCGTGCTAATATGTAAGTATCTGGATATGGTAACCTTCCGCAATCAAAGCTTTTTGACTCTGTCAAAGTCATTAGAACAGAAGCCAATCCTTTCAGATAAAGCTTTGAAATTTTTTGAGGACGTTCTCCGTCGCCAAAGTTATCCGTTACCATTATTATGCTGAAATCATCGTTAGAAAAATTACCCAGCATGACACAGGCAGATTCTGAACCAGATTCAATATAGATATCGACATGGTCGGCAGCGTCAAACTGTATAACCATCTTAGTATCACCAGATTGTCTCCAGTACACATTGTATGTAACTATAGGTTTTTGCTTGAACGTATCAACATATTCAAACCCGAAACTAGCCATGAATTTATCGACATCAACCTTAATTTTGCCGCTGTCGTTTGGCTTAATTGCTTCTTGGTACGCCTTGCAGTTCGCAAGGTACTCGTCTAACTGCGCCTCGCTCCATTCTTCACCCTTAGCGCCTACTGGCAATGTATATAAACTACCAGAAGAAACGCTTTCAGTTGTGGGCTGGGGCTCGTCAACAGTTACTTGAGCAGTTATAGAGTTGTCTACTTCAGGACTAGATATATCAGAAACCTTTTCTGACTCTACCTGGACATTGTTAATAGTTACGTTGTTAGAAGCATTAGAGCTATCGCTTTTAGCATTAGCGTTTCCGCACCCAACAATACTTGTGCTAATTACAAGCGCAAGCAGAATAGAAAAATATCGTTTCATCATATCTTATCCCTCCTTGTAAAGAACTTATTTTGTAAAAGCTTATGCTTAATTTACAACCTATACTTACATTATACCACACTTGGCCAAAAAAGTCAAGATATGGTATAATCTAACAGATATGGAAAAAATTATAGAGGTAAAAAATTTAACTAAGGTCTATGGTAAAAGATCTACTGCTTTTACCGCCCTAAAAGACATTAATTTAGATATTAACAGGGGTGAATCCGTTGCTATCGTCGGAAAATCCGGCTCAGGCAAATCTACCCTAATGCATCTCCTTGCCCTCCTAGATAAGCCTACCAAGGGTCAAATCTTCATTAAGGGACAAAATTCCACTAATCTCCGTGCTAAGAGTCTAAATCGCCTCAGAAATGAAGAATTTGGCTTTGTTTTCCAACAATTTTTCATGAATCCTAACGATTCCGTCCTAGAAAACGTCATTTTACCGTTAAAAATTGCCAAAATAGGCTTCCTTAAGCGTAAAAAGATGGCCGAAGAAGCTCTAAAAACCGTCGATCTCGCCGAAAAAGCCAAAAATAAGGCCAAAGACCTCTCTGGTGGACAAAAACAACGTGTTTGTATTGCACGCGCCATTGTCAACAATCCAGATATTATCTTCGCTGATGAGCCTACTGGCAACCTTGACTCCGCTACCGGCGACAAAATCACCGACCTTCTCTTTAAGCTAAATAGAGAAAAAGGCGTTACACTAATTATTGTTACCCATGACGAAGACCTCGCTAAACTCTGTTCTCGCATCGTCCGCATCTCTGATGGCAAAATCATTTCCGACCAAACCGTAAGGAAAGACGTTCAGAAAAAATCTAGTGAACGCCTCGAAAAAGAGGCCGCTCGCGTCAAAAAAGCTAACGAGAAAAGAGGAAAATAATGAAACTAATTGATCTTATTATCACCGCTAACCACAACTTACTCAGGAATAAAACCCGCACCTTCCTCACCATCCTCGCTATCTTTATTGGTAGCTTCACTATTATCTTGAGCAACGCTATCAATACCGGCGTCAACGACTACATCGACAAACAGGTCGAGAGTATCGGTGGTGATGGCTACATTGAAGTCGCCCCAAAAGCAGTCTACGAACAACTAGAAGCCTTAACCAGCTCCAAAGTCCAAGAATACAATGAAAATGCCAAGTCCGTTGAAACCTCCACTTTCGACGACGAAACGCTAGAAAAACTTCGTGCCGTTGATGGCGTAGAATCGCTAATTCCATACAACATGGTCAGCGTAGATTACATCACTTCAAACGCCACCGACAAAAAATTCAAAGTTTCTCTGAACATTCTGCCTGATGATAGTCTTCATATTGACATGGTGTCAGGAAAGCAGGTCTCAAACAATGTCTCTGACTACGAGATTATGATTACCGAGGATTACGTAGAACCACTTGGCTTTTCTAGCGCAGAAGATGCTGTCGGAAAAGAACTCCAAATTGCCGTTCCAAATACCCTAAAATGCATGATTTCAAACAATCGTTCTGACTGCCAAGCGCTTGTTTCCGCCAAAATTTCTGGCGTTGCCGCTACTGGCGTAATGAGCGTAGGCGCCGGCACTCGCGCCAATACCAAACTCTATGACCGTCTCGTAGAACTACAGCTAGATGGCTTGCCAGAATCCCAAAAAGCCGCCTACATGGCTACCGGACATATCGACCCAGCAAAAACCGAAGAGATTAGAACTGCTTTTGCTGACGAAGGCTTCACCATAATGACTATCGACGACGAAGTTGGCATGGTTCGCACCTTCTTTGACGTCATTCTCATCGTCTTCAATATCTTTGGCGCCATTGCCTTACTCGCCGCCGCCATCGGCATTATCAATACGCTTTTCATGTCCGTCCAAGAACGTACGCGCGAAATTGGTCTCATGAAAGCCATGGGTATGAGCGACAAGAAAATCTTCACCGCCTTTTCCTTTGAAGCTGTCTCGCTTGGCTTTTGGGGCTCCATTATCGGTATTCTCATCTCCATGTTAATTGGCTACGGTATCAACGCTCTAGCGCACCAAACCTTCCTCGAAGATTTCCCAACCTTCAACTTGGTAGTATTCAATCCAATTAATATGCTCATAATCACCGCCATCATCATGTTGATTGCCTTTATCGCCGGCACCGCGCCAGCCTATCGCGCTAGTAAACAAAACCCAATTGACTCTCTTCGCTATGAATAAAATCTTCATTGAAAAACTCGTTCCGGGCGGACAGGGAATAGGCGTTGATGAAAACGGCAAAAAAGGTTTTTTCTGGAACGCCTTGCCAGGTGAAACTGTCACAAAATACACCATCACCAAGAACAAGTCTCACTATTTTGAGGCCATCACCGAAGAAATCGAAAACCCTTCCACACATCGCGTCGCGCCAAAAGACGCTTGTTTCCTCGCCACTTCGCCATGGCAAATCATGGACTACGACTACGAACTCACCCAAAAAGCCGAGTTGCTAGAGGAACAGTTTAATCAGTTTGGAATTGAACTTCCAAAAAGTTTAATTCAAACTGATTATAACGATTATTTTTATCGCAACAAAATGGAATACTCCCTCTATTGGGACAACTCCACCGAGAAAATTTCTCTCGCCTTCCACCAGCGTGGCTCTCACAGAAAAATCCCAATTGAGAACTCTTCTATCGAGCGTCCAGAAATTTTTGCAAAAGCCAAGGAAATCGTTGCTGGTTTAAACGCCCAGCACGAAGAGGCTCGGAAATACCAATCCCTCCTCCTCCGCGCCAACCAAAATGGCGAAGTTTCTGGCGGGCTTTATGAGAACAAAAAACCTCATCCAACTTTCAAAAATCTCACCGATACTATTCTCGGTAATGCTTATTCCTATTCCCCTAATGGTTTTTTCCAAATCAATTTACCGGTCTATGAAATGGCTCTCACCGAAATCAAGAAGCATATCAGGACCGACAAGGTTCTAGACCTTTATTCTGGAGTTGGCACCATCGGCCTCTCCGTCGCCCGCGACAAAGATTTAACGCTCGTCGAGTGCAACAAATTCGCCTACGCAGAGCTCGAAAGAAACAGCACCGGACGCCCAATCGCGATTGAGCCGACTTGCGTACTGGCTAACTCTGAAGATGCGCTCGAATTTGTTGCACCGGATCAAACCGTCATCGTCGATCCTCCTCGCGCCGGCTGTGACGCCAAATTACTAAACAAATTCATCGAAGTTCAACCAGAAACTATTATCTATCTTTCTTGCAACCCAGCCACTCAAGCTCGCGACGTCAAAATTTTGCTTGATTCAAACAGATACCAAATCTCTTCCGTCACGCCTTTTAATTTCTTCCCTCGCACACCACACTTAGAAAACCTTATCGTCCTCCAAAAAATCAGACCCTGCGTGCTATAATTAATTCATGAAAATCACATTTTTAGGTGCAGGTGTTTTTGGTACAGCTCTTGCCAAAATTGCAGAAGAAAACGGGCATGAAGTTCGTTTTTATGATCCATACAAATACCCAGAAATATCTTTAAGCGACGCGACTAATGGCTCCGACCTCAATATTTTTACTGCCCCAAGCTCCGCCGCAAAAGACATTTTGCCAAAACTAGACAAAGAAACTCCCCTGATTTGTGCCAGCAAGGGTTTCCTCAGTTTGAAGCCATTTTCTGACTTCAAAAATTTTTCCGCCTTCGGTGGCGCAGGTTTTGCCGACGAAATCACCGCAAAAACCGATGAGGACTCCACAGAAGCCAACACCACTACTTTCACCACCAGCTCCGAAACCGCCGAGAACGTTTTTTCTACTGAGACTACCCACATTGAATATACCAAGGACACTCTTGGCGTCATGCTCTGCGGCGCACTTAAAAATCTCTACGCTTTAGGCGCCGGACTTTATGGCGAAACAGGCGCAGAGAAAGCCTCCATGCCTTACCTAGAATCTGCCATTTCCGAAATGCAAGAAATCTTGAAGGTAAATGGCGCCGACCCAGAAACGCTTCGTTTATCTTGTGGCGCTGCCGACCTAGTTTTGTCCTGCAGCGAAAAAGGCCGCAATTTCCGCTTTGGCCGCGAACTTAAAGATACGCTCAAAGACAACCAAACACCAGAAAGCACTACCATCGAGAGTCTTTCCATCATCAAATCACTAGCCGATTACCCAGAATTTATCATCCCAGAATCAGCCACCCTACTAAAAGATATCATTAAAACCGTGGAAGATTATCATGTCACTCAATAGTGCCCAAAAAGAAGCCACCGAATATCTTAGTGGACCACTCCTAGTTCTAGCTGGCCCCGGCACAGGGAAGACTCACCTGCTTTCTTCCAAGGTGGAGTATATTCTAAAAAATACCGACACTACCCCAGAGTCAATTTTGTGTCTGACTTTTACCGATTCTGGCGCTCAGAATATGCGCGACCGCCTCTTTTCTATGATTGGTCCAGCCGCCGCCAAGGTTCATATCTATACTTACCACGCCTTTGGTTCCACCATTCTCGCCGAATACAAGAATTACGCCACCGAGTTTGACCGCAATCTTGATGCTGCCATTGATAATGTCACTCAGCACAAAATCATCAAGTCCATTCAGGATAATCTTGACACTTTTGACATCTTAAAAAGCGCCAACATTTCCGACATTATTTCCACTATTTCTTCTGCCAAATCTGCTAGACTATCCGGCAAAGATCTGGAAATTATCGCGAAAGACAATATCGAAACTTCCGAAAAATTAAACCCACTCCTAGATTCACATCTCAAAAACTTAAGGCGCGGCATGAAATTTGACGTCGGTATCAGTGAAGTCTACGGCCCAATCATGGAAACTCTAGCAGGTTTCACTAGCACAAAACCTGTCGCCGGCAACATCGAAAAAGAGGCAAATAGTTTGCTTTACGAACTAAACTCCATCATCGAAGAAGAAAGCGCCAAAGAAAAACCATCCATCTCTCCGCTCACTTCTTGGAAAAACAAACGCTTTGAGCTAGACGAAAACGGTAATTTCCGCCTTTCTAATCGTATCGCCAACAAAAAGCTCTTAAGCCTCGCCCACATTATGCAGGAATACGAAAAATATCTCGAAGCCGAGGGTCTTTATGACTTTGCCGACATGATTGAACAGACTATCAAAATCTTAAAAACCGACCAAGGTTTCAAACTTACCTTGGAAGAGCGTTACCAGTATATTCTCCTAGACGAGTTTCAAGACACCAACGCCGCCCAAGCCGAACTGATTTACCATCTCACCGACTATGAAAACCCTGTGGTAATGGCAGTGGGCGACGACGATCAAGCCATCTTTGCTTTCCAGGGCGCTAACGCCTCCAATCTCCTAGATTTCCAACAGCATTACGACGCCAAGGTAGTCACCTTGACCGAAAATTACCGCAGTCAGTCCGAAATTCTCGAAACATCCTACAAAGTCCGCGAACAAATCACTGAATCTTTTGCCAAAGCTCGCGGCATTATTAAAAAACTCATTCCAAAAAAGACAGGTAGCGCCGAGGTTTCTCGTCACGAATTCCTAGAATCGTCCGCCGAATATCATTTTGTCGCCGAAAAAATCCACGAACTAGTTACCGCTGGCGTTTCTCAGTCTCAAATTGCCGTTATTACACCAAAGCATAAATACGTTGCTCCACTTTTGCCATATTTGAAAGCTTATCCAGAAATCAACATCGCTTACGAAAAGCGCGACAATCTCTTTGAAGACGCCAAAATCCACGAAATCCTCACTCTTTCGCGCTTTATTCACGAGCTTAGCCTTGGCAACAACCCTGCTTCACTACTTCTAGAGATCCTATCTTTTCCGTTCTTTAACGTAGATCCAGCCGTGGCCGTTTCTGCCATTTCTCGCATCAACAAAAAGCCTGCGCTAGATTATTTGCGCGAAAGTGAAGACGAAAAATTAAAATCTATCGGTAATTTTCTTGCCAAACTCACAACGCTTGCACCTAGCACTCCGCTGGAATTATTCTTAGATTATCTTGTCGGTACCGCCGAATACGAAGATGGTAAAAAATCCACTTTCCTTGAATATTATTCCAAAACTTCCGACGCTTATTCTGCCTTTGAGCTTTATGAAAATCTCTCCGTTTTGCGTGAGGCCGTCATCAAACACACTACTGTTTCCGCGCCGAGATTAAAAGACCTGATCGTCTTTGTTGATGATTATGAAAACGCCGAGGAAGCCCTCGTCAACACTAGCCCATATCAAGATTCCGCCGATTCTGTCCAAATTGTCACCGCCCACAAGAGCAAAGGCCTAGAATTTGAACACGTCTTCATTATCGCCACGGATGACCGTTCTTGGGGTAACGCCAAAGGAAATAACAACCTCCTTTCTCTCCCACAAAACTTGATTTCTATTCGCCATACCGGCGTCACGGAAGACGAACGACTCCGTCTTTTCTTTGTCGCTCTCACTCGTGCCAAGTCTCACCTCTATATAACCAATTCTAGAAAAGATTTTTCCGGCAAGACTCCAGCTCGCCTAGAGTATCTCGCAGAATACGAAGACGGCGACAAGGTCATTTCGCCATATCTTCCAATCGGTTCACAAGAAGTTGAAAAACACTACACTGGTCTTCCAGAAGACGAAGTTTTAAGCGATCTCAAAACTTCCTGGGTCGCAAATTATGCTCGCCCAGACGGCAACCTAAAAGAAGCTTTGCTAAAACGCCTCGAGAACTATCAGCTCACCGCTACCGACCTCACCTCCTTTATCGATATCTCTTATGGCGGACCACAGGCGTTCTATAAGAATCGTATTTTGCGCGCCCCAGACGAATCATATTCTCAGTCACTCACTTTTGGAACTTTGGTTCACGCCGTTTTTGAAAAAGTCACCACTGATAAGCTTTCTGACGAAGACGCCCTCAAATTCTATGAAGAAGAACTAGAGAAAGCCTCCGTTCCAGAAGAAGATATCGAGGAACTCCGCGAACGCGGCCTGATCTCCTTGAAGGCCTCGCTCAAAAAATTTGGCAATCTCCTCCGCGCCGATGGTGCTCGCGCCGAGGTTAACCTCTATCACGACCATCTCTCCTTGAACGGCGTGCCTCTCACTGGTAAAATCGACCATATTCATATCGACAAAGAAAACAAAACTATCGAAATTTACGATTTCAAGACCTCTGGCTTCAAAGACAAAAAATGGGGCTCACATCCTACGCTTTACAAATACAGCCTCCAGCTTGGTTTTTATAAATTACTTTTGGATCTTAGCCCAGAATTTAGAAATTATCGCATAGAAAAAGCCCACATTCTCTTCGTGGTACCAGACGACGAAGCTGCCGTCCACGATAAAATCTACGAATATAATGACAAGGACGAAGCCGAGCTAAAAGGCCTCATTTCTGCCGTTTACGCCCATGTTAAGACTCTCGATTTTATCTCCGACAAACGCCTCTTTATTGAGCCAGATACCAATAAAGGCCTAAAAGACATCAGGGAATTTATTACGCTTTTGCTTGACACCGCGCCCAAATTACGGTAAAATACACCTTATCTCATTACAAAAGGGGGTGAATATGAATGGGATTAGTATGGACAGACGCTAATGGCGTCGGACACAGTGTTAATGGTAATGATCGAGCAGCTTACGCTAATGCAGCAGCTCAAATCCAGCAGCAAATTGATCGGGGGCTTGTGCCGGATGAAGCCGGTCGTAAAATCTTAAGAGATGCCCAGTACATCGGTGTCGCCAGACGAAACTAATGCACCTTAGGGGTGGAAAATTTTCCGCCCCGTTTTTATTTCTCAAGAATTATGTTATAATATACTAATGAATATCTGGCAAAAACTACCCCATGGTTTTACCGTCCTTGCTCCAATGGAGGGCGTTACGGACGCAGTTTTTCGTGCCGTCATTGAAAAAGCCGGCGCCCCAAATCTCTTTTTTACGGAATTTACCAATGTCTCTAGTTTTGCCTCTGAAAAAGGTCGTCATGACGCCCTAGAGCGTCTAGACCTAAAAATCGCCAAAAATTCCGACCGCGCTCTAATCTCCACCCCTGTTATTGCACAAATTTGGGGTAAAAATCCGGCTCATTTTGCCGAAATTTCCTCCGCGCTCGAAAGTATGGGTTTTGCCGGTCTTGATATTAATATGGGATGCCCAGATCGCCACGTCAACAAAGCTGGTGGTGGCGCCGCCATGATTAAGACTCCAGACCTCGCCCTAGAATGTATCCGCTCTGCCAAAAAGGCCACAAACCTCCCGGTTTCCGTCAAAACTCGCCTTGGCTTTACTTACATTGACGAATACAAAAGTTGGCTAACACTACTTTTAAACGAGCATCTGGCCGCCCTCACCGTCCATCTTCGCACCAGAAAAGAAATGAGTAAGGTTCCTGCCCACTTTGATTTAATTCCAGAAATCGTCAAATTAAGAAACGAAATTTCGCCAGAAACTAAACTCATTATTAATGGCGACATTAAAGATCTGAAGCATGTCCAAGAATTGTCAGAGAAATACCCTGAAGTCGACGGCTTTATGATTGGTCGTGGTGTCTTTTCCAATCCATTTTGTTTTAGCAAAGCCCACGTCGACAAGCAACCTACACAGCAAGAACTCTACAAGCTACTTAACTACCATTTAGATCTCTTTGACGAACGTGCCGCTGAGCTCACGTCGCGTGGTTCTCGTTATGCCTACGAGCCTCTCAAGCATTTCTTCAAAATCTACATCAACAATTTTCCAGGCGCATCCGACTTACGCGCCAAGCTTATGGAATGTAAAAACACCGCCGAAGTCCGTCAAATTTTAGCAGAATCTAAATAATAAATATCGCCGTATAGTAACAAATAAAGGCCGTAAATAGTAGCACGCCCTCGGCGCGCGAAATCCGGTGTTTTGTCACAGAGAAAATAAACAGTAATATCGCCGAGCCAAGCAACATCACGAGATCTAGAACCTGGAAAGATTGCGGCGTCACTGTACCAAAAATCGCCACCGGAATACCTAGCACGATACAAATATTAAAGATATTCGAGCCCAAGATATTACCAAGCACTAGCTCCGTCTCGCCCTTTCTAGCCGAAACGATTGTCGTGACCAACTCCGGTAGGGAAGTACCCAGTGCAATCACGGTAAGAGCGATAATTCTTTCCGAAATCCCAATCGCCGAGGCAATATTTACCGCCGAATCTACCACAAAATTTGACCCTACAATAATACCAGCCAGACCCACACCCGTAATCGCAAGCGACGGCAGAATCTTCCAACGTGGCTTTTCTACCACACTACGCGCCTTATGATTGCGTAGCGCCATATTGATAAGGTAATAAAGGAAAATACAAAAGAAAAGCAAAATCGCAATCCCATCAGACCGGGTAATTTGATTGATCTCGCCAGATTTGAGTTGAATATCAAGAAATAGTACCACTAGAAGCGTGGAAATCAGAATTGTAATTGGAATTTCTTTTCTAATAGTATCGTTCTTAATCCGAATCGGCCGAATCATCGCACCCACACCCAAAATCAAAAGCACGTTTATGATATTAGAACCAATCACGTTGCCAAGCACCATGTCCGTACTGCCAGATGCGAGTGCTTTCATGGAAACCGCTAACTCTGGAGCCGACGTGCCAAAAGCCACAATCGTCAGTCCAATCAAAATCTTTGGCACGCGCCAGTTTGAAGCCGTCGAACTCGCGCCATCTACAAAGAAATCTGCACCCTTAATCAGAAGCACAAAGCCCACCACGAGTACTAGGATGTTTAAGAAAATATCCATAAGCATATTATAACACGTAGTCTGTGATATAATGAAAATATAATAATTGGAGTTTTATATGTTTGACACCAACGAAGAAAAAGCTGCTTTTAATAAGGTCATTGATCGTTTTCGTGATGAAATGAAAAAAGTCCGCACTGGGCGCGCTCATCCTGATATGCTTTCCGGCATCAAAGTCGAAGCCTATGGCCAGTTCATGCCGCTAAACCAAGTCGCTAACGTCACTATCGGCGACGCTACCATGCTTGTCATCACCCCATTCGATCCAGGTAATATTAATGCCATTTCCTCTGCTATTCGCGCCGATTCTACCCTTGGACTCAACCCTGCTGACGATGGCCGCATCATTCGCGTTCCAATCCCACCACTTACTGAGGAACGCCGCCGCGAAATCGTTAAAACTGCATCCGAAAAAGTCGAAGAGGCAAAGATTGCTATTAGAAACATCCGCGAAGACGCTAGAAAAGACATCAAAGAAGCCAAGCTTCCAGAAGATGCTGCTAAGCGCGCTGAGAAAGAAATCGACGATTTGACCAAAGAATTTAGCGAAAAAGTTGAAGCTGAGTTTAAGGCCAAAGAAGCCGAAATCATGAAGATCTAAGTGTGCTATAATTAGCTTATGAATATATTTATAGGTGTAGTTGTCGGTTTCTTAATTTTAATGTTGCTCGTAGTTGCGCACGAGCTTGGGCATTTTATTGCCGCACGCCGTAACGGCGTCACGGTCGAAGAGTTTGGTATTGGTTTTCCGCCGCGCGCTGTTGCCTGGGTAAAAAACCCAGAATACCTAGAATGGAAGAAAAACGGTAAAAAGGGCAAAAAGCCAAAAGGTTGGCTAAAATATTCTAAATCCGAATGGTATAAAAAACAAAAGACCTTAATTTTCTCAATCAACTGGCTCCCAATCGGTGGTTTTTGTTCCATGAAAGGCGAGTCCGACAGCGACACCACACCACACAGTTTTGGCTCTGCGACGCTTGTGGCCAAGACCAAAATTCTTTTCGCTGGCGTCGCCATGAACTGGCTAGTCGCGTTCGTAATCCTGACTGGACTAGCTCTGACCGGCATGCCTGTTTTCATGGATAACCAGTTCGAAATTCCGTCTGATTCTATTACCCAAAGTGGTATCGTCAAAGTTACTAGCGTCGTAGAGGACTCTCCAGCCGAGAAGGCTGGACTCAAAGAGGGTGATGAAATTCTCTCCGTAAATGGCGATCTAGTATACTCCACCTCCGATTTAACCGTTTATAACCACCTCTATGCCGACGAAGAAGTCACCTACGTTGTCCGCCGTAACGGGGAAGAACTCACTTTGAAAACCAAGCTAAATAGCAAAGATTCCGAATACCTTCTTGGTATTACTATGACTCAAGATAGCTTACCGACCGTTCGTCATACTTGGTCCGCACCAATTGTCGCCGCCGTCAACACTGTTCAACTCACTGGCGAAACCTACCGCGGGCTCGGTGGTATGGTTGGTTCGCTCTTTTCTGGCATCGCCAAACAATTTAGCGGTGATGACGCTACTCGCTCCGAGGGTCAACAAGAAATTAAAGCCGCTGGCGATTCCGTTTCTGGCCCAGTCGGCATTATCGGCGTATTATTCCCAAATTCCGTTGAGTCCGGGCCGACCACGCTTGCCTTCCTTGCCGCCGTTATCTCTATCTCGCTTGCCTGTATGAACGTTTTGCCTATCCCAGCGCTCGATGGCGGTCGCTTCTTCCTCATTATGCTTTATCGCATCCGCGGCAAAAAACTCACCAAAGAAATCGAAGAAAAAATTGTCTCACGCGCCTTTATTTTCTTACTTGTTCTAATCGTCCTCGTCACGGTACTTGATATCACGAGGTTCTTCTAGTGAAAAACGCCGCCCTGAAAAAAATCGGGCTTGGCCTACTTTGGGCGATCTGGACCTGTCTCGTTTTGTTCCTCGTTCAACGCCTTTTCGCTCTGATTCTTTCTGGACTATTCCACATTTTGCCATTTCAAATTTCTTCCGCGGCCGCCCAAACTATTTTCTCAGTTTTATCATACGCCTTTAGTATACTTATCATCCTAGAAGCACCAAAATCTATCGCAAAATTAGTTCACAAAAAATTCCCAAAAATTAAGTCGGGTAATTTCGGCGTTACAAAATCCGACCTAGGATTAAATGAACTTCCAACCTGGACCGACATCGGCTTGGCGCCAGTCGGACTAGTCGTCTACGCTATACTTGCCGCCGTTCTTACTTCGCTTTTCTCAATCTTCCCATGGTTTAACGCTAGCGAGACTCAGGACGTCGGCTTTAACACTCTACTCCTAGCTTCCGATCGTGTTTTTGCCTTTGCAACCCTAGTCATTATCGCACCAGTCGCCGAAGAATTAATCTTCCGAGGCTTTCTTTATCAAAAAATTAAGGCTCTTTTCTTCCGTGAAAAATCTAGCGAAAAGCCGAACCGAAAGTCCACCAAAAAATCCGAAATCACCGCCATTATCATCGCGACTTTTATCACCTCACTCGCTTTTGGCATCATGCATGGTCAATGGAATGTTGGTGTCAATGTCTTTGCCATGAGTGTCGTGCTTTGTATTATGCGCGAAATTACCGGTTCAATTTATTCTGGAATCTTGATGCATATGCTTAAGAACATGGTTGCCTTTTATCTCCTCTATATTGCCACCATCGGGTTTTGATGGTAAAATAACGGCATGAAATTATCCAAATCTTTTACTAAGACTTTACGTAACGCCCCGAAAGATGAAACTGCACGCTCTGCTCAGTACCTAATCCGTGCGGGCTATGTTTTTAAGGAAATGGCCGGAGTCTATGATTTTCTCCCACTTGGCCTTCGCACGCTCAAAAACATTGAGCAAATCATCCGCGAGGAAATGAACAAAATCGGTGCCGAAGAAGTCCAACTTAGCACTTTGCAAAATCCTGAACTTTGGGACAAAACCGGACGTTGGAGTGATCAAGAAGTTGACATTTGGTTTAAGACAGAACTTTCCGCCGGCGGAGAGCTTGGCCTTGCCCCAACCCATGAAGAGCCAATTACTAACCTCATGAAAACTTACATCAAAAGCTATAAAGATTTGCCAGTTTTTGCTTATCAATTCCAAACCAAATTCAGAAACGAACTCCGCGCCAAATCCGGCATCATGAGAACCCGTGAATTCTTAATGAAAGACATGTATTCTTTCTGTGCCGACGAAGAAACTCATAACGAGTTTTATCACAAAGCCGAGCAAGCCTATAAAAACGTCTACGAGCGCGTTGGTCTAGGTGATTTCACTCACCAAACCTTCGCCTCTGGCGGCATTTTTGCCAAATTCTCTCATGAATTCCAGACCGAGCTTCCAGTTGGTGAAGACAAAATCTATTACAATGATGATAAATCTATTGTCCTAAACGAAGAAGTTGTTTTGCCGAAAGTCCTGGATGAATTCAACGTCAAGAAAGAAGATTTGAAAACTACCAACGCTGCCGAAGTTGGCAATATTTTCACCCTAAAATACAAATACTCTGAACCACTTGGCCTAAACTACGATGATAAAGATGGCAAAGAACATACCGTCTTCATGGGCTGCTATGGTATTGGCGTCTCTCGTGTCATGGGTGTTATTGCTGAGAAATTTGCTGACGACAAAGGTCTAGTCTGGCCAGAAAATATTGCACCGTATAAATATTATATTGTGGCAATCGGCGAAGAGGGCAACAGAATCGCTTCCGAACTTGAAAATGAACACCCAGAAACAATTCTATTTGACGACCGCGACGCTCGCGTTGGTGAAAAATTTGCTGATTCCGAACTAATGGGTATCCCATATCGCATTGTCATTTCCGACAAAACTCTAGCTGAAAACAAAGTTGAGTGGACCTCCAGACAAAGCGGTGAGACAAAACTATTGACATTAGAAGAATTAAAAAGTATACTTTCCTAAGTATGAAAAAAACTGTTAATTTGACCAAGCAAGGAAAACTTGATTTAGAGGCTGAGCTAAAAGAACTCGTTGCTCGCCGTCCTGCAATCGCTGAACGTTTGCAGACCGCCCGCGCTTTTGGTGATTTATCTGAAAATCAGGAATATTCCGACGCTCGTGCCGAACAAAAAACCGTGGAAAATCGCATCGCCGAAATTGAAGAAATTTTGAAAAACGCTAAACTAATTCGTAACGCCTCCCATGACAAAGTTTCTATAGGCGCTACCGTTACCGTCACACTCTCTGGTAAAAAATTCACCTATTCTATCGTCGGTCCAGTTGAGGCAAACCCACTTGAAGGCAAAATTTCCGACAAATCCCCAATCGGCCAAGCCTTGCTCGGCAAAAAAGTCGGTGACACCTACGAATTACCAAACGGCAATAAAGGCAAAATCGTCTCCGTTGAATAACCTATAAAAACAGCCCCTCGGGGCTATTTTTTATTCTAAAAAAAATATGGTATAATTAGTCGTATGACAACATTAGCCGACTATCGTAACGAACGATTAAAAAAACTAGACGAAATCAAGGAGCGGGGAATCAATCCCTACCCATCAAAATCACATCGCGATACCAAAATCGCAGCTATTTTGAATGATTTTGATGCCTATAAAGGCAATACTGTTACGATTGCCGGTCGTATTACTGCTATTAGAAGCTTTGGCAAACTCGCCTTTATCAAAATTCGCGATTACACTGGCGAAGTCCAACTTTTCATTAAGGACGACCTCACTGGTGATTTTACTATCAAAGATTTGAAACTACTTGATACTGGTGATTTTATTGAATCCACCGGCCTAGTTGACAAAAGTCAGACTGGCGAAATTTCCGTTTTTTCCGAAAATATTCGCTTGCTCACTAAAGCTCTTCGTCCACTTCCGGGCCGCGATGGCTTCACTAACAAGGAAGAGCGCTATCGTCGTCGCTATGTTGATATGAACGTTAACCTTGAAGTGCGCGAGCGCATGGTTCGTCGTTCTAAATTCTGGCAGGCTACTAGGAAATTCATGCTCGATCACGGTTTTATCGAAATCAACGTGCCAGTTTTGGAACACACTACTGGCGGCGCCGATGCTAATCCATTTGTTACGCACATGGACGCCCTGGATGAAGATTTTTATCTTCGCATTTCTCATGAGCTGCCGCTAAAACGCCTAATTGGTGCTGGTTTTGAAAAAGTCTTTGACATCGGCCCACGTTTTAGAAACGAAGGCGTCGATGATGAACATCTTCCAGAGCACATCGCCTTTGAATCTTACGCTGCATACGAAAATTACGAAGATGGCATGAAGTTCTATGAAGAAATGATTAAGTACGTCGCCAAAGAAACATGGGGAACATTACGATTCCACGTCGGCGGTTTTGACATCGACCTCGATAATGGCGGAAAACCTTGGCCACGCATCAAATACGCTGATTTGCTCAAAGAAAAATTTGGTATTGACGTCTTTAATCCTGACCGCGAACAACTAAAACGTGTACTTCTAGAAAACTGGCAAGCCGAAGATTTATCTCGTGCTGAATTTGAAAAGAAGCTCGACAATACCACTACGCCACATCTGATTGATGACGTTTGGAAACTCATCAGAAAAACTTCCGGCGGCCCATACTGGGTGATTGAAGAGCCTTTATCGCTCTCCCCACTAGCCAAGACTAGTACAGAAAACCCACTCGTCACTGAGCGCTTCCATCCTGTGATTGCTGGCACCGAAATGGGTAATGGCTTCTCCGAACTAAACGATCCGCTAGACCAATTAGAGCGTTTCAAAGAGCAGCAAGCCGCTCGCGATGCTGGTGACGAAGAAGCCCAAATGCTAGACCAAGACTTTGTTGAAATGCTTGAATACGGCATGCCACCAACCTGTGGCTGGGGAAATAGTGAGCGCAATTTCTGGCTCCTTGAAGGCGTCTCCGGCCGTGAGGGTGTTCCATTCCCAATCATCAAAGCTAAGGAATAATTTTAACTGTGCTTATGCTATAATTAAAGCATGAGCAATAAAGTAATGATCGTCGGAACCGGCAATGTTGGTGCCAGTATTGGTTTTTGTCTCGTCAATCAACGCACCGCGGTTTCCGAATTAGTTTTAACTGACATTAACATGGAAGACGCCGAGGGCGAGGCAATGGATCTTCGCGACACTTTGGCCGTTTCACCATCTTTTATGAAAATTTCTGCCGGCACTTATAAAGATGCTGGCGATTGTGACATCATTATTATCACCGCCGGCGCCCCACAAAAGCCGGGTGAAACTCGCATGGATTTACTCAAGAAAAATGCTGCCATCTTTAAAGATATGATTAAAGAAATCATGGACTCTGGTTTTAACGGCATTTTTGTCGTCGTCACTAATCCAATGGACGTGATGACTTATCTCACTATGCGCTATTCTGACCTGCCGCCAGAACAAGTCATCGGCTCCGGTACTATTCTTGATTCTGCTCGCCTCCGCTTTCGTATTTCCGAACGCATTGGCGTCGCGCCAAAATCCGTCCACGCTTTCCAAATTGGCGAACACGGTGACACAGAATTTGCTCTTTGGTCTACCGCCAACCTCGCTGGTCAACCACTAGAAAAACTATTAAAAGCTGACGAGCGCAAAGAAATCGAAGAATTCACTAGAAACGAAGCCTACGACATCATCAAGAAAAAAGGCGCCACTTACTATGGCATCGGCGCCTGTGTCACCAAACTTATTAACTGTATTCTAGGCGACGAAAAACGCATCCTACCAGTCTCTTCCTATGACGATTTTTCCGACGTCTATTATGGTTTTCCAGCCATTGTCGGACGCCATGGCATAGTCAGAAAACTAGATCTGAAGTTGACCGAAAAAGAGGGAATCAAACTCCAAAAATCCATCAATGCTATCAAATCAGCCATCAAAGAAACCTCAGAAAACTAAAAAATACACCTTGTCTAGTGTATAATTAAGCTATGAAACGTATACTATCTTCTTATTATATCAAACTTTTTGTATTTTGTCAAGTGCTTATGCTTTTCTGCATGAGTTTTATCCCTGTTTTTACTGCCAACGTCAGCGCCAAAAACACCAATAATTTTTACTTTGAAGACGCCAATTTCAGCTACTACCTATCCAAAAATGACGACGGTACCTCTAATCTCCATGTCGAAGAAACTCTAACTGCCATCTTCCCAGACACCGATCAAAACCACGGCATTACCCGCTCCATTCCTTACACTAACCAGGGCGGCGAAAACATCACCGCCGAAAGCAAAAATGCCTTGAATTTTAAGGTTATGCGAAATGGCGTCGCGGAGGAAATTTCCAAAACCGAAACCAGCGACGGAGCCTACGTTTTCTATATCGGTAACAAAAACACCTACGTTCACGGCCGCCAAGTTTATACGCTTTCATACGATTTTAATAACGTCATTACTGAATTTGATAGTAATGGCAACCTAACCTATAACGGCAACAACGCCGTCTTCCAGGAATTATACTGGGATACTAACGGTACAGGCTGGAGCCAGCAATTCATGAAACTGACCGCTAGCCTCTTCCTACCAGAAGACATGGAGGATAAAGTTCTAACCGATAAAACTTCTTGTTACGTCGGACGCTACGGCGAAAAAGGCAGTAGCCGCTGCAATATTTCTACTTATAAAAACGTCATTACTTTTACGGCTAACACCATCGCCGCCGGAGAAAACCTCACCTTTGTCGTCGATTTCGAGCCAGATACTTTTGTGGTAAAAACGCCGGCAAGAAGCCCACTTCTCCTCATTATCGCCGTACTCAGCGTCCTAGCCGGACTACTCGTCATTGCCTACGCAATCCACAAATATAATCTACAAAATAAAGAAAAGAAATCTTATTACAAAGGTCTCTTTGTCGCCCCACAGTATCAACCTTACAAAGATGTCACCGTCGCAGAAGCCGAAAAAATCTGCCTCCATTCCGTCAAGAGCAGCAAAGTTGCCACCATCCTTGAACTGGCCGTGAACAAAAAAATCCAAATCATTCAGACCGAAAAATCTGGTATCATCGGCAAGAAAAATCAGTGGCAGATTAAGGTCTTAAGCACCGACGGCCTTAGCCAACCTCAGACCATCATTCTAAAGATCCTAAACGGTGGCACCATGCCAGCCAAAGGCGAAACATTTGAGGTCAAAACTCAAAAATATTCCTACTCACTTGCCGCGCTTAATCGGTCATATCCTACCACTTCGGACAGCCTACTTACTGCCAAACATTACCTAGAATCAAACCCACCAAAAAATACCTACACTGCCCTTCCGATTCTCTACTTCTTCCTCCACCTCTTCGTCATTAGTTTTGCTCTTGTTGCTCTACTCGGCCCATTCAAGAAATATCTTTTTGGTGAAATCTGCTTCGGTGGTATGTTTGCACTCGACTTTGCTGGCATCTTCATTAGCTCCATCATGACCGCCAAGCTCAAAAATTACGCTAAATACACCACCAGCGGTCTAGACCTTGCTAACTATTACGAGGGATTAAAGCTCTACATCACCATGGCCGAGAAAGACCGCCTGAAGTTCCTCCAATCCGTCAAAGGTGCTGACAAGAGCGAAAAAGGCATCGTCAAACTCTACGAAAAACTCTTACCATATGCCTGTCTCTTTGGCGTAGAAAAATCTTGGATGGACGAGCTCAATAAATACTACGAAAAACTCGACTATGACCCATACTGGTACGACGGCAACGCCAGATTCACCGGCTATATGCTCGGTAGCATGATTTCTAACACCAACTCCAGCATTTCTAGTGGCACCATGTCTTCTAGCTCTTCTAGTTCATCTGGTGGTGGCGGTGGCGGATTCTCCGGCGGCGGGGGCGGCGGAGGCGGCGGCGGGGGCTGGTAATCGCCTTAAACTGTGGTATAATTACCTCAGTTATGCTAGATATAAATTTTATTCGTGAAAATCTCGCAACTGTCGAGAAATCAACCAAAGAAAAAGGCTACAAAACCGATATTAAAGCCATCCTGAAAAAAGATGACGAGAGGAAAGCTTTGCTCCAAAAAGTCGAGGCTCTCCGCACAGAAAGAAATAGTATTGCTAGCCAAATGAAAGGTGGCAAACCGGAGCCGGCACTAATTGAAAAAGGCAAACAAATCAAGTCTGAACTAGCCGACCTCGAAAAACAACTCGACACCCTCACTGAGGAAGTAAATACCGCTCTCAAATCTGTCCCAAACGTCATTTTTGACGACGTTCCACTTGGCGGTGAAGAATGTTCCGTCGAGGTCAAAAAATGGGGTGAGAACAAGGAGAAGGGCATTGATCATCTTGACTTTGCCACTTCCCGTGACTGGGTGGATTTTGAGCGTGGCGCCAAAGTTGCCGGTGCTAAGTTTTACTACCTCAAAAACGGCCTGGCCTTACTCGAAAACGCCCTCCTTCAATTTGGTCTTTCCAAGATTCAGGAATACGGTTTTACTTACATGACTACACCAGACCTCGTTTCTTCTCGCGTCCTAGAAGGTACTGGATTTGCGCCACGTAGCTCCGAGCAGTCCGACGAATACTTTATCGAAGGGGAAGATCTAGCACTTATTGCCACCGCCGAAATGACTATTACCGGCTACCACATGGATGAGATTCTAGAAGAAAAAGATCTGCCACTTTTCTATGCCGGCTACTCCGCCTGCTTTAGAAAGGAAGCCGGTGCTTATGGTAAATACACTCGTGGTCTTTTCCGTGTCCACCAGTTTAACAAACTAGAAATGTACTGCTTCTGTCTACCAGAACAGTCCAAAGAAATCCACGAAAAAATCCTCAGCATCGAAGAAGACATTTGGCAATCTCTTGGCATTCCATATCATATAATTAACATCGCCGCCGGAGACCTTGGCGCTCCTGCCGCCAAAAAATACGACCTAGAATACTGGTCTCCAGTCAACCAAAAATACCAGGAATTGACTAGCTGCTCCAACTGTACCGACTTCCAGTCTCGCGCCGTCAACATCCGCGTCAGAAGAAAAGATGGCTCGCTAGAATACGTTCACACCTTGAACGGTACAGCCATTTCCTTAGCTCGCGCCATGGTCGCCGTACTCGAAAATTATGCCACCGAAAAAGGCACCTTGAAAGTCCCTGAAGTCTTGAAGCCTTATCTTGGCAATAGAGACGAAATATAATATAATAACGAAAAGGAGTGTTATGATTGACAAGATAGAAATCACTGGCAATAAGTATAAGGTGGAAGAAAGTTTTAGAAAATACGCAACTAAGCGCATTGGTAAACTTGACCGCTATTTGCCACGTGGCAGCAAAAAAGACGTCATCGCCAAAATTGTCATCACCGAAGTAACACGTTCCCATGGTACCAAGTACGAAATCTCCGCTGCTATGGAAATCCCAGGTGGTAAGGTTATCGCCGCCAAAGATGAATCATCTAACGTCTATGCTGGTGTAGATATCATTGAGGCCAAACTCATGGGTCAAATTCGTCGCTACAAACTAGAATGCACTCCACATTTAAGAAAAAATAGAATCAAGTCCCTATTCAAGAGAGGTTAATTATGTCAGAAAAGAAACCAACCGACAAGCTTGCCGATAAGTCAGCTATGACCAAGTTCCTGCAAGGTATCTTTGGTGATGCACAGAAGAAAACTTTAAAGCGTCTTTATAAGCGCGCCCTAGAGATCAATGCCCTTGAGCCAAAATACCAGGCCATGAAAAAGAGTGAGCTGGCCGGACAAACCGCCGTTTTGAAAGAGCGCCTAGAAAAACTCCAGAAAAAAGAGCAGGGCAAACTTGCTATTGCCAAACTTAAAAATGCTATTCATGACAATAATGACGACATCGCGCTTGAGCGCGCCTTGAATGAAATTCTTCCTGACGCCTTTGCCTTAGTTCGCGAATCTACTAAACGCGTACTTGGTATGCGCCACTTTGATGTGCAATTAATCGGCGGTATGGTGCTCCACGAAGGTTGTGTCGCCGAGATGAAAACCGGTGAAGGTAAAACTCTAGTTGCACTTCTTCCAGCCTATCTTAACGCTCTTTCTGGTCGTGGTGTCCACGTCGTCACAGTTAACGATTATCTCGCCCAACGCGATGCCGGCTGGAACGGCCCAGTCTATGACTTCCTCGGACTTTCTGTTGGTGTGATTATTAACCAAGCTTCCTTTATTTATGACAAAGATTACATTAACGAAGAACACGAAGACGAGCGCTTCCGTCACTTGAAGCCATGCTCTAGAAAAGAGGCTTACAACGCCGACGTCACCTATGGCACCAACAACGAATTCGGCTTTGACTACCTCCGTGACAACATGGTCAACGAAGTCAAATATCTGCGTCAGCGCGAACTCAACTTCGCTATCGTCGATGAGGTCGACTCCATCTTGATTGACGAAGCTAGAACTCCACTTATTATTTCTGCTCCAGCTGGCGACAACCCTGAAGCCTACTACCAATTTGCCAAAATTGCTGCCAAGTTGACCGACGAAGATTACGTCCTTGATGAAAAGCACCGTTCTGTTACCTTAACCGATGCTGGTGTCGACAAGGTTCAAAAATTACTTGGCATTGAGAATCTTTATTCCGTCGCTAATACCCGCCTTGTCTATCACATGGATCAGGCTCTCCGTGCCGAAGTTGTCTTTAAGCGCGACAAAGATTACGTCGTTACCAACTCTGGCGAAGTTATTATCGTTGATGAACACACTGGTCGCCTCATGCAAGGTCGTCGCTATAACGAAGGCTTACACCAGGCTATTGAAGCCAAAGAAGGTGTTCAGGTTCGCGAAGAATCCATGACACTTGCTACTATTTCTTTCCAGAACTTCTTCCGCTTGTATAGAAAACTTTCTGGTATGACTGGTACCGCCTTCACCGAGGCCGAGGAATTCCAACAGATTTATGCTCTTGATGTGATTCAGATTCCACCTAACCGCCCAATCCAGCGCGTCGACAAAGACGATCTCATCTATCGCACCGAAGCTGGCAAGATTCGTGCCATCGTACGTGAGGTAAAAAAATATCACGAGAAGGGTCAGCCAGTTTTGATTGGCTCCGCTTCTATTGCTAAAAACGAACTCATCGCAAAGTATCTCGAAGAGGCCAAAATCCCATTTGAAATCTTGAACGCCAAGAACAATGAGCGCGAAGCCGCCATTATCGAAAAGGCCGGAGAAAAAGGCGCCGTCACTCTTGCTACTAACATGGCTGGTCGTGGTACCGATATTAAATTATCCGACGAAGTAAAGAAACTCGGTGGCCTCGTCGTGATTGGCTCTGAACGTCATGATTCTCGTCGCGTTGATAACCAGCTCCGTGGTCGTGGTGGACGCCAAGGCGATCCAGGCACTACTCAATTCTTTGTGAGTTGCGAAGACGACCTCATGCGCATCTTCCAAGGTGACCGTATTGCCGTCCTCATGTCTCGTCTCGGCGTAGATGAAGACACACCAATCCAGACTCGTTCCGTCACTAAGACTTTGGAGACCGCTCAGAAGCGCATCGAAGGTTTTAACTTTGACTCTCGCAAAAACGTCGTTCAATACGATAACGTCATCAACCGTCACCGCCGCGTCGTTTATACGATGCGCCGCAAGATTCTCGAGGGGGAAAACATCGAGTCGGAAATCGACCGCCTCATTCGCGATGCTACAGAAGATTTGACACTCTTTAGCTCTCGCGTTAACAAGAAATTCAAGGAGGATTTCAAGGCTGTCTTTGACCTTGATGAAGATTTAATTGATACTATCGGCTCTATGCGCAAAGAAAAAGACCGTAAGAAGCTTGCCTACACCGCCGTCAAAGAAGCCTACAAGGCCAAGGAAGACGAGTTCACCCCAGAAATCATGCGCAAGATCGAGCGCGAAGTCTATCTCAAAGTTCTAGATGGACTCTGGATGCAGCATCTTGAGAATATGCAGCATCTCCGCGAGGGTATTCACTGGCGCTCCGTTGGTCAACGTGATCCACTCGTAGAATATCGTTCTGAGTCGCAAAAGCTATTCGACGGCTTGCAGCGCAATCTCCGTGAAGAAGTTTTGAAGATTATCCTCTCCCTCACCAAACAAGAAGCAAACGAGGCCGAGATTACTGACGGCTCTGAATATGAGTCCGAGCTGACCAAGATGGCTGATCCTGCCACCGAAAAAGGCGTCAACGAAGTTTCTGCCGGCGAAAAAAATCTCGACGATGAATTCAAGACCAAAACTACCGTAAAGACCATCAGGGGAACTAAAAAATCTTCCACCAAAAAATCATCTAGTAAACGCAAATCCAGCAAATCGAACAAGTCCAAAAAACGTAAGAAATCCAAGAAGCACTAATTATGCGTCATTCAGTCGAAGAGGTTAAGCTCAAAAACGGTGCAAAAGGGCTATTAATTCACGTACCCGGCGCTAGCGTGATGAACATCCGCTTCCAGTTCCGCGCCGGTATGCGCTACGCCAAAAAGCCAGAGGTTTATGAAATTGCCCACGTGGTTGAACATCTCAGCTTTGGCGCCAACACTAGATACCGCGATGAGCAAGCCTACGAAGCTGACTTTACCAAAAACGGTGCTTATCACAACGCCTGGACTTCTGATTTTTCCGTCGTCTACGAATCCGAGTGCGCCGACTTTGAATGGGAGCGCATCCTCGATCTAAACCGTGTCGCTATCGCCACACCGCGCTTTAATGAAGAAGAATTAAAGAGTGAAAAAGGCAACGTCCGCTCCGAACTAACTGGCTATCTCAATGATTATTCGCGCCTAATTTGGCCAAGACTCCAAACCGCCATCGGCGAGTCCACACCAACCCTGCGCGATCGTCTCGCCACCTTACCAAATATTGAACTAAAGGACATTCGCGAACATTATCGCCGTACGCATACTAGTTCTAATATGCGTTTTATTATTGTCGGTCGCGTCAAGCATCGGAAGCGCCAGATTATCAAAATGCTCGAAAGTTGGGAGCTAAAAGAAGGGGAATTACTAGACTTCCCAAAGGACGAACTTCATCCTGCCGACCCAGTTTTAATTCGTAGGAAAGATGCCAGCAACATTACCTTTGGCTTTTCTTTCATTGTGCCTCGTCGCATGGACGAGCGTGAAGCCTGCGCCATGAACTTCATCAATCAAATTGTCACCGGAACCATGAGTAGCCGTATTTTTGGCAAAGCCAGAAAGCGCGGATTAGTCTATGGTATGGGAAGCTGCTTGACCAATAGCGCTCACAATTCCTCTTGGGATTTTGATGGCGAAGTCAACTTAGAATCCGCCGACGAGCTTTTTGACCTAATCAACCACGAACTGACCTGTCTAATCAAAGGCGATATTTCCGACGCAGAAATTGAGGCCGCTCGCGCCTATAGCCTTGGCCGTTATCAAATTGGCGCCCAGACTGCCAGTCAACTTTCCGATTATTATGCCGAAACTTATCTGGTTAGCGGGAAGGTTGACGATTACGAACATGCCAATGCCCTGATTAATTCCATTACCAAAGACGACATCGTCAAACTGGCCAAAGAGTTTCTTTCTAGCGATATTTCTGCGCTCGTAGCCGTGGGCTCCTGTGAAAAAGCCGTCATCACCAGGCTCTCCGAAAAGCTCAAAATCGTGGTATAATATATCTTATGAAATTAGCTATTTTAGGATACGGTGTAGAAGGGAAAAGCGTCGAAAATTATTTTAAGACTCACCCTTACGAAAACGTTGCGCCAGAAGATATTGAAATCAAAGTTTTTGACCAATTTACCGACGAAGATTTTAAGACCGGCAAAATTGATCTAAGTGATTTTGACGTCGTATTCCGCTCACCTTCCGTCCGCCCACAGTACGATTTTAGAGAGTTCAAAAACGAGACTGAGTATCTTACCAAGAAACCTTATTGGACTTCTGCCACTAAGTATTTTTATGAACATTGTCCATGCGAGATTATCGCCGTTTCTGGCACTAAGGGCAAAGGTACGACCTGCTCCATGATTACCGCCTTGGTTAAATCTATTAATCAGCAATCTTATGGCGACCAACCCGAAGCTCCCAAGACTTACCTCGTGGGCAACATCGGTATCGCTCCGCTAGATGTGCTTGATGAACTCAGAGAACAAGATAACGTCGTTTTTGAATCCAGCAGTTTCCAGCTTTGGGATTTACACAAAGGCTCTTCCGTCGGCGTACTTCTCCGCATCGAACCGGATCATTTGAATGTCCACAAAGATTTTGAAGAATACGTTTTTGCCAAATCTGCTATTTCCCGCTACAAAACCAAAAATGATTTTCTCGTCTATTTTGACAAAAATGAAACCACCAAATCTCTCGCCGAGCAGTCCGAGGCCAAGAAGCTTACCTACCCAATCAAGTCTGAAAATCCAAAGCTAAAAGAATTACTAGACTCTCTCAAAATCCCTGGCGAACACAATCGTGAAAATGCCGAGGCCGCACTTCTAGCCGTAGCCGCACGCTACTTTAACGGCAATCTAGACTTAATGTTAGCAAGCGAATTATATCCAGCATTAAAGTCTGCACTAGAAAATTTTGAAGGCCTGCCACACCGTTGCCAGTTCCTCCGCGAACTAAACAATGTAAAATACTACGATGACAATTATTCCTCCGCTCTTCCTGCTATGGACGTAGCCCTTTCTGCCTTTGAAAATTATCCAACCGTCCTGATTGCCGGTGGCTTTTCTAAAGGCACCGACAAAGAAGTAAAAGCACGCATCTTCTCCGCCAAGAATCTCGAAAAAGCTATTTTAATCGGCAGCACCAAAGAGATCTTAGCCGAGGGTGAAGATCCTAAGCGCTTTGAACTTGCCGATTCGCTCGACGATGCTATCTCCCGCGCTCGCACTACCGCCGAAAAAGTCGCCACCAAAGAAAAACCAGCGATCGTCTTGATGTCACCGGGCTTCGCTAGCTTTGATATGTTCAAAAACTTCACCGACCGTGGAGAACAGTTCACCAAAAAAGTTATGGATTTGAAGTAATGCCTTTTGAATTTCTAGGATACGAATTTGACGAAAAAACGCTCCGCGCTACCTTCCGTTACAGAGGTGGAACCGCCGAAAATCCTCTAGAATTTGTCAAAATTGCTTCCTTTTCTGACCGCGCTCTAAACTCTAGCAAAAAAGCGCCTTTTTCGCCAGAAAAACGTACCCTCTTAGGTCGCGCTCTCTTCCTTAGCTTCATTATTAATGGCACATCATATTACAAAGCTTTTCCGTCCCGCGAGGTGCGCCTGCCGTTTGAGATCGACCAAAATCAAGCCGCTTTCTTTAACAAAATCTACCAAGAAGGCCTTTCCCAATTCGCCTACGAAAACAGCCTCACGCGTGAGGATTTGGCGCATTTTGTTGCCACTAGCGACACCCCGCAAAGCATAAGCGACAAAGATATAAGCATAAGCGAAACACCAACTACCATAAGCGACATCAAAAATACCGCTAGCGGTATCATCGCTCTACAATCCGGCGGCAAAGATTCTTTACTTACTGCTACACTCTTAAATGAAGCTAATCTGCCTTGGACCGCGCTTTACGTTTCTACTTCTGGCTCCTATCCAAAAATTCTAGACAAAGTCGGCGCGGAGAACACCGAAATCATCAACCGTGATATCGACCTCAAAACTCTAAAAACCGCCGAAAGCCTAGGCGGCAAGAACGGTCACGTTCCAGTCACCTACATTAATATTTCTCTCGCCCTAATTCAGGCTATTATTGATGGCAAGGACACAATTTTGACCTCTATTGGACACGAAGGGGAAGAGCCTCATAGTATTATTAAATCTACCGAGGGAGATCTCCTCGTCAACCACCAATGGAGCAAAACCGCCGAGGCCGAAAAGCTACTCCAAGATTATGTCAAAAATTACGTTTCGCCAGAATTCAAAATTTTCTCACCTTTAAGGCAATATAGTGAGCTAAAAATTGCCGAGCTTTTCGTCGAAAAATGCTGGCAAAAATATGGCCACAAATTCAGCTCCTGCAACGTTATTAATTATGGTCAGCGCACCGACAATAGCGAACTAAAATGGTGCGGTCGCTGCGCCAAATGCGCCAATTCCTACCTGCTTTTTGCGCCGTTCCTAGAACCACAAGCACTAAACTCCATTTTCCCAAACAACCATAGCCTTTTTGAAATTCCAGAACTTACAGGTGACTTTAAAGGTCTACTCGGCATTGACAATAACCTTAAACCTTTTGAGTGTGTCGGTGAAATTGCTGAGTTACGCAAAGCTTACCATCTCAAAAAATCGGGCTATCCAGATTTACCATTTGAAGTTCCAGACTCAGATTTTGTGCTATAATAAAACTATCTTGTCACACCTCGGTCACTGACAATGAGAAAATTTTTTAGCTTCGGGTATCGTCATTTATACCCCTAGCCAGGAGCCAATAAATCAGGCTCACATAAATGACTCTTTAATCAAATTACTTAAGGAGTTACTTATGAAAAATAATATTAAAAACGAAAGAGTTGAAGTTATGGCACTCTTCGGTTACGAAATGACACCTTGCCAGCCGCTTTCTTTTAAGCGCCGCGGACAAGTTGGAGAAACCGAAGTGACAGAGCTACTTGGCACACATATCAAGTTTGCCGGAAATGTAGCTATGCATTTCTTTGACATTATAGCTGGCCGGGAAAGATACCAGCTCGAGTTTAACTCGAATGATCTGTCCTGGCACCTCACACCAGCATAATTCGTTCAAAAGTCGCCCATCTTGGCATTTTTCCTCGTTCGCTCGTCTATTAGACGCGCTTCACTCGGAGAAAATACCAATCTGAGCGGCTTTTTTAACGAATTACCGCTAGAATAGCCGAATTTCGTTGAATGGATATAACCGCAACAACGCCGGTCCGATGATGCGACAATATGGCACCGTTCCGAGTCCATTTCTAGAATCAAACGAATGTGACCCCTCACGGTTATCTCCCGCTACAAACAATTCACCCTCCGGCACCACCATATCAACTTCCCCAGATGTCACCTTTTTTGGGCCGTCCGTATCAGATTTCCGTGTGTCATTATCCGGATTAAATCCATTTGGATGTTCATCATTATATACAGTCAGCACTCCGTCTACTACCGTCACACGCTCACCAGGGAAGGCAATTACGCGCTTAATAATATACTGATCTTGCACACCGTTTTGCGCATCACAAGTCAAAGGCCCCGTTGCTTCACCGTTAGCAAACACGATAATCTGCCCACGCTCCGGCACGTATTCTTGACCCATGAGATGCGCGATAGAAACCGGCACGCGGTTCACGATAATTCTGTCATTCCCGTGCAAGGTATTTTCCATGGAAACGCCCACTACATTATAAGAACGAAAAACAAAGGCATTGAGCGCCAAAGTACCTATCACTACCAAGCCAACAAAAACCAGCAGCGACAATAAATCTTTTAGAAGCGGATGCTTCTGGAAAAACCTCGGTGACCTAAATTCCATAGAAATATTATAGCATAAATAGTTTTACTTATGTTATTTTAAGACATATTTTGCTATAATTATAGACATGGCAGATTATGTGTTAATCAGAAAAAGTCGAAACATCATCAGCTCTATTTTGCACGTAGTCTTGAATATTCTTCTCGGCGTCGGCTCCATCGCTTTTACCGTCGTTACCGGCAGCTGGATTATCGGCCTAGGCCTAGTCCTTTTGTCAAAATGGCGCGTCCTCGCCGTCCGTCCAAGATATTGGGCAGTCAACATTTTATCTAACCTCACCGACTTTATCGTCGGTGCCAGCTTCGTCTTCATCGCCTACTGCTCCGGCTCCGTTTGGCTACCAATCCACTTCGTTCTTATGGCAGGCTATGTGATTTGGCTCGTCTTTATTAAACCCCGCTCTAGTGAGCTCGCCGCCGAAATCCAATCACTCATCTGTGTTTTCCTCGGCACAACAGGCACTGTTATGCTTTTTGCTAGTTCTAATGCCGCTTTCATGACGGTCTTCTGCGCCCTAATTGGCTTCTCCGCTTGCCGTCACGTTTTAGTCCAAAGCGACGAAAACGAATTCGGCTTACTTACTCTCAGCACTGGCCTCATCGCTGCCGAAGTTGCCTGGCTATCCAATTCCTGGCTCATCGTCTATACCTTTGGCACCACCGGAATCATGGTTCCACAACTTTCCATTGTCCTAACCGTCTTTATCTTTATTCTAAATCGCATCTTCAAATCCGGCGTCCAGCACGACGGCAAAATCAAATTCAGCGAAATTGCCGCTCCCGCCATCTTTAGTATTCTCATTGTCGCTATCCTAGTTATCTGGTTTAGCAATCCTATTTTCGATATTTAATAATTAAGAGGAGGAAATATGTCAAATTCTGCATCGTCAGACAAAATCAAATCTAGTAATTATCGTCTTGTCATCGGCACGCTTGTTGGCGCCAGCTTCGTCTTTTCCGTCGCCGGCTTTGGGCTTTCTGTCTACAACACCCTTGGCGGAAGATTACCTTATTATGGTCTTTATAGTTGGTATGATGGTAATAGCGCCACCTTTGTCGAGGGTAGTATTTCTGACATTGTCAGCCAAGTTTCCCCAAGCGTCGTCTCCATCGTTACAGAATCTACCTTTTCTTCCGCCGCTGGTACGGGTATGGTCGTAACAAAAGATGGCTACATCCTAACCAACAAACACGTCGTCGAAAGCGGTAAAAAATTCCAGGTCGTCATGCACGATGGCACCGTCTATTCCGATGTCACCCTGGTTGGCACCGATCCGCTAAACGATGTCGCTTTCATCAAGATTAACGGCGTGAGTAACCTCCAGCCAGTTACTCTTGGCGATTCCAAAACTCTCACTGCCGGCCAGCAAGTTATTGCCATCGGCAACGCCCTCGGTCAATACCAGAACACCGTTACAGAGGGAATCATTTCCGGCACCGGCAGAAGCCTCATCGCCACCGATAGCTCCAACTACTCTAACTACGAACGCCTTTCCGACATGATTCAAACCGACGCCTCGATTAACTCCGGTAATTCCGGCGGCCCGCTCATTAACGCCGGCGGACAAGTCATTGGCATCAATACCGCAGTCTATTCTGACGGTAACGGCATTGGCTTCGCCATTCCAATTTCTAGTGTCAAAGGTATGTTAAAATCAATCATTGAAAAGGGTAAGGCAGAACGCGCCTATATCGGCGTATCCTACGTCATGATTACCCCAAGCGTCCAAAAACAATATAACCTCCCAGTTAGCGAGGGTGCCTACGTTTCTAGCGAAAACGGCATTATCGCCGGTGGTCCTGCCGAAAAAGCCGGTCTTAAAAACGGCGACATTATTACCGCCGTAGATGGTATCAAAATTGGCTCAGCCGGCTCGCTCTCGACCTTGATTGGCGAACATTCCGCTGGAGAAACCGTCGAACTTACTATCTTAAGAAATGGCGAAGAACAAAAAATCAAACTCACCACCGCCGTTTATCTCGCCGATTAATTCTTATAAAAAACCAGCTGGAAACCGCTGGTTTTTTCGTGGGAAAAGCCAATTGATTTTGCAAAATCAATAATCTGTTTGTGCTGACAAGGGTCTGCCTCCAAAATCATCCACTTACACTTATCCTTAGCCTGTTCAATTAACTTAAAAATCAGCTCTAATCCATGGTTCTTTGCATAAAGCGCCAATTCTGGCTCTACGCTCAAAGCTTTCTTGTCTAGCCACTCCCAACTCTCGTCCACATATGGCAAATTCGCCACAACTACGTCTGGATTTTCACCTTTATAGTTAGATAGTAAATCCGATCGGATAAATTCTACATCCGCGCCAAATTTCTCCATATTTTGTCGAGCGACCTTCAGCGCCTCCATAGAAACATCTAGCCCAATTACTTTTGCTTCGGGAATTTCCAACTTTATAGTCGTCGCAACACAACCGGAACCAGTGCCAACATCCAAAATAACAGGATTTTCCGATAACTTCCGCTCTGGCGTCTTTATGCCCGGAAGATACGCTTTGCCCGCTAAGGCTAGCACCTCGTCAATCATCATTTCCGTCTCTGGACGGGGAATCAAAACCGCAGGCGAAACCAAAAAATCTCGCCCATAAAAATTCTGTACGCCTTTTTTATACGCTTCCGGCCAGTTCTCGTTCATTCTTAGTTAGCTCTGCAATAATATCGTCAATATCGCCATTCATCACCGCATCAATATTGGAACGGCTATAATGAATCCGGTGATCTGTCACACGGTCTTGCGGGAAGTTATAAGTGCGGATTTTTTCGCTTCTATCACCCGTGCCAATCAAACTCTTGCGCGCGCTTGACGCTGCTTTCATTTCTTCTTCTTTTTGTTTCTCAATCAATCTAGAACGAAGAATCGTCATCGCTTTGACGCGGTTCTGCTGTTGGCTACGTTCATCTTGCATCGCCACCACTAATCCAGTTGGGAGATGGGTGATACGCACGGCAGAGTCAGTCGTATTTACACCTTGACCACCATGTCCACCAGAGCGATAGATATCAATGCGCAAATCTTCTGGCTTGATTTCAATTTCATTTTCCGAGGCTTCCGGCAACACTGCCACCGTCGCCGTAGAGGTATGGATTCTACCTTGACTCTCTGTCACCGGCACGCGCTGCACACGGTGTACGCCACCCTCAAATTTCAATTGTCCATATGGCCTCTCGCCAGCAATCCTCACAATTACTTCTTTCATACCACCGGCCTCGTTCTCATTCTGAGAAACTAGCTCGACTTTTAGCCCATGCTTCTCGGCATAATGCGAATACATTCGGTATAGTTCGCCCGCAAAAAGGCTTGCCTCGTCACCACCCGCGCCAGCGCGAATTTCCATAATCACTGGTTTATCATCATCCGGGTCGCGCGGAATCAAAAGTTCTTCAAACTTTGCCTCGGCAACCCTTAGTTTCTCAGCACTTTCTGTCTCGTCTAGCTTAGCAAGCTCCACTAGCTCTACATCTGCACCATCAGCAATTATCTCCTTGGCTTCGTCAATTGACTTTTTTAGCCTAGAAATCTCATCGCCAAGTCCCAGAATTTCCTCAAGTTCCGACAATCTTTTTGCCTTGGAGGCATACGAACTATCAGAATAAGCATCTGGGCGCGCCAAAAACTCCTCTATTTCTTTTTTCTCATCTTTATATTTTTCCAAATTCATGTTATTATTATACCACATTCAAGGATCCTTAGCTCAGTTGGCTAGAGCGTACGATTCACATTCGTAAGGTCACAGGTTCAAGCCCTGTAGGATCCACCATGGAATCCAACGTGCCGTATTCGGCACCTTTTTATCATGAAAGTTTATATTTCTAATTCTAAAAAACCAGACACTAGCTCGCTTCTGCGCGATGATAATGGCAAACCTTTACCCATTAACGACCAACATTTTAATCTTTCCCACTCTGGCAGCTACTGGGCAATCGCCATTTCAGACAAACCCGTCGGCATAGACCTGCAATCCAAATTCAAACAGGGAAACCCACGCCAACTTTCCGATAGGGTCCTCCAAAAAATCTTAAAACCTGGCGAAAAGCCCGTTAGGAACAACTATCTCCACAACTTCGTTATCAAAGAAGCCTACGCCAAACTCACCGGGGAAGGACTCTCTCTTGGCTTTTCCGCTATCGACGCAAACGAACTCCTAAAAAAATATCACCCCTATTACGAAGAAACCCCAGATTACATTCTCTACGCCTTCGAAGAAAAATAATCGCCAAAAAACAGCAACATCAAAAAACCGGCCTCGCAGCCGGCTTTTCGTTATTTAGCTTCTTTTTCGGCCTTTTTCTTGGCTTCTTTTTCAGCTTTCTTTACCTTGTTTCCAAGAGTAGCACGAAGTTTTGCGGCTTTCTCAGCACGAGCCTTGAACCTATCGACACGACCTTCGGTATCGATAATCTTCTCTTCACCAGTAAAGAATGGGTGAGAAGCGGAAGAAATCTGCACCTTTACTAGTGGATATTCCTTACCATCTTCCCATTTGATAGTTTCTTCACTTTTGGCAGTAGATCTAGTCAAAAAGCTATAGCCTGCAGCCTCATCAGAGAACACCACAAAACGGTAATCTTTAGGATGTAAATCTTTTTTACTCATAATTAGCGATAATTATATCAGAGTTCTCGAAAAAAGTAAACCCCGTTTTTCTAAACGGGGTTTTGTGTAAGATATAGTGGTTAATTCTTCGCTAGCTCCTTCGCCAAGACACGATTCTCATCGCAAAGATTCTTATAATCGCTATGCAGGGATTCGCTATCCTTAATTGCGAGATCATACCAATGCTTAATTAGTTTATATTCCTTTTCTAAATCTTCATACTTAGTAAGGCAAGACCAATATTCTTTTACGATTTTTAAGTCCTTAACCTCGTTCTGCGCCTTTTGAAAAATATCTCTACAGGTAAAGCAAATTTTAGCATATTGCACGGCGTTACATGTCCTTAAAGACGCCTCAGAACTCAATTTAGAACGTAGCTCTCTCACTAGAGCAAGATCTGAGCCACATTTTAATTCCAGCAACTCATACGCCCATGGATAGAGCATATCATTTAGAGTGAAGTCTAGATCATCAATTAGCTCATCCACTAGGCGAGGATCAATAAACACCACCTGGTCATCTTTAAGTAATCTGCGCAAACGACGGCGCATCAACTCTCCATCGTTTGTACAAATCTTCACTGCAATTGGGTGGACCAAATACGGATTATCCGGCGAAACCAATACATTCCTTACAACAGTCTTCATTAAAGAACACCCCCTTCATTAGGCTAAAACCCAAAATTTGTAGTTACAAACTAGCATAATTTTAACATAAACCCTTGTCTTTTGCAACAAACTATGCTAGAATGTAAGAGTTATTAAATTAATGAAACAACTCTGTGCATTTTTCCTGCGCCGGCTACGCCAGTAGCTATGAGAGCGTGAGAGTACGGAGCGAAGAGAAAGGGAAATTCAATGTCTAATATTGACATGAAAGCATTGCTGGAAGCCGGTGCACATTTTGGGCACAAAACCAGCCGTTGGCACCCAAAGATGGCGCCATACATCCATAGCCGCAAGAACGGCGCACACATTATTAACCTAGAAAAAACCGTCGAAGGCCTAGAAAAAGCTCTTCCAAAGGTTGAAGAACTCGCCAAAAATGGCAAGAAAATTATGTTCGTCGGCACCAAGAAACAGCTAAAAGATTTAGTCAAAGAAACTGCCGAATCTGTCGAAATGCCATACGTTACCGAACGTTGGGTTGGTGGTACTCTTACCAACGGCGAGACTGTTAACCGCCAGATCAAAAAGGTCAAAGACCTCGAACGTCGCATGGCTTCTGGCGAGCTAGAAAATCGCTATTCCAAGCTAGAAGTTCAGCGCTATCAGGAAGAAATCGACCTTCTTAACACTCGTTACGGTGGTATTAAGGAAATGACCGAGCAGCCTGCCGCTATTGTTGTTACCGATGCTTCCGAAGACAAGAACGCTGTTAGAGAGGCTAACACCCTTCACATTCCTGTCATCGCTATTACGGATACCAACGTCGATCCAACCAACATTGACTACGTTATCCCAGCAAACGATGATTCTATCAAAGCTGTCGCTCTTATCCTCAGCTACATCACCGACGCTATTAAAACTGCTAAAAAATAATAAATAGGAGGCAAAATTATGGCAGATGCAAAAATTTCAATCGAACAAATCAAAAAACTTAAAGAGCTATCAGGTGTTGGTCTGACCGACGCTAAGCAGGCTCTCGTCGAGGCCAAAGGTGACTTTGACAAAGCCCTCGAAGCGATGAGAAAGAAAGGTCTCACCAAGGCAGAAAAACGCGGTGACCGCGAAACTCGTGAAGGCCTGATCGAATCTTACGTTCACGACGGCCGTATCGGCGCCATCGTCGAAGTCAACTGCGAAACTTCTTTCGTCGCCAAAACCGATGAATTCAAAGATCTAGCTCACAAACTCGCTATGCAGGTCGCTTCCATGAACCCACTCTATGTTAGTGCAGAAGACATTCCAGAAGATGTGATGAATGCTAAGAAGAAGGAATTTGAAGAAAACTTCAAAGGCCCAGAGAACATGAAAGACCAAATCCTCGGCGGTCAGGTTAAAAAAGCCTTCGCCGACAAAGTCTTGATGGATCAGCCATACATCTTGGATGATTCTAAGACTGTTGCCGCCTTCATCAAAGATGCTATTGCCAAGACCGGTGAAAACATCACCGTCCGTCAATTCAAACGCATCGAACTCGGCGTCACCGAATAAAAAGCTTATCGTAATTAAACCAATGAGGGCAGAACCGAGATAGGCCAAGCCCTCATTCTTGTTGTGTAGGGTTATTTAATTAAGACCCCTCTTGAAATATTAGCTTATTCATGATACATTAAAAGTAGCGCTGCTCCTAACATCATTATTAATGTTATAAGGAGAACTCTTATGAGTAAAAAACTACCAGAAAAACCTAACTCTCTCAAACTTTTTGAGGGTAACCAAATTCGCTCCGTCTGGAACGAGCAAGAAGAAGAATGGTACTTTTCGGTCGTCGATGTAGTTCAAGCGTTGACCGATAGCACAAACCCTAGAGACTATTGGTATAGGGTTAAAGCAAGAATGGATGAGGAAGAATCTGCTGAGTTGTCGACAATTTGTCGACAACTGAAAATGCAATCTTCAGACGGGAAGAGATATTTAACTGACGCCGCCAACCCTAAAGGCATCTTACGCATCATCCAATCCATCCCCTCAAAGAAAGCTGAGCCGTTCAAGCTCTGGCTAGCTAAAGTCGGTAGCGAACGGATTGATGAAATTCAGAACCCAGAACTTGCTGTTGCTAGAATGAGGCAAATCTATAGGGAAAAAGGATATACCGAATCATGGATTCAGCAAAGAGAGCGGGCTATCGCCGCCAGAAATAAACTGACCGACGAATGGAAATTTAGAGGCGCAAAAGAAGGACGAGATTTTGCCATCCTAACCAACGAAATCTACGAAGCCGGCTTTGGGCTAAATGCCAAAGCCTACAAAAATCTAAAGGGAGTAGAGAAGAAACATAATCTACGCGACTCAATGACAGAGATGGAATTAGCTTTAACAAATCTTGGCGAGACCACAGCACGTGAGCTCCATCGCAAAAACGATAGTTTTGGCGTAGAAGAATTAAAGAAAGATTCAAATAAAGCCGGACATGTTATCGAAACCGCCAGAATCGAAGCAGAAAAACATCTAGGCAGACCAATTGTCACAGACGAACTCCCTCAAGGAGCCACACAGAAAAAACTTAATTCGTAGCCCCAGGATGCTAAGCACTCTAGATGCTAAGCCCTTTCTGGACTTGCCCCGCGCAAAAATCCTGAGAAAACTCAGGATTTTTTCGCCACTACAACATCACCACTATGCAAGAGATGACGGCGGATATTTGTAATGATACTAAA
>CAYSIB010000008.1:0-32575 GCA_964431025.1 uncultured Candidatus Saccharibacteria bacterium
AGCTTTCTGACAGTATATGTATTAGAGTCTCTCGTGTCGCTCAATGTACGTTGTGCGACATAGTTGGTATTTGCGTTAGACAGGCTGGTATACGCTCCCGTGGTGTCAGTCTGCGTAGCGGACGCGCTAGGCGTTACTACGCTATTACAAACAGCCGAGGTCATCTCCTGCATAGTGGTAATCTTGAAGAACGCTGGCGTATCACATATCGCATAATAAGTCTTGTCACCAGTAATCGTCCTTGAGGTGCCACCAGCATACTGGGTACCAGAAGTGCTACCCTCCGCCCAATAACAGTTATTCCCGTTTTTCGTAATCGCAGGAAGCGTAAAGCTATTCGATGTAGTATTGTAATTCGCCGTCAAAGTACCTGCCGTAGATCCAAAGGTATAGGTCGTACCAGAAAGGGAACCTCCAGATACGCTCCAAGAGCTAAATGATCTTTGTACAGAAGTTGGTGTACCAGAATATGCAGCACCCTGGCCATTAGCATTATAGGTAATCGTATAAGTTGGTCCAGCAGTAGGATTACTAATAGTTTTTGTAGAACCCTGGTTCTGAGTGAAAGTCTGTGTAGAGGTGCTACCATTCCAAGTACCACCATTAGGATTAACCGTCAATGTCACAGGATTATACACATTGAACACTGAAGCATAGGTCACGTTATAGACTGGGAATTTAGCATAAATATAATACTCACCCTGTGTACTTGGCGCCGTAACCGAACAAGAATAAGCTACTGGAGTGTTACCACTCTTGGCACAAGTTAGAGGACTCACTCCTAGAGCTTCTACATTTGTTCCAGAAATAGAATTATACTGTGACGCAGTAAGAAGATAGATATTCGCATTAGCATAACCTGCCGTAGAGTAAAGCGAAGTTGTTACAGCTAAAGTCGTCGCTGCGTTCACATTGGCAGAAACAGGACTGAGCGTCATCGAATGAGTCGCTGCAGCATCCGCTACCGCAGTAAATAGCACCTTATTACTATACTCTCCAGGCGCAGTATCGGCATTAGCTCTTACGCCATAGTAGATTGGGTAGTTATCGCCAGATGTTGCCGCAGCATTAGACGTAGCTATGAGTTGTGGATTAGTCGAAGAAATTGGCGGAACAGCAAAAGTCTGACCACTATCAGGCGTGCCACTCGACATCGGCGTATATGTTGTGGCAAAAGCATTGCTTACCACATGAGCAGTATTACGCGGAATAGCGTAGCCCCAAGTACCACGTGTCAGCGCAGCTGGAGCAGTAATCGTCCCACTAACCGCAGCAATTGAGCCAGAAATACCATCGGCAATACCATTAAGCGCAGTAGTATCACCAGACATACCGATATACAGGTTATATCCAGGTGAATTAGTCGTAACGGAAATATTGCCAAGCCCCACCGTCATAGAATCGTTATCACTAACCCGGAGTCCAAGGTTGACCTCAGAAGTTGCTGTCAGGGTTAGGGAATAACCACTAGCCGTGACGGTCGTGGTGTCAGTATCATCGGCCGCTGCATCCCCAGGCTTTGCAACTAGTGAAGCTGCAAAAAACGCCACCAAAAATCCGGTGACGAATACACCAACACTATAAGAAAACCTCTTCCACTTTGTTTCCGAATCGGCAATCCCAGCAACAACCTGCCGCTTCATAAAAGTGGTTTTATTTTTCAACCCCAACATGCAACCTCTAATTTTTCCCATCATTACCCCCATTTTACATTAGCTTTTTCAAAAAAACAATAGCGGAATTTAATTTTTTTCTAAAAATCTAGATTTTGATTAGCCGCACCGCAAATCCCCCACCTGACGCCATCACCACATCAATATTATCGGCCTTTGTCACGGTACGCTTTTCTATCACAATCGAAAGCTGGTTCTCGCGATAATGCGCATCTTCTCCATCGCGATAGATCTCCGCTTCGTATTCTCCATCATCCAAAAACTCCAGCGAGACGCGTACTCGTCTGGCCTCCTCATTAGTCACGCCACCAATATACCAATCGTTTGAATTTCTGTCTTTCCTCGCCACCACATAGAACTGACCAATCTGCCCCAGTATTGGCAAAGTCTTATCCCAAGACACCGGTACATCGTGAATAAACTTAAAGACATTCGGATGTATCTCCTCATAAATCTTTGGCCTGTCCGCCGCCATCTGCATTCCAGAGAAAATCGTCACATAATACGCAATCTGCCTAGCAATCGTCGTCGCCATTCGTTTCACACTATTAGAAACATCCAAAATCCCACTCGTATAGTCCATTCCTCCAGACAGTAACCGCGTAAATGGTAAAATCGTCGCATGCGAAGGGAAGAGCGCGCCGCCCTCATACTCCTGTCCTCTCGCCCCCTCACGCGTCAAGAGATTTGGCCAGGTTCTTTCTAGCCCCGTGCCCTTTATAGGTTCATGCACGTCTAGGCAGATATGATATTTAGCCGCGAGCTCCAACGCTTTCTGATAGTGCCTTACCCCTACCTGTGAATGATGATATTCCCGCCGTCCTTGCACTACCATCCAGGCCCCCGCATACCCAGGTTTTACATAGTTGACGCCATTATCAGCATAATACTTATATGCTTCTTCAATCTGCCGTTCATAATTATCGACATAGCCTACAGTTTCGTGATGACCAACCAATTTTATGCCATTTTCGGTCGCATACTTCGCTACAATTGGCAAGTCAAAATCAGACGACGCATGCGTAAAATCATTGGTCGGACCATTCTGTAACCAGTCTCCATTCCAACCTTTATTCCAACCTTCGACCAGCAGACCCTCGATTCCTAGCCTCTTACAAGCGTCAATATAATCTTTAGCTCGTTCCGTCGTCGCACCATGCCTTGGACCTTCTGCCCAAGTATATTCACCCACATACATCGCCCACCAAATCCCCATAAATTTGAGCGGCTTCACCCAGTCAAAATCACCTTTTGGCGGATCATTCAGGTTTAGAATCATTCGATTAGTCGTGAGTTCTACTGCATTATCCGCAATCATTACCACTCGCCACGGCGTATTAAATGGCAGATCCACATAAGCTTTCGCTCCATCCGAAAGTGGCGTAATGTCCGATACCAGCGCGCCAGCCTTATTCAATTTTAAAGTCATTGAGCCATAGTTATACAGCGCCGCCTCATGAATCGACAAGAAATACCCCGACGGATGCTCAATCGTCAGCGGTGTATGTGACGACCCTGTTAATTCATACAGGGAATCGCGCGTATAATTATATTCATATCTATCCGGCTGATATGCTGGAATATGCCAAACGTAACTATTATTATCAATATTAAATTCCGTCAGCTCATCTTCCACGATGATTTTCTGGAACTCCGGCTGTGGCGGAATCTCATATCGGAAAGCCACCCCCTCATTAAAGACTCTAATCCTTAGCGTAAAGAGTCGCTTCTTTCCGCCACTTTCTGAGAGATAGAGCGCCTGCTCATTATAATTATTACGGATGTAGCGTTCTTCACCCCACTTCGTCTCCCAAGTTTCATCAAAAGTCCTATCCACCTCACGCACCAGTACTAGACCGTTTCCCAACGGATCTTCACCACGCAAATTCATTCCAATTCGCGATGATTTAACTAGGAGCTTTCCGCCCGTCGTCACTGTGTAAAAAACCTGCCCGTTTTTCAGATTAACCTCAAAAACCGTTCGTCCATCCGGCGAAACAATCTGATCAGTATATTCTAGAACTGGCTTGCCTAGCGAAAAGAGCCACCGAAAAAACTTAAGCATAATCTTATTATACAGCAAATTTTTAACCTGTGCTATAATCATCTCATGAGTACCAGACACCGTTTTGCCACTTTTCCAGTTATTCTTTTGCTGACCGCCGCCACTGTTTGCGCGGTTTTGTTTTTCCTCTCCAAAGACCACAACACCACTCCAGCCACAGAAACCGACCCCGCTTCAGAACCCGCGCCCAAGATTATGGTACCAGTCACCGATTTTTATGACGAAACCCAGGACATTTCTAGCGCAGAACTAGCAAATTACGAACAGATTCCCCTAGAAGAGCTCACGCCAGAGAAAAAGCTTCTGTCCGTGGATGGAGAGTATTACCTCGATAAATTAATCGGCAACGACAATGTCTTCACCATAAATCAGACCGGCACCACCGCCATCGGTCGCCGTCTTTTTTACCGTATTAAAGATACTGGTGATGGCGCTCAGTTTGCCGAAAACATCAAGGATTTCTTGAGTCGGACCGATCTTACTCACATTAGCAACGAGGTCAGCTTTGCGGACGATTGTGATTCTGGCCTTACTATGATTTTCTGCACCAGCTATCTCGCTTTTGACACTATTTCCGCCATCGGCACCGACGTAATTGAGCTAACCGGCAACCACAACAACGACTGGGGCGCTGCCGCCAACCTTGCCACCATTGATTTTTATCAGGAAAAGGGAATCAAGACTTTTGGCGGCGGCCGAAACGAGGAAGAAGCTGCCGTCCCGTTAGAGATTTCCGACAAAGGCGTAGGTCTCACTTGGATCGCCATCAATAATTCCACTTCTTCCAAAGAAAACGGTCAAGGTGCTACCGCCACACGTCCGGGCGCTAATATTTACGACGAAGCCACTACTCGCACGCAAATTGCCGAAGCTAAGGCCAAGGGCGATTTTGTGATTGTCGATGTCCAGTATTCTGAATGTTATTGTTATCCAGATTATGGCGTAGAATATCCGGCTTGCGACGGGCCAATTTCCGGCCAAACTGAGTTTTTTAGAAGCCTCATTGACTTGGGCGCAGACATGATCGTTGGTACATCTGCGCATCAGCCTCAGACTTTTGAACTCTATAATGGCAAGCCGATTTATTACGGACTTGGTAACCTCTTCTTTGACCAGACTATGTGGCCTGACACCGCCAAAGGTTATGTCTTAACTCACTATTTCATCGACGGGAAATACGTCCAAACTCGTATTTCTCCAACTATTTATGACACCAGCTACAAGACCACCCTTATGGATACCGCCTCAGCCGAAGCTTTTTTGAAACGTCTCCTCCTCTCCAGCCCACGCGGAGAATAAATTAGTAGTTCGAGAAGAATTGTGACCAATAGGTTTTATACTGTGATTCTGGATCAAACACAAATCCTACCGCTAGTTTCGTAAACTTGTCGGACAGAATATTAGCCCGGTGCGTTGGAGAATTCATCCAAGTCTGCACCACCGTTTCTGGAGATACCGCCGTATTACCCGCCGCTAAGTTTTCTCCAGCCGCACCACCCGCCTCCGGCTTGCAAGCCGTATCCCAAGATGAGCCATCCGGTCTTTGGTGCGCATAAACTTCCATACTTTCCTCGGCCCTGGTCTGCGCCGCCACCTCACAAGTCACGCCCCACTCTAGCGGCTCTAGATCGTATTTAGCTCGTTCTTCGTTGACGAGACTTAAGACCTCTTTTTTCCATTGTTCTACTGGCGGTTCAATCACTGTGACAGTTAACGTATCACGTTTTAAGCCGTCCATCGTTCCAACCGTAATCGTAGTTGTACCCGTACCCACAATCGCCGGATATTTACAGCGCTCGTTATCATAGCCAAGCCTCGTCCTCGCCTCCGAATAAAACCCTTTGATTACATCCGTATTGCTAGTCTGCCAATACATTTCGCCAAGATTCTTGGTCGTGTCGTTAACGCAAATATCAATATTAGCCGTCCGATAAATCGTAATTGCTTTTAAGTTCCAAAGTTCACTTCCAGAAACCGTACCAGAATCAAAACTGCTTCCGGTTATCGAGCTTACTACTTGTGCTTGTTCCGAAGCCGCTTCTGCTAAATTTCCATCCGTATCAGCCGCCGAGTCAATCAACTCCGCCGTGTCTCCACCGCCCGCCACTTCGTCACTTTTTTCGTCTACAACAGTAAAATGTCCGCCCAGGTTTAGTCCAATCGCACTCGCAATCAAAATCCCTGACACCAAAATTGCCACCGCATTCAGCGACAAGAGCACCGTCATCCGAGTTGTTTTCAGCATTTTTGCAGACATTCTTTAGCTTATTTTAGCATAAGCCGCATAAGTTTTAAACTCGCACCCCGATTTTTTAAGTTCAATAATCAAATTTTCTAGCCTTTTTTCTAGCCTTTTTCCAGAATTATACTGAATATATTTAGGCACACAAGGGAATTTGTATAGGTCCGTGAATTCCCATGGATGGAAGTAGGTCGCAAAATAACCAGTTTTCTTGAGCGTCATTTTCGCGAGCATAAAATAAAGTTTTTCTGGAAAAATATGCAGCGCTAACCAAAATAGCGGTACCCGGAAAACAGTCGCAACTGAGGTCGGAATTTCTATAATGCCATTTTTTAGATATTTTTTTCTCGGAATATCCAGATGATTATACCTTCCAGGTATAAAAGCTGGGTTGACACTAGAATCATACAGATATCCTAGTTTCTTCATTTTGCGATAATTAATTGGTTGCATCCGTGGCACACGGTAACCTAAGACTTTCCGTCTTGTCACTTTTTGAATAATCTTTTTAGAAATTTCTATATCGCTTGGCTTGAGGTTAAAATGATCCACGCCGTGACAGGCGATCTCGTGACCAGCTTTTGCTATTTTCTTAATTAATTCTGGCTCCGCTTCCACAAAATTTCCCGTGCAAAAAAAGGTCGCCACCACGTCTTGTCGCTCTAAGATTTTCAGAACCTTTAGTAGCCCCGATTTAGAAACCTTGACACCTTTCTCAAGTGAAATTTCTATGTTGTGCTCGCGTGGCAAATCAAATTCTTCCACATCAAAACTAAGTAGTACGGTTTTCTGCATTTTACCTCCCAAGATTTTTTGATTTTTTCTGATCTATTACATAAAGCGGGCGATTTTTTACCTCGGCGTGGATGTGCGAAATATAAAGCGACGTAATCGACTGCGATATCAAAACTAATCCGACCAAGAACGACACGAACACACTCATCGCTACCGCTCCGCTCCAATCAAGCCCCATCGGATCGCCCAAAATATATTGCTCCACCAAGATAAATAATCCAACCGGCAGGGAAGTAATCGTAATGATTAGCCCTAGATACCCAAAAATGAGAAGTGGCGTAGAGGACATCGAGACAAAACTATCCAGCGCCAGTCGGGAGAGCTTTTTGTGATTATAAGTCGGCACACCAGACGAACGTTTAAGAGTAGAAACTTTGACATACTCCTGCGGAAAACCCAGCCAATCAATCAACCCACGTGTGATTCTATTATGTTCCGTAAAACGATTAAACTCGTCCACCACCACCTTATCCAGCAGCCGAAAATCCATCGCCCCCTCGCGGAAGGTGCGATTGCCCATCAGCTTCATTGCTTTATAAAACATCTTCGACCCAAAACGATGCTTCGTACTATTTCCAGAATTGACCGCCGTAACAATCTTGGCACCTTTTTCCCATTTTTTAATCAGTTTTGGGATAGCACTGACCGGATGTTGGCCATCAGAATCCAGCATAATTACCGCGTCAGTCTTGACATATTTTAGCCCCGCCGTCAGCGAAATTTCTTTGCCAAAATTCTTTGTAAAAGCCACAATCCGCGTCGTAATCTTTTTCCCACGCAGAGTCTTTTTGATAATATCTAGCGACTTATCCGTCGATCCATCATCAACAATAATTAATTCAGTCTTATACGGCAACTTTCCCATTTCTGGCAAAAGCTTTTCAGTCAAAAAACGACGTATGCCCGCCGCTTCATTATATACCGGTATAACTACCGCTATTGACCTCCGTTTCATATCTTTATTATATCACGTGTTATAATATTTGTATGTTTAAGAGGGTTTTAAGTATTTTGCTTTATACTTTACCAATCCTCTTTTTTATCGCCTGTTATTTCCTCATTGTCACATCTGGCGAAGACATTTTCCAAGGCGCAAATACCATGCCAGATATTCTAGGCGATTCTATTGCTGCCTTTAATCATTCCGCTAGGCTTGCCGATATGTACGCTTGGTCTAGCATTAACTTTTTTGACTATACTTTTCAGTTTGGACCAGACACGATTTTTAGGATCATTGATGTAGCTCTTGCATTCCTGACTTTTTATCTTACAACTTTCATCGCCCTTGGCCGCCGTCCCAAGCTACAACTAAAGGACGCCTGCATTTTTGCTAGCAGCTTTCTCCTCGTTATGCTCACCTCATATGGCACCACACTATACGGCGGTTTTTCCAAAAATCATAACTACCTCATTATCAGTGTCGTCTGCCTCGGGTTTGGACTAGTTTATTTCAAAGATCTTCTCGGCCACAAACTTCCAAAAAATTTCTGGTTCGTCTTAACTATGTTATTACTTGGTTTTATTTTTGGCCTTACCTCCAGCGTCACCGCCGTGGCGTTCCTAATTTGTCTTCCAATCTACCTCGTTTATCTTCGTCTTACTAAACAAAAAATTCTCATCAAAGAGTTCCTATTTTCTTGGCGCGGCGCTTCTGTCCTTGGCGTCTTAATCGCACTTTTCTGTATTTATGTTATCGGACCAGGCCTTGGCGATTACGACACTAATCCAATTTACCGCGCCGTTTGCGACTATCTCCCGCTGGGCGAAATCTTTACCAATTTTGGCGACAGTATTAAGCGGATATTGTTCCATAACGTCTTTAATTTTGGACGTTTCCTCGCACCGTTTGTGGTTATTTCTATTCCGGTTGTGGTTTATAGCTTTATCTTACGCCACAAGGATAAATTCACTTTTCCAAAATTCACCAGGCCCGAAAAGAATTTCATTTTCGCGGCCCTCTGTTTTATTGTCCTCCACATCCTCGCCCTCTCCCAAATCAAATATTTCACTCGCATGGTTTTGCCAGTCCATCTCATTGCCATCGCTCTATATTTTTACTGCATTTTAAAGCTATTCAAACCTCGGAATTTTATTCCGCTAGCGCTAATAGAAACAACGCTTGTGCTAATTATTCTCATTACCCGCACCACGTTTGCTGTCAATTATCTCCATCAAGTTTCACCCGTCCTCGACCGTATCAAAAACTCCGAAGAAAACACTGTCTGCGTCACCCCAGAAGAAGTAAAGTCCTACAATCTTCCATATATTTACCTTGGCCAAGAAGATTTCCTGGTAGACTGGGCTATGCCTCAAACCGTCTATAACAAAATCGTCACATTTTGCGACAATTAAAAACCCACGAGTTTCCTCGTGGGTTTTTCCTGCTAATTACGCTTTCGTCTTTCATTCTCAGCTTTCTTATAGAAAGCTGATTTGTCTTTGTACATACTAACCTCAGCATTTTTTGTGAGGTTATTCAGTGACAGTTCATTCAGTTTCTGGTTATCCCAACCAATTGCAACATTATAGCCAGAGGCTTCAACGTCAGCTTTCAAGGTTGAGACTAGATTATCAACGGTGTGATTTTTTACGTCAGGAATGAAAATGATAAACTCATCTCCACCAACACGATAAGCATGTTGTTCACCGAATAGTTCCAAGATATTTCCTGCAATTGTTCTCAACATCTTATCGCCATATTTGTGTCCATGTGAATCATTCATCATTTTCAATCCATTTGCGTCTACATAGACACACGCAAGTGACTTCCGGCATGACTTTGGAATTTCATAAAAATCAAGTTCGTATGCATTCCTGTTATTCAAACCAGTCAGCCTATCCGCTCTGCCAAGTTCCTGCAACCGATGTTCGTTCACGAAAGATCTTGTTAACATATAAGTGATGAGCACTCCACTAGCCGAGCCTAAAAAGCCGAACAGTAGCGTATTAACAACATCCTTTAACAGAACCGTACCAGTCTTAGTCTCAATACAGAGAAAGACAAAAATCGCTTCACAAACCGTCGTAATTATAAGCTTTCTAATTGGTGGCTCCATAAACAAAATCGGCAAAAGCACCAAAAGTGCTATAAAAGTTACCGACTTACTATCAGGATCAAGTGTAATTGCAACTACCATCCCAAAAGCGTAGAAAATCACATAAGAACTGTGAATCAACACGCCAGTAACGCGAGGATGTTTCTCCGAAAGAAGCAATGAGGTTAGTAGAATTGTAAATGTAATTCCGCCAACCACGCAAAGAATCATCGGATTATACCACTCCCACTTCAGGGCATTGATAACTACAAACAGAATTGCGACCAGAATCGTTGCAATGGCTAAAACCATATTAACCATGAAACGGTTATATTGATTAATCTCGTCCTTGATTTTCTCGTAATTTTCTTTATTGACACCACCGTAAAGCATCAAGTCTTTTAGTACTATTTTCTCCTTCATATATCCACCTCCTATATCGGAAATAGGCCAAAAGACGTAATTAGCATTTTTAAGGTTCTATCTGGGAGATACACTATCTCACCATATCTAATTATAGCACAGATTGCCAAAAAAGTCAATAGACAGAGGCTGGGGATGAGACCAAGATTGGCTAAAACTGCTCAAAAGGGTATTCCATTTGAAGATAAAAGCCGACAAGGTGGTATTTTATCTTGCCGCAGCGCTATTATTGATAGAGCAAGGCAAGAAAAATGCCGCATTGGCGGCTTTTAATTCAAATGGCTGGGGATGAGGGATTCGAACCCCCGAAATGCTGGGACCAGAACCCAGTGCCTTACCACTTGGCGAATCCCCAACGCTCCTCAGATTATACCACAACTTGAAAAACCATGCAAGAGGTGGTATAATATACCAAGACGAAGGTGATTTTTGTGGTTCTTTAGGAGGTGATTTTATGGATATTAAACAATGGAAGTACTATTGTGACACCCTTCCTCCTATGAAAAAGGAGGACCTGTTTATAAAGTATGCTGAGTCGGCAGGACAAAGAGATAAATCTAATCTCTGGGAGGAAATTAAAAAGCTCCATAATCTAGACGACGCAACAAAGTCTAGCGACAGTTTAGAGTTTGCTAGAACTGCCTGTGCAAAATTTGTTAATCTTGCCGTGGAGAATCCGGCGCTTTACGATTTTGTACTTGACACTGACTGCGATGAGTATTGGGACATGATTGACCCGGAAGGAAAAGTCGTGAACCGCTCACGCCTTGCTTCAGAATTTTTCATCCCATGGGTAGCAGTAGAAGTCCCACGGTCAATTGCTCTGGAAGTAGTCTATGGCTACGGCTTAGACATCTACGGCAATTATCGCGAAATCCCCAAGACTGATCCGTTCTTTTACTTTGTATATAAGAACGAATTGTTTACCGCTATCGCAGAAAGGGGAATTGCCACGACCGAGATTTTAAACGAGTTAAAGCCGAAAAGACTTGCTTTTCTCGCGGCAGGTATGGCGCCTGAATTTAGGCATTTAGGCTACTGCCTGGAGCCTGACCAACAGGCCATCCTAGTCGACAATGACCCGACTATTAACAGTACCGAGCTGCTCAAGGATTTACCTTTCAAGAATCAGATTACCTATCTTGAGGAAAATCTCACCAAGGCTATCACAATGCCAGAACTTAGTGGACAGGACGCCATTGTTGCAAACGGCATCATGTGCTACATCTGGGAAAAATTCCCCCAGATTCTTGCCGCAATAAAAGCGTTGCTAAAACCTGGTGGTACGTTCATCTTTGAACTCTATCCCAAACATTGGGAGTGGGCAAGAAACCGCGACATCAAAGGCTTCTATCTCCCGCTTAAACTGTTCAAAGATTGCGATGAAGCTAGTGACGCCGTCGAGAAAGTCGCAAATGCGGTCGGATTTAGCTCGGTTAAAAGTTGCCGCTATCACGACAGTTTTAATAAAGAAATCATGATTCTTTTCAAACTTACGGCACCATAAAATACCTCGTCTAATGCCCCCAATTTGGGGGCATTTTTCTTGCTACACATTTCTGCTTGTGCTAAAATAGAACTAATAAAGGAGGTGAGGTGCAACTAATTGCAATTCTCTTAATTACGGTATCGGTTTTAGCTCTGCTTTCGGGCTTTGCTGTCTTTTTGGGTTCATCTAAAAGTTCTCGCGCGCAGGCTCTAACATTCCTAATCACCACCTTTGGTGTCTTTGGCTGGGCCTTCTCCATGGCAATTTTCCTAACGCTAGACGAAAACGCCATTGATATCGCGCCAATTCCAGTTTTTGGAATCTATCTTTCCACCCTCGTTATGGATCTCTTTGTCTTAGTTTATACAGGCTGGAAAATCAAATGGGGCATCTTCCCAATTATCATTTCCACCCTTGCCTCCATCTTCCTCGGTGCCGCATTAATCTACAATCCACACCTACTCTATGACAATATTGTTTTGAGTAGCACCGCTGGCAACAGTATCGGCATTCGCCTTGACTGGTATTACATTGCTTACATCGCGCTCATGGTATTTGAAGGCATAATCGTTGTCGCTTTCATCCTCTCCAGGATCAAACATACCACCAACCAAGCCTTCAAACGTGGCTGGAAGAGCTTCCTCATTTGTCTAGCCATCGGCTGGACCGCAGCAGGTATTTTTGACCTTTATCTCCCACTTTTCCGCTATGATCTAATCTGGATTGGTCCACTCTTCATCGCCATCGATTTTGTCATCCACTATTACGCCATTATCAAATATCGTTTACTTGACCTTGCTAGCTCCTGGCTAAAAATCCTCTCCCACATCATCGTTATGTCACTCGCTGCCGTAGTCTATCTTACGCTTTTCTTCATCATCTTTATGGCCTTGTTCAAAGTTCCAAGCCCGTCTTCCGCCGTCATTATCTTGAACGTCGTTATGATTATTATCGCCCTTCTCCTCTTCCCAATCTTAAACGAGCTCAGTAGTTATTTCCGGTCACTTTCTTCCATCAAAGATATCGACCTAGTCTATTTCGTTAAAAAAATCCAGCAAATGTCCAAGAACTATATCAACTATCACGAGCTCGCTGGTTTCCTTTCTGACCATCTCCACTTCCAGTACGTCGGTCTCATCATCGACAAAAAACTCTATGGCAGCAAACCGTCTCGTATCACCGCTGCCGAAGTCACGCATATTTCTAACTACCGCACCCCAATCCGAGGAATCTGGTTGGCGCTTGACGATGCCACTATGGGCGAGCTCAAAAAATGTGGCATCGAGGCTGTCGCCATCTTGCGCGACGCTGAGGGCGTTGTGGTTGGCAAAATCATGCTTGGTCGCCCAATTGGCAATATTAGCTTCAGAAATCGTGACATTTCTTCTCTAGAAACTGCCCTCACTTTGACTGCCGCCGCCATCAGCTCAGAAAAAGGACCAAGAAGCTAACATGAAAGATACGGTGGGAACACATCCTCTGGAGAATATTGAAGACGTCAAAGAATTTTATGACGCAATTAATCGCCATCATTTGACTAAGGCTTTGACACCAGAACGTCCTTATACCTATTGGACGATCGAGCTATACGATAAGAAAAACGGTATTCGCGGCGGCGGTGGACTTGGCGTACTTGCCGCCGATACTCGTCGCGTCGCCGAGGAAAGCAACGTACCGTTTGTTTTAATTACCCCATTCTATCCGACAGAACCACATCAGCATTATGAAAAAGTTGGGACGTCTTTCAAAAACTTTAGCACTCATGACGCTGTTGATTATGCTAAATATGGCTACGACTTTCTAAATACCGTCAACATCAAAGCCAATGATTCCATAGTAAGCCTAGACGTTATCGAAAAAACCTTAGGCAGCACTCGTATTATTTGTATTACCGAACCAGGTTTTGGTGAATTATACTCCGGAGAGTCCGGTGGCGACCATCGCCTCTACCAAGAAGTCGCACTAGGCTTTGGCGGTTATCAAGCCCTGAAACTCGCCGGCTTAAAACCTGCCATTATGCAGCTAAACGAAGTTGCTACCTTCTTTGCTGCACTCGCTCGCCTAGATGAGCTAGCGTCAAACGGCATGGATTTTTATGAAGCCGTAGTCTACACCAGAAAGCATACACTCTACACCAACCACACCCTCGTCCAAGCCGCCGAAGCTGACTTCAACTACGACCAATTCACTCGTTTTGTCTTCCCAAATCTCAAATCTCCAGCCGTCAAAAAATGGCTTTCCGACAAATTTGAAAACGGCCGTATCCGCCTGTCCACCGTCACTATCGAAATCGCCGAGCTTCGCTCTGGAGTTTCCAAGCTCCACGCCCGCGTCGCCAACTACCGCGACCTCGCCGGGAGCAAAGTTAAGTTCAAAGCCATCACTAACGGCATCGACATCCCGACTTGGACTGCTCCAGGCGTCGTCAATTATCTCAACGTTAAAGGCATTTTAGACAAATTTGGACTACCCGCTAGTGATTATCAAGAAAAAATCCAAACCATTACCGCCGCAGATATTCGCGAACTTAAGCAAAAGGGCAGAGCAGAACTAAACACCGTTTTAGCGCATCGTCCAGATCAATATGGCAATTTCATCAAAATTCCAGATGACGCTTTACTTTTCCAGTTCAAACGTCGCTTTGTCGATTACAAGCGTCCTTGGCTAGCTTTCTCTCGTCCAGAAACTCTGAAAGCTATTCTAGAAAAGCATAACGCCTACTACATCCTCTGTGGTCGCGTCCATGAAGGCGACGTTGCCATGTCAGCCCAACTCGAACGAATTCTAAAATTAGTCGACAGAGACCCAATCTTAAAAGAACGCGTTCATTATCTACCAGACTATGATGAAGAACTCGGCCGCGCCCTCTCCATTGGCGCTAATATCTCCATTAACAATCCAATCGTCGGACTTGAAGCCTGCGGCACTTCTTGGATGAAAGACATTATCAATCTTGGCCTCCTCGTCAGTACCCACGACGGCGGCGTGGCTGACTGCCCAGCCGATAGCTATCTCAGTATCTCCGGTGAGACCGAAGAGGAGGAATTAGATAGCCTCTATGCCCGCATGGAAGAAGCTGCTTCCGCCTGGACAAACGATTTCGACCTAGAATTCTTCATCAAAAAAGAATTAGAAAACTATCTGCCAATCATCTCTGGCGCGCGCATGCTCAAAGACTATCTTGACTACCTCTTTTAAGGTTTCCACCCCTGTAGATTTTAAGGAAATTTTAAGCTTTTAAGGTATAATGTAGGTATGAGAATATTATATGTAGAAGACGAACAATACCTAGCCGATGCCGTGATTCACGTTTTAAACAAATCCGGCATCTCCGTTGATCATGCTACAGACGGAGAGGAAGGGCTAAATCTTGCAGTAAAACCAATCTATGACGCCATCGTCCTAGATATTATGTTACCAAAGCTATCCGGTTGGGATATTTTACGCGATTTACGCGAACGAAAAATCGAAACTCCAATCATCATGCTTTCCGCCTTGAGCCAAACCGAGGATAAGGTCAAAGGCCTAAACTATGGCGCCGACGACTATCTTGCTAAGCCATTCAAAACTTCTGAGCTGGTCGCTCGTCTCCGCGCTCTCGTGCGCCGTCCGCCTCTTCAGGACGACAAAATTATTAGCTACGGTGACATTTATTACGATCTCAAAAACCGCACACTCAACAATATTCCACTTTCAGAAAAAGAGGCTGAAATCATCGAAGTCCTAATTAAAAATCCAGAACAAGTCCAAAGCAAAGAATACTTACTTACCCACGTTTGGGGCAGTGAAGCTATCGACGAAGACAACTACGTCGAAGTCTATATCAGTAACCTCAGGAAAAAGCTTGAGAAAATTAGCACAAGCGTTAAAATTAAAACCATAAGAGGATTAGGTTACAAACTATGTTCAAAAAACTTAAGCTAAAATTTATCTTAACCAATATACTAACTAGCGCAAGCGTTATCATTATAGCCTTTACCAGTATTTATTTCGTCGCCAAAAACTCCAACGACCGTCGCGCCATTAAGCCTGCTTTCGAAGGCATAGGGATGGAGCAGATGCCAGAACAATTCAACGAACAATTCAACAAACAAATGAATGCCCAAATTGCCAAAGAGCGAGAAGAATCATTGCAAACCCTTCTCATCTCTCTAATCGTCTCCGGTATCGCCGTTGAAGCAATTATCGCACTGCTCTCCATCTATCTTGCCGAACAGTCCGTTAAACCTGTGCGCGACGCTTATCAAGCCCAAAAAGATTTTATCGCCAACGCCTCTCACGAGATTAAAACTCCACTCGCAGTTATCCAAGCTAACCTAGAGGCCGCCGACATCCAAAATAACAAGTGGCTAGACAACGCCGCCAAAAAAGCCGAAGACTTGGCCGAACTTAACAACCAACTCCTAGCCCTAGCTAGAAGTGAGGCTATCGAAGACAATATCAAAGAATCAGAGTTTTTACTCACAAAGAATGTGAAAGGCCTTATCTCTGCTTTTGACGCCAAAGCCGATGAACAGGGAAAAGCCATTACAATTTCAAGTAGTGTCCCAGATAATTATAAAGTCAGTTTGAATCGTCGCGCTTTTGAGCAAATTATTAATATTTACCTAGATAACGGCGTCAAATACGCCAAGAATACCGTCGGAGTCAACGTCAAAAAAGACCGCATCACTGTGATTTCTGACGGCAAAATGATCCCAGAAAGTAAACTCCCGCATCTCTTTGACCGCTTCTATCAAGCCGACAAAACCACCGAAGGTGTCGGACTAGGTCTCGCCATCGCCAAGACCGTTGCCGAGAAAAATGGCTGGAAAGTCTATGCCGAAACCGATAAAGAATTTAAGACCAACCTATTTGTCCTAAAGTTTAAATAATTTCTTTAGCTCAGCCTGCACTTCCTCGATTGTGCCATTTGCAGACATTGTTGGCAGATTATACTCTTTGATGACCTTGAGATAAGCATTGTTAAGTTTTTGTTGGAAACTTTCCCCCTTGGACTTCCAAATTTCACCAGTCCGCCCTTGTGTACCAAGTCTCTTAGCCTGTTCTTCTTCCGAAATAGTAAATACCACCATCTTGTCAGGATTAAAATATTTTTCTGGCATGATTAATTTATGTAGTCTCACAATCGTACTCTTACTCATACCACCGACATAACCCATATAGATTAAAGTCGAGAGCCAGTTTCTCGTCACAATCACGACGTCACCATTTTTTAGAGCCGGCTCCGCCAGCTTCTTCCACTGTTCATAACGATTCGTCAGATAAAGTAAAGCGTGCGATTTGATATCGGCATTAAACTCTTTGGACAAGTTCGCATGCGCCACCGCCTTAACAAACTCGTCATTACTGCCATTTCCTGACTCAGAATAGGTTATAACTTTCTTACCTTGGCTTTCAAAATATTTTGCAAGAAGTCCTGCCTGCGTATCTTTGCCAGTAGCATCTTGCCCCTCAATCACAATAAACATTATTTATTCTCCTCTAAATTTTTAAAGAAGCAGGCCGGACACAGCGCTCGGTATTCAATTTTGCTTTTACCATCGTCAATTAAGACATCCGGTCCATCCGTCACCATCTTACCGTCTAGAAACCTACAGTTTAGCGTTGCCTTGTGTCCACATTCACAAATCGTTTTAATCTCTTCAATATCATGCGCCACCTGAAGCAGTCTAGTCGCACCGTCAAATCCACCGTCCTCCATCCGGAAATTCAGTCTCAAACCATACGCCATCACCGGGATATCCAATTTTATTGTTATAAGAAGCAACTGATCAACTTGTTCTTTTGTCAAGAATTGCGCTTCGTCCACTAGAACACAGTGTACGTCACTATATTTTTTCGAAATAATATCAAACAAGTTATCTTCTTTTGTAAAACAAAAATCTGTTTCTCGCTCTGGCCCAATTCGCGTTAAAAGTTTCTCACCATTTTTGGTATCAGTTTTTGGCTTAATTACGCAGACGGTATGTCCTCTCTCTTCATAATTAAAAGCCACTTGCAAAAGTTGCATCGTTTTGCCGCACCCCATTGCACCATATCTAAAATATAGCTTTGACATATTACCTCTCTAATCTTAAAAACCATTATAGCATGTTATAATGACAATATGCATGAGAGTTGGAAAAGTTTTTTAAATTCTGAATTTGAGAAACCCTATTTTAAAGAGCTGGCAAATTTTTTGCATCAAGAATACGAGGACAAGCAGATTTTTCCCAAGAAAACTCAGGTTTTTCGCGCTTTTACTACCGATCTAGACAAGGTGACTGTCGTTATTTTGGGACAAGACCCCTATCATACACCCGGCGCCGCTCACGGGCTAGCTTTTTCTGTGCCGGACAATCAACCTATTCCGCCATCACTGGTGAATATTTATAAAGAAATCGACGCCGAATACGGCTCTCATCACAACAAAACTGGCAATCTCAAGAACTGGCAGAATCAAGGCGTTTTACTCCTAAACAACGTCCTCACCGTCGAGGCCCACCAGGCTGGTTCCCACCGCGGACACGGCTGGGAAACTTTCACCAAGGCCACCATTGAATATTTAAATAAGAATCGTCCTCACCTAGTATTTTTACTTTGGGGACGCGACGCACGCTCAAAAGCTCCACTAATCGATAAAACCAAACACCTTGTCTTAGAATCTGCTCATCCTTCGCCGCTTTCTGCCCACAATGGCTTTTTCGGTAATGGTCATTTTAAGAAAGCTAATGCTTTTCTAAAGTCACACGGTCTCCCTGAAATAAACTGGTAATGCTTGCGTATAGGACCTCTCTCGTTATAATCGAGGTATGAACCTCACAAAAGAAACTTGTAAATGGTTTCGTCGCCATATCAAAGATGGCGATACTCCCTATTTATTGGACAAAAACCAAGCTAGAATCGTTTGTGATAATCATAAAAATACCTTAGTAACGGCGCGTGCCGGCTCCGGTAAAACCAGAACCATTGTCGCAAAAATTGCTTACCTATTGGCGCACGAACATGTTAATCCAGAGGAAATAATCGTCTTCGCCTTTAACCGTAAAGCCTGCCAAGAAATTAACGAAAGGCTGACAAATATCTCTTTTGATAGCCAACTCCTCTTTAAAGCTACACCTAGCATCGCCACCACCTTTCATGCTTTTTCTTATCAATTATTAGGTGGCAAAGAAAAGCTCCAACATAGACTTATTACCGAAGATCAAAACAATCAATTCATTACTCGCGCCGAACAAAAGTTTTTCCAAAAATATCAAGTTTTATTCGAAAAAATCCAAAAATTAGAGAATCCAGAGCTAAAACAACAGTTGTTACAAGAATACCAAAATCTAAAAAACTATCACAAAAAACTCCAAGCCGGAGATAAAATAAATTTTAACCAACTTGTAGCGCTGGCCGCCAAAAAACTAGAAGACGTAGATTCTATGCCTTATCGTCATATTTTTATCGACGAGTACCAAGATTTCTCTCTACTTTTCTTAACGCTTTTAAAATCGCTCCGCAGAACCTGTCCAGACGCTCATCTTCTATCTGTAGGCGACGACTGGCAAGCCATTAATCGCTTTGCCGGCTCCGATGTAGAATACTTTACACATTTTGAAAAATATTTCACGGAAGACGTTATCAAACTATTCATTCCGACCAACTATCGTTCCGGCAAAAAGATTGTCAAGAATGCTAACTTCTTTATGTCCAAATCGCTAAAAGATTTCGCCGGCTGCAAAGCTAAAAACAAGACAAAAAGTAAAATTTTTTACAAAAAAGTTGAAAATTATCAAACGACAGTTCAAGAAATAATAAAGCAAAACAATCATAAATCAATTAAAATTTTAAGTCGCAACAACGATCTGTATTACAAAAGACTTAGCCTAGAAAATTTTGTCAAATCCCTGAATTTAGACAATCCAAATCTCTCATTTTCGACTATTCACAAAAGTAAAGGCCTAGAAGCCGACGTCGCAATTCTATTAGAAATTGACGCCGAAAAATTTCCCAGCCGAGACAAAACCGGTGGTCTCTATGAAATCTTTGGCGACACCGCCGAGACTTTGCTACAAGACGAAATCAGATTATTTTATGTCGCTCTCACTCGCGCCAAAGAAAAACTTTATATTTTATCCAAAAATCCTCACGTCAGAAAAGAAACCAAAAAGTACAACTTCTTTTCTTATCTAAACCCCGATTATTTAGACCCACTTGATTAGACGTTTATATTCTTCGGAATCCTTATCGTAAGAGTCCAAAATATCCTGAGTATAGGTTTTTCCGTTGGAAATATTTAGCGTCTCAACATGAGGCATTGAAGCAAGCAACCTAATAATCGCCTCGTCCGTATCGACATTCGTCATACTTTTTGCCGAACCAGTTTTGTGCGAATTCACCCTAAGCTCTTTATAGACAAATCTTGTAATCCCAGCCTGGAGACAATACTTAAGGCAGTTTTCACAACTGGCCATTTTATTATAGAGCGTACAACCAGAAACATCACGATGTGCAAATAATAGCGCATTCATCTCCGAATGAATCGCAAAATAATATTTCATCGGGCGTTCTGTGAGAGTCATTTTACTCTCATCTGCTCCCTGGAGCATGCCATTATAGCCAAAAGAAACTGGACGATGTTTTGCGTCTACAATCACACAACCATTCTTAGAAGACGGATCTTTACTCCTCTTCGCCACCTCGTCGGCAATATTCATAAAATATTCATCCCAACCCATCTGCTTTTCTGTCATAGTACCTCCATTTTCTCCATTATATCAAATAATAACGCCTATGCTTGCGTTTTATTTTTTGAGTCAATATACTAAAGTTACACATTAACAAAAGGAGAATTATGCGAGTACATTATTTAAACTCCTGGCCGCCAGTGCTGTAGCCTTCACTGTCGTCCATCTCCCCTTAGCTACAAACTCATCCGCCACTTCTTGTGACGATGTTAAATTTATCTTCGCCCGAGGCTCTGGTCAGACCTTGGATGGTGAAGATTATCTTGCCTTCAAGTCAGACATTGAAGCCGAACTACTTCAACAAAAATCCGATCTAGACGTCAGCTTTTATGAGCTTGGCACAAGTTCAGAATATGGCGCCAAATATTCCGCCATCGATCTGGATTTTTTGACAGTCCTAGGCGCAAAAGTCAGTGCTGGCAACGCCTTCGCTTTTAGTGAAAGCGTCAAACAGGGAATTGCTGAATTAAAAAACTACACTGAGACCGTCTCGGCCTCCTGCCCTCAGACAAAATTCGTTGTGGCTGGTTATTCTCAAGGTGCCATGGTGATTACTAACGGACTTGGAGAGTTAAACCCCAACAGATTCATCTATGCCGCCACCTTTGGCGACCCAAAACTATACCTCCCAGAAGGTAGAGGGAGTTATCCTGACGCCTGCCTTGGCAAAAACCTCTCCCTTTACCGCATCTTTGCGCCAAACTGTCACACCTATCAGGGAGCATTGGACGCAAAAGTCCCTTATCTAGAAAACGGTTGGTATGGCAAAGTTGGACTTTGGTGTAAAAACCAGGACTTAGTCTGCGGCGCCGGTTTTTCTTTTGGCACACCAAAGACCGAGGGGAATATTCTCTCAAACGTTGTCCAATCTGCCCTGCACGCCCACACTCGTTATCCAGATGATGGCATCTACGAGCTCGCCGCAAGAACCATCGTCGAAAAAATACGCCAAGTCTATCCCGACCATTTTTACGAAAACCGCATCGTAGCGGACAAACAAGATGCTGTCATCATGATCAATTATTCCGGCATGTACGGCGTCACTAATTATTATCGCAAACTCGCCTCCGCTCTTGCCGAGAAAATCACCGCTAGGGGTGGACGCGTAGCTTTTTGGACCTATGACGACACCAGAAAAACCACCAAAGATCTGGACTTGACTACCAATTTTAAAGAATTTTCCGCCTATCTCTGGTCTTCCGGCAGCTGGGCTAGTGGTACCAAAGACCATCCTAATGAATTTCTCTCTGGCGTACAGGAAGTACTAGATACGACCAACTGGCGCACCGGTTCAATCAAGACCCTCATCGTCATCACCAGAACACCCCTAAAAGACCCTGATTTAAATGGTATTACCGGAGGAATGGTTAAAGCAAGCGCTCTAAAAAACGGCGCCGTTAGTCTCTATGTCATCTCGGAAAATGAGGAGCTTGGCGAGACTTATACCGAACTCGCCCGTAGCACCGGAGGAGACGCCTTCTGGAACATCGATGTCAGTAATATTACCATTCCTGACCACGATTTTAGAAAGTCAAATCTCAGCTTCTCGCTCCAAAATTATCATAGTAAGCCTAACGAGAGCCTTAACTTTATGGTGGCGACCGCTGACGAAATCACTACATACGAATGGGATTTAGACTGTGATGGTATTTTTGAGACGACCACTAGCGAGCCTAGCATCTCATTTACCTATCAAGTAGAGACAAGCGGATATATTCAAGCCAAGGCCACCGATAGTGACGGCCGCGCCAGGTTGGCCTCAGCCTATATAGAGATAAGTTCAGCTGAGCCTACCGCTCCATCCGCTAGAGACCTCAAAGTTACCCAAAAAGGCAGCTCTCTCTATCTGGATTATACACTTGGCGAAAACACTCTCGGTCTCTATGTTTCGCTAAATGACTCACCTCTTGGGATTACTAATACTGGACACCTAGAAATTACCAACATCACAGAATCTGGCACCATTAGCGTCAAACCGATTTCCACCGAAGGAGCCTACGGCAACACTATCTCTGGCGAATTCACCTATTCACCACCAGAAAACTCCCTGCCGCTCGCTCCCCAAACCGGAGTTAAATAGCCTAAGAAGACGATAGGTGCCAGTGGTCGCCAAATTCACACTTATATACCGAAAGATTAGGCGCGCCATGATCATGCTCGGCAACTTTCGCCGCCACTTCTGCTTCTTCGCGCGTATCATAACAAACCTTGTGCGTTTCTCCCACCCAACAACGCTTAGGCTCATAAGTCTTGTTCAAATTTAACCGTTTAGACATACCATATATTATATATCTTTTTGTTGTAAAAAATACAACAAAAATAACCACAAAAAGTATTGACACACCATATATAGTGTCCTAAAATGGTCTCAGACACTAAATATAGCGTCAGCAAGTATCAGAGAAAACAAAAATAAGGACATATTTTATTAAGGAGGTATAATTTTTATGTTCAAAAAAATTAAGAAACGTGACGGCAAAATCGTCAATTTTAATCCAGAAAAAATCGCAAATGCTATCGCCGCGGCTGGCGCCAGCACGGAAGAATTCAAATTAGAGCGCGCTAAACAACTCGCCAAAAAAGTTCTAGACCGTGCCGAAAAAGAAATCACCGTACGCACCCCAAGCGTAGAACAAATTCAGGATATCGTCGAACAAGTCCTGATGGAATCCAGCTTTAAACGTACTGCCAAAGCCTATATTACCTACCGCCAAGAAAGAAACCGTACCCGCGAAGCCAAGTCTAACCTCATGGAAGGTTACAAGAAAATCGCCCTTGCTGATGCCTCTGAAGATTCCGATATTAAGCGCTCTAACGCTAACGTTGATGGTAACTCCGCCATGGGTAAAATGCTCCAATTCGGCGCCGAAGGCTCTAAGGAATTTGCCAAAGCCGTCCTTATGGATCCACGCTTTGCCGCCGCTCATGACAACGGTGACATCCACATTCACGATTTGGATTTCTATGCCACTGGTACTCTCACCTGCTGCCAGACCGATCCACTAAAGCTCTTCGCAAACGGTGGCTTTAACACTGGTCACGGCCATCTTCGCACCCCAAATTCGATTGGCTCATACGCCGCTCTCGCTGCTATTATTCTCCAGGCTAACCAGAACGAACAACACGGTGGTCAGAGTATTCCAAACTTTGACTATGCCATGGCGCCAGGTGTCGACAAATCTTATCGCAAAGCCTTGAAGCGCAATCTTGAAAAATACAACAAGTACACTGGCAAATCGCTCAAAATCGAAATTCCAGACACTCTCACCTATGGTGATGACGCCAAAGCCAAGAAACTCAAAATCCCAGAAACCGTCATCGAGACTTCTAAAGAAGATACTGAGAAACAAACTTTCCAGGCCATGGAAGGTTTCATCCACAATCTCAACACTATGCACTCTCGTGCTGGTGCGCAGGTACCATTCACTTCTATTAACTTTGGCACTGACACCACTCCTTCTGGTCGCCTCGTTTCCAAATACCTACTAGAAGCTACCATGAATGGTCTTGGCAAGGGTGAAACACCAATCTTCCCAATCAGCATTTTCAAAGTCAAAGAGGGAATCAACTACAACCCAGAAGATCCAAACTACGACCTCTTCAAGCGCAGTATGGAAGTTTCCGCCAAGCGTCTCTTCCCGAATTTCACCTTCATTGACGCACCATTCAACCTGCAATATTACAAACCAGGCGAATACGATACCGAAATCGCCACCATGGGCTGCCGCACTCGCGTCTTTGGTTCCTGCTTCCCAGAATCCGATGGTCATGTCTCTGGTCGCGGTAACCTTTCCTTTACCACCATCAACCTCGTCCGCATCGGCATCAAGCACGGCATTTGTTTGAAAGAGCGCACTGAAGCTGACTGGTCTGGCTTCTACAAAGAGCTTGACGAAAAACTTGACCTTGTAAAAGACCAACTCTTAGAGCGCTACGAATTCCAAGCCAACCAACACGTCAGAAACTTCCCATTCCTCATGGGTCAAGGCAACTGGTTTGGCTCTGAGAAACTCGGTTGGAACGATCAACTCCGCGATGTCATTAAACACGGCACCCTTTCTATTGGCTTCATCGGCCTAGCTGAGACTCTCGTTGCTATGACCGGCAAACATCATGGCGAATCCGAAGAAGCTCAGGACCTTGGCCTTGATATCATCAGCCACATGCGTGAAAGATGTGACGAATTCACCAAGAAATATCATCTTAACTTCTCGCTTCTCGCCACTCCTGCCGAAGGTTTGGCTGGTCGCTTTACCATGATAGACCGCAAAGAATACGGCAAGATTAAAGGCGTAACCGATAGGGACTTCTATACTAACTCCTTCCACGTCCCAGTTTATTACCCAATTTCCGCCTTTGACAAAATCGAGAAAGAAGCTCCATATCACGCTCTCTGTAACGCCGGTCACATTTCCTATATCGAACTCGATGGCGACCCATCCGACAATATCGCCGCCTTTGAAGCCGTCATCCGCAAAATGCATGACTGCGGCATTGGCTACGGCTCCGTCAACCACCCGGTTGATCGCGACCCAGTCTGTGGCTTCGCTGGCATCATTAAAGGCGACCGCTGTCCATCCTGTGGACGCTTAGAGTCCGATGGCGACGTCCTCTTTGAAAGACTCCGCCGTATCACCGGATACCTAGTAGGCTCTCTAGAGCGCTGGAACGATGGTAAAAAAGCTGAGGAAGCTGCCCGCGTCAAGCACGGGGTTTCCGAAAAAGATATTGCTTGCGAAAATCACAAAAACGGCGTATTCTCAAAGAAAGAGAAAGCCGAGCGTGAAACTAAAAAGAAAAGCGCTAAAGCTGCGTTAGGAAAGGAATAAAAATGAAAATACGGCTCAGTGGACCACTCGAACATGACAACATTGTCAATGGCGATGGTCTCAGAGCCGTACTTTGGACTCAGGGTTGCTACCGCCACTGCAAAGGTTGTCAGAATCCTGAAACCTGGGATCCAAACGGCGGCTTTGAAGTAGATACCGAAGAAATTAAACAACGTCTGTCCGAGATGAAAGGACAAGCCGGCATCACTTTCTGTGGTGGTGAGCCATTTGAACAGCCAGAAGCCTGCAAGGAAATCGCTGATTTTTGTAGAAAAGAACTCGGCTGGAACATTTGGAGTTTTTCCGGCTATACCTACGAGCAACTAAAAGACGCAGGTGGCGCCAAGTGGGCTTTTGTCAAATCACTCGATACTTTAATCGACGGGCCATTCATCCTAGAAGAAAAAGATTTGACGCTTAAATTCCGTGGATCAAGAAATCAAAGGCTATTACATTTAAAGAATGGCGAAATTACCAGCATTGAATAACCGCTAGCGACCAGCATTACCATTTTCAATTTTATACAATCTAATCTATAATAAGGAGACCAATGGTATACCTAGATTATTCTGCGACCTCACCACTGCTCCCCGAGGCCAAAATGGCTATGCTTTCCGCAATGGAGCTTACTGGTAACGCTTCAGCGCTCCACACGCCGGGACATCTAGCCATGAATGCGATCGAGGATGCCCGTGAAGAAATCGCAAAACTTATCGGCGCTGAACCAGAAGAAATACTATTCACTTCCGGCGGCACCGAGTCAAACAACACTGTCACTAATATTTTTGCCGGCCAACCCATCGCCGTTTCCGCCATCGAGCACCCCTCACTACTCGACAGCGCCAAACTCCGCTGTGAGACCATCATCATTCCAGTAGATAAGAACGGAACGGTGAAAAAGGAAATATTTGAAACACAATTCTCGGGGATCTCCGCGACAACGGGAGCGGGCGATAGGCGGAGCGCCCGTGACGACGGGCCGCGCAGCCGGTGCCCCGAGAATTCGTGTTTAAATATTTCCTTAGCGTCAGTCATGCTAGCCAACAACGAAATTGGCACAATAAACGACATCAAGAGCCTAGCAAAAACAGCCCACGCTCACGGCGCCCTCTTTCACACCGACGCTACCCAGGCTCTTGGCAAAGTCAAAATCAACGTTAAAGATTTAGATGTCGACTATATGACTATTTCTAGCCACAAAATCGGCGGACCAATTGGTATTGGTGCTCTCTATATTAAAAAAGGTAGCCCATTTACGCCATTCATCATCGGCGGACACCAAGAACGCGGTCGTCGTGCCGGCACTTACCAAACCGTCAATATCGCTGGCTTTGGTGCTGCCGCTAAATACGCTAACGACCACAAAACCTGGGAAATCTATCAGAAAAAGATTCGCCCACTTCGTGACCAACTCCGTGAAAGAATCTTAAAAGAAATCCCATATTCTTCCGCCAACACGCCAGATAACTCCTTGCCAAATATACTGAACTGCTCCTTTGAGGCTGCCGAGGGTGAATCTATTCAGCTCTACCTTGACGCCGAAGGCGACATTATTACTTCCACCGGTTCCGCCTGCGCTTCTGGTGATGGAAAACCATCCCACGTCATCATGGCAGTTAGAAACGACGCCGAAATCGCCCACTCTTCCGTCCGCTTTAGCTTCGGACTAGATAGCACAGAAAAAGATGTTGACCATGTCATGAAATATTTACCGGGGATCGTCGATCGTCTACAAAAAATCAGCACTCTAAAAGCTGGCAAAATCAAAAAGGAGGATAGCTACTATGGCAGAAAATAACCAACCAAAAAACAAAACCGCCGCTAATGGCTTCCTTGCCGGCACGCCTTGGGTCTATACCGAAACTGTCAAAGAACATTTCTTAAATCCTAGGAATTTCTTGATGGGCGACGAAACTAAATACGACTACGACGCAAAAGGCATTGTTGGCAACCCGATTTGCGGAGACCAAATGCTCATGATGATTAAAGTTGACAAGAAAACTGACAAAATCACCGACGTAAAATGGAAGACCTACGGTTGCGCTTCTGCTATCGCTAGTACTTCTGCACTCTCTGAATTAGCCAAAGGAAGAACCTTGGACGAGGCACTTAAAATCACTGCCGAAGAAATCGAAGAATATCTTGGAGGTTTACCAAAGCACAAATTCCACTGCTCTGTTTTAGGACACGAAGCTTTGGCTGCAGCTATTGCTGACTACCGTAAAAAGTAGTATAATCATAAGCAGTATGGACGAAGAGGACGAGCGCGAGTCATTAGGTGCTTATGAGAATATGGAACGGCCCAACATTCGCCCTAATTTTGCTGGCGAAGCTCTAGGAAATAGCGCCGTAAACTTCTTTAGAAATAGTGAAGAATCTGCCAAAAACACCGCAAAAGATGTCGGAGAAAAAGCCTCCGAAAAAGTGGCGGCGAGAGTTGCCGAAAAGGGTCTCGACGTTGCTACTGGTGGTGTCGGCGGCAAAGTTTTGAAGGCTGCCGAAAAAACTGGTTTGACCAAAAACATCACGCCCGGAAAAACCAAAGGCAAAGTCAATATCAAAAAAGCCCTCCCTATTGTTTTAATACTCGTAGTTGTTCTGGCCGGATTTGGAGTACTTGGGACATCTACTTTCTCATTGTTTGGTAAAGCCTTCTCTTCAGTTATGAAGCAAAAATCCGACACTTCTACTGCCGTAAACCACAAGGTGACAGATTATCAAATTAATAACACTCAACTTGGTGACAATAATGGCGCTTCCGAATATGGCGATGTGGTTTTTGAAGAAATGGGCTTTTCCAATTACCAAATTCAGTCCTTTAAACAGGCTGGCCTTGAATATGTTGAAACCGATGACGGCACCAAAGCTCTAGTTCATAACGAATTCGACGGAAGTCAAACATATATCGTAGCTACTTCCAAAATAACCGGCAGACCATACTATGGCGATGAAGTCATCGGCGAAGGTGGCGACGAATATATCGATGCTGGCGCAAGCGATGGCAAGACTGAAGAGGAACGTATCCACGATTTAGAGATTGCTCTCAACGTTGGCGAAAACGGAAGAGTGGTAGCCTTTTCCGAGGCTCTAAAAGATTTCAATATCAAAAACGCCTACATTGCCGCAACCGATGCTTATCGCGGTGGTATGGGTGCCTGGTATAGCGACACGGCTAATACTACAACAAAAAGACTCGGCATCTCGCTCAATAACTGGCAAAACTTTGAAGAGACCGGCGACAACGCCAAAAACGAAGAAATCGTCATTCAAACCGCCTCCAAAAAATCCGCTAGCGAAAATAACGATGTGAAGAGCGTTTCGTATGACGAGCTAGTAGAAAAGGCCGCGGAGAGTTCAAAAACTGAAGGTTGCGGCTACGATTCCGCAGCATCTCTCGTCGATGGCGTTGCTAATGCCGGAGAAACTTACAAGCAAGTCACGGCTGGCTCTCTTATCATGGAAGCAATTGATAAAACTATCGCGGGCTATGGCTCTCAAGCTCCTATGAACGCCATTTTAAATCTTGTCTTTAAGGCAGGTGGCACAGACACAGAAAGTATGCATAATCTCTTTGGTGGGACCAAATTAGATCAAAATAGTGATGATATATTACTTACCAGTGCCCAAGCAAATCTCAATTCAAGCGCAATTAATCTCGACGAATTAGGCGAAGCTAAGGAAGAAGCCGAAACTTGTATGTACGTCGGAAATGTTAATGATTACCAGAGTAGTGGCGCTATTGCAGCTATCGGCAGCATGTTTAAGAGTATCGGCAGCTGGATTAGCTCCAAAGCCCGTGATATTAAAAGCTTTTTCGTAAGCCTGTTTGAAGGTGCTGGACAAGGAACCACTTCTGTTATCGTTTCTGTAGTCGATCCAGCCGTAGCTAAATTCAAACAAATGAAAGACAACGTCTACCTTTCTGGCCATGACAATAAATTAATTGGGGAAGCCATGGTTTCATCTGCAGAACTTATCACCAATGAGATGAGCAAATCCGTCACCGCTACTATGCCGGGTGACACTGGCGCCGTCAAGACCGCCTATCGTGCCCAACAAGAAGTCATCGCCGAGAAGGCTGAATACGATCGTACAACCCTGAGCCCATTCGATCCATCTTCTGAATATACTTTCCTCGGCAAAATCGCTTATAGCTTCCTTCCATTTGCCACCTCAAGCACCTCACTTTCCCTAACGTCAACCATCACAGAGCTTGGCTCCATTTTATCAAGTGCCGCCACTAGCCTACTCCCAACTTCTAATGCCGTTTCTGAAACCGAACTAGAAGTAAGCCAAGGCGACTGCTCTATCGCCAATTCCGTAGCCGCCTTTAGTAATGCCAGGTGCCACAATTACCAGGCGTTCAATCTAGAATCGCTCATGAAAAATCCTACTGAAATCTTTAATAAAGTTGCCGAGATGAGAAAAGATGAGGAAGATGGATATAGATTTGGTATTAATGCCTCTGAAACAGAATATAGCCCCAATACGGGTAAGAAACTGTCCGTCAACTACGATGAAGAGCGTGGTCGAAGTCTCAATGCGGCTGATTACGGCAAAGAGCCACTTAACTCCGAAGAGAGAACTATGCCAAGTTTCTGGGGAAAGGGCGACAAAGAAGATGAAGAGGGGGAGGGCGAACCTCATGGATGCGAGTCCGACTGGCAATTTGAATGGAGAACAAGAATCGTTAATGGCGTCCAAGAAGAATATAAATATTATTATTTTGATTACCCAAGTGAATGGAAATATACTAGACTCACCAACTTTGAATATGTAGGCTATAAAACTGGTTATCCAAACCTAACCTCTGCCCAAACTAATGGCGTTGAAGGTGCAAAAAATGATGTCGATCCAGGAACCTGCCAGCTCGATCTTAAAACTGACCGCCAAAAACAGCCCGTTATTAATATCAACAGCGCACTAGGCATGTTTATTCTTATGTCTGGTCAACGCACTTCAGAAATTGGTGTCGCGGATCAAGGAAATGTCGATACATTAAGCAAAATCGATTTTATACACGGGCGTTTACATCCTTGCGCAGTTAAAGGTGGAGGATTGCTCTGTGAGGAATTTAAGGATGAAGAATACGGGTGGAATTCAGACGAAAGCAGCATTTCAATCAACATATTTCTTTCTCGCCTCATTAGCGGTGCCGCATATACAATTTATACGGGGACTACCGACTCAATGAAGGTCGGCTTCCAGAATGACGAAATCTTTAGAGACCCTTCCCGAGGAAATGATTTCTTCACTGAGGAGACGAAACTTTATTCCGCCTACATCCAGCTCATCGAATGGATGGAAGCGAACAATCTCCTAACCAAAGCCGCCGATTCCGTCGCCCTAGAAAAATATTATAAAGAAAACCCACTAGACAACTCATACGCCGGCATCTTGGCGCGTTATTCTGGCTATAGCAAAGACACCGTTATCGCCGTTCTAGACCTAGTTGACTACACCGAATGGCTTGCAAATTACGACCCATCCGACCTTTATCCACTCGCACCAATAGAAGACGAAGTCATTCTCTATGACAATCCAGAGATCATTGCCGACATAGAGCCAGTAATCGATAATAACGATATTATCTACGACGAGCTCAGAAATCGCGCCGTAACAGTCTAGGACAAACCTTAGCCGCCATACTTGAGTTTTTAATCAAAATATGCTATAATATATAGAACTATACTGTTTTTAGTTTGTACTTTAAGAAGAAAGGTTGGTGATTATGTATGTCAAGAAGTTACGAACTAGACCGAATCAAATCGGAAGAACAATCTGCATTCAATCGTAAACAATCCGCTTGGGAAAGATACGATGAAGCTAGAAATGCTGCTGACGCAGCGCATGACGTAATGCAATCTGCGTGGACTGAGCGCGTAAACGCAAGAGAAGAAATGAACCGCGAGTACGAAGCCTTGCAAGACTCAAACGCTCGCCATGACGAAGTATGGAACGAATATTCTCGCATCCGTGACTATAATAATTCCAGAATTGATTCATTACGCTCTCAGGCCGACTACGAACATCAAGAGATGCAAAGATGTTTCGAGCAAGCTAGTAGTGAGTATCAATATGGCGACAAATCTATGGCTCCGGCCTATTCCCAAGAAGGTCACGAGCATAAAGCCCGCCGTGACGAACTCAATGCTGAAGTAAGTAAACTTATTCAGGAAATTAAAGACGCAAAACAAAACGCCGAATGGCGTGCGCCAAAAACTGATAGTTCCGCTTATAAAAGTGCTCGGTCGCGTTTCGAGCAAGCGAAGACGCGACACGAATCAGCCGAATCAGAGTTTAAACGTCTAAAATCCGTCCGCGATTCACTAAAAAGAGAATTTGAGAGCGCACAAGCCGAACATAAAAGGCTGAAAGAAGAATTCCAGCATAAGCTCGAAGAAATTAAATCTCAAAATCAACGAGAGCGTGAAAGAGTCCTCGATAAAGCAGGAATTAATTTCCTCGATCGAAAAGATGCAAAAATCGTCAAAAAGGCAGATGGTACAACCCAAATTTACAGTGGGGGACTTGGCCTTGCCGACGGCCTCGGACATGGTCATGTTGCTCTAGACAGTTCTGGTCATAAAGTCTATGAACGGAAAGCCTTTGAGAAACATGGCAGTCAGAACTATACCGACGAACCAACTCGTTGGGATGGTCCGCATCAAGGAGTCATTCTAGGAAAAGAACGCGACTATGAAGTGACCTTTTCTCAAGGTATGGGCAAAAAAGCCGGCCAAACCATCATAGCAGATGGACATCTGAGTGAAAGCTATTTTCATTCACGCATGCATCACAACCATTATGGACTAGATACAAAGTACAGTAACGGCACAGAACGCATAGAAAACAAAGGCGGAGACCGTGGAGCTTATACTGGTCCAGGACATTAAAAACGACGCCAAGTATTATTACTTGGCGTTCTTTTTTAGCCAGATTTTAGAATCAAGCATGCTTTCAAAATCCAGTGCATCTTCATTACCAACATGATTTTCTGATGGATAATATTCCAGTTGTCGCGCTTTTTCCTCGGCCGCCATATAAATCATCGCCGTCAAATCTGAACTTTTCTCATCCTCATAATCAACCGAGGTACCAAAATTCTCATCCACAAAACTAGAGAACTCTTTTATCTCTCCATCTAAATCGTCAATCTCAGAAACAGTCTGGGCCGCCTTAATCTTATTAGCAATTAGGTGTCCGTCCTTTATAATCTTCTCGATTTTTTCTTCTTCGGTCATAATAATACAATCTTGGCTGGACCGGCAGGATTCGAACCTGCGAATGACGGGACCAAAACCCGTTGC
>CAYSIB010000009.1:0-28217 GCA_964431025.1 uncultured Candidatus Saccharibacteria bacterium
TATTCCAATTTCGCTCGCCACTACTTTCGGAATCATTGGTTATTCTCTTTTCCTCAACCTACTAAGATGATTCAGTTCGGCTGGTTCCCGTCTCATTACCCTATGTGTTCAGGTAACGGCACCACAATATGACTTGTGGTAGGTTTCCCCATTCGGAAATCCCCGGATCAATTCTCGTTCTCAGATCCCCGAGGCTTATCGCAGAGTCCTACGTCCTTCATCGGTATTGATTGTCAAGGCATCCACTATTAGTGCCCTTACTAACCTTTTTATGCATTGACTTAACTAGCAATCGATGTTCGATTGCTACTTATGTCGTCTACAATTTCTATTCTTTCTTGCTTTGCAAGCAAGAAAGAAATTTCTGCATTCACTCGAAAAAGAAAATAAATTTTCTTTTTACTCATGAATTTGAAATTTCATCGTTGTCACAAATTGTTAACTGGAAAAGTGTTGCGATAGTTCTTATCCGGCCCTTGAACCAAAGAAAACAACCTCGCTCTTGTTTTCCGACTTTTTTGACAGAGGAAACTATCGTTTCTTGTTTAACTGTCCCCTATTATATCGCACCTAAAATAAAAATGCAAGACTTTTTTTGAAGATTTTTTAAGGATTTTTCAGTGTTATAATAATGGTATGGAAAAACGCATCAAAGAATATGAATCTTTTGTCAAAGAAGCCATAAAACACCCTACACCTGAACTTAGGGCTTACCACAACGAAATGGTGAGAAATTTCCAACACGAGCGCACAATACATCTTGCCATTATGCTGTTTTTCGTTACTATTACTCTAGCGGTGATTACTTGTGTGCTACTGACTATCTCTTTTGTGGGCGGAGTTATTAGTATTGTGGCCTCTGTACTTGCTGGACTTCTTTTTATTATTTCCGTAGCCTATGTCAAACATTATTATTTCTTAGAAAATCACATCCAAAAACTTTACGATATCACTACGAAATTATACAAATAATCCCTCTTTGAAGTGCTATAATAATCCCAAATGGAAAGATTATTAGAGTATTTTACCCCAGAGCATTATGCAATCACGCTCAATATTAATAAACATACTGGCAAAGCTTTTGGCACCACTATTATTACTGGTGAGCCAAAATCTGACACTATCAAGCTTCACTCTAAGGGCCTCAACATCCGCTCGATTACCTCAAACGGCGATCAGATAAAGTTCACCCAGACAGATGAAGAAATAGCAATTCCAGAGAAACTCAAAAAAATTGAGATTGCTTATTCCTTCGCTCTCAACACTAATATGCAGGGGTGCTATCTTTCCAGCTATGACCTAGACGGCAAAAAGGAACTTCTCGTTTCTACTCAATTTGAATCCCATTATGCTCGTGAGTGTTTCCCGTGCATTGATGAGCCCGCCGCCAAGGCAACTTTTGATCTTAAAATTATTACCCCAGATACAGAAGATACGGTTGTTTCCAATATGCCAGTAAAGTCCGAGCGCGTAGTGGAATATGAATCCGTGAATCCTGACTCCGACCCAAGCAAGGGTGTCAATATCGATACCAAAGTCAAAAAGAAGATTGTCGAATTTGAAACTACACCCAGAATGTCTACTTATCTCCTAGCTTTCTGCCTTGGTCGTTTCCACAAAAAGTCCAAAACAAACAAACATGGCGTCAAAATTACCTCTTATTGCGCCATGAATCAAGATCCGAAGACTCTGAACTTTGCCAACGAAATTGCTGCCGACTCACTTGATTACTATGACGATAAATTTGGCATTAAATATCCTTTACCTAAGCTAGACCAGGTCGCCATCCCTGATTTTGAGGCTGGCGCCATGGAGAACTGGGGACTTGTCACTTACCGTGAATCTTGCATGCTGGTTTCTCCTGACGATTCCAAGACTACCAAGGAATACATCTCTACTGTGATTGCACACGAACTTTCCCATCAGTGGTTTGGTAATCTTGTCACGATGGAGTGGTGGAATAATCTTTGGCTCAACGAAAGTTTTGCTAACATGATGGAATATGTCTGTGTGGATGCTATTCGCCCGAGCTATCACATCTGGGAATACTTCTTTACCGGTGAATGCCGCGCTGCACTGATGCGCGATGCTCTTCCAGGTGTCCAGGCTGTTCAGCAAGAAGTAAACGACCCAGCCGAAATTGCCACACTCTTTGATGGCGCCATCGTTTATGCTAAGGGCGCACACCTGATGTTCATGTTACTTCGCTTGATGGGAGAAAAGGCTTTCTTCTCTGGGCTTCGCGATTATTTCAAGGCACACAAATACGGTAATACTACTGGTGATGACCTCTGGAACGCTTTGCAACCATACGCAGATTTTGATGTCAAAGAATTCATGGATGCTTGGATTTCCCAGCCTGGCTTCCCAGTTATTACTGACGGCCATCAGCAGAGGCTCTTACTTTCTGGTGCTACTGATGATACTAAGTGGCCTTTGCCAAAAATCACCGACGATATGTCCGGGCACTATATTATTAATCTCTCTGGAGATGAGTTTGCTAAGAAGATTAAGGGTTTTAAAGACCTTTCCGAGGAGCAAAAGATTCGCCTGCTGATTGACCGCTCCATGCTTTCCAAGACTTCGCTAGTTTCCACTGCTACCCATTTTGACCTCTTGCCAGAGTTCAAGAAAGAGACCAATTTTGCAATTTGGAACCCGGTTCTAGCTCTTATTTCCGATCTTAAATTATTCTACACGCCAGATGATGCGGATTTTTCCAAATTTCAGCTCTTTGTCGGTAGCCTCATCGGTTATAACTTGGAGAGACTAGGCTTAGAGCCAAAAGATGGCGAGGATGATAACAAGACTAAGCTTCGCCAAGTCGTTACCGGACTTGCTCTCTACTCTGGAAATAAGGCCGTAATCGACGATTTGGCAGATAGGTATGAGGATGATGCTGAGAAAATTCACCCAGAAATGCGTGATAGTGTCCTCCTAGCTAAACTTCGCCGTGACCCAGAAATCTTCTCAACTTACCTAGAAAAATACCAGTCTACCGCTGACCCTAACCTAAAGGATGATTATCTTTCCGCGCTCACCGACGATCGTACGCATATTGATGAATTGATTAGCTTATTAGACAATCACGAAATCGTCCGTCCACAAGATCATCTCTACCTCTTTGTTGATTTGATTAGAAATCACAAAACTCGCAAAAAGGCCATAGACTGGCTTTATGACAACTGGGCTGACGTTGAGGAAATGACCGGGGAAAAGTCACTCGAGGATTATCCAAGACTCCTAGCTACGGCGATTCGTACCACCGAAGAGGCTAAGCGTTTTGAGGAATTCTTTACTCCACTAGCAGAAAATCCAGTTTTGACCCGCACAATAGAGGTCGCTAAGGCTGATATTGACGCTAGATTACGCCTACTCGCCATGGATTATGACGACGTTCACCGTCGGTTACTCGAGATAAGTTAATCTATACCTATACCTGGTAATATTAGTACACAGTTATTATATTCTTACGCATCATCATAAACCGACGCAGTTTGCGTCGGTTTTTTCTTTATTCTAAGATAGCTTTAATGCGACGCACGCCGGCGGAAGACGATTCTTCTTTTTTGATTTTGAAGCGTCCGAGTACACCAGTGTGTTCAACGTGTGGGCCGCCACAAATTTCGCGAGAAACTGGATTGTCAAAGTCGCCAATGGTGTAAACCTTGACCTGGTCATCGTATTTATCCCAGAACATACCTTCGGCTTTCAGGGTGTCACGAGCATATTCTTTGTCAAAAGTATCAAACGTGACAGGTAAATCTTCAGAAATCCAAGCGTTAACTTGGTCCTCTACGGCCTGTTTTTCTTCTGGGGTGAGCTTTCTGTCAAAGTTAAAGTCAAGACGCATGCGTTCTGGAGTAATATTGCTTCCCTGTTGGTGGATGTCGTCACCTAGAACTTTTCTAAGGGCGGCAAAAGTGAGGTGGGTAGCGGTGTGATATTTGGTACTAGTCTCACCATGGTCTTCTAGGCCGCCTTTGAACATACCCTTGCTGGCAGTTTTACTACGCTCGCGTTGTTCGGCGAGGGCAGCGTCAAATTCTTCGCGATACTTTTCTGAAAGTGGGATGTTCTGGCGATAAGCCTCCTCCACGGAAACTTCAAATGGGAAACCGTATGTATCCTGGAGTTTAAACAAATCTGCACCGTCCAGAATACCATCAGTATCGAGTTTTACCATCTTTTGCATTTCTTTAAGACCCTTGTTCAAGGTCTGGCGGAAGGCGCGTTCTTCTTTTTCTAGAACGGCTACGGCGGATTCGCGATGGGTTAAAATACTATCTGGCAAGTCCTCATAATTCTTAGCGATAATTGGAACGACTTCAGAGATAAAGTCCTGAGCAATACCAAGATCGAGTGCTTTCAAAACGGCGCGGCGAATCAAACGACGGAGAGCATAACCCTGTTGTTTATTAGACGGAGTGAGGCCCTGCGCGGTCAAGAGATAGGCGCCGCGAAGGTGGTCGGCAATAATACGCATTTCGTCGGTATTGTTGTCATAGCTCTTGCTGGATAGTTCTTCGAGTTTATCAATAATCGGCTTAAGCAAGGAAATCTTAAATACGTCAAAACTATTAATACTGGCAGCAGTAATACGCTCGAGGCCACCACCAAAGTCGACGTTTTTCTTTTCTAGTTCTTCAAAGGTGCCATCTTCTTTTCTGCGATATTGCATGAAGACTTGGTTACCAATTTCCATGAAGCGAGCACCGTCGGAAGCTGGGTGACTCTGGCCATATTTCCCAACATCTTGTTTGTCTTCACCAAAATCGTAGAAAACCTCAGAATCTGGACCACATGGGTCACCGATTGGCGTAGTCTCAATGCCACCACCACGGCTCCACCAGTTTTCCTTGTCGTCATAGAAGAAGATATGCTCACCGTCTTTAATGCCGCGTTTGTCGCCGTTTTCTGCAGAACCGATTTCGGCAATCTTGGCGTCGACACCAGCTTTTTTAAACACTTCTTGCCAAATCTCGGCAGCTTCAGTATCTTTTGGAATACCGTATTTTTCGTTACCAATAAAGCAGGTGACGTAGATCTTCTTAGGGTCGAGACCAACAACTTCAGTCAAAAACTCAAAGAAAGCTGGAATTTGTTCTTTCTTGAAATAATCACCTAGAGACCAGTTGCCAAGCATCTCAAAAACAGTGGTGTGGCGCGGATCACCGACATCTTCAATGTCCTGAAGACGAAGAGATGGCTGGGAGTCAGTCAAGCGAGTGCCGTCGGGATGGGGTTGACCCAAAAGATATGGTAGAAGTGGCTGCATGCCAGAACCGGTAAAGAGGGTGGTTGGATCGTTTTCAAGAACAAGCGGAGCCGGAGCAATCACTTTGTGGCCACGTTTCTCTTGAAATTCTAAGAATTTTTGACGGATTTCACTTGCATTCATAGGTGTAATTATACTATTTTTTCTATGCGCCGTAAAGTTTGGCTTTGATCAGTTTTAGGTATTCTTTGGTAGCTTTGCGGAAGTTGGCAAGTTCTGGGCCAGTAATTTTGACGTATTCGCCACCAAGTGGACATTTAAAAACGCCGTTTTCTTGGACTTTATAGGTGATAGTAGATTCCATTTTTTTGCCATTTGCCATCCAACTCTCGTGATAAATCCAAATGTTGTGACGATAGCGGAAAAATTCACGCCTGTGGCCGGCCGGAATAGGACCAAAAAGTGTAGCACCAAGGCGAGATTCAGCGTTAATTAGGTCAGCTTCGGTAAGTTTAAGACGCTTTCCGGAATGTTTGAAAATCTTAGTCTTTTTTAGTTTAGCTGAGAGCTTCGACATTGTTCGATCTCCTCGGAGATTTGGCTGAGTTCTTGATACAAATCAAGATCCAGCGTATCAAAAGCATAGCCCTTGCGGGCAAAAGAAGGCATATCAGATTTTGAATAATGATTCTGCATTTTTTGTGGTAATCTGGGCAACTTCTGCCTCTGATTTTCCGTTAATTTTAGATATGTAGGCGCAAACGTCCTGGACGCGCGCCGGCTCGTTTATAGTACCACGAAATGGCGCTGGTGTCAAGAAGGGAGCATCGGTTTCTAGGAGCATTCTCTGAAGGGGAATTTTGTCGGTCGGGAGTTCGGGCGCAAAGGTGGCAAGACCATTGACACCGATATAAAAGCCTTTGTCTAGGGATTTTTTGAGGTTGTCCTCACTGTCGGAAAAAGAGTGGACGACGCCGCGAATATCTGGGAAATTGGCTATTACGGAGAAAAAGTCGTCGAAAGCGTCGCGGACATGGAAAATTAGCGGCAAGTCGTTGTCTTTGGCGAGTTGGAGCATGCGCTCGAAAAGGCGAATTTGCGCCGTGCGATTGGCCGTGGTTTCACGATAATCCAGACCCACTTCGCCAATAGCAACAGGAAGTTTTACAAGCTCGGACAAACAGTAGCCTTGCAGGCGCTGACTTCGCTCCGGCCCGTCTGTCGCTTCGCGCCAGAATCTACGTCGCTCCGAGACGCTGAGCAAGCTCGCGTCTCCTCGCTTCCTTGGTTCGTTACGGGCGCGACTTTCGCAGACGCTCCCGTTGTCGCTAGATAGCGCAAAAAACTCTGTTTGCTCCTCGCTCAAACTTCCTGTTGCTTCGTCGGGGTGGATGCCGTAGGACCAGAAAACGCCGGCGTCGGCGTGTTTCGCGGCGAAGTCGCGGGCGCTTAAAGAATCCTCGTGCGAGGTGCCGATGCAAATCATCTTCTTTACGTCATGTTCGTGGGCGCGGGCGATGATTTTTTCTGGGGTGAAATCGTCTATTTCGTGTGGAAAGTCGGGGCGGCCACGTAGAAATTTCTTCCCTATTTGTTGACGTGAAAAAGCAAAGTTATAAGTACCACGATCGTGGATGTGGCAATGTGTATCGATTAGCATATATCTATTATACTATACGCGATTTTCTCTTTTGCGCTTAATCGGGTCAAGCTGGCGCTTGCGAAGACGCAAAGATTTTGGTGTAACTTCGAGAAGTTCGTCGTCTAGCAGGAAGTCGAGACACTGTTCGAGAGAGAGCTGAGTGTATGGGGTAAGCTGGATAGCACCGTCAGAGGCGTGAGTACGCATATTAGTGAGCTGCTTTTCTTTACAAATATTAATGTCAAGGTCGTCCTTTTTGTTGGAAAGGCCAACAATCATACCCTGATAGACTGGGACTTGTGGTGGAATATAGAGAATGCCACGAGCCTGAGCAGCATCAAGCGCATAGGCGGTGGAAACGCCAGATTCGAAGGCAATCAGAGCGCCGTTTCTTTCTGGCTTATATTTCACATCGACTGGTTTGTAACCGTGTGGGATGCTGGACATAATAACAGTACCCTTGGTAGCGGTAAGAAGATTGTTTCTAAGGCCGATGAGTGCAGCGGTAGTGATTTCGTAAGTAAAACGAGTACTGCCGGTACTAGTCAATTCCTGAGTCTTCAGCTCGGCACGGCGAACGCCCATTTCCTGGGAGACAGCACCGACAAATTCGGAATCAACCTCAATGGTGAGGTCTTCGACTGGCTCCATTTTTTGGCCGTTTTCTTCTTTGTAGACTACTTCTGGACGTCCAGCTTCAAGTTCGTAACCTTCGCGACGCATAGTTTCAATCAAGACAGAAAGGTGAAGCTCACCACGACCGGAGACTTTGTAGCCTAGGCCATCTGGCTGGATTTTAAGAGCGATATTGGTTTCTAGTTCCCTTTCGAGACGCTCGGCAATCTGGCGAGAAGTGGTGAATTCACCTTCTTTACCTTTGAGAGGTGAGGTGTTTGGGCCGATATAAATAGAAAGCGTTGGTGGTTCTAGCTCAATAGTGGGAAGAGCTTCAGGATTTTCGCCAGTAGCAATAGTATCGCCAATGTTAGCTTCTGCCACACCGGTGAGAGCAACGATGTCGCCAGCAATAGCTTCTTCGGCTTCTTCCTTGCCGAGGCCACGGTAGGTGAAAATCTTTTCGATTTTGGCAGGTTTGACGGTGTCTTTTTGCATCAATTTGACGCTCTGACCTTTTTTGAGGCGTCCACGGAAAATCTTACCAATGGCGTATTTGCCAAGATAATTGTCCGCGGCAAGAGCGGCAACCAGCAGTTGAGCGCCAGCGCCCTCGTTATCATCGGTTTTTGGAGCTGGAATATCGTTAATGATGCTTTCAAAAATAACATGAAGATCATCATCTAGGTCAGTAGTCTTGCCAGCTTTACCATCGCGGGCGATAGCGTAATAAATTGGATAATTAAGTTGCGATTCGTCGGTTGCGAGTTCTAGGAAGAGGTCAGAAATTTCGTCTTTAACTTCTTCAATTCTGGCGGCAGGTTTGTCAATTTTATTAATAATTACCACCGGTTTTAGATGGAGACCAAGGGCTTTTTGAAGCACAAACTTAGTCTGTGGCATTGGACCTTCCTGGGCATCAACAATCAGCAGAACACCGTCTGCCATGTTAAGGGTACGTTCCACCTCGCCAGAAAAGTCGGCGTGGCCTGGGGTATCGATAATATTAATCTTGTAGTCGTTATAATAGACAGCAGTCTGCTTAGCAGTAATTGTAATGCCGCGCTCGTGTTCCTGGTCCATGGAATCCATGATGAGAGTCTGGGACATTTCCGCCTGATTATCGCGAAAAGTATGGGACTGCTTCAATAGACCATCAACAAGCGTGGTCTTACCATGGTCGACGTGCGCAATGATTGCGACATTTCTGATTCTGTCTTTATTCATAAAGAACAATTATACACTTTTTTGGTGCAAAAGTAAAGAGTTATAGCACTAATTATTTGTTGCAAGAATCGTTACAATTACTGGCGTCGATAATCTGTTGCATCCAGCTACCGAGGCGAGATTTGAAATCATTGACGCGAGCTTCGGTCCAGTAGACGGCTGGATCGGTTTCGCCGGCGGTGTATTTAGAAGATTCTAGGTCGTTACCGATGATTTTGCCGTCGATTACAAAGGTGACGTTAGGGACGTAAATACGATGTTTTCCTTCTTCGTCGTACTGGAGATAGGAAGAGAGGATGGAGACGAGTTTTTGATAAAGCTCGGTGTTGTCCGCTCTATCTTGCTCGATGTTGTAATAATAAATTGGGCTAAAGTCTTTTTCTTTGGCAACGGCATTAAGATAGCCAGCATAAGCTTGACACCAAGGACAGGATGGGAAACCTAGGAAAACTGCACCCGTACCATGCTCCAAGATGTCAACGATTTCTTCGCCGGTACGATAAACAAAGACGTTGTCTTTTTCTACAGAAGAATATTCGCTAGCGAAGCGCTCTGCGTCAGTTTCCTGTCCACCAATAACGGCGTACATCATGAGAAAGCTAGCAAGAACAAGGCCGGCAACACCCAAAATAATAACAGTGAGGATACCGAGTGGTTTGTTAGGGGCGCAACATTTTTTGCCTCTCTTGGTGACTCTGGTTGGTTTTTTAGTGTTAGTTTTCTTGGTAACTTTAGATTTCTTAGTGCTCATGGTTATATTATAGCATAAAAAAATAAGGCCAATGACCTAATTTTGTATTGGTGAGTCGGGAGGGGCTCGAACCCTCGACACCGGGCTTAAAAGGCCCGTGCTCTAACCAGCTGAGCTACCGACCCAGGATTTGGTACTTGCTTATTATATCACAAGTACCAAGATTTGGGAAGAGGCTTATTCTGCCTTGAAAAAGCTTTTTAGTTGTTTGGAAAGCTCTTTGACATTCTTCTTTAAGACGATCATGTCAACAAAAGTGGAAAGTGAGTAAACAATCATCATGATGCCGGCAAAGATCATCATAGAGATGTTGCCTTCCCAAGGATTGGCGATAAGCAGGATACCACAGATGATGGCAAGAATAGTAGTAATAGTAGCGTACTTACCGGCGTTGGTTCCGCGAAGAGCGGCGGTGAGGCGGCCAGAGGTGAAGGCATTAATGATGAAGATTGCGCCGAGGATGATCGGGAAAATATCCATCACGCGAGGATGACGAATAAAGACTAGGCCGATAATAAGCAGGACGATACCAGCGATAGTGGTAGAAAAGAATGGAAAAGTACGTCTCCCTCCGAGGTCGGCCGCAATAAGAATTGTGCCAATGATAAGAGAGCCAATAGCGATGACCCAACGGATGATGTCAAGTGACAAGCTTGGCATGGCCAAGAATACGACGCCAAGCACAAAGAAGCCGAGCGAAACTAAGATTGATGAATTGATAAAGGTATTTACTTTCTTTTGAACGTTATTCATTTTTTCTCCTTATGGCTATTATACACCAAACTATGCAGAAGAAAAACTTTGCAAAAGTGAATTACTGTGCTATAATAAGTGAGTCTTATGGGCGGATAGCTCAGCTGGCTAGAGCGTCTCTTTGACGTAGAGAAGGTCGGGGATTCGAATTCCTCTTCGCCCACCATAAAAACAAGCCCTTAATTCGGGCTATTTTTTATGGCTTTACAGATGAAGTGAGCGCCCCTCGCAGAAGGCGCCCACTTAAAAAGATTAGCCAAAAACAAACACAGAGTTTTTTATTATTCACTTCTCTTGCTCTTCAAGACGACGAAGAGTGCAGCGACACTGATCGCAGTGAATCCAAGGATACCGGTAATCAGGTAGTCAGCTCTAGAGATGTTGAGCGACGTAAACAGAGAGCCTGTATCTGGAACGTTTGGCGAATCAGGTGCGGTATAGTCAAATTTGACCAGAGCGGAACCAATAGTTAAACCGGTGCCATTTTCCCCACTGTGACCAATAGTAAGAATTTGGTATTTTCCGGATTCCATTTCGAGCTTGGTGATGTCGATTTGGATATCCATATATCCGCCAGTCACTGGATCGGTAGTATTGACGGTGATTGGCTCAGAAATCGCATTGTTATTGGAATCAAAGAGTTGGTAAGTTAGAGACTTCACTCCCGCCGTATAGTTAACGCGATAAGTGACAATCGTTTGATCCGAGGAGACTTCTGGGTCTTCCGCAGAGATAGCCGCATAGGTAAACTGAACGTGGTCGGTATGAGTAGTACCATCCGTTCCAAAAAGTTCAGATTCAAAAACATATACGCCGGTTCCACCCCATTCATCCATATCTAGGGTGAAAGTAGTAGTGCCATTAACATCTAGCCCACTGATTTTCTGATCAGTGATTTCTTTTTTCCACTCAACGCTACCATCGCTCTTGAGCTTCTTTAGATAGTAGCTCACGGTCTGAGCGTGACTGTGGGTCTCGGAGAAGGTAATTTGTGACTCGCTAAAAACTTCTCCATCTTGTGGTTTGTTGATAATTGTCTCGGAATTACTTGAATACACTTCCACCATGATTTCAACTTCGCCACCAACAGATACGGCGCCAGTTGGAAGGGTGAAAGCAAATGCTGTAATAGCTCCTACGATAGCTAAACAGCCCAAGCCGAGCGCATGCTTTCTTGCTATTTTCATACTCTACACTCTCTTTTTATTTGTTATTTTTGTTTTGGCCTCGTAGGAGAGTTCTCGCAGAGCAAATTTTGATTAGACGACTAATCTGGATTTGCGCTCTCTACGCTTCCTAATTAGGATTATAATCCATATGATTAATAATGTCAAGACGAAAAGCGCAATCACTATCATGTAAACTGGAAGAATAATGATAAGTTTGCTGACTTCGTAATTCTGGTCAAGCGTAGAAACCTTGTAGGTGACGCGGAAGATACCCATCGGCTGAGTGCTTTCCCATTCGGACTTGATACGGCGAGAAGCATCCGGAAGAATTGGATCCTTGCCTTCGGAGTGGTATAGCTCTGCGCCAACAATGGAATTAACAGTGAAGCTATATTCTACTTCAATGTCAGTGTTACCGGTGTTAGTGATGAGAGCAGAGGCTTTAACTGGGCCGCTGGTCATGAAGGCTGGAACATTGAGCTCGGTGACTTCGGCTTTTTCGTCAGTCTCGCCGAGACCGCGACCATAGATGATCACGCCTACGCGAGAGGCCGCAGAAATACCACTGGATTCAAGAGGTTTAGCATCATCGCCGGTCTGGATGAAGATAGCAGCGTACTGGCCGCCGGCTGGAATATCTTCTGGGATAGTCACGCGATAGTTGACATAACTCTTGGAGGCGGCAGGAACGATAGCTTGATAGTCCTCGGTGGTAGAACCGTCATTGTTAACGAATTTGATCCAGCGAGAAAGTTGGGTACGGTTAGTCTCTTTCTCAAAATCTACATCGTAATCTTCGTTCTGGATGGAATATGGGGAGACATAGGCGGTGATATGCAAGTCCTCGGTCTTGTCATTGGTGACTACGAGGGTGTAGTCCATAGATGCGCCCGGCTTGAGAGAAACGCTGGTAGTGGCAGGAGAGACAGAAAGTTCTGGTGCAGTGTCGTGACCCTCACCGGATTCCTCAGCGTAGGCGACAGGGCTGACAACTGAGAGGCTGAGTGCCAAAGTTAAGATGATAGCAAACAGAGATTTTTTCATTATTCCTCCTTATCTTTCTCTGATTTTTCACTTGTGTTTGAATGACGAGCTGCTTCGTGTTTGCGATTCCTAGCGCGGGAGAAGAGCCAGAAGATAATGAAGAAGAGTAGCGCGAAGATGATAAATAATAGCCAGAGTGGGCAGATAAGGACTAGCTTCTTGTTAGTAGAAATCTGGCCAGCAAATTCGATAGTCTGTTCTACGGAGAAAATACCGATTTGCGGAGCACCTTCCCAGGTGATAGAGTTGAAACGGCTGGTTTCTGGGATGACGTCTAGTTGTTTTTCTTTGTCTGGTTTTTCTTCGTTAGAGAAGACGGCTTCGTTAGAGAAGAGAGGATAAATCTTGACAGTGTAGGTAGCGGTTTGCTCGACGTTACCAGTGTTTTTGACAAGGGAGCTTACAGTGAGAGGAGGGTTAAAGTAGAAGGTGTTGACGTTGTTTTTGATGATTTCACCAGATTCGCGAGTTTCGCCTGGGACGGCGGCATAAAGAATCATGCCGACGCGGTGAATAACGGCGACGGTGGCGTTCTCATCATTACCATCTTCGGTCTGAGCCATCAGAGCGGCGTATTGACCACCGGCCGGAGCGTCTTTTGGAACGTTGACGGTATAGGCGACTTCAGCAATCTCTCCTGGCTGGAGCAAGCCTTTTTCTGTAGCCTTGTCGAAGGTGATCCAGTCAGCAATCTGGGTATAGTTAGTCAGACCAGTATAATCTGGGCTGTAATTATCATTAGTGACGCTATATGGGGTAGCGGAGACGCTATAGTTAAACGGTGCGGCACCAGCGTTGTGAACCTTAAAAGTACCAACGTAGGACGAGCCTGGGGTGAGGGATAGTTTCTGCTTAGTAGGGGAAACCTGCAAGTGAATTGCGTTTCTAGTAGTATCTTCAGCGTGAGCAGTTGTGGTAGCAATGGCCTGGAACGTGCCAAAAGTCACGGCCGCAAGCACAACAGCAGTCAGTAGTTTTATTTTTTTAGCCATTAACCTCCTTGTTATGTAGTTAATTATACATGTGGTCTGAAATGCTGGCAAGATGAAAAATGAAATTATATGCGTTCGGGTATAGTTTTACTATTTTTGGGATTATTTCGAGGATTTTATATGCGTTCGGGTATATTTTCGATAATTTTTAATAAATTATTGACATTTTATATGCGATTGGGTATAATAAAAGCATGAACAAAATAGCAGAATATATCAAAAAGGAGCGGAAGAACGCAGGGTTAACTCAAGAAGAGTTTGCGATGCGTTCTGGTCTTAGCTTGAAATTTGTGAGGGATTTAGAACAAGGCAAGTCAACTGTCCGTATGGACAAAGTCAGTCAAGCCCTTCGAATGTTCGAGAAAGAGCCAGTACCTGGCGATATCAATCCCGAAGGGAAGGCTTAGGAATGATCCCAGTTTATCGCAGAGCGCAGGTACTCGTTCAGGGCAAACTAGCCGGCATACTTGCGGAGACTGACGATGGCTATATTTTTCGATACTTCGAGCCGTATCTAAAATCTGAAAATCCAGTTCCGGTTAGCCTAACTCTTCCCCTCTCGAAAAATGTATATACTTCGAAAACACTCTTTTCTTTCTTTGACGGATTAATCCCCGAGGGGTGGCTGCTCAACAAAGTGCGGATGCGCTGGAAAATTCCAGAGAAAGATCGTTTCGGAGTCTTACTACACGCGTGTCGCGATTGTATTGGCGATGTGCAAATTATATATAATGGAGTGACACTATGAGATGCCTTTGCTGCGGCCTAGAGATACAAGACCCCTCCGAACAAGAGCAACTTGATTGTTGGCACAAACATTGTGTCCGGAAATTTTTCGGAACAGAAACGTTGCCGTTTATCGAGGTGTCCGAGGAAGAGCTAGAACAAATTGCTTCACGGAATGCAGAACGCGGACTGACGGTGCCCGGCGTACAGAAAAAGCTTTCGCTTCATCACGAGTCCGGTGATGGTCGAGGTAATCGTCTAACACTTGTAGATTATCCGGCCGGTTATATCCTAAAGCCTCAGACCCCCGAATATGCGAAACTGCCAGAGGCGGAATTCTTGGCAATGTTTATCGCTAGACAACTCGGGATAAAGACAGTTCCTTTTGCACTCATAAAGCTCAGTGATTCTTTAGCTTATATCACGAAACGTATCGACCGTGGAGCAAGTGGCGAAAAATTTGCCATGGAAGATTTTTGCCAACTCTCCGAGCGCTTATCTGAAGATAAATACCGTGGGTCTTATGAAAACTGTGCGCGAGTCATCAAGAATTATTCTAGCCACGCAACTCTAGACTTGACGGAACTTTTTATGAGAGTCGTAGCTAGTTTTATCGTTGGGAATTCAGATCTTCATCTAAAGAATTTCTCACTAATCGAAGATGCTCCCGCCTCCAGAATCTTCAACCTGTCAGATGCATACGACATTTTACCAGTCAACGTCGTCGATGAGCGGGACGAAGAGGAATTAGCGCTGAGCTTGAATGGCAGAAAAAATAAACTCGAAAAATCCGATTTTTTGAAATTTGCAGAGCATTGCAACATAGAAGAAGGTGTAGCGAATAAAATTATTGCGGGCCTCGTATCAAAAAAAGAAGATTGCTTAGAATATTGCAAAGAATCACTGCTGGACGACGAGACTAAAGATAGGATGATGAGACTTATTTCTGAGCGTTGCGCGCGATTAAGCTAAAAAATAATCCCAAACGAGAAGGCCTGAAATTATTTTTTCGAGGTGGCACACTGCTTAGGCTTATCTCTTGTAAACATTTTCACGAAATCGTCATGAACGCGAGTGCAAAAATGTTTATTGTCCATAATACTTATTGTTATATCCCTTTTATTCATTCACGGTCGATATTGTCATGTTTTTTACTTCTTTTCGAGAGGTAATTCAGTCATCATTTTACTTATTTCTTCCTTAATACTTTTACATTCTCTGTCGTACTGCTTTCTCAGTTTTAGATAGTCGATTAAGTCGTAAAAACTACTAATGAAATCCATAATGTCACCTATTCTTAAACAAGTGTCGAATTCTTCATCAATCAACTCGTCCTCTTTAATACCATAACCTTTATCTCGTAAAAAATCCGCGTGGCTTTTTAGGTCATTAATAATACCCACTAACTTAAAATCGTTATGGACGATAAAAGCCTTGTCTGACATTTGATAGATAATATCATTATCGCCCGTAATAATGACATTATTAACGTAGTTTTCAATATCTTTCTTATTATCCTCGTAAAAAGCTGTGATTTTCTTCATCTGTTCATCATGAAAAGCAAATTCCACAGTATCAAATTTTCCTTTCATTTTTCCTGGATAATTATAATGTGGGCCGTTGTAATAACGTAAGATGGGTTCAAATAATTGTAAAAGCCAGTCTGTGCTGAATCTTATATTATCAAGCGCACTACAAAAGAGCCGATCATTTTTGATAGACTCGCGAACTTGAACCTTGTTGACAAAATTCATAATCTTCACTGTTAAGATTGAACTAATTATCCCGGTCAAAATTGGGACTATCATTATATTTATGAATACATTCAACATACGTCATATTATATATCAAAAATCCCCTCCGAAGAGGGGACTTTGGTCATTTTGCTAAACCTGATTAGTTATGGGTCGTAGCAGTGTAGGTAATAGAGGTCTTATAGACGCCAGTACCTTGATTTGCTCCAGTTGAAACACCGTAGGTAACGACGGTTGGATCACCGGACATAGCTCTAGTAGCAGTATTTCTAATGGTCTGAGCAGTTGTACTCATTGCAGCCCAATCATCTGCTGCTACGATTCCAGTCTCTTCGGTATCATCAGCGTCGGTCTTGAAGGACCATAAGCCTTGACCACCTGTTTCGCCAGTTAGGACACCAGCAGCAATCGTATCATTAGATTCGCTCGTGAGCGCTGGAGTTGCAGCAAGTGCAGTTAACCCATAGCCACCAGCATCGTTAGTGTATACGGTCACAGTGGAACTTGTGGATGCATATGCATTTGGTAACATACTGGCAATCTTAGAGGAAGATGTCAAAGTGTTGGCGGTAATTCCGAATGCGCCATCTGGATTCGCTCTATTAGCTGCGCCGTGAGCATCAGGCGACGTAGATTCACCGGTTTGATGCAGATGGTTGCCAACAGTAGAATCATCATTATTACCCGTGATGGTCATTGCGATGGCAGGATCGACCTTAACATAAAGATCGGCATTGCCGGAAACGCTAGCGGTTGCATACGTAAATGCTGGCAAGGCGGCGACGCCGAGGCCTGCTACTACGCCGAGCGCAGCAATAATCTTAGTTGATTTTGTCATTTGGATTTTCCTTTCTATTTGTAATGTTTATTATATGACCTTTTGTAGTTTCTATTTTACAATAACGCCTATGCTAAAGTCAAGTATTTTTTTAAGGATTTTGAGTTTTCCACAAGAAAACCGCCCTGGGTGGGGCGGTCAAGTCATATATATTATATATTACAGCGCGGTGGCGGTATAAACCACTGTGTCCGTGTAGATACCTGTAGGCTGACTACTGGAAGCAGCGACGCCATAGGTCACCTTGGTGCGGCTGTCGATCGTGACAGCAGCCGGGCTAGGCGTATGAGTTTTAAGCGTGAGAGCAGTGGCGCTAGAAATTGGAACCTGATACCAGGCGCTAACCCAACCCTGCACATCGTCGTCAATGGCAATAGCCCAACCTGGATTAGTGCCACCAACTGGCTCGCTATTAATTGCGGCGATAGTGTCACCGGTGGCAGAAACAGTCAAAGCGTTAGTTGTGTCGGAATCTGACAGAGAAAGACTATATCCGCCAAGGCTATTAGTACTAACAAAGGCCTCGGTATACATAGATGTTTTATCGTCTTGGCTAGGAAGAATAGTTGTACTAGCAAGCTGTTCTTGGCCGCTACAAGTAGGATTGGCACTAGAGGAGCAGATTAGGGTTTTGTCACCTGCGGAGCCACTTGAGACTAAGCGTAGAGAGATAACATCGTTAACATTGGCGGTGATGACAGTTTCTCCACTAGTCTCGGGAGTCGTTTCCGGATCGTCATCCGCAAACGCTGCTACCGGCAATATGGCAACGCCAAACCCGGCAGCTACACCAAGCCCAGCAATTACTCTTTTTATTTTTGACATTTGCTTCCTTTCAAAAATATAATCATATATGACTTTTCTATCTTTATATTATAGCAGGAAAACGGTTATGTCAAGAAAAATGGGCGGTTTTTTGCGCCTGACTAGAAATCGTTCGCTTCGCGAACTCCTCGGTTATGTCAAGCGAAAGGCTTATAAATTCCTAAGAAAAATCGCGCAGTTTGGTATTTTCTCGGAACGAAGCGCTATTGTCGATAGAGCGAGTTCCGAAAAATGCCAAAATACGCGATTTTAATAGGAATTTTGGTGCGCCTGACTAGACTCGAACTAGCACACCCGAAGGCACTACCACCTCAAGGTAGCGTGTATACCAATTTCACCACAGGCGCAAAGTACTATTTATATTTTATCACAAAGTAATCAATTTGCAAAGGGCTAGGGCGTACGATCCTTGGAGGTTTTTTCTGTAGCCCAGAGATAAACATCTTCAAAACGGTCCGTGGCGGTGACGAGACGATTCTCCGAGGAGAAGCTACGCACGTTCTTGTTCACAAAATATGATAAGTTGACCTGATAAATACCGATAGCTGGGACGTCTTCTACCCAAGACTTAAGGAAAGAAGCGTATTTAGCATTCCTAACGCTAGGGTCTATAGTGCGACGAGCGGCTAGAAGCGCGTCAGAGGCAAGCGTGTTGTTATAGTTGGAAAGGTTGAGACCGTTTTCTCTCACCTGGGAGGAGTGATAATACGGGAAGAGGTCCGGATCGGAGCCTAGCTCAATCTCATAGAGTAAAATATCATAGTTCCTTGGGCGAATAACGCTGACCAAGAATTCCTGACCTGGAGCTAGCACATTCATTTCTACCTTGAAGCCAAGGTTTTCTAACTGGAATTTGAGATTCTCAGCTAGAGCTGGGAAGTAGCCAGTATTGATAGTGGTAAGATTAATAGCTTGTTCCCTGTCAAAGTTGGTAGACTGGATGGTAGCCTTGGCGGATTCTGGATCATATTCTGGCAAGGCTGGGAAGTTGTCTATGTCTACTTGGGTTTTAAGCAGCGGATAATCCAAGTCGGACTCATCGCCAACTGGGGCGCGGAGCGAACGCATATCAATTCCCTGTTGAACAGCCCTTCTTAGCTCTTTGGAAGAAAAGACTCGGCTAGTATTAAAGAAGATAAATACACCAGAGTTAAGCGCGGTCTCTTTCTCGTAAATGCTAGCGGAAGTAATCTTGTCGGCGTCGGTCGGAAGAAGCTCGGCGGTAGCAGTGACGGAACCGGTGTTAAGGGCAGAGATGATGTCATCAGTCGTGGTATAGGCGTGGACGGCAAAGCTATCTAGAAGTGGGGCGCCCTCGTAGTAATTCTCATTTGGGGAAAGATAGACGATTTTCTCACCGAGAGAACCAATGGATTGGGAGGCCTTAAAGGAGAAGGCGCCAGAAGTGACTGGAGTGGTAGAAAAGTTATCTTCTAGAAGTAGGCTAGGCGAGACGTCTTTTAGGATGTGGGATGGAAGAATAGGAAAATCAAGTGCGGAGGAGAAATTGGAATATGGCGTGGCGAGTGTAAACACTAGATCCTCTTCGGATTCTGAAACTTTCACACCGGACATATTAGAAGAATATGGCGAGTTGACGGCTGGAGATTGAAGTATGCCCACAGTATAAATCACATCAGCATTAGTAATAGGTTCACCATCGGACCATTTCACTCCTTTGCGAAGCTTTACAGTCCAGACCGTACCGGTATCGTCAGTTTTGATAGAGTCAGCTAGACCTAGCCCGATGTGGCCAGAATAATCTACGGAGGAGAGCGTCTGAAACATGAGACGACTCAAGGTTTTTTCGCTACCAGTGGTAGCAAAGATTGGGTTGAGCGAGTTAATACGTCCGAGCGTAGCTTCGGAATAAATCCCGCCAGAAGTGAAAGTGGTCACGGCGTAGGATTCGGCGTAGAGGAATGCCTGGGTGATAGAGAGCATAATAATAGCTAGAACTAGGAGCGCCCATTCTAGAATTAAGAGGCGGACATTCTTGACGTGGGAGATACGGTCAATAAAATTCTCGCGAATATGCTCTTTGCCCTCTTCGCCGGCACGTTTAGAAAAATGCGAAAAGCGCTTTACAATTTTTTGCCCACGTTTTTTAATGCCTTGTGCCATGATATTATGCTGGAATAATTAATAACCCAATGATTGAGCAGACGAAGATAGCCGCAAAGACTACGGTCGCGTTAAAAAGTGATTTGTCTAGGCCACGACGAGTAGTATAGAGCTCCCCAGAAGCGCCAAAACCAGCACCGAGCGATGCGCCGCGTTGTTGAACCAAAATCAAAAGAATGGTGAGGACGGCGGAAATTAAGATAACTGTCTGTAGAATACTTCCAATTTGCATATTGATTCTATTATAAGGCGGGGAGTGGTTTTTGACAAGGGTTCAGGTTATTTTAGGAGGGACTTTTTCTTGAGTAGACGGTGGTAGGTAATAGCAAAACGGTGCGACTCATCGTCGATACGAGCAATTAGTTTAGCGACATGAGAATCTGAGGAAAAGGCCACGAAGCGAAAACCGGATGATTCCCGGTCGTCTGGGATGACGATGTGGACGGGAGCGTTTTTGGTATGGTCGCCAGATTTGTCGCGACCAATCACAGGTATATTTTCTGCGGTTAGTAGGTCTTTGACGGCATTGACTTGACCCTCGGCACCATCAAGAATTACCAGATTTGGATAAGCCCATTCTTTGTGCTTCAAACGGCGAGTGATAATTTCTTTCATGTTACCAGTATCATCATTCTTTTGACGACGGAGCTTGAACTTGCGGTACTCAGAACGGTCAGAAACACCGTTCGTGAAAACTACCATGGAGGCAACCACGTTAGTACCCTGCTCGTGAGAAATATCATAGCCTTCAATCCGACGTGGCGGCTCAGGGAGGTTTAAGAGTTTTTGGAGTTCTTTTAGCGCCTGGTCGGAGGAAATATCGAGAAATTCTTTGTCAGAAAAGACGATTTTCTTCTTCAGGCCTTTGAGGCCAAAATATTGGTTGCGAAGCTCGGCGGCACGCTCGAAGTGCTCTAGCTTGGCTTCGGTTTTCATTTCCTTTTCTATCTCGGTGATAAGTTTTTGGCGATCGCCCTCAAGATAGCGGATGAGCTTTTTTAAGTCCTTTTTATACTCGGACGGAGTGGATTTACCCACTTCTATACCTGGGGTGAGGCCAAGGTCGGTGTTTAACGTCTTCTTGCCATCGTATGGCTTGTCATAATATGGGAAGACTTTGCGCAGGATGCGGAGCGCCGTAGCGATAGTGGTCTTAGCATAAAATGGGCCGATATAGGTCGCCTTATCGTCTAGCGGTTGACGGGTCATCGAAACATAGGGTACGGGCGATTTCATATCAATACGAACATAAGAAACGGTCTTGTCGTCGCGGAGAAGAATGTTCCACTTGGGCATGTAGCGTTTAATCATCTCGGACTCTAGAAAGAGGGCGTCCATCTCGGTATCTACCACAATCCAATCTGTATCATAAATCTCGGCAACGAGGGCCGTGGTTTTGGGGTCTTTTTCGGTATTTTGGAAATATTGACGCACGCGGTTTTTAAGAACGGCAGCCTTGCCAACATAAATAATTTCACCATTTTTGTTTTTATGAAAATAAACTCCTGGAGCGGAAGGAAGAGTCTTAAGCTTGGCTTTCAGAGCGTCTGTCATAGACAAATTATAACATTTTTACTTCTTAATTCATAATGCTTATGGTATAATTATGGCATGAATAAGCTGACAATTTCTGATATCAAAGCAAGACAAATTTTGGATAGCCGCGGCAATCCAACCGTAGAAGCAGACGTCTATTTATCTTCTGGAGAAATGGGCCGAGCAGCAGTGCCATCGGGTGCATCGACTGGATCAGGAGAAGCTTTGGAACTGAGAGACGGTGACAAAAAGTATTTTGGCGGCAAAGGTGTCCTAAAAGCAGTCTGGAATGTGAATGGCAGGATTAAGGACATTCTAGTCGGAAACTCGGCTGATCAGAAAACCGTTGACCAATTGATGCGCGACCTAGACGGGACTGAGAATAAATCTGGTCTGGGGGCTAACGCCATTCTTGCGGTATCATTAGCGAATGCAAAAGCCGTAGCTAAGGCAAAGAAGCTGCACTTCTATGAGCATATCGCGGAGCTAGCCGGGACGACGGGAGAAATGTCGCTGCCTATACCAATGATGAACGTGATGAACGGCGGAGCGCACGCGGATTGGAGTACGGATTTCCAGGAATATATGATTATTCCTAAGGGAGCGGCCACAATGAGCGAAGTAGTAGAAATCGGCGCAACGGTCTTTCATACGCTAAAGGATGTTTTGAAAGAACGTGGCTATGTGACGACTGTAGGTGACGAGGGCGGCTATGCACCAAGAGTGCGCGAAGGTAATAACGAGCCACTAGAATGTATCAAAATTGCCATCGAAAAGGCCGGATATAGACTGGGGACAGACGTGGCGATCGCCATGGATATTGCTGCTTCTGAGTTTTACGATAATGACCATTATGTCCTTAAAACTAATGGTGATTGGAAGAGCTCGGACGATTTGATTAACTGGTATACCTGGATTATTGATAATTATCCAGTAGTTTCCATTGAGGATGGCCTGTCAGAAAGCGACTGGGCTGGCTGGAAAGATATGACAAATCGCCTAGGAGAGAGATGCCAGTTAGTGGGCGATGATTTGTTCGTCACAAATACTAAGCTTCTAAAGAAAGGTATCAAAGAAGGCGTCGGAAATGCGATTTTGATTAAGCCAAATCAGATTGGCACGCTGACAGAGACGATTGAAGCGGTGCTGACAGCCAAGAAGGCAGGGTATAAAACAATTATTTCTCATCGTTCTGGCGAGACAGAAGATACATCGATTGCACATCTAGCGGTAGGCCTCGGCGCGGGACAAATCAAGACTGGGTCAATGAGTAGAACTGATAGGGTCGCAAAATACAATGAACTTCTGAGAATCGCCGAGGGCGATTCGACACTAGGCCTAGCGGATTAAGCTAGGCGCCAATTAATTCTAGGAAGCCAGCCTGGTCTAAGGTTGGGATGTTTAGCTTTGCGGCTTTGTCGAGTTTACTCTTCCCTGGTTTTTCTCCGAGGATGAGGGCAGTAGTGGTTTTGGTGACAGAGCTAGTGACAGTAGCGCCGAGATTCCTTAGCAAATCTTCGGCCTCTTCACGACCATAACCCTCCAAGGTGCCGGAGATAATATAGCTTTTGCCGGCAAGAGGCAGGGCAGATGTGTCTTGATAGACTGGGGAGACACCAAGGTCTCTTAGGTCGCTTAACATCTTGAGGTTATCCTCGTCAGCAAAGTAGGCGAGGATAGATTCTGCGACAATTTTGCCGATGTCAGGAATAGCGAGCAAATCTTCTTCCTCGGCTCCGGCAAGAGCGTCGATAGAATGGAATTTGTTAGCAAGGGCGATAGCAGTCTGACCACCGACGTGACGAATGCCAAGAGCGGTGATGAACTTGGCAAGTGGCGCGGTCTTGGACTTTTCGATAGCGGAGACAAGATTTTTGGCAGAGAGGTCGGCGAAGCGCTCGAGGCTCGCGACTTTTGGAACGGTGAGACGATAGAGGTCTGGGATACTTCTCACCAACTTGCTGTCAACCAGGGCGACGACGTTTTTCTCGCCAAGGCCTTCAATGTTAAGGGCAGGCTTACTGGCAAAATATTCTAGAGAACGCTTCAAGATAAGGTCGGAGGTTTCACCTTTGACACGGTAGACTACTTCTCCGGCGGGACGGATAAACTCTAGCTCTGGATATTGCTCTTTTAGAGCATCTTCGTAGTTAAATGGCTTAGTGCCTTCTGGACGGAGCGGAAGCAAGACTTCTTTGACCTGTGGGATGATGTCACCGGCTTTATAAATAATCACTGTATCACCGATGCGGACGTCGAGGCGGGCGATTTCGTCGGCATTGTGAAGAGAAGCATGCTTAACTGTACTACCAGCAACTACAACGGGATCCAAAATCGCGACCGGCGTAGCGGCGCCAGTACGACCGATGGAAATAACAATGTCGCGAACTTTGGTAGTTGATTCTTCGGCCGGATATTTGAAAGCGACGGCAGCGCGAGGAGTTTTACCGACAATGCCGAGGCGTTGATAAATGGCGCGGTCATTAATCTTAATCACCATACCGTCAGTATTAAACGGTAAACCACCGCGAGTCTCGCCAAGGTGTTTTATCTCTTGAAATACTTTTGATAGGCTGTCAAATACGTTATCTTGCATAGATGTTTGGAAACCGTATTTTCTCAGTTGTTCGTAGGCTTCGTGGTGGGTAGGGAGGTTTGGCTCGACTAAGTCATAGGCCATGAATTTGAGTGGGCGGGAAGCGGCAACTTTTGGATCGAGCTGGCGGATGGAGCCGGCGGCAAGGTTCCGAGGGTTGGCAAAAGGTTTTTCGCCCATGCGCGCCTGCTTGGCGTTGAGGTCGTCAAAATCCTTTTTGAAAATGATGATTTCACCTCGGACTTCAACGTGGGAAGGACTATCGCTTCCTTCCCGTAGACGGAGCGGGATGTTCTCGATCGTTCTCACGTTCATCGTGACGTCTTCGCCGACGAGGCCGTCGCCACGGGTGACGGCTTTGACCAAGACGCCGTTCTCGTAATGTAGAGCGCAGGCGAGGCCGTCCATCTTGATATCGGTGAAAAATTCAAACTTGGCGTCGGGGACAAGTTTTTGGTTGCGATCGCACCATTCGCGGACCTCATCTTCTGAGAAAACATCGGCAAGAGAAATCATACGCTGGGCGTGCTTAACCTTGGTGAATTTGTCGAGCGGACGACCGGCGACGCGCTGAGTCGGAGAATCTGGAGTAATGAGGTCTGGGTAGGCTTCTTCTAGCTGAGAAAGTTCGTGCTTCAAAGAGTCGGCAGCGGACTCGGACATGGTGGATTCGTCTAGAACGTGGTAGTGGTAACGATAATCGTTAATGATTTCGCGCAGTTTTAGAATGCGTTCTGCGGCTTGGTCGTGAGTAAGCTTAGTCGTCATAATCTAGTAACCTCCGATAGAATAAATATAGATAAATAGTTGCGTAAACGGTTGAGAAGCAAGTCATAAAGAGAAGCTCGAAGGAGACCACTGGTACGCCTTGGAGGGCTGGTAGAGCTTGTTTTAGAACGAGGTCTAGGGCAATGAGCGGGAGCATAACGAGTACCCAGATAACGACAAGAACAAAGAAGAGATAGAAAATACGGATGATAAACTTAATGCGGCGGCCGGCCAAGAGTTCGCTAGCGGTGCGGACGGCGACCATTGGATAGAGACCTGGAGCAGAAACAGCAATCAGGCCGATGAGCGAGCTAGAAAGCAGATAGATAGAAAGAAGCGAAAGTAGGGCGGCAAAAATAAAGTAAATCAGTGCATAAAACGGGGTGGCGAGGAAGTTGGTCGCGACGGCCGCGGAATAAGTGATTACCACTATCATCAGCGGAATAGCTTCAATGAACATCACGGCGACAACCAGCAGTGTAGAGATAAAAGGAGCAAGCGCGTTGTAAAGGCCGTCGCGAAGTTTGAGCTTGTGGCCGGCGAGACGCTGACGAACCAGGTAAATCGTGACTAGCCAGGTCACTAGGAATAAAATTATGGCCGCGAATTGTTGAGACTCGGTCATACCCTGGGAGAGACCGCCGGTGGTAATCGTGGAAATCAGGAGTAATCCAGAGCGGGCAAAAGTACCAAGCTCGCCAGCTTGGATATCCTTGGCGGTTTCGTCGAGAGAGTTCTGGAAGGTGACGTAGGTGTCTTCGCTCATCAAACCGACGAGGACGATGTTCAAAACCACGATAATTAAAATAAACGGCAAAAAGAGGCGCCAGTTTTTAAAAAGCATCTTGAAGGACGCCACAGCGTGGGTCATCAGGCCTGGAGCTTCAAATGGGCGCTCGTAATCTTCGCGATAAGAGCGGCGGAAAGAGCGGTGAAGCGGGTTTTTCGCGGCTTTTTTCTCGAGGACTTTGGCCTTGGTCTCGGCTTTTTTGGCGCGGAAGCCAGCGAGAAAACCCTTGGCCGGTGCGGGGTGGCGGCTAGAATGTGGTTTTGCCATGCTCTAGTCTCTCGATGCGTTTTTCGATAGGTGGGTGGGTGCTAAATAAGTTAGTAAAAGTGTTCTTCCTGAGCGGGTTGTTGATGTAGAGGGCCTCTGTGGCGGCGTTCTGGCGACGCATCGGGCGACTATGCTCGTCGAGCTTCTTTAAAGCGGAAATCATGCCCTCTGGGTAGCGCGTCAGGTTGACGGACGATGCGTCCGCCAGATACTCGCGCTCGCGCGAGACCGCTAGCTGCGCTAGCGACGCCGCCAGCGGCGCGAAGATCGAAATTACCACCATGATGACGGCCCCAACTGGGCTTCTATCGTCGTCATCACTGATATAGAGCATCCTAATACCGAGATCAGAAATAAATCCAACCACGCAAACTAATCCGAATGTAATCATGGAAACCCGAATGTCATAATTCTTGATGTGAGAAATCTCGTGACCAATGACGGCCTCGAGCTCATTCTTATCCATAATATCAAGCAGACCAGTAGTGGCGGCGACAACGGCGTGCTTTGGGTCGCGTCCGGTAGCAAAAGCATTTGGCGCTGGGTCGTCTATAATATAGACTTTTGGCATTGGTAGGCCGGCGGTCTGTGATAAATTCTCGACAGCGTTATACAGCTTGGGATTGTCTTTTTTCTCAATCTGTTTAGCACCAGTCATGACTACTGCTATGGAGCCTGCAAAGAAATATTGAAAGACTGCATAGATAATAGCTACGACCAGAATCCAGAGTTCGATCATCCAATCTTTGAATACGTAAGCAAAAATGCCGCCAATCGCACCAATCAAAACTATAAAGAATAGCATGATTAAAATGGTGTTTCTCTTGTTGGCGGCAATTTGCTTATACATGATTAGAACTTAACTTCTGGTGCGTTGTTAATCTTGGCTTTTTCAGATTCTTCTACTTCGTAGTATTCACGCTTCTTAAAGCCAAAACCCTTGAACAGGTTGATTGGGAAAATCTTAATCTTGGTGTTGATTTCCTTGGCACCAGCGTTGTAGAAGCGGCGAGCAGCCTGAATCTTGTCCTCGGTGTCAGACAATTCTTCTTGCAATTTCTGGAAGTTCTTGTCAGCCTTTAGTTCTGGGTAGGACTCAGAAACGGCCATGATGCGAGAAAGCGCACCGAGCATAGATTTGTCGGCCTCGGCGGTACTCTGGACAGAGCGAGCGCCCATCATCTTGGCACGAGCATCGGAGACTTGTTTGATAGCTTCGGTTTCATGTTTAGTGTAACCTTTGACAGTTTCGACGAGATTTGGGATTAAATCTGCGCGACGCTTAAGCTGGACGGTAATGTCGGACCATGCCTCATTTACACGTTCATCTAGTTTGACTAAACTGTTGTATGAACCCCAGATAAAGGCAATTATCACGAGCACAATACAACCAATAATGATTCCTGCAACCATTTTTTCTCCTTATTTTATATGAATATATTATAGCAAAAATGCTATAATTAAACAATGAGATTGAATGAACCGACCGTCCTTAAAGTACGCGAATTTGTCGTTAATTCAGAAAAGAAAACTCCAAATATTTCTGTGATGGTGACCGGCGACTGGCACGTTAGCCCGATTATTTCTGAGCGCCAGGCCGAGTTCCTCGCCGAGACTATCGAAGAGACAAAACCAGACGTAATTATTCTCCAAGGCGACATGGTGGATAGTCCAATGGAGCTTCGGCGCGAGACCTCACTAAAAAAGCTCGAAACCGAGCTTAAAATCTGTAGCAAGGCCGCGCCAACTATGTTAGTTCTGGGCTCACACGACTTTATCACTCCTACCTCTCCCGCCAGAGTGATGAAAAACTCTACTCTTCCCCTCTGGAAAAAACTCTGCAAAAAGTGCAAGGTGAAACTCCTGATGGACGAGTCGTATGAACCGATTCCTGGTGTGGTGTTTTATGGATTATTCCAGGACGAAAGTACTATCATCGGCCTAGACAAAAACGGCCAGAAATATCACGAAAACAGCGCCGAAGGCTTTTTAAAACAACTAGAACAACAAGATTTTAAGCTAGACCCTAAGAAATTTAACTGGTTTGTCTCGCATGCGCCGCTCATCAGTAAAGAAGTTATAGAAAAATTGTCGGGATTTGATATGGCCTCTTTTGGACACACCCACGGTGGCATCGTTCCGCGCGGAGTAGATGAGGTATTTGATAAGCTGGGGCTAAACTTTGGTCTGATTTCTACGAAAGGCAAGCCATTCCCATCTTTTGTCCGGGGCATTAAACCAGTCGGAGAATCGACACTTATGCTAATTAACCCTGGTATGACCGGAGCGCAATTCTGTGCGCCAAAACCGCTACAAAATCTAAATTTTATCAAAGCCGCCGAAATCAGCGTAGTTAAACTAAAATAAGTGGTGCCCGAGATGGGACTTGAACCCATATGGAAGATTCCATTCGATTTTAAGTCGAACGCGTATACCAATTCCGCCACTCGGGCCTAGATGGAGGCGCCGTTCTGCCGGAGGCAGTCAAGGTGCCGAACACGGAAATGCAAGCTTGCTTGCAATTTTCGTGGAGGCGCCGACCGGAATTGAACCGGTGTACAAGGTTTTGCAGACCTCTGCGT
>CAYSIB010000010.1:0-27289 GCA_964431025.1 uncultured Candidatus Saccharibacteria bacterium
GGTAGGCCATAATTCCTCCTTAGTTGTTGTACTTTTTATCTTATGACCCCTTGCGGAAGATGTCAAGAGGTTTTTGTTAGTTTTTGATAAATACTAATGCTAAACGGAGGAAGAGCCAAGAAAATGCGCGGATGATAAGCACTGCGGCAAAGATGAGACAGATAATTCCAACGAAGCCAGAGAGAGTTGGCGTCCAGATCGGCGAAGCGAAATCAAAACGGAAGAGAGCGGTGGAAGGAAGGGAAGCGACATAGGTATCTTCGATTCTCTCTGAAGCAGGATATTTATTAATTTCTCCGGTCATACACTCCAGATAGCCTTGGCTATTCCAGGCCCATCCATAAGTGATAGCGAGCGGTTTACAGACGTCCATAGCTTTGGCAAAGACGTTGCCGTTGGGATTCTCATCAGTTCCCGCTTTGGCCTCGGCTTCGGCAAGAGCGGCGGAAGCTTTACGCTGGTACTGATTTTCTAGATAAACCGGACCTGTGCCAAAGGTGACATACGATTCCCCATTTTTTTCCACAACATTAATAACTGTGTGCGTGCGAGCAAAGGTCTGGAGTTTCAGGAGAGCCTCGTTGATAGCGTCATCATCCCCTGCCTCGTCAGCAGCGACAACGTCGGCTTTTAAATTAGTCATTTCGATATGATCGAAACGGAGGAGTGTGGCTTCGATAAAGAGCAGCAGAACAAAAATAATCAGAAGTTGCCAAGTCTTAATCTTTGACAATTTCCGGAGTGCAGTTCTCAAGTCTTTTTTCTTTATACCACCCATAACCTGTTATAATTATAACATGAATATATTTATTTCTGGGATTTCTGGAACTGGGCTGGGGCCACTGGCTTTGATGGCACATTCGGCCGGACTTTCGGTCTGTGGAAGTGACCTGGCGGAAGGCGCAGTATCGAGTGAGCTGGCGCAGGCTGGGATAGAATTTGAAGTGGGGAAACAAGACGGGAAGTATTTGAAAAAATGCTATGACGAGGGGAAAGTTGATTGGTTTGTTTATACATCGGCACTGCCAAAAGACCATCCAGAATTAGTGTTAGCACAGAAATTAGGCCTTAGAGTTTCTAAACGCGACGAGCTGATTGCATATCTTATAGAAAAACTCGGGCTAAAGCTCGTAGCTGTGGCGGGAACGCATGGGAAAACTACTACCACGGCGATGATAACTTGGGTAGCACTGAATCTAGGTCTGCCGGTATCATATCTAGTTGGAACGACTTTGCCGTTTGCTGAGGCGGGGAAGTATGATAAGGGCTCAGAATTCTTGATTTATGAAGCGGATGAGTACGATCGGAATTTCTTGCACTTCTTCCCTTGGCTGGCGGTGATTACGACGGTGTCTTATGACCATCCGGATATTTATCCAACGAGGTTTGATTATATCCGAGCGTTCGCAAAGTTTGAGGGGCAAAGCGAGCGCGTAATCCATGGGCGCGAGTTTGAAGGTGAGGCGGTTTCCCAAAATGAGGACACATTTGATTTCTCAAAGAAATTTAGTCTAGCGGGGAAGGCTAGAAGGTATGATGCCAACCTGGCGATGCAAGCGATTTTTGAAATGGTGGAAGAAGTTGACTTACAGGAAGCTGGATCAAGCCTAATCGATGGGGGAAAGAGCTATGCAGGCAGGGCGGTGGACGAAGATTTGATTATAGAAATTCTGAATGATTTTCCGGGCGTGGGAAGGAGATTTGAGAGAATTGCGGACGGAGTCTATTCCGACTATGGGCATCACCCGGAGGAAATCGCGGCGACCGTGGAAGTGGCAAAAGAAGAAGCAGAGCGGCTAGGGAAGTCTGGCGTAGTAGTGGTTTATGAGCCACATCAAAACACGAGACAGCACGAAGTTTTTGAAGGGTACAAAGACGCGTTCTCTGGTGTAGAAAAATTGTTTTGGCTACCGACATATCTGACACGAGAGAATCCAGAGCTGAAAGTGCTGACGCCAGAAGATTTTATTGATAGTCTCAGTAATAAGGAGGTGGGAGAGTCGGCAGAAATGGGAGAAGAGCTGGCAGAGAAGTTGAAGAAGTTACATGAGGATGGAAAGTTGATATTATTGATGACGGCCGGTCCGGCTGATAAATGGTTAAGGGAGGTATTTTAATGAACAGAGTTTTTAAATTTGTAGGAGTGGGGTTAACTATTACTTTGATTGAATACGCTATCTATACAGCGCTGATGATGGCGATATTTGGCGGAAACGCAGAGATGGCGCCACTGGCGACAGGTATTAGCGGAGCCGTGGCGATGGTGGTGGCGTTCTTTATGCACAGCAAAATCACCTGGCGGGAAAGAGATCCGGGCAAGTTTGGAATTGTAAAGTTCTTTATCTGGAATATTATACTGGTGTCGCTGATTAGACCTGGGCTCGCGGCGTTCTTTGAGCTACCAGTAGGGCTGTATCAGTTTGCCTATATGATTACGGAAGCGATACACCTGCCGTTTTCTTATGATTTTGTGCAGAGTACTGGAATCTATGTCCTGGTGACCGCAATTACGATGACGCTAAACTTTTTCTGTTATGAGAAAATCGTCTTTGGAACGAAGGTTGTAGTCAAGAAAAAGGAGGGGAAAGAGGTAAAGGTGGAGAGCGTTAGGCAAGCCAGAAAAGAAGAGAAGCGTGAGGCTAAAGCCGAGCGTAACACTGACAAATAGCGGGGTGATGAGAACCGTCTTCCTGGCGGTTTTTTGATGCTTTACAAGGGCAACTGTTGTAAAAATTACAACGCTCGCAAGAAGAATGACGCCGACGAGGCCAGTCTCTAGGAGGAGGCTGACGTATTCGTTTTGGACGATTTCTTTGGGGCCGATTTCGTCAGGGAAGGCACGGTTCATGGCTGGTCCGGCCGAGCCAAGGCCGGCGCCAACTAGGACATACTTTGGTGAAGTAACCCAAGTCTTGATAGCGAGGGAATTAAGGCCGAGGCGGACGTTGGTAGATTCCGCGACGTAGCCAGAAAAAGCTGACTCGGTAGCGTCATCCGTGGAAGTGGCAGAAGCTTCGACGGTAGTGTTGGTTTCCGTATTTGCGTCAGTGGCGTTTTTGACACGGTCGGAGCGGAAGTCAATCTTGCCAAGAGAAAGTTGATGAATCGCTTTAGCGGTACCGTCAAAGAAGGTGTCAGAGGTAGGGCCTAGGGTGCTAAAAGTACCAAAAGCTACGAGCGCAACGGCAAGGGAAATAAAAGCATAAGCAATACTGCGGATAAGCATAGACTTTTTCCTGATTAGCATAAGCATAATAACAAGAGCGACCACAAAAGCATAAATTGCGCCACGAGAAAGCGTCAGGAAAAGGGTGCTGGTCAAAAATAGCGTTAGCAAAATGATATAAAGTCGTTTCTTAATATTTTTCGGCGTTTTTTGGAACTTTGACAAGAGGTAAAAGCAGAGAAGAACTGGGGCGAGCAGGAGATTGCCCATAAACTGCGGCTCAATCGCAAACCCGCTAGGATGAGGGAAGCCAAAGGAGATAGAGACGCAGCCGCGACAGAGAAGAGTAGCGTCGCGGGGAACGCCGGCGACATCCAAGATGCACTGAATCCAGCAAAAGATGGAGACGGCCGTAGCAGAAACGAGGAGAGATTTTATCAGGGAAGCATGAAGTTTCTTAGTCTTGTCAGTTTTGAGACGATAGACGAGATTTAACGCGGCAAAAATAAGTAGCCAGAACAGACCGGCCGTCAAAATAGCGCGTGGACGGTTTTCTGACCAGATAATCGTCAAGGTGAAATATAGCGGTAGAATGGTAGCGAGAAGGAGGATTTTTGGAGTATAAAATTTGTATACAGTTTTAAGCTGAGGTAGGGAGAAAAGGAAGAAGATCACGAGCCAGATTTCTGGGAGGGAAAGCTCGAAGTTCATATAATTATTACTGCCAAGCGCAATAATCGGGAAATAGGAAAAGAAAAAGACGGGCGGGAAGAGAATAAGTAGATACTTAGTGACATTAATGCTGAAGTTTTTCATGAACTAATTCTTTCATTTTTTGTTTAAAAATAGTTTTATCAAATTCGAGTGTTGTATTTTTTACAACATCTTTGGAATAATTCGCAGGGTCAAATTTTGACATAGCCTCAATGAGGGAAGCTGGAGTCTGGCGATCGAAGAAAACTCCGTTGATGCCCGGCTTAACATAATCCAGGGCGCCGCCTTTGCCAAAGGCAATCACCGGAACGCCGCAGGCCATAGCCTCAATTGGAGCAAGGCCGAACGGCTCGCAGCTTAGAAAGAGATAGGCATCGGACCTTTCGAGATGTTTCTTTAGCTCGGTTTGTGGCATAGTCGGAAGGAAGGTAATGTTAGGTGCGCCATTTGCAATTTTGACTAAATTATTGTGTTCTGGTCCATCACCAATCAGCGTCAGATTTACCCCTGTTTTGACAGCAGCTTTGACACAAATATCGAGGCGTTTCCAGTTGACTTGTCGTGAAGTTGTGATGTAATTTATGGTTTTATTTGTTTGACTTTTTGCGTTTTTTATTTCCCTACTTGTGGACAATCCTGTGGAAAACTTTTTCAGGTCAACCGGTGGATAAATAATGACTGATTCCCTCTTGTAATATTTCTTAATTTCCTCGGCGGCATATTTAGATATGGTAATAAATTCATCTGGCTGTTTGGCGGCGCGGAAATCTTTTTTACGCATTGGGCCTACGATAACTTTCAAGGCGAGACGGGCAAGTGGGTTCAATACCCCAAAGCCTGGGTTCTCGAGATACTCGTCGTACTTTCCCCAATAATATTGGGTAGGAACATGACAATAACAGAGATGGACGCAACGATGTTCGGTTTGTTCGGTTTTTGATGATTTTGTTCGGGATTTCCCTGTTGTATGAACGGCTTTGGCCTCGGCGCCAGTGACAGAGATAACCAGATCATAATCGGATAGGTCTAAGTGAGAAAAGTAGCTCTGACGGAGCGGGCCGATAAATTTGCGAAGGCAGGTTGGGAAAATTTGGAGCCAGCCCGTGCGGACGTCGGCATCGTCGAACCAGTCAATTCCCTTCTTACTGTATTGGGAGGTATAAATCGGTGCCTCTGGATACATCTCGTGCAGTGCCAATAAAACAGACTCGGCGCCACCAACAGTGGTGAGCCAGTCACAAACAAGCGCAACCTTCATTATTTGGCGCCTTTTCTGAGGAGTACTGCGCCGATGGTCTTGAACAGAATACTAATATCGAGCCAAACAGACCAGTTCTGGACATAGTACAAATCAAGGGCGCGGCGCTCTTCGAAAGAGATATCACGGCGGCCGGAAACTTGCGCAAGTCCAGTGAGACCAGATTTAACGGAAAGAAGGAGTGAGCGGTCGCCATAATCACGAAGCTCCCCTGGGACGAGGGCGCGTGGACCGACAAGCGCAATATCACCGCGAACGACATTGATTAGTTGCGGCAATTCGTCTAGAGATGAAGCTCTGAGGAAGCGGCCAACTTTGGTAATGCGCGGGTCATTTGGTATAAAATCCCCATCAGCACGATACTGTTTGATAAGGTCTTCCCGTCCCATTTTCTTGAAGGCATCTTCTGGAGACATGCCAGAATATTCGGACTTCATGGAGCGGAATTTATAAATCTTAACTTTTTTGTTATAGCGAGAGAGACGCGTGGAAGAATAAATAGCGGAGTGTTTTGGATCGGAAAGTTTAACAACGAGCCAGATAATAAGCATTGGAATAGCAGCGAGAATAAGCATGAGGCCGCCAATGATAATGTCCATGGCGCGTTTAATAATGCGAGCGCCGCCAATTAAAGGGGTGACCTTAACGGAGATGGCTGGAGTGTCGCCGATCAGTTCTAGCTTTCCGATGTGTGACGACAAGGAAGCTTCTGGTGGAACAAAATAGTAAAGCATGTGGTATTTAACGCATTGGCTGTAAACGTATTCGCTTCCCTGCTCTTCTGTTTGAAAGACGACATCAGCTTCGGTTGCCTCTAGAGCTTCTTTTAGTGAAGAATAGCGCTTTTTCAAGAAATCGTCCGGAATGTAGCTTTTGTTGGCAACGACGCCGGCGAGAGTATAGCCGTCTTCTGGGAAATCGGCGATGTGGTCGATGAGGCGCTCGGTGTTAGGGTTGTTACCGATAACTACGGCGCGGAGCGTACCAAGATTCCTGCGAGCAAAACGCATCTGGAAATAGTGGATAATACCGCGGAAAAGACAAAGCATGATGAAACATAGCAAAGCGGCATAGACCGCGACCATACGGGTTGGGAAGATGTTGCTACGTGAAAAGAAGCCGTAAGAAATGAGTACCATGATGCCCAAGATAGAAGAGACGAGGAGGCGAGAAAGTTCAGAGGTGCGAGAGTGGCTCAAGATGATAGATTTGTTATAAAGACCAAGGAGGGCGTGAAGAATAATCCAAACCGGAATCAGCAAAATAATAGTTGAGATAAAGGAGGTTGGCTCGGATTCAAAAAAGTATGGACGATTATCAATATAGATGCGGGCAAAGTATGCCACCAGAAAAGCCACGATAATAGCAACTACATCGGATAAAACAAGGACAACACGAAAGATTAGTCCTGGATCTTTTTTCATGGTTATATTATAACATTTTATAGTATAATTAGGTAGTATAAGAGGTACAAAAATGAAAATTTTACTTACTGGTGGAACTGGCTATATTGGCTCACACGTAGCAGTAGAGCTACTGCAAGATGGGCATGAAATAGTAATTTTGGATAATTTGGTAAACTCCAAAGAGGGAGTGCTTGATAGAATCGCAGAAATTGTTGGAACTAGGCCAAAGTTTTATCAAGCTGATTTACTCGACAAAGCGGCACTGGAAAAGATTTTCTCTGAGAACGAGTTTGACGTAGTGATGCATTTTGCAGGACTGAAGGCTGTGGGTGAAAGCGTAGAAGAGCCACTCAAATATTATGAAAATAATATTAGCGGGACGCTTAATTTGCTCGAAGCGATGAAAGCTCACGACGTGAAAAAGATTATCTTCTCGTCTTCTGCGACGGTATATGGAGATGCCGGCGGAGAAAATTTGGCGGAGGATTTGGAGACTGGGCACGGAATCTCTAACCCGTATGGCAGGACAAAATATATGATTGAGGAGATTCTAAAAGACGTTTCCGTTGCGGATGGAAACTTTTCTGCCACGATTCTCCGCTATTTTAATCCAGTCGGCGCACACAAATCCGGAAAACTGGGCGAGGATCCAAATGGTCGTCCAAATAACTTGATGCCAATTGTAATGAAAGTTGCTAAGGGCGAATATCCAGAACTGTCTGTATATGGCAATGATTATCCAACGCCGGATGGAACCTGTATCCGCGATTATGTACACGTGGTGGACTTAGCTAAAGGACACGTCGCAGCACTTTCGAACATGAAGAACGGGGTGCAGATTTACAACCTCGGTACTGGCAAAGGTACAAGTGTCCTAGAAATGGTGGCGGCGTTTGAAAAGGCCAGTGGCGAAAAACTACCTTATACAATTGTTGATAGACGGGCTGGCGATTTGCCATGTTTATTCTGTGACCCAGCAAAAGCCGCGGCGGAACTCGGCTGGAAGGCGGAACTCACAATTAATGATGTAATGGAAGACACGTTGAGATTTTTACGGACGAATTTTTGAGTAGAATTTCCAGGCAAGTTTGAAAAGATTTTTGTTAATCATTAATGTATAAATCGCAATTTTGTCGCGTCTAGTGGCGTGAGGATTTTTGGTAATGTATTTCTTGTTCTTCAAAAGGTATTTGATAAGGTCCTGCTCAATAGCAACTGCTGTGGCATCAGGATTCTTAACTAAAACTACCTGGCGAAGCACAGAAAAGCGGGCGTGCATCCGGCGAAGATGAACGGTGTTTAGGAGATATGGAAACTTAGCTTCGATGTCGTTACACATGGCGTCAGTCTGGGTAATAATATCGAGCTTCTTTTCGGAAAAGTCGCTGGAAGAAATAGACGAAGTGCGCTTGGTGTAAATATATTTTGCTTCTGGGCCAAATGCGACGATAGGGCATTTTTCTATAATTTTGTAGGTTGTGCCGAGATCTTCATGAAGCACGCCAGACGGAAAAGCAACGTCCTGCCATAAACTCTTATGGTAAAGTTTAGCATAAGCGACAACCGTAAAACCCTCTTCGCGAAGCATGCGACCGAGAGTTTCTTCTGTGCTCATTCCCTTTTCTGGATAGTCGACGGAATAATAAATGGCTTTGTTTTTTAAGGTGATTTCTTCGAGGCCACAGATAGACATCTTGGCTTGGTATTTCCTGACAAGCGAGAAAAGATAAGAAACATAATCTGGAGCAATAGTATCGTCAGAATCTAGGAAGGTAATATATTCCCCGCGCGCTTCGCGGATGCCACTGTTTCTAGCTTCGGACAATCCAAGATTCTGCTGATGAATGACACGAGCACGTGGCTCCGTCTTGGCGAATTCTTCGCAGGTCACACCGCTGCCATCAGTAGAGCCATCGTCAACGAGGAGAAACTCACATTTTGGATAAGTTTGTTTCTTTAAGGAGTCAAAACAAGCCGGCAAGAATTGGTGGACATTATAGACTGGCACGATAATCGTGATAAGAGGTGTTTCCATATATATTATTATACAATATGATATAATAATATATATGGGAAAATCCTTAATTAGCAAGAAGAACCGCGTGTTACTTCTTGAACTCGTGAAGACTGATTTTAAGCTCCGATACCAAGGTTCTGTGTTGGGTTATCTTTGGGCGGTAATCAAGCCGCTCCTGATGTTTGCAATTTTGTATGTTGTCTTTGCACAGGTACTGAGATTTGGTGACGAAATTCCACACTATCCAGTTTATCTCTTAGTCGGTACGGTGCTCTGGAACTTCTTTAACGAGTGCGCACAACAAGGAATCCACTCGATTGAGCAACGTGGTGATTTAATTCGGAAACTGAGTTTTCCAAAATATATCGTGGTCGTGAGTGCGACTAGTACGGCCGTGATTAACGTTCTAATCAACCTGTGTGTAGTGGTGATTTTTGCGTTACTTAACGGAGTGACGCCGACTTGGTCTTGGTTCTTGATGCTGCCGCTGCTTGCTGAACTTTATCTTCTGGCACTGGGCATTTCCCTGCTGCTCGGCGCGATGAATATTAAATTCCGCGACGTTGGGTCAATTTGGGAAGTTTTAATGCAGGCAATGTTTTATGCGGTGCCGATTATTTACCCACTTTCTATGGTGATGAATACGTCGGTGCTGGCGGCAAAAATCATCATGATAAATCCAGTCGCGCAGATTATTCAAGATATGCGCTGGAGCGTTATTACGCGTGAGGCCGTAACAACGTGGGGACTGTCTGGACCAATTTGGGGGATTATTTCGATTGCGATTGTGCTAGTTGTATTCATTCTGGGCGTAATTTATTTCCGAAAGAAAGCTAAATATTTTGCGGAGGAAGTCTAGTATGAAGTGGAGCGAAAAATACTTAAAGCGCATGCGTGAAAAAGCGCACGAAGAAGCATTAGCAAGCGAAAATGCGATTGAAGTGAGAGATCTATACAAGAGCTTCAAGCTACCAACGGAAAGAGCGTGGGGGTTAAAACAAGCAATCTTTAACCGACTGAAAGGCATCAAGGGATTCACAAAGCAAGAAGTTTTGCGAGGAATATCGTTTAATGTGAAACGCGGAGAGTTCCTCGGCATCGTGGGACGGAATGGTAGCGGTAAATCTACACTGCTCAAAGTCCTGTCAGAAATCTATGTGCCGGATAGTGGCAGCGTAAAAGTCAACGGAACGTTAGTGCCATTTATCGAGCTGGGTGTAGGGTTCAATCCAGAACTAACTGGACGCGAAAATGTTTATCTAAACGGTGCTTTGCTCGGGTTCTCCAACAAAGAGATGGACGCAATGTTTGAAGATATCGTAAAATTTGCTGAACTTGAGCAATTCATGGATCAGAAACTCAAAAACTATTCGTCTGGCATGCAAGTCCGCTTGGCATTTTCCATCGCGATTCGCGCACGTGGGGACATCCTAATTTTGGACGAAGTGTTAGCGGTGGGTGATGCGGCGTTCCAGGAAAAATGTAATGATTACTTTAAGAGTCTACATGGTAATCAGACAGTGATTCTAGTAACGCACGACATGGGTAACGTCGAGAGATTCTGCGATAGGGCAATTCTAATTGAAAACGGAAAAATAGCTTGCGAAGGCAAGCCAAGCAAGGTCACTAAAGCCTATACTAAACTTTGGGATTAGGCGCTTTTTTCCTGGGGGTGCTTTTTTCTTGCGTAGGTTTTGAAAATTAGCAAAAAGGCTGCATCGGAGGTATCGAGGAGCACGCGCAACATGCGCCAATGATTTTTAGGAAAGTAAGGTCTTCTGAGCATATTTTTGTTGTCTGCATCATGAAATTCAGCACGCATACGACGGGCAAATTTTTCTAGCTGATCTTTCTTTAAGTTCAGCATATACCAGTGGAAGGAAGCGAATTTGACGGCTTCAAAGATGTAGCCGTAAACTTTCCATGCATCACGACTTTTTAGATATTCTTCGGCGGCGGCGAATTCGGAGTTAATGTTGAATAGCTCTTTGTCGCTAATAGTGACTTTGAGTGGACGATGGTGGAGATAGGCTTTGTCGGTTAAAACAATTTTTCCGCCAGATGCCATGGCTTTGATATTGAAACTAATATCCTGACAGACACAAGAATTCGTTTCTAGAAAACCGATTTTCTGTTTTTCTAAAAACTCCTTCTTATAAATAGCCGACCAGATGGCAGGAGGTTGATAGAAAATGCGCGTGTCTTCCATCGGGTCAATAATAAAGCCGGCTTCTTCTGGAAGAATGGCGTCTTTTTCTGTGTCTTTTTCGTTTTCAAAAATAGTGTAATTCCCTTTGACGATGTCGGCATCGTGTTTTTTGGCGAGCGCAAAAAGCTCAATAAACATCTCTGGATTGATGAAATCGGACGCTTCAATGATGCCAATGTATTCACCGCTGGCCATCTTGATACCACGATTCAAAACACGCCCGTAGCCAGCGGGGGTCTTAAGATTTACCACGCGCATACGCGGTTCTTGTTTGGCGAAGTTTTCTAGAATATCGAGAGAACCGTCAGTCGAACCATCATTGATACAGATGATTTCCATATCATCCAAAATCTGGTTTTTCAGACTTTTGAGACAATCGGTAAGATAAGATTCCCCATTATGAACATAAACGAGCACTGTGACGCGCGTCGATTTATTCATCGTCTTCCTTTAGTTCTTTGAGATAACGAGAAAGAGCATCTTGCCAAGTTGGAAGCGGAGTGAAGCCGTTTTCAACGAGCTTGGACTTATCTAGGCGAGAATTGAATGGACGCGCAGCGACAGAAACGCCGTATTCTGCGGTAGTGACAGGAATGACTTTTGAATCAATGCCGGCTTGCTTGAAAATTTCTTTGGTAAAGTCTGCCCAGCTGATGAAGCCGCCTTCGTTGGTGGCATGATAATAACCATATTTGTCGGTCAAAATCATGTCAACGAGGAGACGCGCAAGATCTGGGGTGTAGGTTGGTGTACCGATTTGGTCGTCTACCACGCGAACCTCGGGATGGGTTTTACCGACGGAAAGCATGGTCTTAACAAAGTTTTTGCCGTTTTTGCCAAAGACCCAGGCGATGCGGACGATAAAGTATTTGTCGAGCGTACTGGCTACAGCTTTTTCACCATCAAGTTTAGACTGGCCATAGACATTAAGTGGAGCATAGTTTTTGTCGTCTGGCTGCCAGGCTGTTGTTCCCTGCCCATCAAAAACATAGTCCGTGGAAATATAAATCATTTTGGCATCAATGTCTTTGCAAGCCTTGGCTAAATTTTCTGTACCAGTGACGTTAACTGCACGGACGGCAGCTTGGTTTTCTTCGGCTTCGGCACCATCAACATTAGTCCAAGCGGCACAGTGAATGACGGCGTCTGGACGATAGTCATGCAAAAGCCTGTCGACGTTTTCTTTGTCAGTAATGTCGAGAATAGCGGTTTCAAATTCGCCATTGTCGCCACCGCGCCTGTCGGTACCGAGGCAATCTATACCGCGTTTTTTTAGCTCAAGCATGACATCGTGGCCGAGCTGGCCACTGGTTCCAGTAACTAAAACTTTCATATTAGATCTCTGCTTTCTGATACTCGCCGGAAAGAATATTTTCCCACCACTCACGGTTGTCTAAGTACCACTGAATAGTCTTTTTGATACCATCTTCAAACTTGGTTTCTGGGAGCCAACCGAGCTCGTCGTGAATAAAGGTTGGGTCAATAGCGTAGCGACGGTCGTGGCCTTTTCTATCCTCAACAAAGGTGATAAGAGATTCTGGTTTGCCAAGTTCTTTGCAAATGAGCTTAACAATGTCGATGTTGGACTTTTCGTTATGTCCGCCAACGTTGTAGACTTGGCCGATTTTACCATTATGAATGATGAGGTCAATAGCACGGCAGTGATCTTCAACATAGAGCCAGTCACGAACGTTTTTGCCATCGCCATAAACTGGCAATGGCTTATCATTCAAAGCATTAATGATGGTAAGTGGGATTAGTTTTTCTGGGAAATGGTATGGGCCGTAGTTATTAGAGCAGCGAGAGATAGTGGCTGGGAAATTGAACGTGCGGCAGTAGGCGAGCACCAACATGTCGGCGCCAGCTTTGGATGCGCTGTATGGGCTACTAGCGTGAAGTGGAGTTTTTTCCGTGAAGAATAATTCTGGTTTATCAAGTGGCAAGTCGCCATATACTTCGTCGGTAGAAACTTGGTGGTAGCGTGGGATGTTTAGCTCACGACAGACTTCCATCAAAGTTTGAGTACCTTCAACGTTGGTTTTAACAAAAATTTCTGGGCCGGTAATAGACCGGTCGACATGGCTCTCGGCGGCAAAGTTCACGACGATGTCTGGGTGCTCTTCTTCAAAGAGGGCTTTGATTGCAGACTTGTCGCAAATGTTAACTTTGGCAAAGCGGAAATTAGGATTTTCTAGAGCTTTTCTTAACGTGTTGAGATTACCAGCGTAGGTTAAACAGTCCACGCAGATGATGCGATAATCTGGATATTTGTTTAGCATGTAGTAGACAAAGTTGGAGCCGATGAAGCCGGCACCACCAGTCACGACGATAGTTTTTTTATTCATTTTCACTCCTTTTAAATTTTATGTTGGCGTCTTTCAAATTTGGATGATTCTGGTCTTTGTCGCTCAGGATATACTCGGCGTCGATTTCTGGCCACTCTATATTGACGTCAGGGTCATTATACATGATGCCGCCTTCGTCTTCTGGATGATAAAAATCGTCACATTTGTAGGCGAATTCGGCAGCGTCTGATAGAACGAGAAAACCATGGGCAAAACCACGTGGAATCATAAGTTGCTTCTTATTATCTTCGGAAAGCTTCACGCCAACCCATTTACCATAAGTTTCGCTGCCATCACGAAGGTCAACCGCAACGTCAAATACTTCACCTTTTAAGACGCGGACGAGCTTAGCTTGAGGGTAGGTCTTCTGAAAATGTAAGCCACGAAGCACGCCTTTTCTTGAGCTGGATTGGTTATCTTGAACAAAGTTGTAGTCTAGGCCAGCTTCTTTGAAATCTTTGGCGCTGTAAGTCTCCATAAAATAGCCGCGTTCGTCGCCAAAAGACTTAGGAGTGATGACATAGACGTCTTTGATGGAAGTTTCTTCAAAAGTAAAATTGCTCATTAGTCTTTGATTCTCCTTTCGGCAACGATTTTAAGGTTCTGACCGTAGGTGGATTTGCCATATTTGGTGGCGGATTCTAGAAGTTCTTGTTTGGAAATCCAGCCATTCTTGTAGGCAATTTCTTCTGGAGCGGAGATTTCTACGCCTTGACGTTTTTGGATGACGCGAACAAAATCGGAGGCATCGGCAAGAGAGTCCATGGTGCCAGTGTCGAGCCAAGCAAAACCGCGGCCGAGGACCTGGACGTCCAAGTTATTTTCGTTTAGATAGAGTTCATTCAAGGAAGTAATTTCTAGTTCTCCACGGGCAGAAGGTTGAATAGTTTTGGCTTTTTCTGAGACGCCGGCTGGATAGAAATAAAGACCAGTGACCGCATAATTACTCTTTGGATGTTCTGGTTTTTCTTCGATGGAAAGGGCGTGCCAGTCGTCGTCAAATTCGACTACACCAAAGCGCTCTGGGTCATTAACGTAATAACCAAAGACAGTGGCGCGACCAGCTTCGGCGTTTTTGACAGACTCGCGGAGGGAGCCGACAAAGCCGTGACCGTAGAAAATGTTGTCGCCGAGAATCATAGCGCAAGGCTCACCGTCGATAAATTCTTCACCGAGCGTAAAGGCTTGGGCAAGGCCGTCTGGAGAAGGCTGAACCTTGTAGGTGAGATTAACGCCCATCTTGGAGCCATCGCCGAGGAGACGCTCAAAGTTTGGAAGATCGGCTGGGGTGGAAATAATTAAAATATCGCGGATGCCAGCAAGCATGAGAGTGGCAAGAGGATAGTAAATCATCGGCTTGTCATAGACTGGCAACATTTGCTTGGAAGTAGCGAGGGTTAAGGGGTAAAGTCTTGTTCCCGAACCGCCTGCTAAAATAATTCCTTTCATGAAAAAACTCCTATAAGTGTTACCTATAATTTTAACATATTTGAGAGAAGAAGACTACCGGCGCGAGCTATTTCTTTTCGTGGTATTCTTTCTCGGTGTTGACATTCCAAATGTTGGTTTTAGATTTTTTACCTTCGATAATGTTTTTGACAGTTTCAAATGACGTTACCATGGAGTGATCCATGTTGTTGTAACGGTGCTGACCGTTACGTCCAACGCAATACAAATTATCGAAGCGATTGAGATATTTAATTAATTTATCGATGTCTTTGTAAGTATCAAAGTAAGCTGGGTAAGCCTTCTTAACCCTCTCGCGATGAGAGTCAAGAACTTGTTTGCGGCTTCCGATGATGCCCATTTTAACAAGCTCGTCGGTAGCGAATTCAATACATTTTTTATCGGACATTTTCCAGAAATCGTCCCCTTCGTTACAAAAGTATTCCAGGCCAATCCAGACAGTTTTGTCGGGATTTTTGACCATGTATGGACTCCAGTTGTTAAAAATCTGGATGCGTCCAAGCTTGACGTCGGTGTCCTGAACATAAATCCAACAATCTGGAACGATGTTGCCGAGGGTTTTGATATCAGTTTCGTTCTTGAGATTGAGCTTTTTGACTAAAAGACCAACTGTGACAAAGTCGCGATATGGCAGACCTTCGGCGATTTCTTTAATACTATTTGGAATGTCGGCATCAAGAGCCAGGGTCAAATCTCTTAGAGGCATAGAAGAAATGACATAGTTGCCAGACAAGCGATGCTCCCCGTCCTTTGTCTGATAAATAACGCCAGTAGCCTTGGTGCCCTTGGTCAGAACTTTTGTGACCTCGGCACGCATGATGACTTTACCACCCATCTCCTCGATGCGTTTTGCAACGGTTTCCCAAAGTTGTCCTGGACCATATTTTGGATAGATGAACTCTTCTATTAAAGAAGTCTCGACCTTGCCGCTTTTGATATGGAAGACTTTCTTAAACATATCGGCAATAACAGCGGAAATGGAGAGACCTTTAACGCGCTGGGCGCCCCAGTCGGCAGAAATATCACGTGGATGACGGCCCCAAAGTTTTTCTGTATAGCCCTCAAAGAACATGCTATAAAGTTTCTTGCCGAAGCGATTAATGTAGAAGTTTTCTAGTGAGTCTTCCGGCTTCTTTACGACCGTGCTTTTGAGGTAGCTAAAACCGCTGGCGACAGTGCGAGGCAGGCCCATGTTTTTGAAGGTCTGGAGCTTCATGGTGATAGGATAATCAAAGAATTTTTTGAGGTAGTAGATACGAGAAACACGTTGGCGAACAAGCATAACTTCGTCTGTTTTTTCCGGATCTGGACCACCTTCAACGAGGGGCTTTTCGCGTTTTAGCTTCTTGTCGTCATAGGCAGGTGCGCCTTGAGTTGGCATGATTTCATTCCAGAAATCAAGCACATCTTGGTCTTTGGAAAAGAAACGGTGGCCGCCAATGTCCATGCGGTTACCCTTGTGTCTAACAGTGCGGGAAATACCGCCGATTTCGTTGGTTGCTTCAAGAATAGTAACATCATAGTCTTTACTATTTTTAAGCAGTTGATATCCAGCCGTCAAGCCGGCAGGCCCACCGCCAATAATAATGACTTTTTTCTTTGACATAATTGCTCCAGTAATTTTGAATAATTATAGCACAGGTTATCTATCTGTGTCTAACCAACGATTTTTAAGGCTAGATTCTAGACGTTCTATTTGCTTTTTAGTCTCATTATCGGCGAGTCTGTGGTGTGACAAAACGTAGGAATGGATTTTGCGCATCTCGGAAAAGCGTTCGCTTAGGTCGGTGGTCTTAGTGACACTACCACTGTGCAGACGATGCAGATTGAGGGTCTTTTTAATATAGGAAATTTTGCCAGTCTCGGAAATTTTGATATAGAAAAACCAGTCACCGGAAAGATGATATTTTTTGGCTTCTTCCAAGAATTCATCCAGATTTGGCTGGTTTTTAAAGACCACGGCGGAGACATTTGGGATTGTATTAAACACTAGAATATTTTTGCGGAAGGCGTCTTTGATTTTTCGGAGATTGTCCTTCAAAACTGGGTGACCTTTTTCGTCAATAAATTTGGAGCCGACGCAGGATAAGACGACGGATTTTTCTATAAACGCGCTGACTGCAGTTTTGAGGAAATTTGGCTTTGCCACGTCGTCAAGTTCGGCAATCCAAATAAAATCAGAAGTTGCGAGCCTAATTCCCTTTTGCCATTGAGAAAAGACGTTGCCAGAATTAACTTTGTTCACTAGGACTTTAATTTTAATTTCCGGATGAGAATCTCTGATTTTGACAAGTGCATCTTTGATTTCGTCGACGCTATCATCCGTAGAAGCGTCGTCCAAAATAATTATTTCGGAAACTGGATAGGTCTGATTTAAGATTTGGTCGATACGGCTGGAAATATATTTGGCATAGTTATAGTTTGGCAGGATGACGGAAACGGTTTTATTTTTGGATGAAGGAGTCATAGGTATCCTCAATTCGTCTTATTACTGCTTCTGGATAGTAATGTTCCTTAACGTACTCATGGGCGTTCTCGGCGAGGCTCTTGGCGAATTTTGGTTCGTTATAGATCCTCAGAATTGCCTCAGTCCATTCCCCCGGTTGACATAATAAACCGGTTTTGCCGTGTTTAATGGAATGAGAAAAAGCATAAGTTGGTGAAGCGATGGTTGGAGTTTTGACAAGTGCGGCTTCGAAGAATTTTAGCTCGGATTTGCAGTTTGTGAAGACGTTGTCGGCGAGCGGAGCGATATTTACATCAACACTCGACACGAGTTTTTGAAGGGTGAGGAAGTCAACGATTTTAGTAAACTCGATTTGGCCGTTTTTGATAAACTTGTCGGCGGACTTTGGTAAAGTTAACATCCCGACGATTTTTAACTTGAAATTTTTATGAGACTTTAATAAATCAATTATCTCTGGATAGACGACCTCAAAATCAGTGGCATGGGTGTGCGAGCCGCTAAAGTAGCCGATAGTAAATGTTTCGCCTTTAGTGTTCTTTTTTAGGCCCTCTGCGGAGTCAATTTGAGAATGATTGAGGAAGTTTGGGATGACTGCGTACGGTTTTTTGTTGTGAGACTCGGACAAAATTTTTCCAAGATAATCGTTGGTTACGATAAAGCCGTCGGTCAGTTCGGAAAGAAGCTCAACGTGCGCGCAAGTATTAATCCAATAGTCCTGGTCAACCGTATCTGGCGAAACTACATTGAACATATTCTTGATATATTTTGTTCCACAGATACAATCGTCTAAATCAAAGGCAATTTTAATGCCGAACTCACGTGCGATGATGGCAAGGTCATCATATTGGAGCTGCCATTTTTCTAATCGTCCAAAAATGAGGAGATCTATTTCTGGCAAGGTGGCCTTCAAATCTGCTAGTTCATTCGGGAAGAAGAAAATCAACTGCCATTTTTTACTGGCCTTGGTCGCCTCGTAAATATTGTAAGCGCGATAACGGAAAGACGAGTATAAATCTTTTTCTGAGTACAAAATCGCGGCGACTTTCTTGCCGGATTTTTTGGCGCGCTTTAACTCATCAATGCGCGTGTTTAAAGGAATTAACCATGGGTCCGTTTTCATTTTTTGATAAACTCCTTTAGTTTTGTTAATTCATTTTCTGTGAAAAAGATGTCGCCCTTGGTAACTTCTAGACGATAGGTCGGCATGGAGACGCGGTCTTGTGAGTCCGTGTAGAATGCAAGCGATTTTGGTATAGAAAGATTGTTTTCTATAATAAAGTCGTGATAAAATCTTGGGTTCGGTAGGTTATTTCGAGAGATAATACGGAGGGCAAAATTCTTTTCTATACAAAACTTTGTGGCAAGCATAATAAGCTCCGCGGGGTCCTTTTTAGAAAAGGTTTCCTGTGAGAGTGATGAGAAGATGAGGTTTAGGCGATTTACGCTCGGCTCCACAAAGAGCTTACTGAGTTTATAATCTACGCCAACTTTCCCTGCGTGACAAACTTTGTTTTCTTCTTCATAGAGCCTACGCGCTTTTGATTCTTTGGCACCATGATGGACGGAACGGACGACGTCGTATGCGCTACGAAGATGCTTTTTAGTAAAATCCTTGATAGATTTTGTCATTTTTTCTTTGTTCTTACCTTTTTATTATCCTTCTTCTCTTCCTTTTTATCAAGAAGGTAGCCAGCTGTTTTTCTGGTCAAATTCTGGTTATAAAAGGCATCGTGTTTTATTTCGTTTTTCCATCTGGTGTACATAAAGTTCTGCTCGGAATCAAAACGTTTCTTTTTCTCGCCAGAAGTATCCGAACCGCGCGACTTTGATTCGTGATGATAAAGCTCAATGTTTGAGAGGCAGACATTGTAGTAACCCTTCTTTAGCAATTTAATGTTAAAATCAATGTCGTTATATGCGACTTTAAGTTTTTCTTCAAGACCGCCGACCTCGTTCCACTTCTTTCTATCGACAACCAAGCAGGCACCGGTGACCGCGCTAAAATCATACGGAACAGCAAGTTTACCTGCCCAAGCGACCACATCTCCTTTCATACCACAATATAGATGTGAGGCTACGCCTACCCCAAGCACCACCCCGGCGTGTTGCACTGTGTTGTTCGGATAAAGGAGCTTTGCTCCGACAGCGCCGACATGTTTCTGAGAGGCATAACCCACCATTTGATTCAACCAATCTGGCGATATCACTTCGATGTCATTATTTAATAGTGCGATGTAGTCCGATTGAGTATTATCTGCTGCGAAATTATTAATCCGTGAGTAGTTAAATTCAAAGTTAGCGTCAAGTACTCTAAAATTCTTATACTTCTTTTTGTACCTTTCAAAAAGCTCAAAGGTTTCTTTCTCCTCGCTGCGGTTATTCACAACGATGACCTCGTAGTTCTTGTACTTGGTTTTTTCGTAAATAGATTTCAAGCAGACTTCTGTGACCTTGGCAAGGTCCTTGGTTGGAATAATAATACTAACTTTGGGATTGTTTTTAGCAGTATATTCTACGCAATAGTATGGGCAGTTTTTGGCATAATGGACTTTGCCGGAAATCCCTCTCCTTTTTAGAGCGTCTTCAAGTGCACGCTTCCCTCGTTCAAGGGCATAGTTCTTCTTTCCGATTCCACTCGCGGTCGACGTTTCCGAAATGCGCCAGTGATATAATACCTTTGGAATGTGGGAAATCTGGCTAGTCTTTTCAACTATGCGGAGATATAGATCGTAGTCCTGGGCGCCCTCATACCCGGTTCTAAATCCTCCGACCTTCTTGACAAGTGAGCGTCTTAAAACGCAAAGGTGAGAAATATAATTCAAGCTCATCAATGTATCAGGAGAAAAATCAGGCTTAAAGTTTGGCTGGGACCTCTTACCCTCCTCGTCAATTTTGTCCTCATCAGAATAAATCATGTCTAGTTTTTTGTTGCGATTTAATTCTTTTACAACCTCGTATAGAGCATTTTTTGGCAAAACATCATCGTTATCAACTAGCGCAACAAAAGTTCCTTTTGCCATTTTGAGCGCGTCGTTACTAGCACGAGAGATGTGACCATTTTTCTTGCGGTGTTTGATAGAAATTTTTTCGTTGTCAGAATACGAATCTAGAGCCTCACGAGTAGAGGCAGAAGTCGAGGCGTCATCGACGAGACAAATTTCAAAATTCTGGTAAATCTGGTTCAAAATGGAGTTAATACATTCCTGAAGATATTTTGGTTCGACATTATAGACTGGAATAATAACGGAGATGAGTGGGTTGTACTCAAGCGTATCCACGTGATTACTGACTGGATTTTGACTGAGCCACTGCGCGTACTGACGCTTACTGAGCGGATCGAGCACATTCCGCTCTTGCGGACGAAACCCAAGGAGCAACAAAATATACTTCTTCCAAAGTCTTGGCGGAATCAAAAGGTGGTATTTTTTCCAGGATGACTTGGTCCCACGATACAAAGTCACAATAAAATTAACTATGCGATCTCTCATACTATAAAACTCTTACTCCGTTATATTATACCTTAGTTGGGCGTGGGCGACAACAAGTCTTTAAACGTCCAAGAATACTAACTACACCCGGAAGAGCAGGGAGGAAGGATACTGTCAGGAGGCCTGGTACACCAACGTTGTAGAATATAAAATCTTGTCTCCCCGTACCATAGAATTCAACGGCGGCAGGCTGGAGGAAGAACCACGCCGTGGCAAGAGTATAGACAAAGGTAATCCCAAAGAAGAATAGGCTCGTAAGCGCTAAGTAGATCTTCATTTTGTTTTTCTTGAGAACATCACGCTTTTTTAGATTTTTTATTAAGAAAATAATCTGAGTAATTATATATATAGGAGCAAAGATGATTAGTACTGTGTTAACTACTCGATAGACTATATTAATAACATTCGTCAGAACTTTTGAAATTTCCTTTTTTGTGCCGGTTGGGGTGTTAATGTCGCTATGATTCATATTAAGGACTCGTTCGATATTGGCATTGGTACTCTCGGTGTCATAATCGTAGCCGGCTTCATAACCCTTCAACCACACAGCATCTTCAAAGACCCACCAGAGTTGCCCCATCAAATTGCTGCTTTTTATATCTTCCATAGAATATCCGGCGATAGATGAGACAATTTGGATTCTTCCCGTAGCCTTCTTGAGAGTACCATCTTCAAAGGCTTGCTGAATTTCCGAGTTCACTTGCTTAAATAAGTTACTAACGTCTTTTTCTGAAGTCCATAGACCCTCTTGTACGAGCTCGGTTCTGATAACCCAGGTAAGAAAATCTTTTGGTATGGGGTTTTTAATGATGTCGCCATCAAACCATTCCGTCGTTCTGATAGCTTCGAGTAGTCCTGGGTGGGAGCTCAAAGTTGGCGAGGCATTAAAGGCTGCCTCTATTGCATCGTATGGCGCCCAAACGGCTACGGTCCGATTTGGAGAATCAATCTTGTAAATCGAATAGACAAATTTACCAAGCTCACCCTCCGTACGCGTGTTGGTTTCATAGACTCCAAACGCCATTTGGTTAAAACCTTTATAGAGCTTGTCGCCAATTGAGAGGACGACAAATGGAATAATGCAAACAACCAGCCAAAGAAAACACTTTTTTATGATTGGTTTACTCTTGTTCTTTGACCTAATCAGTCGAACGATTAATATGCAAGCACAAATTGCCATCAGGGCGGCAACAGTCAGTTTAAGCCATATCCCATCTTCTTTGAGGAAGTAGGTGAAAGAAAACATTATACCTGCTAGGAGGCTAGTTATAATAGAAGATTTTTTTACCTTCTCCCCTTTTATAATATCTATAACTATAAAAAGGAGTAGCGAGAATGTCAGGATGATGCAGGGAGCGATAATGGCGTTTCGATAAATGCGGAGGCCGCCCCATGACTCAAAGGCAATTGGTAAAAATAGAACATAAACAAATCCAAACAGCTGGACCCATTTTTTGTCCGTCATCTTTTTAATCAAAAACCAAACTACGAGCGCTGTGATAGACCAAAGAATTCCTGTCATTATAGTATATGGAATTCCGGAGATAGCGTTGACTCCCAAGAAAAGTGAAAAGGCAAGATTCTTTATGAGGGATTCTTCTGTCGGGTGAGTTATCCTCTGAACCGACAAGCCTTTAAACATGGCGACGTCATCGTAACCATAGTCTACTTTATACCATGCGCCCAGGCCATAACCTAATATAATTCTGAAGATAATCAGAGCCACCATAATAATATAGATATAATTGGACTTCAGAAAGAGTTTGGCCTTTTGTCTAAATTTCATTTTTCCCTACTTTGCTACTAACTTAATCTGTACAGCTTCTATCTGCAGTGACTTCCCAGTAGTGCCAGCGACGGCGCCGTTTTTGACCCAATCCTGCCAGCCGATATTAGCGACGTGGGCACGATAATATACATCATACTTTTCTTTGAGGTCGCCAGTAAGTTCAATCATGATGGCTTCCATGCGTTTGCCTTTGCCAGTGGTGCCGGCGGTGGCGCCCATGTTAACCCAATCCTGCCAGCCGATATCGGCAACATGAGCTTTGTATCTTATGCTACCAGCAATCGTATTATCAGAGAGTTTAATATTGAGCGCTTCCATCTGGCGGCTCTCGCCGGTGGTGCCAGCAATCGCATTGCCCTTAACCCAACTCATCCAACCTTTATAGGCAGTATGCGCCTGGTAAGTAAGCGTGCCGGCAGTCTGGCCTTTTTTGACTAACTTAATCTGAATTGCTTCGACACGTTTGCCTTTGCCAGTCGTTCCAGCGATTGCGTCATTCTTGACCCAATCCTGCCAACCGATGTCGGCAACATGAGTGCGGTAATAAATATCATAAGTCTTTGCAAGTTCACCAGTGAGCCTAATTTGCACGGCCTCAATTTGTTCGTAACTTCCAACCGAGCCAGCAGTGGCTCCGTCTTTAACATAGTTTTGCCAACCAATATTGGAAACGTGGGTGCGATATTCTATACCAGTTTGACCGTCGGGAAGTTTAATTTGCAAACCGTCTAGACGCATAGCATAACCGGTGGAGCCAGACATCTCGCCGGCGTTCTGCCAGTCAAGCCAACCATAATATTCAATGCTAGTGCGATAGCTCAACTTGTAATCGCTGGTGACGTTGCCGATACGGTTAGTAGTCTTGATGGTATCAAGTTTTGGATAATCAATAGTGGTGCTGCCAAACCAGTCCGTGAAGTAGAGATAGAAATTGCGGTTACCATAAGCAGAGCAGCCATCGCCGATGCCATAGCCGGCGTTAAGCGCGGCGGCGTTTGGTTGGTACGGAGTGTAGGTATAGAGAGCGCCGGTAGCGCGATTCTGGATGTTGACCTGGGAGCTACCGCAAGCCCAATTTGGATTATAGAGGACGTTGTTTACGCCGACCGGATAGTTGGTCCAATTAGGATCGCCGTCAAGGTTTTTGCGGAAGAACTTGGCGGAGTTTCTGATCTGGTTCTTAAATCCATAATACTGAGAATCACAGGCCGCGGTATCAGGACAACCATAGCCAGTGGCGGAGCGATATTGAAGCGTGGAGTTAGGCCAAGTGTCGGTGACTAGGCCTTGTTCTTTTTCTAGTAAAACAATCAAAACTTTTGGATTGATGTGGTAGTCTTGGGCGGCCTGCCAGATAATGTGTGCAGCGGTCTCGCCATTAAATTTCTCGTCGGCCATACAGACAAAATGTCCGTTCTCGATATGATAAGACAATTTAGGATAGGCGGCGGCTTTGGCGACGTTGGTGTCGTTGCAAGAGTTTTTGGACTTCAAGAAAGCCTGGATTTCTGCTTCGGTCATGGAATTATAATCGCCCATGACTTTGTCGGTCATGATGTTGCCTGGGTTAAAATTCTTAGCGTTGGCGGCGGAGCCGGTCTCAAGATTTTTTAGCCTGAGGAAGCCAAAAACGGCGGCAATCACAAAGAGAATTCCGGCAAGATAAAAATATCTTCTGTCAACTCTTCTTCTAGCCATTAGATGTTGGCCTCCCCGGTGATAATACCATGTTTGTCAGCGGAAGTGGCGCCGACGGAAATCTTCCAGGTGCCACTCTCCGTAGCTGGAGTAGTCATGGAACAGAAAGCAGAAGATGGGCCGATAGTGATGGCGGAGGAGCCGTTCACGGTCTTCCCTGATGGGGTGGTGAGCGTGAACACACAGGTACCGTTCACGGACTGTTCGATAGAAACACGGATAATTAAGTTGCCCTCGGAAATGCCGGCATAATTAATAATACCGGTGAGGCTGGCGGAAGTGTTTGGGTCTTCTCCCTCGTACTGGGTGTTGTTTTTCTCAGTTTCGGGCTTGACCTCCGGAGTGGACTCCTCTTCTTTCTTGGTGGAGTCGTCGGAAGATTTTTTGTCATCGGATTCTTTGGTAGAGTCGGAAGTGGTAGAAGAACTGTCGTCTCCCTGAGTCTTCTTCTCAAAAGTAGGCTTAAAGAATAATAGCCCCAACACGACGGCGGCAGCGATAACTAACAAGATAATGAAATAGAGAAAAACGTGGTGAGATTTTTGGTTGTTTGTTTTTTTAATCCTTTGCACCATAGTAGCTTCATTTTAGCATAAACAGCAAAAAAATCAAGATGCGAAAAAGCGGTATAGTATTATTATGGCGTATTTATGTCGGACGGACAGAATGTAGTCTACATCATCTCTCCGACATTGCCATGAATGGAGGACCAAGACGGCCCTTGCCAGATAATAAACGTCAAGGTAATTACTCGCTTCTATGTCTACGGGCAAACGAAGGAATAAGTCGTCTTTTCGCGTCGGGGCACGACGCTCAAGTACTCAGTGTTGTCGGTTCAGTCTTAGACTGTTCCCCTACTCCGGGAACTACAATTACGGAGGCGGGGTCAACAATCAGGGCTCGAACGGGAACTGGTGGTCTCGTAGCGCCTATACTACGGCCGGCCAAGCCTACAACTTCAACCTGAATACCAATGGCAACGTGAACCCGCAGAACAACAATAACGTTGGGAACGGGTTCGCGGTCCGCTGCGTAGCTGAGTAGCTATTGCTCTCTGTCCTCCACCAAATAGACCTAGGCTCCCAAGAATTGGGAGCCTAAGAATTGTAGTCCCATCCCACCTCGGAAAAGACCTTGGTGAGAATGTGATGATGTTTGACGTGGCTCATCATGCCAATATAAGAGGTCACGGTGTCGTCGTCGCAATAGTTCATCATGCGGAGCCTCAGGGCATGTCGCATATTTCTGATTAATCTGTCTCCTGGCACGATGTGATTCACGCCGACTTTCATGCCGAGGAATGGGATTTCTCGGCCTAGTTTAAAGACTACCATCTTTTTGGGATGGAGGGTCAGACCTAGGCCATAGAGCAAGTTGGCGATGGCGATGCGATCGTATTTTAATAATTGCCTGAGCTGCTCCCTTGTGACGACGATATAAAAATCATCAACGTACCTGCCGTAGGCTTTGTAGCCTAGACGCTGGGTAATAAAGCGGTCAAGATAATCGAGATAGATGTTGGAAAATTCCTGCGAGGTCAAATTGCCGATGACAATGCCGCGGCCGGGCGGCTGACAGAACAGACATTTGTCGGCTGGGAGTTTGGCCCAGGCCTTGGCGCTGTCGCGAATTTTTACGCCCTCTACGGGGTCGTCATGAATCACTTCAAAAATCGCGTGTTTTAGAATTCCATACCAAGTGCCGCGCTTCCCTTCTGGATAGATTTGGTCGACCCATTTCATGACCGCGGTGTATAACTTTTTCCGCGGGATGTGCATGAAGTAGCCTTTGATATCAAATTTTACGACGTAGACATCTTTCCTGGTGTAATTCTGTGAGACCTGACGGATGTGGTGGTCTAGTCCCATTACGCCAAAGAGCGTGCCCTTGCCCTTACGGCAGGACGAAGAATAATACCAGAGGCGCTTGTCGACGTACTCGTCGATAGACGAGACAATGAGGTGGTGGACGATGCGGTCCCGGAACGACGCCGCAAAAATTTCCCGGATGACGGGCTTGTGGACGATGTGCGCCGTGCTTGGCAGAGGGGTGTAGGTTTTGTGGTAGAGGTCTTTTGCTAGACTCTGGATGTTTTCGTAGTAGTTGACCTCAAAAACGTGTTCGTCAAAAGTCCGGCGCTTGCCTTTCCGGGCTTCTTGGTTGGCGAGGTCTAGAGCCAGGAGCAACTGGTGCTCGGGGTCTTTTAGCCATTCCCGGTCAAGCGGGTCAATCTCCTCTCCGTAGGTGGCTATTTCGTTTTCGTAGTCGTCGTATTCAAACATTTTCGTACTACTACATCTTTGAGGTTGGCAATTTCGATACCCAGGTCAAGGCAGGCCGTAGAGGTGAAAGCTTTGGTTTCGCGCAGCGCCTCCAGCGAGGCGAGAAGGTGGTTGCAATAGTAGTAGAGCTTCTTGCCAGCTTCTTCTGCGGAAATCATGCCGTCGGCATAGGTGTGGTACACCGCCATCATGTCGACAATGTCTGTACCCATTTGCTTGCCGGCTACTTCAAAATAGCGCGCTTCGAGCTTTTTGAGTCGAGGGAGGCAGCGCTGCATCAAATTGATGAGGCCACCACCAATCGCTGGAATGGCATTTTTGGGCAAAATCACTTCGTTGATGCGAGCTTGTTTTTGTTTCTCGACACTTTTCCAGATGTCTATATCCTGCTCGGTGTACTTGTGTTTCAAGTCAAAGGCCACGATGCCATCTTTGTACTCTTTCAAGTCTTTGTAGCCGAGTTTTTCCATCCTGGACTTCAGGAGGTCGAGGCTGTTGATGGAAACAATGTACTGCATCCGGCCGACGTTCTCGTCCTTGTCTGGAAAGATTTTGACGTCTTTTTTGCCCATGCGGGGAGCTAGTTCGTAGGCATAGCAGAGAGCAGAAAAATTTCCTAGTTTGTACCAAATCCGGTGGTCTTTCTTCTCGGCGGAGGGGACTTCCGACGGGAAGACAATCAGGCGGGAGAGATTCTCCCGTTCCAGTTCTTTGGCGTGGGCTTTGATTTTGCGGTAGCCAATCAGCTCACTCACCTTGCGCGAGGAGACCGATTCTGGATCGGCCTTCTTTCTGGTGGCTTTGGTGACTGCCGCCATGGCGGCTTCAAGTGGAATATCATTTCTTGGCATATTTTATTCCCTCTTTTTTTCTTCCCGCCCTGGCGGGCGGGCCCCCTCCGGCCTTTTTTGGGCCTCCGGGGGGTTTCAGGATGGAGGACAGAGAGCAATAGCTACTCAGCTACGCAGCGGACCGCGAACCCG
>CAYSIB010000011.1:0-27191 GCA_964431025.1 uncultured Candidatus Saccharibacteria bacterium
CCCCCGGCAAAGATATGCTTATTAGTATTATCCCACTGTGTACTCATAGTTAGTTTTTATTCTAACGCAAACATAACCAAATTGCAACAAAAAAGCGCCTCGTAGCGGCGCCATTTCAATTTTCTTATGCTATCAATTTCGCCGCCGTCGCTTGTTTTGCCAATTTCTGATCCAAAGTCCATAGCGGCACTCCCCCATCTTCCTCCGCCCTAAACGCAAGATAACAATCGTTAAACGAAAGCTTTGGATGCTTTACATAGAACTGCAAGATTTTGTCAATTCTCATATTTGTCACAAACGGATGCCCGTTTAAAAAGGGCTCTATAGCAAGTGTAACTTTTTTTCTATCAAATTTCTTCAGTCTCTCCAATACATAAATAGTTTCGGAAAAGGCCACATCGTCTATCATAAATTTTCTGTCTGGCCTTTCGTTGATATATTCTTTTATTTTTGAGTAAATATCCTCGTCTTCGCGTAATATCAATCTAAGCAAAACGTTAGTATCAAGTGATTCAAACTTATATCCCATATTTCTCCTTATAATAAACTTTACCTTCTGACGAGTCGGCCCACTCATCCATCATCTCATGCACAGTTTTACCTGTATCTTTCTTTATGGCCTCTTTTGTTTCTTCAGAAAAAGAAGCGTGTAGCTCTTCTAATTGCTCCGACCAAGACGGCTGTCTATACACACTCACTGTCTTATCTTTATTCACTTTCACCACCGCTCTCGTCGTAATACCAAGCATCTCCCTCACCGCCTTCGGCAAGGTCATCTGGCCTGTTTTTGTTACTGCTACTGTGTATACCATATTAATATCTTCTTTATTATTAATAAAATTCTATTTGATATTAATACTAGCACACATTAATAAAAAAGTCAATCCCTCTGCACAAAAAAGAGCGGTTTCCCGCTCCTTTTTAAGAAGAATCTATTATTGTTGTACGTTCTTCATAGAAAGCGATAGTTTCCCTTTGTCATCAATCGCGACCAGCTTCACCTTCACTTCTTGGCCCACCTTAAGCACATCTGTTACATTCGCAATTCTCTTGTCAGAAATCTGAGAGATATGTAGCATCCCATCAATTCCAGGCAAGATATTCACAAACGCCCCAAAGTCTTTAATCGTCACCACTTTACCAGTGTAGATTTTTCCAACTTCTGGCTCTTCAGTCAGACTCTTCACCCAATCAAGTGCCTTCTGGATAGACTCAGAGTTAGTACCAGCAATCGTCACCAAACCATCATCTTCGATGTCCACGGTTGCACCAGTCTCGGAAGTAATCTTATTGATCATTTCCCCACCTTTACCGATCACGGCGCCAATCTTATCAGGATTAATCTTAATCTTTTCAATACGTGGCGCATGCTCAGAAATATGATCTCTAGGACCAGGAAGAACACTTAGCATGTGGTCTAGAATGAACATTCTACCCTCATGACTCTGTGCAATCGCCTTTTCTAGAATCTCCACTGGAAGACCATGTACCTTCATATCCATCTGCAGCGCTGTCACACCCTTAGTCGTACCGGTCACCTTAAAGTCCATATCGCCCGCAAAATCTTCTGCATCCATCAAGTCAGTGAGAACATATGCTTTATCAATGTCTTTTGCGGTAATTTCTGTACCCTTTGGCACGTCCACCATCAAGCCCATCGCTACACCAGATACAGGGCGCTTCAAAGGCACACCTGCGTCCATCAAAGCTAGACAAGAAGAACAAGTTGCCGCCATAGAAGTTGAACCATTCTGAGACATAATCTCCGTCACGCTTCTAATCGCATATGGGAAATCTTCCACGGATGGTAGCACTGGCATCAGCGCACGCTCTGCCAAATACCCGTGGCCAATCTCACGACGTCCTGGGCTACCGATTCTACCAGTCTCGCCCACTGTAAATGGTGCTGCATTATAATGATGGATATAACGACGAATTCCGTCGGTCACTTCCATCGTGTCTACTACCTGCGCAAAACTCATTGGCGCAAGTGTCACAATGTTCATCGCCTGAGTAAGACCACGAGTAAAGAGTGAAGAGCCATGTACTCTTGGCAAAACCGCCACCTGAGAGCTGAGTGGACGCACCTCGGTCAACTTTCTACCGTCTGGGCGTACGCCATCTTCTACAATTCCTCTTCTCACCTCATGATGGACGGCTAATTCAAACGCCTCGTCGTACTCTTTCTTGAATCTTGTCTCATAATCCGCGACTTTCTCTTCCTCAGTCTCGCCTTCGCCAAGTTCCTTAGCAAATTCCGCATCCATTTCATCTCTAAGCTCATCGCAAATCCTCTGACGTTCTAATACATTTCCACGGATTTTCCCGCCCGCAAAACGAACTTCGCACCACTTATCAACCTTTTCCTGAATACTTTCTTCTGGGAGCGTCAACTCATATGGTAATTCCTCTGGCTTGACGATTTCGCGCAGCTTATTCTGAAGCTCTAGTGCTGGCTTACAGTTTTCGCAGGCCCACTTCATCGCATCAATGATTTCTTCTTCTGGCACCTCATTAGCACCAGCTTCCACCATCATCACCTTGCCGTCTCTTACGGCCACAACTAGATCAAGATCAGATGCTTCGCGCTCTTCTGGCGTCAAAAATGCCTTGAACTTACCATTCACTTTGCCAATTCTCACCCCTGCTACTGGCCCATCAAATGGAATACCAGCACAATGTAGCGCCGCCGAAGCTGCCACCATCGCCACACAATCTGGACGGAAGTTTGGATCCATCGAAAGCACGGTCGCCACCACCTGTACTTCCTGACGATAGCCCTTTGGAAATAGCGGACGAATCGGACGGTCAATCAAGCGCCCCACCAGCACGGCGTTATCAGATGGCTTGCCCTCGCGCTTAATAAACTTACTGCCAGACATCTTGCCCGCCGCATAAAACTTTTCTTCGTATTCAATAGAGAGTGGGAAGAAATCCTGTTCTACCGGCTTTTTAGACACCACCACGCTACCCAGCACAGTCGTATCCCCATAAGTCACAAGCACAGAAGAAGTCGAGCGAAATCCCACCCTGTTCACTTCCAGCGTCAGCTCATGTTCGCACCACTCAGTTGAGACTCTTTCGGTTTTAAGTCCCTTTGGATTAATAATATCCATAAAAAATCCCTTTCTGGGAAAACCTCAGATAACTATTCTCGACCTGCGAGCACACTTATCTGCCGTCTTCCCTGTTAGTTTACTTACCCCTATTCTACCACAAATCCGCCCGTTTTGCACCCCCAAACCCAACAAAGCATTGACTTTTTACCAAATCTGTGCTATAATAGAAAAGATGAATTAATTTTACCCCAACAGGGGTGATTATCATAGTACTTACCCATAAGGAGGGGATAAAATGGAAATTTTAAGAAAACAATATGAAGAATATGCCGCTGAGTGCAAATGCGCTCTGCGTACAGTGACGGCTAGGCTAGAGAATCTCCGTCAAGAGACGGAAATGAATGGCGAGCGTTCGCTCTTTGATTCTATCGAATGGCGCATCAAGAGTTTTGACTCTGTTGTCGAAAAATGTCGCAGAAAAGGCTACGACCTAACCTTCGAAAGCATCAAATCCAACATCACCGACATCGTCGGCGTCCGCGTAGTCACCCCGTTTAGGGACGATATCTACACCGTAGAAAAAGCCATCATCAGGCAACCTTCTATGAGCGTTATGGAACGCCGCGACTACGTCGAAAAGCCCAAGCACAATGGCTACCAGAGTCTCCACCTTATCGTCTTCATGGAGATATATTTCATGAATACTTCCAAGGCCATCCCTGTAGAAATACAGATCAGGGACAAGGCTATGGACCTGTGGGCCACTCTGGAGCACATCGTCGGATATAAAAATCCGCTAGCGTCGCCCGACAACCTTTCTCAGTTCAAGCGCATCGCCGAGATTCTTAACGATTTCGACGAAACCGCCATGGAACTGAGAAATTACGTCGAAAACGCCAAGCTCGCTTCTCAGGAAGAACCAGTAGAAGATTCTTCAACTTCTTAATTCAAAAACCCGCTAATTTCTTAGCGGGTTTTCTCATCTCACCGAGCCAGAACACGATTCATAGCCAAGTGGATGTAAATTATTATTGTGGAAAATCGTTCAGATTGGTATTTTCTCCGAGTGAAGCGCGACTTCTCGTCGAGCGAACGAGGAAAACTGCCGAGATGGACGATTTTACTTGCGTAGGCCGAGCTTGGCGACTGTTTTCTTGTACAACTCGAAATCAGTTTCCTCAAGGTACTTGAGTAGGCGCTTGCGCTTCCCTACCATCTGCATCAGACCACGGCGAGCCATGAAATCATGCTTGTTTTCCTTGACGTGCTCGGTTACTTCCTTAATACGCTCGGTTAGAATCGCGACCTGGACCTCTGGAGATCCAACATCGGACTTGTTGCGAGCCATCTTAGAAATAGCCTCCGCTTTCTTCTCTTTTGTTATCATAGGTGTTATTATATCACACCTCTATAACTTTTGCAAGAATCAAGAGCGATTCTCCGCTCTTCCAATATTTTTTAGCTCGCAAATATCCCCACCAGATTCCTCCGCCCCAAAAGCAATCGAGATATCCGCACTTCTTTTACACTTTCAACTACTTGATAGACAATTTTATACTTCCCTACTTTTCAGCACTTCTAGTAGAAGAAGAAGCTTCCATAATACAATCAAGAACATTGCGAAAATCTATCCAAAACTGATTTGAATATAAAATTCGATATCTCTTCATTAAAAGCCATACCTTTCTCTCACCATTAGCTCAACTTGCTCTTGGTTATAGATATTACCTTTCTTGAAATCTTCTTCAGATTTAGCCAACTCCGCCTTTATCTCTTCCTTACTCATCTCCGACAAAACTGGAATATTCGGACGACGCTTCTGGAGACGAATAGGTGACTTTTTATGACGCACAGTCCAGTCCAAAAATTGCTCTATCCCATCTGTTAAAGTAAATCCACCTTCAGCAAAGATACGCTCAGCCTGCTTTTTTAAGTCTGGTTGAATTCTAATATGAATATCTGCTGTTCGTGTTGCCATAATGATTCCTTTTTCTTTGAATCCATTCTAGCATTTTGTGTACACAAAATCAAGCTAAACTCTAAGAAGTAATCCCTAAATCTTCTAGCGTCACAGCGTCTTTCACAGAAAAGTCTCCAATCTCCGTCCGCCTCAGCTCCGTCAGATATCCACCCACACCCAGCGCCTTTCCAATATCTTCTCCCAGCGCCCTAATGTACGTCCCAGACGACACTTTACAATCAATTTTCAGGTATGGCCACTCGTAGTCCACCACAGCAATCTTATAAATCTCCACTTCTCGCTCCGGCATTTCTACTTCAATCCCCTTTCGTGCCAGATCATACGCGCGCCTTCCATTGATTTTCACCGCCGAATACGCCGGCACCCTCTGTCGAATCTTCCCCTGGAACCGGGAGACGACAGCTTGTACCTGTTCAAGGGTGGGAAAATCGGTGATACGATATTCAGAAATTTCTCCTTCCGGGTCACCAGTTGTCGACACCTTTCCAAGACAAATCGTCGCCTCATACCTTTTATCCTTCTTCAAAAACTCGGCCGCCCTCCTCGTCCCCTTTCCAAGCAGACAAATAAGCAGTCCCGTTGCAAAAGGATCCAGCGTTCCCGCATGTCCTACTTTCGCTCGCTTTGGCGCCTGAAGTCCACGCTTAGTATAGTCTTCTCTCATCTGCTCCGTCAAAATCCGTCGCACTCTCGCAACCACAGCAAAAGAACTTAGTCCTGCCGGCTTATCTACCAACAAAAAATCTTTATCAAGCAAATTCATGAATCAATTATATCATTACATTCCAGGGATTCTGAATGCACTGGGATCTTGCACTGGTGAAACGTCTGCTAGATTTTGCTCTGGCTGTACAACTACAGGGTTAATCGGCTCGGCCTGAACTTGTACTCCCGTTGGGGTAGTCACATTAAGCTCCGCTGCCGAATTATCAACTTCTGGCACGGCAGGTGAAACTGGCATCTCGGGCACAGCTGGCACCTCTGGCACCACTGGTGGCATTGTCGCGCTTACGTCCGGAGCTGGTGGTGGCGGTAACTCTACTCCGCCCATCATCGGTTGCGCTTCTGGCGCTATTGGTGTAGCTGGTGCGGCCATCACTGCTGGGTTCACCGGCTCAGGCTGTTCAGCAAGTGCTTCATCCATTAACGCACCATAATCTTTCGGCCTTTCCTCTAGCGGTACCATAGTTTTATCTTGCATCAAAGTCCTATCGCCGTCCGTTCCATAAATCGTATCGGTTTCAACTTTTGATTGCGGAATTGCTGCAATCTTGTCCGTATTATTTTCTGGCTCAACTGGCGTCGCCGTCGGCGCAAACTCAGAGACTTCCGGCACACTCAAAGTCGGCAACTCAACAGCAGGTGCTTCCACTACTGGCGACTCTACCACTGGTGGTTCTACTATAGGAGGTTCAACTACTGGCTGAGTTTCTACTGGCTGAGTTTCTACCGGCTTTTCTTCCACTGGTTTCTCATCTTCTTCATTTGTCGCATTTTTTAATTCTTCCATCAAAGACCCAGCGCTAACTTCTGCCGAAGAATCCCCATTAATCATTCTCTCCAGCTGCTGTTCTGGCGTCAATTCTTCTTCATGTTTAATGTCCAACATATCATTATCCCTAGGAGCTTCCGCCACTACTGAATTCTCCATCGGTGCCACTGATTCTTCTGGTTTCTGCTCTTCTACTTCCTGCGGTTCTTCCTTCATCGCATCTGCCATCTGCGCCACAATTAGCTGTTGATCTGCCCCAAGTTGCATCATCTTCGAAGCCAACGCCATCGTGTCTGGCGTTGTCCGCTCGTTAGAAAATCTCTCTGTCGCCGCAATTATACCCGTCAGCAGCGCTGTTGCCACTTCCTTGGTAATTGGTTGTCCCATTTGTTCAAGCAATGTCGCCACCATTTCAGAAACCGACGAAGCCTGCGGATTACTCCATTCCACCCCGCCCAGTCTCCCAGGTGCAGTATTAGTAATATTAATCAGGCTCGCGTCATGCATAATTCTGCCATGCTGCGAAAGCGCCGCATCCAGATCTTCAATCTCAATCACATCAAGCGCAATCACCAAGTCGACATTCACTTCTCCGCGAGAAAATTCCAAATCACTCTCAGAAATCGTCGTCCGATAAGGCGTAATATAGACTTTTACAAAATCCCCCTCAATCTTATAGCGCAGATGGTCTGCCTTCTCTTTGTTGAGTGCGATAATAAAGTCTTGCAAACTATTTGTGTTCGCTTCAAAAGTTTCGTCCGGTCTCAAAAACTCTAGCGCATTTGGAGTCTTCCCCGAGTAAATCGCCGTCACATGCTTACCATATTTATCCAACATCAACGTGAGACCCAATGCCGCCGTCATCTCATCAACGGTTGGATCTTTTGACAAGGTCACCAAAATACTATCTGCTTCGTTGATTTTCTCAACCACAGATTTTATTACTTCATCTGTTTTTACTGTTTCTTCTGTTGGCATTTTTGTTTTATAACCTTAGATTACACCCCCACTTTACCATAACCGTTTCAAAAAGTAAATACCTATTTATCGCCTACTCTTTACATTTTTCCAAATCTGGTGTATAATAAACCAAATATATAATATATTATTAAATAACCTATAGGAATCCATTCAATGCCGATTATTAAATCTGCTAAAAAAGCCGCTCGTCAAGCTATCAAGCGCACCGAGCACAACCAAGAAATCAAGAGAGCCATCAAGGCCGCTGTTAAAGAATTCAAGGCTAACCCTACTGCTAAGAATCTTAGCAAAGCTCAGTCCGAATATGACAAAGCTGCCAAAAAAGGTCTCATTGAGAAAAACACTGCTTCTCGCCGCAAGGCCAGCCTAGTCAAAATCGCTAAAGCTGCCGGCGTCAAGTCAGAAAAAGCTGCCAAAGCTACCAAACCAGCAGCCGCCAAAAAGCCAGCCGCTAAGAAAGCTGCTCCAGCCAAAAAGACCGCTGCCAAAAAACCTGCAGCTAAGAAAACTACTAAATAGTTTTTAGTCTCAGGAGAAAACTTTTAATCAGAAACCACGGCTCTACCGCCGTGGTTTTCATTTGCATATCTACTTTTGACAGCTCTTTTAATACTCTTTTTTCTTTTGTACCCTGTCTCCACTCAAACTTTTTAATCGCCTGAGAGACCATTAGTCCAAAAAACATGTACGGATCCTGTTGTTTCTGAATTTTCTCAAGATCAGCTACTGCCTTTTTCCCATTCACCATCGCCGTGTCATAAATATTAAACACCGCCCGCATATCAATTTTCTGAACAGGCTCAAACTTTTTTGCCTCTACGCCCTTTGTTTTCAAAAAATCTTTATACGTTTTTTTCTGACTGACATTCGTTTCCCAAATCACAATTTCATGCGGCGTGTTCACATATTTTATAATTTCCGCATAAAAATCTCTCGCTTCTTCCCCCCGCGCCGGCGTCAAATCTTTTAGCAAAATTTTTCTTTTTTCCGCAAAAAGCGACGTCCCTATAAAGATATTCACCATATCTTCCGTCTTCAGATTTTCGCCATCAAAAACTTCATAGTTTTCACCCAAAATTTTCTTCACTTCCTCAGAAATCTTATTTCGGTCACTTCCCGTAAAAACTCTAATCATTTTTGTCCTCCACTTGGCAACACGGACAAATATGTGTTCCTCTTCCCGCCACTCTTATTTTTTTAATTTCTGCGCCGCATCTCTCACAAGGTTCCCCTTCCCTCCTAAACACCTTCGCAAATTTCTCTAGGTAGTCACCCTTCGTTCCGTCCGCTTTTACGTATGTTTTCATCGTACTCCCGCCAGAATTTATCGACGCATCCATCACTTTGCAGGCACTTTCAAGCAATCTCTTCGCATCTTCAGGACCTAGTTTCCCTGCCAAAGTCCTTGGATGAATTTTTGCATCATAAAGCGCCTCGTCCGCATAGATATTCCCAAGTCCACAAATAATTTTTTGATCCAAGATTACTGCTTTTATCGGTGCATTTTTATGTCTTTGCAATTTTTCGTACAGTTCTTCCGCCGTCATCTTCCACGGTTCCTTAGCCAGGCTCTTGATAAACTTATCCTCTTCCACTTCGTTTGTTGGCAAAACTTTCACAAACCCAAATTTTCTTTGATCATTAAAATACAGCGTTCCCTTTGTAAGTTCAAAAACCACCCGCGTTTGTTTATTCGGCAATTTATCCGTAAAATTATCGCTCGGATGTCCCGCTGCATATCTTTCCGCTCCATCATAAATCAACTGTCCTGTCATTCTCAGATGTATCATCAAAGAAATTCCACCAGCCAGATCTATCACCAAAGCTTTCCCAAATCTCCGGAATCCAGTAATTTCTTTCCCTTCCACAATTTCAGAAGGCCCTATAAACGATTTTGCACAATTAATTTCTACGCGCTTAATTTTTTGTCGCAAACAAAAATTAGCAAGCCCACGCTTTATCGTTTCCACTTCTGGTAACTCTGGCATATATAATATATATTATATCACCTGTTAATCCTCTAACAGTTTTCTCACCAACGATACAATCAAGTCTTTTTCACTCGGCTCACTTTCTGCAATCAGAAGTGCGACTGCAGTGAGTGCCCGATCAGAAATTTTCGTTTCTCCACTCTCTGTCAAATGATAATCATTAATCGTCAAAAATACGATAAAAAGTAGCGACCCGATCCTCTTATTTCCATCATAGAACGGGTGATCCTTAATGACAAAATACAGCAGATTTGCCGCTTTTTCTGGCACTGTTGGATATAATTCTTTCCCAGAAAAACTTTGATAAATCGTGTTCAGTGCACCATCAAAACTTTCATTTCGCTTTTTACCAAACAAATCTCCACCATCCACGCTCGTCCGCAAATTAGCTATGACATTTTCACACATCTCCACAGTCAAAATCTTCTGTTTCTTTCGGCTCTTTTCATTCACCGAAGAAAGGTCAATAAATCCGTCGTCATATTCCTTTAATGCCTCAAAGCTTCCCGCATATTTAGAAATCACCTCAAGCACGCCATTGGCCTCTCCCGCATCCAGCTCTTGCCTGGAAATCAGCCGTCTCACCACCCCCATCATATTCTCAACATTCTTAAGCTTCTTCTCGGAAAGTTGGCTTAGTCTTCTCTCATTTACCGCTATACCACCTACAACATATTGCTTCAAAACTTTCGTTGCCCAAATTCTAAAATCTGTCGCCTTCCGTGAATTCACCCTATACCCCACCGAAATAATCATGTCCAGGTTATACATATTTACCTGATATGTCTTCCCATCGGGACCAGTATGTGCATTTTTTGCACATACTCGATTTTCTTCCAATTCTCCGTCTTTCAAAATATTTCTTACATGGCGACCAATAACTGTTCTATCCACATCAAAAAGCTCCGCGATCTGCGCTTGCGTTGCCCAAATCGTCTCTCCGTCCGCATCAACATCAAAGACAATTTCCCCCTTCACCCCTTGATAAATTTCTAATTGCTTCTCGTTCGTCATAGCTCACCCCAGTTATCGCCTGCCGTCACTTCCACCGCTAACTTTATCGGAAGTTCTGGTGCAATGTTCTCCATCGTCTCTTTAAGAATCTTCGAGACTTCCGGCACTAACGCCTCATCACATTCCACAATCATCGAATCGTGAACCTGCAAAATCAAATCTGCCCCTTCCGGCAACTTCTTATCAACCGTAATCATCGCCCGCTTCATCAAATCTGCCTCCGTCCCCTGGATTGGCATATTCTGAGCCGCACGCTCCGCCGCCTGCCTGATGATAAAATTCGAAGATTTGACATCCGGCGTTGGCCTTCTTCGCCCATAATATGTCTCAACATATCCCATCTCTCTCGCCTGCTTCAGTACTTTATCTAGATATTCTCTAATTGGCTTTCTCACCGCAAAATAATCTTCAATAAATTTCTTCGCCTCGCCTACTTCCATGCCCGCTGCATCAGCAAGACCTCTCGCACTCATTCCATACATTACGCCAAAATTAATCGTCTTTGCTGCACGCCTTTGTGCCTTTGTCACCTCATCCATCGGCACATTAAACACATCTGCAGCCGTCTTCGTATGGATGTCAATTCCAGAATTAAAATCAGATATTAGAGCTTTGTCACCCGACAACACCGCCGCAAGTCTCAACTCAAACTGTGAATAATCAGCCGACACTAATTTCTTTCCAGTATCAGCTATAAACCCAGTTCTAATTCTCCTTCCTTCTTCCGACCTCACTGGAATATTCTGCAAATTTGGATTAATGCTAGATAATCTTCCCGTCGCGGTAACATTTTGCGTAAATGTTGTGTGAATCCTTGCATCGCCATCGGCTAACTCAGGAAGCGGAGTAATATACGTCGACAATAATTTCGATGCCTCGCGATATTCCATAATCTTTGGAATAATCGGATGCAAATCTTTCAACTTATCAAGTTCTTTGGCTCCAGTCGAATAGCCTCTTGCCGTCTTTTTAATACCCTTGGTCGGTAACATCAATTTTTCAAACAAGATTTGTGAAAGTTGTAGCGGTGAATTCACATTAAACTCTTCTCCAGAAAGTTGGTAAACCTCCTGCTCCAAGCCATTTACATATTCTTGATATTCAGAAAGGAGCTCCGCAAAATAATCTCTTGATATTTTTACACCCTTTTTCTCCATCTTGTAGAGCACTGGAATCAGCGGCAAATCATAGTGCAAATATATTTCACCTAGTTTCGGTACGCGCGAGAGTTCTCCGAGTTGCTCTTTGGCCTCTTCAATTTTCTTCTGTTTTTCTTCCTCTGTTTCCGCAAAATCAAATCCAGTCTGCCCGCCAGCTTCTGTCTCTACTCGCATCAAAGGATTCAACAAAAACTTTGCCTGCGTAATATCCCAAAACTTTGCACCGGAAAGAATTTCTTCTGCAACGCCTTCGTTGGTGTGCATTTTTTTCTTTACATCATCCGCCACAATATATTTAGAAAAATCTATTTCTATTTTCTGAGTTGGTTGCTTATCTTCTTCAGCAAATTTTCTCGCAGCAAAATCAGCTTCATCAAAGTCGTTTTTGTTACTATCTTTATTCGTGATTTTAAAATCAGTTAATTTACTTACCGAAAGCTTCGTCATCTCCGCCTTAAATTTTGATTTCAACGAATTAAATTCAAGCGAAGAAAATGCTCTTTCAATCCTTCCCGGATCAATTAAGAGATCTGGAATATCATCTAATGACACTGGTGCATCAGTCATTATCTTCCCTAGTTCTTGCGACATAAATGCGCTCTTTTTTCCCGCAACTAGTTTCTTTTGAACGGCACCGCTAATCTCGTCAATATGATCATAAATATTTTCTAGCGTCCCGTATTCATTAAGTAACTTCACCGCCGTTTTTTCACCCACACCAGGAACTCCAGGAATATTATCACTTGCATCACCCTTCAGCGCTTTCAAATCCAAGAACTGATTCTTCTTAATGCCATATTTTTCTTCAACGGCCAGAACATCTATTTCTTCGAGTTTAGAAAAGCCTTTGAGCAGTCTATACATCCGCGTATTATCATCTACAATCTGCAGCATATCCAGATCAGAAGACACAATCACCGTGTCCCAATCACAGTTACCATCCGCATCCAATTCTTCATCTGCCTGTTTAGAAAGAGTACCTATTATATCATCGGCTTCATAGTCATCACACTCCAAAAATCCCCATCCCAGAGCTGCGATCAATTTCTTAAGCAAAGGAATCTGTACAAAAAAATCTTCTGGTGGCTTCACCCGTCCAGCTTTATAGTCTGGATATATTTCTTTCCTCTTTCTAATGGAAGTTTTTGCTTTATCCCACGCTACTACTACCTTGGTTGGCTGAATCTCTTTTACAATCTCAAGTGCAATTACTGCAAATCCATATATTCCACCAGTCGGAGTCCCATCACTTTTTGATAGATTCCCCATGGCATAGTATCCACGGTAGAATACACTTTTTCCATCAATAATTACTAATTTCTTCATTAAAACTTAATCTCTTCTAAAATTTCAGCCAATTTTTTCTTCATATCATCGACCGTACCGTCATTTAGCACATAGTAGTCTGCTGCCGCAATTGGGCCACCCTTCTCCAAGTTCTCAATTTCGCTTCTATCACGCTCTTTAATTTCTTCCTCATTAAACGGTCTATCCGGTCTCGATGCTACCCTCTTATAGCGCAGTCTCTTCGGCACCACAATCGCAACAAATGTCATCGCGCCTGGAAACTCATGCTTCAAAGTCTTCATTTCCGTCCAAGAATACACGCCATCCAGCACAATTCGTTTTTGGCCCGCATCGGCAAGATTATACACCTCATCAATTACTTGCTTTACAACCCAATCTTTCCCTTCAGTTTCACGAATCATCTCGCGGAATTTCTTTTCGCTTTCTCCATCCGGAGTGCGCTCAATCCCACGCTTTTCCATCTCCTTATAAATCATTCCCCCAAAATATACTTTTGGAATTCCTTTGTCCGTCAAAAAGTCTACCGCCACCGACTTACCGCTACCAGACATCCCCACAAAAGCTATAATCTTTAGATTCTCTTTCTCACTCATATTAGAGTTATTATACCATACTAAGATATAACAACTCTGACTCCACGTGGAGATTTCCGAACAATTAGTTCCTTTGCACTCACCTTTGCATACTCCCCTTCCGCCTGAATTTCAAACTCAGTCGTACCAGAAAAATCAATTTTTGTCTCACCTTTTACGACATGACCCGGCATTTTTGTGAACATACTTTTTAACATAAAACAGCCCAGCCTAAATAATCCTTTCAGTCTACCAAACCCCACAAAATACTCTTGCGCGTCTTGCCAATATTTTCCACCTTTCATGACTTTTGCCACCGTTTTTCCGTTCACAAAAAGCACATCAGAAACATGCTTGCCTTTTACTTCTTTTAGTCGCCCACTCCGTCCAACTTTCATTCGATTTAGCGGCACACCGTTCATACGAATGTCTTTAGCCAAAAACTCGGTCTTTCTATTTTTGAAATACCATTTCGCTAGTTGTAGTACAGAATAAACTAAAGTCTTCTTTCCTTTTTTGAGGCTCTTTCTCGTTTTTGGCGCATCAAACACTTCCGTGCTTTCTGCAAACATCCCAATCGTAAAATAGCACGCCGCATATCGCCAGACTTCTCCGTCTAAGGATGCTTCTAGCGGATATAGTATTTCCACTTTTTTCCTCTCAAAGTCCCCTAGAATTTGGTCCAAGTTTTTCGACTTCACCATCCTCGCAAAGTCATTAAAATTACCATAGCCTAAAACTCCTAACGTAATTTTTGCCTTAGTTTGCATCGCAGCGTTTATCCCCACGGTTGCCGTGCCATCGCCACCAGCCACGATTAAGAGATCATCGTCGGCTAAGATTTTTGCAAGCTCTTTGGCATTTTCATCTACCGGTACTGATTTTACTTCAAATTTCCCAATTATATACCCGGATTTTTTCTGAAGCGGCTCAATCACCTCGGCCCGAATTCGTGCATGCTTAGAAGATCTTGGATTGTACGCAATTATTATTCTTTGCGCCATAATTTAGCTCCCAAACACACCGCCAGGCAGCAGCCATTGCAAGAATGCCCACATTACTGCATAGATTGCTAAGCCAATAATAATTTGAATCAAACGATTCTTAGCCTTCGTCATCTGTACTGGATCATCTTTTGCTGTCATATATTGAATACCAGAAATCACAATCCCAAGTGTACCAGCAATCCCAATTCCCCAAGTTAGTACCGATAAAATCACATTTAAGACCTTGAAAATTCCGTCTTCTCCATCTACGCATCCACCAAAGAGATTCGTACTAACGCCAGTATCACCACATTCTTTTTTAGCTGATGCACTACTATTATCCGTCACCCAAGTCGTTCCAGAACCACTATCATTCGAACCATAATCGCCACCGCTCGCACTGCTACCATCACCCGAAGAGGCATTACTTCCTCCACCAGAATTATTGCTGCTACCGTCAGTACTACCGCCACTAGCACCACTGCCAGAGCTGGACGCTGTAAAAGGAATCAGACAAACATAATCTCCTCCACTTGAACCTGCAAAAGTTCCGCCCTGTGCCTTACACCCACTTGAATCAGGTGAATCCATCATACATCTTAGCGTGCTGCTATTAGACGCACCGGAAGAAACCCACGATGGAATATTCTCACAGGCACTAATTGCTTCCTCGTAACTCCTAGCCATAACATTAGCATGAAAACTACCCACTAGAGCTACCATAAGCAGTAAAGACCCTAGAAGTATTATTTTTTTCTTCACTTTTACCTCCTCCTTTTATTTAGCTATTTCCAAAAATTCCACCAGGTAGCAACCATTGCAAGAATGCCCACATCACCGCATATACCGCCAAGCCAATAATAATTGCGACCAATCTAGTTTTCGCCGCCGCCATCTGACCAGCATTATCTTTCGCTGTCATATATTGAATCCCTACAATCACAATTGCAAATGTACCCGCAATCCCTACACCATAAGTAAGAACTTGAAGTACAATATTTAATACACTAAAAATCGCGCTACCATCATCCGTACCTTCCGCACAACCGTTTTCACCAAGAATACTTGTTTCAACTCCACCATTTCCACATTCCGCTGCTAGAACTTTTGGTGCAACCAAAAAAGCGCTCATCGTCATCATCACCACCGCGCCAATTATTGCTCCAATCAATTTTCGCATGGGACCTACTTCAAATATTCGTGTAATTTCTTCGTATCTTTATGTTTTCTCAGCTTTGACAAAGCCTTAGCTTCAATTTGACGAATGCGTTCCCTGGTCACGGAAAATTCCGCGCCCACCTCTTCCAAAGTATGTGGTCTTCCTCCGCCGATTCCAAAACGCAATTTGATAATTTTTTGTTCACGTTCAGAAAGTGTAGAAATAATCGATGCCAGTTGTTCCTTCAAAATCTGGTTAGCTGCGCTATCTTCTGGACTAATTCTTTCTTCATCTTCTACAAAATCACCCAGCACAGAATCTTCGTCGTCGCCATCTCTACCCACACTCTGGTCAAGTGACGCGATATCCTGTTTAATCTTCATCACATACTCAACTTTTTCTGGCTCCATATCCATTTCTTTTGCCACTTCTTCAATGGTCGGCTCGCGATTTAATTCCTGAGTCAATTTACGAGTTGCACGTAGAACTTTATTAATCGTTTCTACCATGTGTACCGGAATACGAATCGTTCTAGCCTGATCCGCAATTGCACGCGTAATCGCCTGGCGAATCCACCAAGTCGCATATGTAGAAAACTTAAAGCCCTTATCCGGATCAAATTTTTCCACTGCACGCAAAAGTCCGGTATTTCCCTCTTGAATCAAATCCAAAAAATCTAGGCCTCTGCCAGAATAACGCTTCGCAATCGAAACGACTAGACGCATGTTGGCCTCAACCATCTTATCTTTAGCCTTCTTGTTACCCTTTGCGGCTTTCTTTGCTAGTTCTAGCTCTTCTTCCTGAGAGAGAAGTGGAATTTTACCAATCTCACGAAGATAAAGACGCACAGAGTCATCTGCGAATGCGTCTACGTTGTCAACTGTAATCTCAAGCTCTTCATCAGAAAGTTCCTCTTCTTCAGAGAGATCAGAGAGCTCAGGTTCCTCGCCCCCAAGTGCCACACCAGCATTCAAAATATCATCTTTATCTTGATTCATTGCTCAAATTATACCTAAAAATAACCAAAATTTCAACCTTTTTGTATTTTCTGTATTTCTCTTAAAATATCCGCCGACTTTTCCTCGTCATCCTCACACTGCTCCAGCTCTTCCATCAATTCTTCAATCTTTTGCGCTTTCAACTCTTTTTGATAGCTCTTTAATAAATCTTTTACTTCCTTCTTCAGTTCAGCCTGCGACATATCTTTGTACTTTGTCTCGTATACAAATTCCAGTTCCTCTAGTTTTACCTCGTCGTCTGGCACTTCCAGATTAATTCCTTCGCTCGCCTCCCCACCATAAATCATAATCGCAAGTAGTGTGTCTTCTAGAACCTTTATTTTTTTAGCATTCTGCGCCTGTGTTTTTACCTGTTTTAGCCGCTTAACCGTACTTTTTTCAACCTTTTTCGCCATCAAATCTTCCACCGTCACATCCAACCGCTTTGCCACTAGTTGTTCATAGTGTTTCTTCACCACCGGATCATTAATCGTGTTAATCATATTCATCGCCATATCAGAATATTCTTTCTTTCCCGGCGCAGTCAAAAGATCCAACTTTTCTTCATATTTCTGAAGTAGCCAGTCCATCGCCGGTTTATAGGATTCCACCGCTTCAAGCCATAATTTTGGATCTTGCTGAATCAACTCATCTGGATCCTTTGCTCCATGATAATCCGATATTACTGACAAATTTATTCCCAAATTCCCCGCGAGTTTAATCGCTCTCTCTGTCGCATTCACCCCCGCATCATCGCCGTCATAAGCTAGTCTCACGTCATTCGTTAGACGTGATAGAATCTTCAAGTGTTGTTCCGTCATCGCCGTCCCACTCGTTGCTACCGTTTGCTTCACTCCCGCTTGATGCGAAGAAATCACGTCCATATTTCCCTCCACAATCACCACAAACCCACTTCGCCTAATCGCTTCCTTAGCTTGATACAATCCAAAAATATATCTCGATTTATTGAACAATAATGTATCCGGCGTGTTCAAATATTTTGGCTCGCCCTTATCCAAAATTCTTGCCGTATAACCAATCACTTGCCCATTCGTATCAATAAACGGCACCATCATCCTGCCTTTAAACAAATCTTTTTTAAAGCGATTTAGAAGTCCCGCCGCATCCATTTCATCCAGTGAATAGCCTCGTTTTTTCAAAAAACTCAGTAGTGCGTCTCCGGTTTTTGGCGAATAACCAATCCTAAATTCCTGTACTGTTTTTTTATTCATGTTTCGTTTATAAAAAGCGTATTCACAAACTGCTTTATTTTTCGTCAATGCGACTTGATAATATTTAGTTGCTAATTCTAGCGCCTCTTTCATCCGCGCTTTTTTCTTTGACACCGCCATATCGCTGCCACTATATTTTTTCAACTCTACACCAGCCTGCGCCGCTAATTTTTCCAACGCCTCCCTAAAAGAAATCCCCTCAACTTCCATCACAAAAGTAAAAATATCACCGCCCTTATTTGCGGAAAAATCATGCCAAATGCCTTTTTCTGGACTCACCATAAAAGACGGCGTCTTATCCACTCCCCAAGGGCTCCTCCCCTTAAAAGTCCTACCTGCTCGCTTCAGCTCGATATATTGCCCAACTACATCCTCAACTGACAGTCGCGCCCGAATTTCTTCTTTCGCATCCTGCATATATCTTTATTATACATCAGAAGCTGTGATATACTTAAACTATGAATAATAAGGATTACCTTAATCAAATCGCTTCTGAAACTCGTCCTCTTACCGCCAAAGCCCCAGGCTTCTTCGGTAACACCCTCAATTTGTCCATGAAACAGCTAAAAATCCTCGGCATTATCGCAGCCGCGATTATCGTTGTCCTCTTTATTGGCATAATTGCCACTTCTGGCAACAAAAATAGTGAACGTGATTATGTCGATCAAGCCTATCTTCGCACTAATGATCTTTCTAAAGTTATTGAAGATTACCGCACTAAACTTCGTTCTTCCGAACTCCGTTCCATGGCAATGTCCCTAAAATCCGTCCTTTCTGAGGCAAATTATAATCTTGCTAATTCTCTCACTAATGATTTTGGCGTCAAAAGTATCGACAAGCCAAACAAGGAATCTACCACCACAGATGAAGAAGCCCTCATTGGCGAGCTTTCTGATACTCTTGAAAACGCCAGGTTAAATGCCATTCTAGACCGCGTCTTCGCCCGTGAGTTCACTTATCAAATCTCCCTCCTCATCTCTCTAGAAACTGATATCATTAATCGCACCAACAAAGAACCTCTAAAATCTAGCCTCGTTTCTTCGCGCACCAATCTAGAAACTCTCCACGAACAATTTGACAGTTTCAATGCCAATTAGTATAATATTGGCATTATGAAAAAACTCAGCGAAAATAACTTTATTAAAGAATTTAAAACTTTTATCAGCCAAGGTAATGTCGTGGACCTCGCCGTCGGTGTCGTCATTGGTGCTGCCTTTTCTGCCATCGTTACATCCCTAGTTAACGATATTATTATGCCACTTGTCAGCCTTATCGGTGGCGGTGCAGATTTTACTACTTTAAGTGTCACAATTCCAAACTTCTTTGGTGGTGACACCGCAGCCGTCATCCGCTATGGTAACTTCATTCAAAACGTCGTCAACTTCCTCATTATCGCCTTCTCCCTCTTCGTCGTCATCAAGGCTATTAATCATATGAACGACCGCGCCAAAGCTGCTGCCAAACGTGCCAGCAAGAAACTTGGCCTAGAAGAAGAAAAGAAAGAAGAAGAAAAAGCCGCCGAAGAAAAATCCGCCTCCGACGAACAAACCAAACTTCTAAAAGACATTTTGAAAGAACTCAAGAAGAAATAAAAAATAAGCCCCAGTGAAGGGGCTTATTTTTTAGTACATCTCAGGACTTGCTTGTGGAGCTTCCTTTTCTGGCACTTCTACGATTAGCGCCCCCATCGTAATCGTCGTACTTGCGATCGAAATCGCATTCTGTACCGCTTCACGCGTCACTCTAGCTGGATCAATGATTCCAGCTTTTTTGAGGTCAATCAGGCCGTCTTCCGGCTTCATTACATTTACACCCATACCATCTTTGGACGCTTCGACTTGCGCGATTAACGCTTGGGCATTGAGTCCAGCATTTTCCATAATATTAATAAATGGTGCTTTCATCGCTTCGCGTACAATCTTTGCACCCGCATCGTTTCCTTTGATTAACTTAGACGCATTAAGTAGTGTCACGCCACCACCAGCCACAATACCTTCAGACAGTGCCGCCTTGGTTGCTGCTACTGCATCGTCCACGCGGAACTTCTTCTCATCAATCTCAGTTTCCGTTGCTCCACCCACCTTGATTACGGCTACTTTTCCAGAAAGCGCCGCCGCACGTTTCTCAAACTCACCCCTCTCATAATCCGATGTCGCCATCTCAGCCTGCGAATTAATCAGACCAATTCTAGCTTTTACTTCTGTTGCAGAACCAGCGCCCTTAATAATAGTAGATTCATCCTTTGTAGCAATTACCTTAGCCGCAGAACCAAGCACCTCAAGCCCAGCATCTTCTAATTTCACGCCACGCTCTTCGCTCACTACTGTCGCATCAGTCAAAATTGCAATATCTTCTAGGATTTCTTTTCTGCGTTCACCAAATGCTGGAGCCTTCAAAACTAATGTATTAAACACGCCCTTTAGTTTATTTAAAACTAGTAGCGACAACGCTTCGCCCTCAACACTTTCTGCGATAATAACTAAATCTTTCTTCCCTGCTTGCGCACATTTTTCAAGCAGTGGCAAAATGTCTCCAGCAGCAGAAATTTTCTTATCGGTCACGAGAATTAGAGGTTTCTCAAAAATCGCTTCTTGACGATTCACGTCAGTTACAAAGAATGGCGAAGAATATCCCTTATCATAAGAAAATCCTTCTACAATTTCCTGCTCCATTTCTAGGCCTTGGCCAGCTTCCACAGTCACTACACCGTCCTTGCCAATCTTAGAAATTACCTCCGCGATTAATTTACCAATTTCAGCATCACCCGCAGAAATTGTCGCGACCTCCGCCACCTTATCGGAATCACCCGCGATTTTTTCCGCAGATTTGTTGATGCCTTTCACGACTTCCGCACCGGCTTTTTCAATTCCCTTGCGAAGCTCCATCGGATTCACACCTGCCGCAATCAATTTATTAGCTTCGGCAATAATATTATATGTCAGCACCGTAACAGTCGTAGTACCATCACCCGCCACTTTGTTAAGTTTTTGTGCTGCAGTCTTAATTAGTTTTGCACCAATTTGCTCACCCAAATTATCGTCGCTTGCACCAAGGTCAACTGCCTCTGCTACCGTCACACCATCATGTGTAATAGTTGGCGCACCATAACTTTTCTCAATTACCACATTTTGACCTTTTGGCCCGTATGTCACTTTTACTGCATCATACAGTTGTTTTGCACCAGACAATACCTTATCTCTTGCATCCCCTGCATAAAAAATCTTCTTTGCCATATAATTCCTTTCTACAATGTTGCCAAGATATCTTCTTCGGCTACAATTACATAATCCTTATCATCTACTTTGATATTAGTCGTAGAAAATTCCTTATAAATAATCTTATCGCCCTTCTTCACATTTTTTACATTTGGGCCAATCGCCTCCACTACCGCATAAGCAGGAGTTTCCTTGGCTTCACCTAGCAAGATCCCCGATTTAGTTTTCGTTAGCGGCTCTTGTTTAACCGCCACTACCTTATCGTTCAATGGTTTTATTGCCATAATTATCTCCTTTTTCTCTATTGTAGCGCAAAAATTAGCACTGTCAACCCGCGAGTGCTAACCGCTCATTCTTATCTATTTACAAGTTCCGGCCCTCAAATCTTTAACATATCCAGTTGCTTTTAGATAATGCTCCAGAGAGTCATACTTCCCACTATTATATTTTCCAGTCGCAATTTCCGTCGCCGCCGGCACCCCCACATATCGATAGTGCCAAGTTTCATAATACCCTGTCGTCCCATTTTCATTCACGTTCAGAGGTTGCGCCATCGTTCCTCCCGCCCACTCTATCGGATATCTATCAATGAACCCATATTTATATGAATTAGCTTTCAACCACTGCCATTCTAAATGGTTCTCATAATAATCCGTGTCAAGCGACGTCCCATATGCCGAGTCAATCAAATCACAAGTATATCCCGAATGATGTTCACTCGTTCCCGTCGCCGCACACAGTCTGCCACAACTCGTCCCATACATCCTAAAACACGATACAGTTTTCATCTCGTGTCCCGGATTTTCCGTCTCATACGCTTTTATCATCTCATTAAGATGAGGCGCCGCCTCCGGATCAAGCAGTGGCACGCCATTATAACTATTTAGTTCATTAATTCCATAAGTCGCCGTTAAATCCACCAATTGACTCCGTCTGGTATAAATATAATTCATATCCACCGTAAAGTTTGCATTTATCAACGTCAATTTTCCATATCCCGCTGTGCAGTTCCCACTTGTTACAGGTTCACTTGCTGGCGATGGTATAACTTCCTGCGTCTCCGCTACCGATGGATCCTCCTTCTCTATCTCCTCTTCCTCCGGCTCTTCTTTTGACTCATCTTCTTTTGGCTCTTCCTCACCAGAATCAACAACTTCATTCTCGCCTTCTTTTTCCCCACTCACCAGAGAAATATACCTTACTGCCAGTACGCCACTCGTCACCAGCGACACCGCCGCCACCGCAAACAACACGGCAATTACAACTTCCAGAAACACCCTTTTTACCATACTTCTATCATACCACCTCTCTCTTTTGTTGTATAATTATTTTATGAGTATCAAAGACAAAATCCCCGGCTACAATACCGCCGTCCTCCCTTATCATTACCTCCAAGCGCTTCACGCTGGTACTAAATATCGTTTCCCTGCCAAAAAACTTCACGTCATCGGCGTCACCGGTACCAATGGCAAAACCACTACTTGCTTCATGATTTGGAAAATGCTAAACACGGCCGGATATAAAACCGGTCTCATGACTACCGTCGCTTGGGGAGCTCCAGGCATCAAAAACGGTGACAAAGATGGCCTGATAAAACAAGTCAAGCACATGACCACGGTATATCCAAACACGCTCAACCACCGTATCGAAGAAATTAGAGATACGGGCGCGAAATATCTTGTTCTTGAAGTCACTTCTCATGCTCTTGCTCAAAATCGCATCCTTGGTGTACCGATCGAAATCGCCGTCATGACCAACGTCACTCATGAACATTTGGATTACCACAAAACCTTCGCAAATTATGTTAAGGCCAAGTGTAAATTATTCAAAAAAGCCGACTTTTGTATCGTTAATGCCGATGATGCTTCTGCTAATAAATTTATCGCTTGTGCTAAAAATTATACCTCTTATGGTATAAAAAATGGCAAAATTCGCGCTAGAAGCGTTAAATTGTCTCCATCCGGTGTAAATTATTCATGTGATGATATAAAACCTCTGAAAATCACTACCCAGATTCCAGGTGAATTTAACGTCTATAACTCTCTTGCCGCTCTTGCCGTCGGCAAAAAACTCGGCCTCACCGACAAACAGATTGTTGACGGCATCGCTGCACTAGAAGAGGTTGAAGGCCGCATGAACCGTCTCGACTTTGGCCAGAACTACGACGTGATTGTCGATTTTGCTCATACTCCAGATGCCTTCGAAAAAGTCTTTAGCTCCGTCTATCCACATAGGGGTGGTCGCATTATTTCCCTCTTTGGTGGCGCTGGCCGTCGTGACGAATCCACTCGTGCCGAGCGCAGCGAAATCGCCGGAAAATTTAGCGACATTTGTATTCTAACCGAAGACGACTCCCGCGACGAAGACCCAACAAAAATTATAGAAATGTTCAAAGACGGCTGTAAAAAAGCAGGCATGAAAGACGATCAAATCATCATTGAACCAGACCGCAAAAAAGCTATCAACCTTGCTATCGCCACCGCCAAAAAGGGCGACCTCGTTTTAATTCTTGGCAAAGGCCACGAAAAGACTATTCTTCGCGCCGACGGCGCCCACCCATTTGAGGATCTAAAAGTCACCGCCTCTGCCATCAAATCCCGCCTCTAGTCTAACTACAAGCTCTTACCCCTTAGTTCTAGCTCTAGGCTTATTCTCTTCCGCGAAGCCTATCATTTTATTGAGAGTGGAGAGACATATGAATACGGCAGAGCAGGGGCCGGCGAGACTCTTCGGCTATTCCCTTTTTCTTTAGTTTATTCTGGACTAATAGAGCAAAACACCGGAGCGTATCTTCTACAAGATATCCATGGATTACAATGGACTAGCTATGCCACTGATATGACAAACGCAGGAAGACAGTACTTTAGTAATTCAGACATCCAGTCAATGCCAGACGCAAAGAAGTACGGCTTCTCCGTCCGCTATATGCACTAACCGCACCGATCCTACTCAAAGGAATAAGTTCATTAGTTCACCATATAACTTCCCCTACTCCGGGTACTACGATTACGGAAGCGGGGTCTACTCTCAGGGCTCGAACGGGATCTGGTGGTCTAGAAGCAGCTTCACTACAGCCGGCCAAGCCTACACCTTCAGCCTGGATACCGATGGCACCGTGCGCCCGCAGTACAACGATCCCGTTGGGTACGGGTTCGCGGTCCGCTGCGTAGGTGAGTAGCTAGCAAGAATTTAGCATCTGTTATCCAAGACCATAAAAGCGGATTTCACCTTATGAGGACGATGAGCAAATACCTTACAAGTCAAGGAACTGTAATTTCTTGCGCAGTAAGGATTTGCGAAGAGTCCTCATCAGGCTGAAACCAAGAGGTCTTGGAAACAGATGCTAAGTTTTTGCAAAGCCCTATTCCCCACTCAGCCGATAGCTTAATCTAACCAAATCATATAGTTCGTTTTCTGCTAGTTGTCCAGAATTCACAATCTCAATTCCCCCTCGCCCAAAATATCGACTTTCCATTACGCTCTCATATTTTCCACGCAACAAATTCGACAATTTCTCATCACAGCGTACTTCAACTGTATTTTTTCTCACCACTAAAAACGCTCGTGATCCTTCTTCTACATAATCCAGTGAATCAGCCTTATCTTCCGGTGCCGTCGTTGCCACACGATATACCGTCACTTCCTCAGCATCTACCCCCTCGCCAAGACTTACAACGTCGGTGGTATATTCCCCTATTCCACTTACTTTAGAAACGTCAAATACCATTTCATCTCCTCTATACTTCCCATAATATCATCCAGCGCCCGATGCGCCTCCCGCTTCACAAATTTCTTATGAAGAGCGCTCTCAAAGTACACCTTCCACGCCGACACATCTAGCATTCTATAATGCAAACGCGATGATAGTTTTGGCATCTCGATATCGATAAACTTCCGATCTTGATGAATCGAATTCCCCGCCAAGATAATCTTTCCTTTACCCTTAGGGTCATCCTCAATGCTTTCTTTCGCAAAATTCTCATCAATAAACTTCAGGATTTTTTCTTCAACCTCAGAGACGGCCAAACCAGTTTCATTTTGCGTCATCAAAGCATCGCGCGACTCACTATTTTTCTCCCAAAACTCCCCCACCATGCGTTCTTTCATCAAATTTGAATCAACTTTCACCACCGCCGTCATTTCCGCAATTTTGTTAAATTGCCAATCCGTCGCGATTGCCGCCACTTCCAAAATCTTATCACGACCCGGCACCAACCCCGTCATTTCTAGATCAATCCACAAAAGCATTGCTTTTCCCATTACATTTCCTCCGGCACTTCAATGCCCAAAATATTTAATCCATGCGTCATAGTTTTTAGATACGCATCCACGATTTCGGCTCTCTCCGCCTCACGCTCACTTCCCGCCACTTTCACATTCTCGTAAAATCTGGAAAATTCCTGCGAAGTTTCGTATAAATAGTTCGCCACCTTGTGCGGCGCAAAATCAGTTAGCGCGTCTTTCAAAACTTGTCCGTATTGAGTTAGTTTGGCAATCAATTTCTTCTCATTCTCATTCAAATCCCAGGCAGAATAGTCGGTTTCAGTCGCCTTAACTCCCGCCAAAATTTTCTTCGCTCTCACTGCTGAATACTGTAAGTAAACACCTGAATTTCCCGTCGTCGATACGCTTTCCTTTGCATCAAACTCAATATTTCCGCCAATTTTGTATTTCAAAAATGCATATTTTATCGCTCCCAAAGTGATTTGGGAAGTCTTGGTAGAGATGTTATGCGATGAAGCAGAACGCTCTACCATGGCTTCCACGGTATCAAGCACATCCACTGCCTTAATAAAATTCCCCTTTCTAGAACTCATTTTCTCATTCCCCGGCAACCTCACGTTTCCATGCGTAATGTGCTTTGTTCTTTCCACTAGCTCCGGCGCATACAAAGAAATCGACTTTAGTACCACTTTCATATAATCAATAATGTCATTTCCAGTAATCACAATCGACTTATCAAACTTATAATCGTCCCACTTTGTAAAAATCAGCCCCACATCTTTTGCTTCATAGGTCGGCAAGCCCTCCGCATTCACAAACACCCGCGTATGCAGGTCATATTTTTCACCCGCAAACACAATCGCACCATTACTCTCTTCATAAACGTCACCCACGTGTGCCTTTACTTCAGAAAGTCCCCGCTTTGCTACAGTCGATTCTGGATAATACTTATCAAACTTCACGCCCACGCGCTTATAAAAATCTTCAAAATACTGATAGCTAACTTCCCTGCCCTGCCAATATAGCTTAGCAAGCTCGCCCTCATAAATATCGTTTTCGGCAATGTGATAAATTTCTTTGTTCAATTTAACAATTTCCGCTTTCGCCGTCTCGTCATCTTCATATGCCCGCGTCCCCTCGACATAGGCCTTGGCAAGAAGTTCTGGAGTCAGAGCAGGAGTTGAACAGTCTTTCGCAGGCCATAAGCTTGGCCGAGCGGCCTTGAGCGTGCCTGCGGAAGAGCTGTTCGAGTCCTGCCCAACGGCATATAGTGTTTTGGCAACGTGCAGCCCCACATCTCCCCCAAAATTCGCGCGCACTACCTTCCCACCCGCAAATTCTACCAACCTAGAAATCGAATCACCCACAATCGATGTATAAAGATGCCCCACATGCAACACCTTAAACGGATTTGGATCGGAAAACTCGCAAATCACTGTCTTTCCAGAATATTCATCACATGATATATTTTTATCAAAATTAGCCACAATTTCCGCCAATTTTGTCTTCCAATATTCATCTCGTGCTATAAAATTCAAAAAACCCGGTCCCGCCACTTCCACAGAAAAACCAAGATCAGATGCCTCGATCTCTTTTACAATCTTCTCTGCTATCTCGCGCGGAGCAATCGATTCACCCTTGGCTTTCAACATCCCAGATAAACGCATCGCAACGTTGGATGCGAAGTCAGCGTTTTGTCCTTCCGGCGCCACCGTCACTTCCGGCTCCACCTCCACATCAAAAAGCTTAGCAATTTCTGTTTTCAAACACTCTCTAATATTTTCCATTAGAGATATTTTATCATTTTTTGAGACTTTTG
>CAYSIB010000012.1:0-23899 GCA_964431025.1 uncultured Candidatus Saccharibacteria bacterium
CGTGGTCGACGTGGCCCATGGTACCTACGTTAATGTGAGGTTTGGAACGGTCAAAATTTGCCATTCTTTATTATCTCCTTTTGTTATTATTTTGTCTGAAGCACTAATAAAAACCAGCTCCAGACACTTATCATAATTGTATACGATTTATCAAGAGTTGTAAAGGGGTATTTTAGAGATTTAAGCATGAAAAAGCCCCCGGAAAATTCCGAGGGCTGCCCCCCCCATTAACCGACGTCTAGATCAAGGACACCAACGTCCGACCAAATTACGTCTGGATCCATTAAGAGGCGTAAAAGTTCATCTAGGGTACCCCTGGTGAGAGTCTGATACCCTATACTAACCATCTCTGGGTTTTCAGTCTTGTCTTCATAGACCAAATCTGTGTAGATAATATCGCTCGTTACATTAGCTTCAATATCTTCCCAAGGGCCACGCGCGGAAACGCCGACATAAATCTTGTTCTCGTCGAGAGCAATGACAGCTGCGGGATTTTTACTTGAATAAATATAATCAAAGCCGTTATATCCACTCCTAATCTTAAACATTCCAGCCATCGGCCCGGAAAACGTATTAAATAGCGCCTGGATGTCAAAACTGTCACCATGGTCTAGCTTTTTAATACTATCGCGACATAAGAGATTGCACTGTTCGCTCTGTAAAATCATCTTATCGAGCTGCTTAGCGGAAAAATTCATGCTGTTTTTGGTGAAGCTAACGCCTTTTAGGTTGTCGTCACGCCAACTGTCATCCGAATCGTCGCGGAAGTAGCTATAATAATACTTTGCTTCATGACCACTCATCGATTCTACTTCTTCAGCCGTTCCATATTCGGCAGAGAAAAAGTCATACTCTAGCATGGGTAGATTTGAATAGACATACGGTCCGCCATTAAGCCAAGCGGCATTAATAGTGATCGGATGATTATAAAAAAGCGACTTGTCAAATAGTATCAACTCAGACTCGGCATACCAGTATTCGTATTGACCTTCTGAGTAGCCATATTTGAATATCTCTAGGACGCCGTAGCCATCAAGCTTATCTGTTATTTCGCCATCTTGTCTGATTTCCGGAACGGAAATGACATAGCCAAAATCAGAGTCGCTCGCGATGACAGTGCCAGGTTTTTTGTTGAAATCCTTAGCCGTGACATAAATCGGATTATAGTCCGATTCGTTGTTTGGACTATAGTCCTTCTTAAAATCCATAATAAAGTCTTCGTTTCTATTCGTAAACTTTTCGTCCAGATTACGATAGTCGAAGAGCTCATCAGAGATTCTTGGCTCTTTAGCGTCAACATATAGTGGCTGGCCTAGGCAGGCTAACGTGATTGCCGCAGTCAAAATGCGTGCGCCGCCGCCTACGGCTAAGATTTTTAGATTTTTCATAATTACACCTCCAAATTGTAAAAATTCTCTCACCCTATCTGTTATTATAGCACGGAATTGCCTATCTGTCAATATAAGCATTGACTTTTTGAGTGTTAAGTGCTATAATTAATGGTTAGAACTATTGTTTGTACCTAAAAATGGAGGTGTGAAGATGGGAACAAAGAAAAGGTATGATTACCACTACACAAAGTGTGACGCGTTAACTAGCATGAAAGCAAAGGTGGTCAGTTGCGAAGCCAGACCGCTGCTCCGTTATAAAATTGACGGAAAAATCATAGAAGACACGCGCTACGAGACGATTTTCCGACTGACTGACGGTACGGAAATTGCTAGCTATTCTAAGAGAGTCTTTGCGGATTCAAGGCCACATGTCGATGAAATAATCGATGTTTCGTTCTCGTTCTGCAAGATGCCAAATGGCAATTTTCTGATTTACGCATGATTTACGCCTAAAAAATCGCCCGCGACCTAATGTCGCGGGCATTTTTCTTGTTTAGTTAAGATAAGGTGTGATCATGGTCTCTTCGCCATCCTTCTTCCAGAGCCAATAGTGTTTGTCGTCGCCGAACTGATAAATTTTGGCTTCATATTTGCCGGAAAGATTTACGGGTGCGGCAAGCTCTTCGCCGGAAGCTTTGTGGATGATGATTCCATAGACGGTGGCCGTAACGCGGTCAACTCTGTCAGCTTCTTCTCTGACATCGCCGGCACCGTAATAAAGCGGCTGGTTCATGGTTGGAATCTCAACAACGATCCCAGCAGGTTTCTGGGCTTCATCGGGTGTAAAGATAATTCCTTCAACACCTCTTTCTTCATTAATAAGTAGCATAGTATTCACCCCCTTTTGGTATTTTACTACTCTTATCATTATATCACAGATTAGCTAAAATGTCAATGCTTAAAATATATTTACAGGGGTGCCCACCAAAAAACCGCCAGATTCGGCGGTTTTTAAGGTCGGAATGACTACTTCGAATTTCGCTTTTCGATGATTTCCTGCGCGACGTTAGGTGGAACTTCCTCGTAGGCGTAGAGCTCCATAGAGGAAGCGGCACGACCTTGGCTCATAGAGCGAAGATCGCCAGTGTAGCCAAAGAGGTTAGCAAGTGGACAGAAAGCTTTAATTAGCTTAGCGCCACCGTTCAAATCTTCCATTTCATCGATGCGACCACGGCGAGCGTTAATATCGCCAATCACATCACCCATGAACTCTTCTGGAGTGGTAATTTCCATCTTCATGACAGGCTCAAGGATAACTGGGTTAGCTTTCTTGATACCTTCGCGAGTAGCTAGAGCACCTGCGAGAGAGAAGGCGAGCTCAGAGGAGTCGACATCGTGGTAAGAACCATCATAGAGGGTAGCTTTGACGTCAACTACTGGGTAGCCAGCAATCACACCACCGGCAAGAGTCTCCTCGACACCTTTCTGAACTGGTTTTCTATATTCCTGAGGAACGACACCACCTTTAATCTGGTCGATAAACTCGAAGCCTTTGCCTGGCTCGTTTGGCTCAAACTTAATCCAAACGTCACCGTACTGACCACGACCACCGGATTGTTTGATGTGCTTACCTTGGGCTTCAGCGGTACCGCGGATAGTCTCACGATAGGCAACCTGAGGAGCGCCAGTGTTGGCTTCAACACCGTGTTCCTTGTTCAAGCGGTCGATAATAATCTCGAGGTGAAGCTCACCCATACCAGAAATAATGGTCTGGCCGGTTTCTTCATCGGTGTGGACGCGGAAAGTTGGGTCTTCTTCAGCAAGCTTGGAAAGACCAAGGGCCATCTTTTCCTGATCGGACTTAGTCTTTGGCTCAACAGCGATGGAGACTGGTGGATCTGGAAATTCGATAGACTCGAGGTGGATTGGGTGGGCTGGATCACAGAGAGTAGTACCAGTAGTACAATCTTTGAGACCAACCACAGCGGCGATATCGCCTGCGGTCACTTCGGTAATTTCTTCACGCTTGTCAGCGAACATACGGACGATACGACCGACGCGCTCCTTGTTACCGGTAGTAGCATTTAAGATGTAAGAACCGGAGGTTAGTCTACCAGCATAGACGCGAATAAAGATAAGTTTGCCCACGAATGGGTCCGTAGCGATTTTGAAGGCGAGAGCAGTAAGAGGCTCGGAGTTAGAAGCCTTACGAATAATCTCGTCGCCAGTCTTTGGATCGGTACCTACGGTCTGGCCCTGGTCACGATCAAGTGGGGATGGGAGGTAGTCGGTCATGAGGTCGAGAACTTTCTCAACAATCACACCACGGCCATCACCACCGGTGACGAGGAAGAAATCGCCATCGAGGACGCGTTTTCTAAGAGCGGTTTTGAGCTCATCAATCGTGATGGATTCTTCGCCTTCGCTGAAATACTTATCCATGAGCTTTTCGTCAGCCTGGACAGCTTCTTCGACAAGCATAGAACGAGCGTTCTTAGCTTTTTCTACCATGTCGGCAGGAATCTCGCCGACAGTAAGCTCGTGATCGGCGTAATCTTTGTAGGTGTAGGCCTTCATATCGACAAGGTCAACTACGCCGCAGATATCTTTTTCAAAGCCGATAGGAAGATGAATAGCTACGGCATTCTTAGAAAGACGTTTGTGGATGGAATCGAGGGACTTGTAGAAGTCACCACCGATTTGGTTGATCTTGTTCACAAAACAGATGCGAGGAATACCATATTTGGTAGCCTGGCGCCAAACGGTCTCAGACTGAGCCTCGACACCCATCTTACCGTCGAAGACTACGACGGCGCCGTCAAGCACGCGGAGAGAACGCTCCACCTCAGCGGTAAAGTCGATGTGGCCCGGGGTATCGATGATGTTGATCTGGCAGCCCTTCCAGTAAGCAGTCACAGCAGCGGAAGTAATAGTAATACCGCGTTCCTTTTCCTGCTCCATCCAGTCGGTTGTAGCACCACCGGTGTCACCTTTAACTAGGTCAATTTTGTGTTTGAGGCCGGTACGATAAAGAATAGCCTCACTGGTTGTAGTTTTGCCTGCGTCAATGTGTGCGATAATACCGATGTTTCGCAACTTGGACAGGTCTGTAAGCTTTTCAGCCATTTTACTCCTTTTTTGATAATTTTATTGCAATAAAAATAAATCGCTTTGGGGTTATTATAGCATAAAATTTTGTGGTTTGCTAGACTAATCTTCGTCTGGTTTGCCGGGGAGATATTTCTTGCTAGAGATGACGGATTTGCCAGTACTTTCTTCGACGGCTTTTCTGGCAATGTTAGCTACCCTACCGCCACGTTTGGCGATAGCCTGGCTCTCGGCAAAAGTGGTCGGCTGCTCTGATTTTGAGATTTCTTTTGTTGTGTTTTCTGCGAGCATATTTAAGATCAGCTCGGAATCAGTCATATTATCGCGCAGACTTTGCTTCTTCAAGCCCTTAAAGTTCTTGTATTCTCGCGTAGTCATGCCGGACCATTCTCTAGAGATAATATCGGTCAAAATAGCAAATTGATTACCTTTCTTGACGCCACGTTTATGCCATTCGTCAGTCAAACCGTTTCTAATTTTAATAGAAAGCATGCGTTGGTTGATCCATTCTTCGGAATACCCTCTGCGACGATAGTTTTCCACGGCGCGAGCAAAAGCAAGCTCTGGATCGATTTCTTCATCAATCCTCTCGCTACCGACTTTAGCTAGCCAGAGCTTGAACGGCTCGGCTTTCTTTGAGGGGATAGACTGGATGATGCGGAGAATGCCCTTGGTTTTAGCAAAAATCAGCTTCTGCTTACCTCCAGCAGTCTGAAATAGAAGGGGGGTGACAATTTGTCCCCACCCTTCACTAAGAAAAGTATCTCTTTTTCTCATTTTCTTTATATAGTCAGTAACGTCGGTCGGCTCAGCCAGAGCATTGACAACGTCTTTGACCGAAAAGTACCATTCTTCTTCTTGTTCGTTCCAGACAGAACGAATTTGGTTACCCTCAAAAAGTTTGAGAGAGTTAGGTTTAGTTGGTAGATTGGTCATAAGTTCCTCCTTTATAATTATTTGATTAATTATGTTGGAGAGCACGGACTAAAGCCAAGTGGTCATCAAAGGTTTACTCGCCACTTGGGCTCACCATGTAAACTACTCTTATTATACCACAAAATCCAATGTCGCACAACACACATTGTCAGACGTTAGAGATAATAATACCTATACAGTTCGTAAACTCGCGGATGGGAATTGTTGGATGGTGGAGAATTTAAGACTAGTCGATAAAACCATCTCCGCCTCAGATTCCAACCTTGCCCCTGGCAAAACTGTAACTATTCCGACTCATACTTCTAGTTTTTGTGGAGATTTTGATTGTGCTAACACTCTGCAAGTATATGACACTGGAAATAATACGAACGGGGCCTACTACAACTGGTATACGGCGACAGGTACAAACGGAGTATATCCTTACCCTTCTAGCGTTTCGTCTTACGATATTTGTCCGAAAGGCTGGCGACTGCCTACCGGCGCCTCTGGCGGAGAATTTGAACAGCTTAATACCAAATACACCTCCCAAACGTCAATGTTTGGGGCTCCAGGCTATACTTTTTCTGGATTTATTATCGGAAGTTCCGTTGAGAACGGCCAAGCTCGGTTCTGGAGTAATACCGCTGTATCCTGGGCAGCCTATGGGCTTCATCTGGCTCCATCGACCGTATGGCCATCGAACAGCTATAATTTCTATATGGGGTTCGCAATTCGTTGCCTTGCAAAATAGCTATTTATTAACACATCTAACTGAGGTGCCCCAATCTCGGTTGCTATTCGTGCTGGCGCCCCAACCACCCCAATGGTTAATACCCATGTATGGATAGGAGAAATGATAGACATGGCTAGCGTCGTACACGGTTTTATTCCAGTAACCGTAGGTAGGGCCACTGACGTATGTCACATATCCACAGCCGCCGAGGCCATTGCCACAATAGATACCGGCGTTGCCTTTATCTTGGTGATTTAATGGAAAAGATGTAAGTTTGCCATAGTAATCTACTAGTCCTACATAAGGGCCAGGAATTCCATAATACCCATTAAGCAGGTTCAGGAAGCTCTTATTGCCTGTGGCTGGAGGTAACCCCCAGCCTTTCGGACAGATTGAATTTGGAGCATCGCCACTACTCATGCCCGCACCCGAACCGGCTGTAGCGGTATACCAAGAGTAGAGCCTGAAGTCGCCGGTGGAATAGACATGATTCGTGTCGCCGGACCAAACGGTCGCGCCACTGGTTTGAGCGGTTGCTAGAGTAAAGTTACTAGAAACATCCGAATTTGCCGGCGTAATCGTTGTCCCACCATTTAGGCGGAGATTCTCGCTCATCCAACAATTCCCATCCGCGAGTTTACGAACTGTATAGGTATTATTATCTCTAACGTCTGACAATGTGTGTTGTGCGACATAGGTAGGGTCACCTATATGAGAACCGTCAGTGTCGATATTGGTTGCCGAGGCATTAGGGGTTGTTACGGAATTGCATATATCCGTAGTCATGTCTTGCATATTGGTAATTCGGAAGAACTGTGGGGTAGATTGTTCTACCGTTATAGGCGCAGCATAATATTCAGAAAAATGCGGTATATCTACATAAACATAGGCTGTACCTGATTCTATTTCTATAGTGGTGCATTGGAGAATAAGAGCGTCTGTTTGGATCTTAGTGCAAGACATTTCTGATGAGGCATAGGTAGAGATAGGGTCTGGGTTAGTAGTTCTGGTTACTGCTTGGTATTCTGTTTCTGTAAGTAGATAAGCGTTTGCTTCATAGCTTTGGACTGTAGTATATAGTGGAGTGGTAATGGTGATAGTCTCTCCACCAGTATCTAGGATAGTGTCCGGTGTTATTGTAGCAGTATGCAAAGTAGGAGCATCATCCGCCAAAGCCGTATATAGCACTTTATTAGTATAAGAACCAGAAGCAGTCTCATATCCTGCTCTAATACCATAGTAGACAGTAAGGTTAGTATCACCAAAATTGTTAGTTTCTGCAATCTTAGTAGCAGGAGCAGTAGAAATAGGAATAGAGGCAAACTTAGCAGAAGTTGGGGTAGTGCTTTCCTGTGTAGTATAAGTAGCATCAAAGCCATTATTCTCTACTACTGGGTTATCTGCTGTTCTAGTGCCAGAAATAGCATAACCCCACTTACCGTTAGTAAGGGCGGCTGGGTTTTCTAGCGTGCCGGTAGAGGCAATAGTCTTATTACTATCTACGGTATGAACAAGAGCATTAGTATTACTATTTGTTCCGGTCATACCTAGATATAGTCTGAAGCCTGATGGAGAGCTAGTAGAGACAGAAACAGTAGAAGAGTCTATAGTCATAGCACCATCTGCGGTTGGGGATAAATCTAGGGTGACGTTTGGAGAGACAGAAATAGACAGGACGAAGGCTGGGCGGATGACACTAGCATTGATGATGGTCTCACCAGAAGTGGCGGAGACGGTAGAACTAGAACTAGAGCTAAATGAGGCAAGGGAGGAGAGGATGAGGGGTAAAGCAAAAAGCAAAACAAAAAGGGGGCAAAAATGATAGAAAGAAGACGAGAGCAAGCGTAGAGAAAACCTACGGGTTACTAAGCTACTAAATGCCCCCCCGTCAGGGCTAGTTTATTCGAAGTTTTCCACAGCATGCTCATGTTGATTTTATTTTACGACAAGCAGAAGCGGAATGCAAGGGCTAGAGCAAAATTTATTGCAATTTTTGGCGCAAAATTTGCTGGGCGGCGGCTGGGTTAGCCTTGCCCTGAGACTTTTTCATAACTTGGCCGACGAGGAAGCCAATCACTTTCTCTGAACCCGCCTTGAAATCTGCCACAGCCTGAGTACAAGCTGGGTCGGCGATAACTTCGTCAACAATCTTCTCTAGAGCGCCGGTGTCATTTTCCTGGAGGACGTTCAGCTCTTTGGCGATAGCGCGCGTATCTTTCTTGGCCATCTGCGGGTCAAAGAGATGTAAGAACACTTCCTTGGCGCCAGTAGAGGAAAGCTCTTGTTTTTCCGTCATTTCTGCGAGGGCATTGAGCTGGTCGGCAGAAGGTAGGTCGTTTAGCATTTCGTAAGATTTTTCCTCGGCTAGTAGCACACTCGCAAACCAGTTAGCAATGCGTTTAGCATCTTTCACCTCGGCAAGTTTATGCATGAGTGGTGGGTAATCTAGTAATACCTCCAAGGTGTCGGCTGGTAAAACATCTTTAAACTTTTCGCGATAATCATTTGGTAAGAGTGGGACTTTTTTGATTTCGGCGTCGATAAATTCCTCTGACAAGTGAATCGGCGGAAGGTCTGGTTCTGGCATGTAGCGGTAATCCTTAGCTTCTTCCTTGCTACGCTGACCGGTAGTCTTGCCAGTGGCATCGTTCCAGCCTAGTGTTTCCTGGATGACTTTCTCGCCAGATTCTAGAATCTTCTTCTGACGGGAAATTTCGTACTCAATAGCGCGCTCAACAGAGCGGAAAGAGTTCAAATTCTTAACCTCGGTACGAGTACCAAGCGTGTCGGAGCCCTCTGGGGCAATAGAAGTATTGACGTCAAATCTCATGTTGCCGTTATAGAGGTCGCCATTAGTGACACCGGCATAGCACATGGTGCGCCAAAGCTCTTTACAATAATCGTGCGCGTCCTTGGCAGAGTGAATATCTGGCATGGAAACAATCTCAATCAGCGGAGTATCGACGCGGTTCAAATCAACAAGCGAATAGGTGTCAAAGTGGGTTAGTTTGCCGGCATCGCCCTCAAGATGAGCGTGCTCAATGCGAACTTTAACGCCAGATGGAAGTTCAATGTAGCCCTCGCCGATAATTGGGTGATAGAACTGAGTAATCTGGTAGCCCTTTGGCGAATCTGGGTAGAAATAGTGTTTGCGGTCAAAGCGAGAAACAGGATTGATCTTGGCGTTCATGGCATGACCAGCGCGGATGGCATAGCGAATAGCCTCACCATTAAAGCGTGGTAGCATCCCTGGGAGAGCGTAGTCCACCGGGGAAACGCAGGAGTTAGGCTCTTTGCCGCGAGCATCGTTATCGACTTCGGAAAAGAGCTTGGTCTTGGTCGAAAGCTGGACGTGACATTCGATACCGATAGTAGGAACGTATTTCATTAGATAGCCTCCAAATCTTTAAGGGCTTGTTTGAAACTAGCAAGAGCGCGCTTAGCCTGAGAATACTCTACCTTGAAGCCGTGCTCGTGCGCAATCTGGTTCCTCATTTTGTGGGCGTGCCAAACGGCGTTAAGCTGAGAAAAGTAGGCGCTGGATTTTTTGAGACGCTCGCCCATAGTCTTACCTGGAACACCCATTTCATTCAAGGCCTTGTCAAGAAGTTTATCTGCCTCAATAATGGCAGAAGTGTAGGTTGAAGGATTGTCTTTTACTAGGGAGTTTTCGATATGGAGCCAGTCGGCCTGATATTCTTCTTTTTCAAAAGAATAGCGCTTCTTGGAAGTCAAAGAAATAGCCACAAAAACCATGATGCCGACTAGGACGATAGCAATTAATAAAAAGATAATAGTCGGATTCATTAGTTTTTCTCCTCGTTAATTTTTGCTTCTCCCCCGATTTTATCTGCGAATTCTAGCAGCGATTTGTCACTGCGGCGTGGACCGACAATCTGTAATCCTACTGGCAGACCGTCTTCAGTCTCGCCAGCTGGGATGGCGAGCCCTGGAATACCGGCAAGGTTGAGCGGTACGCTCATGACATCTTCTAGGTACATAGAAACTGGGTCGTTCACCTTCTCGCCAAGTTTGAAAGCTGGGCTTGGGGAAACTGGAGTCAAGATAAAGTCGCATTTTTTGAAGGCATCTTCGTATTCCTTGATAATCAGGGTGCGAGCCTTCTGGGCCTTCAGATAATAAGCATCGTAAAAACCGGAAGACAAGACAAAGTTGCCAATCATAATGCGGCGTTTGTTTTCTGGCATGAAGCCTAGTCCTCTAGACTGGCTAAAGACATCGTCTAGAGATTTGGCGTCTTCACTGCGGTAACCATAGCGAATGCCGTCATAGCGGGAAAGGTTGGAAGCGACTTCGGCCGGAACGACGATATAATAGACCGCGAGGGCATATTTTAGGGCTGGCATAGAAAGTTCGACGATTTCGTAGCCGGCGGATTTGAGGTCGGCGACTTTGGCGTTGAAGGTCTTTTTTACGGCAGGGTCAACCTTGTCAAGATCAAAGTCCTTAATCACGCCAATCTTGTGGGGGGCAGACGAACAGACCTTGTCTGCCCCATAATAGTCTGGCAGGGTCGTCATGTCTTTTGGATCTTGACCGGAGCAGATTTGCATGAGCAAATCGATGTCCTTGGCGGAGCGAGCGAAGAAGCCGATACAGTCCGTACTGGAGGCCATGGCGACGACGCCATATCTAGAAATAGTACCGTAAGTTGGCTTAAAGCCGTAAACGCCGTTAAAGGAAGCTGGCTGACGGATAGAGCCACCCGTATCAGTACCGGTGGCAAACTGGACAATGCCTTTGGCGACCGCCACAGCAGAACCACCAGAAGAGCCACCAGCAACGCGGGTCTCATCATAGGCATTCAAAGTTGGGCCAAAATAGGAGTTCTCGGTAGAAGAGCCGTGCGCAAAAGCATCCAAGTTAGTGCGGCCAATCATGATGGCGCCTTCTTTTTCTAGTTTTTCTACAGTAGTCGAATCAATCGGGGCGTGAAGCGGTTCGAGGATTTTGGCGGAAGCGGTGGTGTTTCCCTCGCGTGAGAGGAAATTGTCTTTCAAGGCATAAGGCACACCGGCGAGGCGTCCAACGTTTTCACCGCGAGCGATTTTTTCATCAATTTCCTTAGCCTTTTTCAGAGCATTTTCTTCGTTTAGCGATACGAAAATGTTGTAATTTTTACAACGTTTGGCCTTCTCTACCGCCTCCTTAACCATGGAGACAGCAGAATTATTTTTGTCAGCAATTTTCATAATGTCTCCTATAATACCTTTGGTACTTTTATTTGATTATCCTGGGTGCCGATATTGCCAAGATAGGCTGGGGCAAGATTCAGCAGTTCTTCCCGGTCGGCGTCTTGAGGCAAAATCTCGTCTTCGCGCCAAATATTTTCCATCTCAAAAACTTGGTAAGTAGGTTCTACTCCCTCTGTATCCAGCTCGCTGAGCTGAGAAATGTAGCCAATAATATTCTGAAGATCACTTCCGAGACTGTCTTTTTCTTCTTCGCTTAAAGAAAAATCAGAAAGTTTCGCAAGATGGTCTATTTCCTCGCGTGTAATTTCCATCCCCTTAATTATACCACAAAAATTTAAGGGGAGAAATGAAAAAGCGACCCAAGAACGGGTCGCTAATGCTGAACATTATTCGAAATCTTCTGGGCTGGCAGGCTTTTTCCACTTTTTCAGGTAGAGAAAATCTTTGTCAAGCTCGACAAATTGTTTCCTAACAGTATCCAAAATCTCCAGCGCAAAACTCTTTACATTAGAGAAGGCTTCCTGGCCTTCGCGCTCAAACTCGGCCCTAGATTTTTCCTCGATAGTACGTGTGAGCGCTATCCAAGGATGTATAAAATCTCTTAAATCTTCGCCGGTAGCGCCGTTTTTTATTTCCATTCTACGGAAAAAGCTGGCAGACTTAAAAGTCGACTCCATCGCTTCGGCGGTTTCTCCTATCTGCTCGTAGATGAACTTATTCCTGGATTCGTCTTTGCCGTCTTCGCTTTTGATAAATTCAACAGTCTCGGCTATAGATTCAAGGATTATATAGATTTCACGACTAAAAAGATTCTCCAGAATCACCGGGAACGAATCTGGGTTCATCTGGTAGAGTTTATAGAGTTCCATTACATCAATTTGATTCATCTTCTTCCACCTCCTCTAAGTCTGTGTCAATTTCAGATGTAAAAGTCATATTGTCAGCACCCCCTTTGGTACGACTGTAAAAAATAACAGTAACCTATATATTATATCAGATTACTGTTATTTTGTAAAGAATGGTTATTTTTTTGTTGGCTTTGCCAGACTTGATGTCTTCTATGAGATCGCGCAGAGACGCGGCGGTCGATTTCTTCCATCAAATCGTCAATCTGGCCGTCAGTGCCCTTAACTTCTAATTTTGTCAGTCTTGAAAGCATGAAAAAACGGCCCAGTTTGGACCGTTTTAGGGTTTAATGATTATACACGACCACAACAGCTGTAGAGTCGTTCGATCTCGCCAAGATCGTTGAGATTTGCTTGTAACAGCTCTAAGGTCTCAGCTTTGGCAGAGGGAAAATTCTTTTCTTCTTGCTTATGCTGCTCACTATAAGGCAGATTCACGTCCACGCCCTCCTTAAGCTTTTCATAGAAACAGTCCACAATAGTCTTTGCTTTCTTAGCGACACCGCCAATTCTTACTCTAGCATCTTCGCCAGTGTAACTACTGCAAATAGTCTCCTCTCTAAAGTATCCTGTGAGACACAGGGCGGTAGAATAAACCGGCTCAAGTTTCTCCAGATTATTCATGACAGTGAGAATCGGAGACTCGGTGGGAGAGCGACCCTCATCATAGCTAAGTTCCGAAATGACGTCGATTGCATCCTGAGTGGCCTCCTGAATGACTAGAAGCTCATGGAATAATAAATTGCGGAAGACGTGCTTGAAGGTAAGAGGAGAGGCTGCGCAAATCTGGTATAGGACATTTAAGTCAATTTCCGTTTGTATCATCTAGTATCCCCCCTTCCAGATTGATCTTTGGCCAAGCAAGCCCAAGCGAGGTGTCCAAATCCTCCAGCTGCGCGAGTGTACTATCTGCGGCTTTTAGAGCCTGCTCCTTGATCTCGGCGAATTCTTCTTCGGATATTAGCCCCCAGTTACCTCGGCGGACGTCTTCACGTACCTTCATAAGTTCATTACGGTATTCTTCGAGGACTAGTCGAACTATTTCTCCCGTCGTAATTTCACCGTCGGAATCTTTGGCCAGAGGGATATCGCGGAAGTATTCCAGAAACTCTTCCCTAGACTCGATTATGCCGGCAAGATCCTCCAGGTGCTCACCCAGATACTTCCCGCGTGAGACTTGTGTTTCCCCATCAATTAACCCGCGGGTCTCATCGGCCATCTTGCGCAAAGTCAGTATCTCGCGACGAACGAAAGCACTCAAAACTCTTGGAAAAGTCTCGGGCTTTTCAGAATAGAACTTCATTAGCTCTAAAACAAAATTTCCATCAATCATTTTTTACCCCTTTCTTAAGGTACAAACTACAACAATAGTAACCTTTCTATTATACCACACTTTAGGGTATTTTTCAAGAGGGGCTAGTTTTTGGAGGTTTTGTTGGCTTTGCCAGACTTGATGTCTTCTATGAGATCACGCAGAGACGCGGCGCGCTCAAAATCAAGATTGGCGGCGGCGAGTTTCATCTCGCTCTCTAGCTGCTTAATTAGCTTTGGAATTTCTTCTGGTGGAACTTTCTTGAGATTCAATGCGTTCTTTTGTTCTTTTTCTGGGATGATAGCACGGAGACCAGCAGAAATTTCCTTGTTAATTCCCTTTGGCGTAATGTGATGCTTTTTGTTGTATTCTTGCTGAATCTCGCGGCGACGATTGGTCTCGGTGATGGCTTTTTCCATGCTTTCGGTAATGTTGTCAGCATACATAATCACCTTACCCTCGACGTGACGAGCGGCACGGCCGATGGTTTGAATGAGGGCAGATTCGGAACGCAAGAAGCCCTCTTTGTCCGCGTCAAGGATGGCGACAAGGGAGACTTCTGGGAGGTCGAGGCCTTCACGGAGAAGGTTGATACCGACAAGCACGTCATAGACGCCAGCACGAAGGTCACGCAGAATATCACCGCGCTCCAGGGTATCAATGTCGGAATGAATGTAAGCAGTCTTAACGCCACGCTCTTTCAAGTGGTCGGACAAATCTTCGGCCATGCGCTTGGTCAAGGTGGTGACAAGGACGCGCTGATTCTTGGCGATGCGGCGGTCGATTTCTTCCATCAAATCGTCAATCTGGCCGTCAGTGCCCTTAACTTCTATCTCTGGGTCAAGCAGTCCAGTCGGACGAATTACCTGCTCGGCAGGTTCTGGAGAGTGTTCTAACTCAAATTCTCCTGGCGTAGCAGAAACATAAATAGCGTGATTAATGTGTTTGTAAAATTCATTAAAAGTGAGCGGGCGGTTGTCCAGGGCGCTAGGCAGGCGGAATCCGTACTCTACTAGGGTTTCCTTCCTAGCGTGGTCGCCATTATACATACCTCGGACTTGTGGCAAGGTCATGTGGGATTCATCCACTAGAAGTAGGAAATCTTTCGGGAAAAAGTCAAGTAAGGTGGCTGGTGGCTCGCCAGCTCGGCGACCGTCCAGATGGCGAGAATAGTTCTCAATGCCTTTGACAAAGCCAGTTTCTTTGAGCATTTCTAGGTCGTATTTGGTGCGCTGAGAGAGGCGCTGAGCTTCCAAGAATTTACTATGGCGCTCAAAGAAAGCTAATCTAGCATCGTACTCTGCTTTGATAGTCTCGAGCGCGCGGTCGAGCTGGTCGCGCGGCGTAGCGTAGTGGGTGTTTGGGAAAATGTGAATGTGGTCAGGTTTTTCCCTGATTTCTCCAGTCAGCGGATCAATAATCTTGACTTCTTCTAGCTCATCAAAGCCAAACTCAAAGCGGTAGGCGTATTCGCCGGAAGCGGGATAGAGGTCGACTGTGTCGCCCATGACACGGAAGTTGCCGCGCTCGAAAGCAAGGTCGTTGCGATGATATTGCATTGACACCAGATAATATAGTAGGTCGGATTGGAGAAGAGTATTGGAACACGAATTCTCGGGGCACCGGCTGCGCGGCCCGTCGTCACGGGCGCTCCGCCTATCGCCCGCTCCCGTTGTCGCGGAGATCCCCGAGAATTGTGTTTCCGATACTCTCCATTTTCCATCTACCTTCCACAATGGCAAGCTCATCGCTGTGTAGGATGACGGGGAGCCGATGCCGTAGATGCAGGAGACGGAGGCGACGATAATAACATCGTCGCGAGTGAGCAAGGCTTCGGTGGCGCCGTGGCGGAGGCGGTCGATTTCGTCGTTAATGGCACTGTCTTTTTCGATATAAGTATCACTCGAAGCGATGTAGGCTTCTGGCTGGTAGTAGTCAAAGTATGATACAAAGTAGTGGACTTCGTTCTTTGGGAAAAACTCGCGAAACTCGGAATAAAGCTGGGCGGCGAGAGTTTTGTTGTGAGCCAGAATTAGAGTCGGGCGCTGATAGTGCTGAATAATATTGGCCATAGTAAAAGTCTTACCAGAGCCAGTTACACCGAGCAAGGTTTGCTCGCGGATACCTTTGTCTAGCCCATCACAAAGCTCGGCGATAGCCTGGGGCTGGTCGCCGGTAGGTTGATACTTTGATACAAGCTCAAATTTCTGTGCCATATTATACAATATATTGTAGCATGAAAAAACCGAGAGCGTTGACTCTCGGTTTTGCTTGGGTTATGTCCTTATCTGATTCTCGTCGTCCTCGTCATCATCGTCATCAGTATCATCTTCGGTATCTTTGTCATAATAGTGAAGCTTAAAACCATCATAGTCTGATATTCCTGGCTTCTTCTTGACTTCGTCAAATGGTCGGTCTGTGACCTTGTAGAGATCCTGAATTTGGTCCAGATAGTCCGCTGGTAAGAGATACTCTAGGAGGAACTTATTCCAGTTGACACTATAACCTTTGCGATAGCGGATGCCGATACTAAAGTGTGACCCAAATATCTCCAAGCTGACTGTCCCCATAGCGCGGCCGGATTCGACACCGACTGGGAAAGAGTTGAAGAGCTTGGTGAAATAATAGTTCTCACGATTGATTGGATCTTCGAATGATTCGACTGGAACGTAGTAATGCCCGTCATGAAGCAAAACGATAAATCCTGGCTCTAGATACTCTTCTACCTCACTAAGTGCGTTGAAGTAGGCTCTTTCTACTTTGAGGATTGGATTGTCCGCATTGAAATTATTGACTACCAGCGGCTCGTATGGAGCGCTATCTTCGCCAATATAATCTTCCTCAAAGAAGTTAATCCAGGCCGGACCACCACCGGATTGAGCATAAGAAACCTTGGTTGGCTCAGATGCGGCTTCAGACCCCTCATCGTCCTCGTCGCTGCCAACTCCACTTTCAAGCTCTGACGCATATACGGTTCTGTAGTTTTCTGGATTGCTATCCGGATAAGCCCGAGCAAGTGACAACCAAACATAATCATCCTCGACATAAATTCTACCATCTAGGGCATAAAGATGATGCTTGGCATTATAGCCCGGCATAATCAAAGCATAGGCCAGCTCGATTGCAACATTTTTCCCGTCTTCTGAATAAGTTTTAGAAAGGTAAATCTTGCTATCGTTCATCTCCCAGATAATAGTAGCGTCAGCACCAGTTGTAGCGATTAGCTGGTCGTCTACGCCCAGACGAAAATCCAATGGAAATAGCTCAGCATTCTCTTTGGTATATTCCATCAGCTCAGTTTTTGGCTCTGACATAAAATCACCCCCTTTTCCAAGCATTTAAAGTTCTAACCTTAGCTCACCCAGTTCTTCCAGTACTATAACACAAATGGTGAGTGTTTGCAAAGTTAACCCTTGCGGATGCGAGGCATGGATTTTCTAGGGTCAAAGTTGTCGTAGAGATTCTCGTTGACACGCGGATGACCAACTTTGTTGGCGGCGCGGACAATCTCCTGAATGTCATCTGTTACTTTATAGATATGAGTATCAGCCAGATTAATGTATTTTTCTTTAACTACTTTTCCGCGGATAAACTTATCAAGGCCGCGCCAGTAGGATTTGCCAAAGAGAAAGAGTGGCATGCGAGGCATTTTGTTTTCTTGCATCAAGCATAAAATCTCGGAGAGCTCGTCAAAGGTACCGAAACCACCTGGGAAATAGACGAAAACTTTGCTAGCCATACAAAGCATGACTTTTCTGGCAAAGAAATATTTGAACTCAAGAACATCGGTCAGATACTGATTAGCAAACTGTTCGTGCTCAAGCGTGATGTTGAGGCCAACAGAACGACCGCCGTATTCATAGGCGCCACGATTGGCCGCTTCCATAATACCTGGTCCGCCACCAGTGGTGATGGCGTGGCCGTTTTTAGCCATCTCAGCACCTAGCTCACGAGCCTTATCGTAGTACTTATTGCCCTCACTGACGCGGGCAGAGCCAAAGACCGTTACGCCCTGCGGAATAGTGCGAAGAAGATTAAGACCTTTGGAAAGGTCACGGGCGTAACCAGCGGCACGCTCCACATCTTCGGGCGCGAGACTGGCCGCCATAGCTTTGATACGTTTTTCCAAATCTGCGTTCATTTTACCTCCTGAATTGGCATTTGATGTAATTTTTCTGAGCCTATTAGTAATCCTTTTTTGGCACTATATTGACTGACAACTGAGGTAGAATTGGCGGAAGCAAAAATCAAAGAGTCGCGGAAAGAATGGCCGGCAGCAAGGTGGGCTAAGAATCCGGAACCAAAGGCATCGCCAGCGCCAGTAGTATCCTTTACTGGGATATCTTCGTAAATACCAAAGCGATAGGTCGTGCCGCCACTCTTGGCGATGGCGCCCATGTTGCCATCAGTGATAATGACCGTTTTGACGTAGTTACCTAGGCGAGAAACTAGCTCGGAAAGGACGGTACCTGGAACAATTTGAGCGGCTTCTGACTTGTTGACGAGGAGGATGTCTACTAGATCTAGTAAACCGATCATCTTTTTCTTCTCGGCAAGTTCTTGTTTGCCTGGATTAAACATGACCTGACAGCCAATTTCTTTGGCCTTTTCAAAGAAGCGAAGGAGGGTATCCATGTCGCCACGAAGAGAGGTAACATAGAGCCAATCTGGTTGGATACGCTCTAAATCTTCTTCATCTAGGTTGTCGAATTTTTCGGAAGCGCCGCGGCAGGTCAGAATTGTACGTTCGCCAGATTTAGTATCAAGTAAAATCACTGAGCAGCCGGTGCTTTTTCTGGGAGCGTATTCGACGTAACTGTTATCTACGCCTTCGTCATCTAGGCAAGCGAGGATGGCGTCGCCGGCGGAATCGTGACCGATGTTACCGAGGTAAATACTTTCGTGGCCATGGCGAGCAAATTCCACGGCGGCATTAGTACCACCGCCGCCAACTTCATACATCAGGCGATCAATTTCTACCTTGGAGCCGATGATGAGGTCGCCCATAACGGATTTGCAATTTTTCTTCTTGGCGTCACAAAATTCCGTCGCGACAAAGTCATCGTGGTCTATCAAATACAAATCTTGGAGCGCAGAGCCAAGCGAGACGATTCTGGCCATTAAAGCACGACTCCTCTCTTATCAAGATCGGCAACAAGAGCCTCATACATGGCGCTAGGATCAGAAGCATTAGTTAGAGCCGAGCCAACATTAATCACGTCGGCACCGGCACGATGAATAGCGCGAACATTCCGGAGGTTAGCCCCACCATCCCAGCCAATCTCCACGTTAGGATTAATAGCCTTAATCAGAGGGATTTTCTCGGCCTGGAGCATGTCAGCTTGACCGCCTTGCTTGCCGATTTCTCCAGCAAAAACTAGGACGTGGTCGGCAGCCTCAATGTATTGTTTGACGCTCCCCGGGAAGGTAGAGCGCATCAAAGCTACACCCGCCTTAATACCGGCAGCTTTTAACTGTTGGAAGAGTGGTAGTAAATCTTCTCCGGCCTCGGCGTGAAAAATCACAAGCGATGGCTTTAGCTGCAAAATCAGCGGCAAATGCTCAGACGGACGAACTACCATCATATGAAAATCGGTCTGCCATTCTTTTGGCCAATAAAGCTGATTCAATGGGAACGTAGTACTCGGCGCAAAAGTACCATCAGAGACATCTATCTGGACACGTCTAGCAAAAGGCTGGAAGGCAGTAATCAGTTTTTTGTACTGCTCTGTGTCATTTGTTAAGATTGTTGGGACGATTTCTGCCACCTAGACCTCCTCATCTAATCTATTATTGCGCCGAACGTGCCGTTCTTCCCCTGAGAATTCTGTATTTAAGAATATTCTTGCTATTTTGTCAATTTTATTGTCATCTAGGAAATCGGCTGAGAGACAAAGGATATTGGCGTCATTATGTTCGCGACCAAGACGAGCAAGCTCCTCTGAAAAGCCTTGAATAGCGCGGATACCTTTGAAACGATTGGCCTGAATTGCTACGCCGTGAGATGAACCACAGATGATAATACCCTTGGCGTCGTCATAAGATTTGACCGCCTTGGCAACAGCGATGGCGGCGTCGTTATAATCATCATCGGGATTATTTTCAAAAGGACCGAGATCGGAAACAGTATAGTCGTTATTAAGTGCCGCAACAAGGGCATTTTTGGCGTCAAAACCGCGGTGGTCACTAGCAATGAAGACCTCGCTCATAGTTCATTTTTCCCTTCCAAAATCAGCGGTAAGCTCGACGAGACGGTTAGAATAGCCCCATTCGTTATCATACCAAGCGACCACTTTGACAAGGTTACCACCGACGACATCAGTAAGTGGCAGGTCGACAATAGCAGAGTGGGAGTTACCGCGAAAGTCGATAGAGACTAATTCTTCCTCAGTGACACCGATGATACCTTCGTAAAATGGCTCGCTAGCGGCCTTTTTGAAGGCTTCATTAATCTCCTCCTTAGTAACATCGCGCTTCAAGACAGCGGTGATGTCAGAGAGAGAAACGACGGGTGTAGGCACGCGGACGGAAAGACCGTTGAATTTGCCCTCAAGGCTAGGGATAGCCTTGGCGGCAGCCTTGGAGGCGCCAGTAGTGGTAGGAACGATATTTTCGGCGGCAGCGCGGGCTTCGCGGAGGTCTTTAGCTGGAGCGTCTTGGAGACGCTGAGAAGCGGTATAGGAGTGAACGGTAGTCATCATAGCCTTCTCAATGCCGAAAGTATCTTCTAGAACTTTCATAACTGGTGCGATGCAGTTGGTGGTACAGGAGGCGTTGGAGATGATTCTGTCTTCTTCTGTAACGGTATCTTCGTTGACGCCGAGGACAATGGTCCTAATCTCATCGCTCTTAGCCGGAGCAGAAATTACGACTTTCTTAGCACCAGCATCAAGGTGCTTTTTGGCATCCTCAGCCTTAGTAAAGAGGCCAGTGGATTCAATCACGACATCTACGCCCATATCGCCCCAAGGGAGAGCGGCTGGATCTTTCTCAGACAGCACGCGGATTTTTTTGCCATTTACAATGATATTCTCCTCATCAAAGCTGACGTCATGACTATAAGTGCCATAAGAAGAGTCGTGCTTTAAGAGGTGAGCAAGAGTCTTGGTATCGGTCAAATCATTAACAGCGACAATTTCCATATCTGGGCGCTCAAAAGCTATCTTAAATGCGTTGCGGCCGATTCTACCAAAGCCATTAATACCTACTTTAATCATTTTACCTCCTAAATATACTTACGCTTATTATAGCACGAATGCTATTAATTGCGAACATCATTAACACAGCGGATACTAAGACCGCGGTGTTTGCCATAGATGTTTGGACTGGCTGGTTGGACCTCGGACTCACTGACGTAGAAGCGGTAAGCCTGCTTCTTGTTACTGGTTGGAGTACTAGACCAATAGCGGCCAATCTGGCCTGTGGCCTCTGTAGTACCAGCTTCACGCGCGCCAGACAGGACAAAGTGTGGGCCGCCAGCGTCTTTCATCATTAAGGCCGGAGTATTGTAGCCCGCGTCATAGAGCGCCTGGAACTCTCCATTTGGACCGCCCTTTGGCAAATGCCAACCAGCTGGACAGATAGAATAATTTGTATCAGAAGTAGTGCTGCGTTTGCCATAGGTGGCAGTGGCGGTATACCAGTTATAATAGCTGCCGTATTCTGGGTGACTACTATTGCCGGCGTCCGTGTAGTTCATAGTAAGGAGCTGCTCATAACAGCCTGCGCTATTACCATTGCACCAGCCACTCGTAGTGGAGGCTGGGAGGATAACCGTTTTCCCTGCCGGAAGGTTAGTATCGGCGCTAGTCAAGGTAGCATCTTCTAGACGAAGGTTTTCTGTCATCCAGCATCTACCATCGGCGAGCTTCTTAACCTGGTAGGCCTCGCCATCGCGCACATCTATCATAGTATGAGTCGGTACAACGGTGGTTTTATCGGCCACAGCAGAGTACTCGGCCCAAGACGTCACATCCCTAGTAGCAGAAGCGGATGGAGTTACTAAGTTGTCGCAAAACTCTGGCCAGTCATCAAAACCTTGGAGAGTCTGTAATGTCCACATATTTTCAGGGGTGGTATCCTTAATCGGGATAATATCTGAGTAAGACTGGCCATAGTGTGGGATATCGACATAGACATGGGCCTCACCAAGAGGGACTTCAAAAGTGGTGCAGCTCAGCTGCAAGGCAATTGATTGCGTCCTGGTGCAGGTCATCTCCTTGCTAGAATAGGTGGAAATTGGTACTGGATTTGACGCATCGGTCACAGCCGCATATTCTGCGGCGGTGAGAAGATAAGTATGAGTCTCAATGTCCGAAGTCGTCGAATGAAGTGGAGTCGTAATTTGCAATGTTTCACCACCACGTTCAAAGATGGCTGCCGGGATGAGATCTATTTCTGTCATTTCAGGGTCATCTGCAAAAGCCGTGTAGAGTACTGTGTTCGCATAGGTCCCGGTGGCGGTTTCATAACCGGTTCTCACACCATAATAAACGGTGATAATATCATCACCCATTTCATTACTTTTGGCGATTTTTTGAGCAGGACTACTGCTGTCCGGCACAGCGGCAAACTTACTGTTGGTCGGCGTAGCGTTCTGCATAGTTTCGTAATTTGCGTCAAAGCCATTCGGCGTAGCGATGACATCTTCTGATGACGAAATAGCATAACCCCAGGTCCCGTTTGACAGGGCGGCTGGTCTGGCAAAAGTGCCATTTGAGGTAATCTCCGCATTGCTTGTAGTATTAATCAGCGAATTGGAATCTGCGTCATTACCGGTCATCTCAAGGTATAGTCTGTAGCCGTTTGAGGAACTGGTACCGACGTCAATGTCCGACGAAACTACGGTCATGGTCCCGCCCAAGGTCGGCGTGAGGTTAAGCGTGGCCGTCTCTGGGACAGAGAGGAAGATTATGTCAGCCGGACGAGTAACGGTGGCGTTAATGATTGTTTCACTTTCACTTTCACTTTCATTTTCGTCTGCATGAGCGGTCTTAACAGGCAGGGTTATAAAATGCATGAAGTTAAACAGGAAAAAGGCAGCAAGGGAGACAAATACAATATTCAGCACTCTCTTATTTTTATGGTTTGTCATACTCCACTTTTCCGTGTACGATTTTATTATAGCACAAGCCTTTTAAAATTAGCAATAGGCAACTATATTGACTTTTAAGCTTAAGTGTGATATAATGAAGGAATGGGGCTTTGTCCCAAGATTCGTATGAAGGGGGTGCACCTTATGAGAGATGTCACAAACAAAGAAACCGCAATCCGTACACATGGGACTACTGGTCTGACGGGCGAACCACTCAAATTTGTCGTTAATATCGCGACTATTACGGCAGTGCTTGGCAAATTTCCAACTAAGGTAGACGCATGCTACTATCTGGGAATGAGCGAGCCAGAGATGAATAATCTTGAAAAAGACGCGATGTATATGGCTTGGGCAGACAAATATGTCAGCCTGAAAAAATGGTTCAGCGATGCAGGCATAGTGGCACAGCCAAGATTAAAGGCGATGACTTATGCCGTAGCAACCGATCTGGTACTTGAGGGGCTGCTCGAAAATGAGCACGACGGAGATGGTGGAGCAAGAAATCTGCTCAAAGCCATGTTTAAGCCGCAACAGGTTTCCTCAAGAGCGGAATTTGATGGGTTCCTCATCACGCTGGAGTTCTTAAGACACAGGGATAGGAGCCTTGACATGTCACTGTCTCAGTTCTTAAAGCTCAGGTATGGAAATTTCAGAAAATACGACGCTTTGGGCGCGTTTTCTGAAATCATCTACAACAATGACCCCGAGTCATTCCCAAAGTCGGATTACGCTTTTGTAGTCGGTCGCTTGGCTGAACTGATAGCCGTTTGCGACTAAATCTCTCACAACAAAAAAGCTCCAAGTCTAGAACTTGGGGCTTTTTCCTTGTGTTCTTAGAACGGAGCAGATTGGCGTTTTCTCCGAGCGAAGCGCGCCTTATGGGCGAGCGAGGGAGAAAAAACGCCAAGATGCCCGTTCTAAGCGCGAGCAAAGTGTGCGAAGGCACGGTTTGCTTCGGCCATGCGGTGACAGTCTTCCTTCTTCTTGAAGGCAGCACCGGTTTCGTTGTAAGCGTCAACGATTTCTGCTTCGAGGCGCTTAGCATAAGGCATGCCAGAGCGAGCACGAGCAGCTTGGACGAGCCAAGAGAAAGCAAAGTGTTGCTGACGATGGCCAGAAATTGGGAATGGGATCTGATAGTTAGCACCACCAACACGGCGGGATTTAACTTCAAAATCTGGAGAAACGTTAGCGAGGGCTTTTTCAAACACTGCTACTGGATCTTCACTCTTCAATTTCTTAGCAGCACCTTCGAGAGCAGCATAAACTGCGCGCTCGGCGGCCT
>CAYSIB010000013.1:0-19762 GCA_964431025.1 uncultured Candidatus Saccharibacteria bacterium
CACTGTGTACTCATAGTTAGTTACTATTTTATTGTGTTTGTGGTAATTTGGCAAGAGCAGAAATGTAATTTTGCAAGAAAAAACCACCCGAGGTGGGTGGTTTTTAGAGTCCGAGAATTTCGTCGAGTTTTTCTTTTTTGTTCTTTAAGATGTCTTCTGTGTCGTTAGCGATTACCCTAAAAATATCTGGGCTAGAAATATCGCTACTAGATTGGACGGTGACAATTGCCACACGCTGATTTTTGAACTCCTGATAGACATAATTATAGAATCCAAACATACGCAAGAATTTTAGCGTGTTCATGCCATTGATTACTAAACTCAATCCTAGAACAATTGTTAGAAAGAATAATCCCCTGCCGATGGTTATAGGTATAAAACACGCGCAGGCTACTGCAAATAATGCGGATGGAGCGGCAAAAAATAGTGCAGTTTTGCGACAGCTTTTTGCCTCTTCTGTAGTGCTGACATACATATCTTTTAAAGAGTGAAGATCCGTGTGAGACAGACGTCTCCGTTCCTCTTCGATAATGCAGTTTCTGTAATTGGCCTGTTCGTGGCGACTTCCGCTTTTTAGCAGTTCCAAGAAAGCCTGATCAAATTGCTTTTCCATTCGTGTACCCCCTCAATGCTTTTTGTAGTCGGTCCTTCAGAATTATTAGAGTGCTTTCTTTCTCTTTTGGTACCTTGAGCATCATAAGATTCAGGCGAATATATCGCAGGCCGCCACAAAGAAATGCATAGGCTCCACCGATACAGGCTAAGGTCATCCCAAAGAGGATAAACATCGCGATACCCTCAACAAGAGAAGAAACAGCGTTGACGTTTTTTATGATAAAAACATCACGCGCTAATCTCGTTCCGCCGTACGCCGTGAGAAGGCCGATTAGAAGAAATAGCACAACCATAGCAAGAAGCATTCGGCCAGTTCTCTTGATAGGAAAACAGGCTCGTCGATACTGCTTCCGACCTTCTGCGCTGCGTCGCCCAAAGCGTTCTCTAACCTTGAGTTCCTTTGTGACGGCGTCCAGGTAGCAGTCAACTTCCCACTCATCAGCATACTTCAGAAACTTCTGCAGCTTGCGCTCTTTTGCAAAAGATATGATTTGCATATTACCCCCTTTCACAAACCTAGTTTTTCGTCGATGATTTGCTTCTTTGCTTTTAGATTCTTAGTGCTTTCTTCGCTTAATGCGGTCTTGACGCGGCTTACTTTGGCCGGCTTCTCTGGGGTCACAGTCCGACCCTTCAGTCGGAAGAAATTCAAGAATTTGTCTACTTTTGCAAGCAAACCAACCTCTTGTCTCTCCGTACCCAGGTTTTTGCCGATTTCACCACGCACCATAAGCTCGTCAATGATGTCGTTACGATACCTGGTCAGCTCCTTACGATTACCGTACTTTAACAACCATTCGAAAATCTCGTCAAACTCATAATGTGCTTTGCTCATGTTTTTCACCACCCCCTTTTTGTTCTTTGCAACTTGTAATATTATATCATTCTTTTTCGGAAAATGCAAAAACCACACCGTTTTGGCGTGGTTTTTGATTTAGGATGGCTATTCTGCTAAGGCTTGGTTAAGACGCTCAACAGCGTTTTCACGTTCATAAAGTAAATCCTGGTAATCTTTTCCCGCGAGAGGCCGTATTTTCCTGTAGAGACAGAGGAGAGAAAGACCATCAACAAGGTAATATTTCACATGGCGTAGTATTAACCAGGCTATAACTAACAAAACGACAGCTAGGCCAATTTCTACGGATGGGCCTAAAAGTAATTTAGTGTTTGGAATGGTGTTTCTAACTAGGTCATCTATGCACCATACTCCAGGAGCCCCCGGTAAAAGTCCTATCAACAGGGCGTATATTGCTCTTAAAACAAACATAAAGCCTGCATTCCTAATAAACTTGCAGCCTTCTTCATGTAACTGTAGGCCGGCCAAACGACAGTCGTCATGCTCTAGGTCAAGCAAATCTTCAACCGCCCCAAGATAACCTTCCGCCACCATCCTTTTTCGGTCAGCAAAAAATTCCCTAAATCTTTTATGTACTTTGCTCATCAACTTCACCCCCTTAGTTTTTTGCAAGTACTGCTATTATAGCATTTTTCTCTTATTTAGGCAACGAGGTTTAGGAGTTTGGCTTGCTTGACGTAGATAACTTTCTTAACGCCATTCTTGGTGAAATTCTTGACGTTTTCTTCGGCGAGAGCAAGTTCTTCAATTTTTTCTTGATTTTCTAAGTCGTCCACGGAGACATTAAGTTTGGCGCGGAGCTTGCCATTAACTTGGACAACCACCTCGACAGTGTCGGCGACGAGGAATTTTTCATCCCAAACTGGCCAGACATCGTCAGAGCCGAGTTTCTCGAGCATCTCGGAGGCAAGGTGCGGAGCAAAAGGTTTCAGGAGCTTAGCAAGAGTGACAATATCTTCTTTTTCTGCGCCGGTTTTGTAAAGCTCGTTGACATATTCCATCATGGCGGAAACGGCGGTGTTGAAGTTGTGGCGATGGATGTCGTCAGTGACGCGCTTAATTGTCCTATGGCGAAGGCATAATAGCTCCTTCTCGGAAACGCCACGCGCTACCCCTGTCGTCACAGGGGTATCGCTCGCTGTGGCGCTCCTCGTGGCGTCGCTTATCTTCCTCGAAGGACTATTATAGCCTTCGCTAAAACACAAATTCCAGCAACGATTGAGGAAGCGGTAGACGCCGCCGACGGATTTTGGATCCCATGCGGCGTCCATGTCGTATGGACCGATGAACATTTCGTAGGTACGGAGCGTATCGGCGCCGTAGCCTTGATCAATCACGTCAAGTGGGTCAATCACATTTCCCTTAGACTTGCTCATTTTCTTGCCGTCCGGAGCATTAATATAGCCGTTGTAGAGCAAAGTCTTCACGGGCTCACGGAATGGGAGAAGCCCCTGATCGGCAAAGAATTTACACCAGAAACGGATATAGAGTAAGTGTGCAACGGCGTGGTCAGCACCGACATAAATATCGGTTGGCGCCCAGTAAGAAATTGCGTCTTGATTCCATGCAGCTTTATCATCATGTGGAGAGACATAGCGCCAGAGATACCAAGAAGAACAGGCGTAGCCGTCAAGCGTATCGGTCTCACGGGTGAGAGTTTTCTTGACTTTCTTGCCGGTCTTTTTATCTTCTACTTCCATCTCAAAGGTTAGCCAATCTTTGGCCTTGGCTAGAGCAGAGCGACCAGTATTATCTGGTTTGTAGTCCTCTACCTCCGGAATAATGACTGGAAGCTGGTCTTCTGGGATAGGGTATTCATTACCATCTTCGTCATAAGCGATAGGAATTGGACATCCCCAGTAGCGCTGACGAGAAATCAGCCAGTCGCGCATCTTGTAGGTGACGCGCTGTTTGCCGATGCCTTGTTCTGCTAGCCAGGAGACAACTTGCTCACGCGCATCTTCGGTACGAGTGCCGTTGAAATGGCCAGAGTTAATTAGTTCACCTTCACCGTGATAGCACTTATCGTCATCAGAAGAGCCTTCTGGTTTTTCGATCACCTGTTTGACTGGTAAATCAAATTTTTCGGCAAATTCAAGGTCACGTTCATCGTGAGCTGGCACTGCCATAATAGCACCCTCACCGTAGCCCATCAGGACATAGTCGGATACCCAGATAGGAATATTCTCACCGGTGGCAGGATTAATGGCATAGGAACCGGTAAAGACACCGGTCTTTTCCTTGTTTTCTTGGCGTTCGATTTCGGATTTTTTCAGAGTTTCGGTGCGGTACTGGTCGACTTTCTCACGGGTAGAATCGTTGACGAGTTTAGGAACTAATGGATGCTCTGGGGCAAGTACGAGGAAGGTTGCGCCAAAGACGGTGTCGGGACGAGTAGTAAAGACTTTAATATGTTCCTTGCTATCCACCACTTCAAAATCAATCTCAGCGCCTTCGGAACGGCCAATCCAGTTTCGCTGCATGGTTTTAATCTTGTCTGGCCAGTCGAGCTGGTCGATGTCGGCCAGAAGTTCATCAGCATAGTCGGTAATCTTAAAGAACCATTGTTTCATTTTCTTCTTTTCTACTTCTGTACCACAGCGCCAACAGTGACCGTTTTCTACCTGCTCGTTAGCTAGCACAGTCTGATCAACTGGGCACCACCACTGATAGCTTTCCTTGCGATAAGCGAGGCCTTTTTTGTAAAGCTGGAGGAAGCACCACTGCGTCCAGCGGTAATAATCTGGGTCAGAAGTGTTAATCTCGCGCGACCAATCAATCGCATAGCCGAGGCGCTTTAATTGTTTGCGGAAATTATTGATGTTAGTCTCGGTGGCGCTTTGAGGAGAAATGCCAGTTTTGATGGCGTAGTTCTCGGCCGGGAGACCAAAAGTGTCATAGCCGAAAGGACGGAGGACATTCATTTGTTGTTGCGTATAAAAACGCGCAAGGACGTCTACGATGGTGAAATTACGGACGTGACCCACGTGGAGGCCAGCACCAGATGGATATGGGAACATCTCAGCTAGGAAGACTTTGGGGGTTTTGGAATCTTTTGGAAGGTTCTCGCCTTCAGGCGCAGCGCGGAAAGTCTGCTCTTTTTCCCAAATTTTTTGCCATTTTTTCTCAATCTCACCGGGGTTATATCTATCCATATTGTCCTTTTTTATCTCTGTTATTTTAACATATCTTTTGCTTTTTGCCTAGCTTCTACTTCCCATTCCTTTTGGCGAAGAGCGTCATCTAGGCCGTTTAGCGCTGCAAAAGGCATAAATTGCTTGGCCCGCTTACTCAAGGGCATTTTTTCTCTAGGTTTATTTCCCACTTCTGTGTCCTCCAATCTGAGCATGACGTTCACGCGCGGTAGCATGATCTTCTAAATCTTCGCCGCGAATAATGGCATTTTTACCAAAACGACGAGTAATATCGAGCATGGCATTCTGAATCTTATCATCGGTCTTTTCGGCTGGCAAGTCAAAGAGTGAAGCTTGGTGCGGGGCGCTCACTGGGATAATCTGATTACAATTAATAAAGAGCCGGCGATAACTCTGGCTCTTGTCGGCAATACGCCAAAAAAGTTCTTCGGCGGCCGGCACCATAATACTGGTGGCATTGGTAGGCGAGAGAAACCTAAAACTGCCGTTTGTGAGGCCGGAACGAAACGAAAGATCGGACTTAAAATCTCCCTCTGGTAGAGAGCTTGCCATGGACGGGCCAAGAGAAAGGGTAATAGAACTGGCTAGCCTGCCAGTATTGGTGAGGCGGAGACAGAGGTCGCGCATCATTTCTCGAACGATTAAAACAGTTTCTTCGGCAGAATAATCCCTAGGGAGAACCTGGCCAGAGGAGAAGCTTGAGGTTTCGGGACGGTAGGCTTTGATATCTTTGATAGTGACCGGTTCTCTACCCCAAGCATGGTCAATCAAAAGTTCTGCGTCTTTACCGAAAATGCCATAGAGAATATCTTCGTCTGCCTTAGCGATATCGCGCATGGTATAGATACAATGCTTTTCTAGAGTTCTAGCCGTTCCCTTACCAATCCGCCAAAAGTCAGTCAATGGCAGATGGTCCCAGAGTTTTTCCTGATAAGATTTTTCATCCAGCTCGCCAATAAAGTCTGGCGCGTGCTTAGCTAGAATATCTAGCGCAATTTTAGCTAAATAGAGATTGGTGCCAATTCCGACCGTGGCATTGACGCCGACAGTGCGTTTGACTTCGTCAATTAGAAATTGCGCCAGCTCACGCGGAGTCTTTTTGTAAAGTTTGAGATAATCCGTCACATCAAGAAAGGCCTCGTCTACAGAATAGACGTGAATGTCCTCTTTGCTGATATATTTTAGATAAACTCCGTAAATCCGTGCAGAATAGTTGATATATTTTTGCATGCGCGGAGGAGCGATGATGAATTTGAGATTTTTGGGTATTTCAAAGAGGCGGCAGCGATTCTTGACGCCCTTAGCCTTAAGCGATGGTGAAACCGCCAGACAGATAGTTTTCTCGGTGCGAGTTGGGTCGGCTACGACAAGGTCTGTCGTCATGGGATCTAGCCCACGCTCTACACACTCTACCGAGGCATAAAAAGATTTAAGATCTATACAGATATAGCTTCTCATTAAACAGCTGTCTTTAGGGCAAATAAGGCAATACCAGCGGCGACGGAAACGTTGAAAGATTCTTTGACGCCGACCATCGGAATTTCGATAAAGAGGTCGATGTAATCATAAAGCGATTTATCGATGCCATAAACTTCTTCGCCAAGAATCAAAACGGCTTTGTCTTTGAGACGAGAGAGCAAGGTTGGTGAACCGAGGACGAATTTGCGGCCATCATCAATGCGATTTTCTAGACCGATAATCTGATAACCATCCTCTTTGAAGCGTTTTAGCATCTTTTTAGGGTCATCAGTCCAAGAAATCGGGATGTATTTTTCTGCGCCCAGAGAAGTTTTCTCAATCTGGCGAGAAACCTTATCGGCGATGTGTGGCAGACAGTTTGGGTCTAGCGGGCTTGGAGTATAGCCAGAACAGATGACCTGTTCCACGCCTAATCCCTCCGCAGTTCTAAGAATTGCACCCACATTATAAGTTGAACGGATATTGTGTAGTGACAATATGATTTCCATTTGTCACTATTATATCACTTATACGACTTTTACGCAATCTTTACCTAGGAGTTCAGAGAGTGGCGCAGTTAATTCTGCGTCGGCATCTACCCGAAAAGGCATGCGGAGCGGTTTTTTGCCAGATTCGTCCTCTAGAACGAGGATAATTTCTTGGAAACCTGGGTGGAGATCGCAAAGATTCTTGATTTTGGTCAAAATTTCGGCATTATTGGGGTCTTTTACGAGGCAAAAGAGGCGTTTTCTACGGGTATCTTCCTCTGGTTTCTTCGGAATTACGGGCTCTTGAACGGCAGAAATAGGCGTATTTCGCTTGTATGGGGCCTTTCCGACGTTTTCGGCCGAAACCTTGCTATAACGGCGGTTTTTTGGCGCCGCCACCGGAGCGGGCATTTTAGCGCCTGTAGCGGTGTAATTACTAAGAGTTTCATCAGATACGACCTCTATAGCCTCGGCAAGCACCTTTACCTCAGGGGCAACATTACCGTTTTTGTCCTTGGCGTTGACCTTGCCAGTACACTTGATGACATTATCTTGGACGAGCTTACCGCCATATTGCTCGAAAACAGATGGGAAAACGACGATTTCTTGTTCTGCGGTCTTGTTTTCAATCTTTACGAAGGCCATTTTGGTGCCAGATTTGGTCAAAATCGTGCGAATGTTAGTGATAATCCCACCGATAGTAACGATTTTTTCGTCGTTTTCAGCAGTGACATAAGAGTACGGATGGGTCTGTTCATCAAAATAGGTATCGTATTTGTCAAGTGGATGAGCAGAAAGATAAAGACCCATCAGATCACGCTCCCAGAGAAGTTGCTCTTTTTCGGAAGTTTTTACTGGGGCGGGCTTAATATCTGGCTCTGGTACGGCTCCGGCGTCGCCAAAAGCACCAAAGAGGTCGGTCTGGCCGGTAGCGACATCTTTTTGACACTTGGCGCCGTAAGCTTGGATGGCTTCAAGGTTGAATAAGAGGTCAGAACGGTCGTTAAAACTATCAAATGCGCCGGTTTTGATGGCGGCCTCCCAAGATTTCTTATTAAATTTGGTGGAATTAATACGTTTGGCAAAGTCACAGACGGATTTGAACGGGCCGCCACGCTCGCGCTCGGGGATAACTTCTTCTTCTACTAGGGCCTTACCCATACCCTTAATGCCAGAGAGGCCAAAACGGATGGTTTTCTTCCCCTTGACAATGCCAAAATCGCCATAAGATTCGTTAATGTCTGGCCCTAAAACTTTGATGCCCATGTGTTTGCACTCGCTCATCTCAATAGCGAGGCGGTCGGTCCAGCGCATATCAGAGGTCATGAGCGCCGCCATAAAGGCATCTGGATAGTGGGCCTTGAGATAGGCCGTCCAGTAAGCAATCAGGGCATAGCATGCAGCGTGAGACTTGTTGAAACAGTAGTTCGCAAAGTCAAGGAGTTGACTCCAGAAAGTCTCGGCGATTTCTTCGGTAGCGCCACCGATTTCAATGGCGCCCTTAATAAACTCCGGCTTGACCTTTTTCATGAGGTCGACCTTTTTCTTACCGACAGCCTTTCTTAGCGTATCAGCCTGGCCACCAGTAAAGCCGCACCACTCGCGAGAAATCTGCATGAACTGCTCCTGATAAATCATGATACCGTAGGTGGATTTCAGGGAGTTTTCTAGACCTGGATGGAGGTAGGTGATTGGTTCTTCGCCGTGTTTCCTCTTAATGAAACTGTCAATAAACTGCATCGGGCCTGGGCGATAGAGTGCCACCATAGCGATAATATCCTCGAAGTGGTCAGCTTTCAGGTCTTTTAGATAGCGCTTCATACCAGCAGATTCTAGCTGGAAGACACCAGTGGTCTCGGCGCGCTGGAGAAGCTCATAAGTCGGCTTATCATCGAGCGGTAGCTGGTACATATCGATATCTTCGCCGTAGACTTTTCTAATCATGCGGAGAGCATTGTTAATCACGGAAAGGTTGGACAGACCGAGAAAGTCCATCTTGAGCAGACCGAGTTCTTCTACCTGGGTCATCGGGAATTGGGCGGCGAGGACGTCTTCGCCCGAGGCGCCCTTTTTCTTGGCGACTTCTAGTGGCAAGAACTTTACGAGATCGTCCGGAGCAATAATCACGCCACAGGCGTGGACGCCGTGGGAACGAATAGTTCCCTCCAGCTTGCTGGCGAAGTCAATGACTTCTTTGGCGGTAGGATTGGTCTCGTACTCATTCTTAAGATCCGGCACAGTTTTGATTGCGTCAGCAAGGTGGACGTGATGTCCCATGACTGGGTCAGGTACCAATTTGGCGATTCTGTCGGATTCGGCGTAAGGTACCTCCATGACTCTTGCGACATCACGCACGGCGTTCTTCGCCATCATCTTACCAAAAGTGACAATATTAGACACACGACCACGACCGTATTTCTCGGTACAATATTGAATCACCTCATCTCGGCGCGTATCCTGAATATCGGTATCAATATCTGGCATGGAAATACGATCTGGGTTTAAGAAGCGCTCAAAGAGCAGGTCGTATTTTAGTGGGTCAAGCTCGGTAATACGGAGGGCATAGGCCAGAATAGAACCAGCGGCAGAGCCACGACCTGGACCATAGACGATACGCTGGCGTTTACCCCAGTTAATAAAGTCCTGCACAATAAGGAAGTAGCCGTTGTAGCCCATGCGATCCACTACAGAAAGCTCATAGTCGATGCGCTCCAAAACGTCTTTTCTATCGGCATCCTCGATTGCCTTGCGACATTCTTCGACGGATAACTTACTGGCTTCTTCTTCGGTCTTGCCGGCATAGCGAAAAGCAAGTCCGCGGAAGACAAGTTGGTCTAGATATTGCTTTTCGTTTAAGCCGTCTGGAATGCCTGGGAATTTTGGAATAAGAATGCGGCCGAGTTGTAAATCGACGTTACAACTTTCGGCAATCTTCCTGGTGTTTCTGATGGCATCTGGGAAATCTTTGCCCCAGCGCTTAATGATGTCGGTTGGCGGAATGACGTGGAGCTCAAAATCTTTCAAGGTCATGCGGTTAGGGTCAGAAAGATTGGATGCAGTACCGACACAGAGCAAAATCTCGTGCGCGTCGCGGTCCTCGTGCTTCAAATAGTGGCCATCACAAGTAACGACCAGCGGCAAACCAGTTTCTTTAGCAATCTGCTGTAAACCTTCATTAATTCTATTCTGAGACTCCCAGTGAGTTGGCGAATCTGGATGACCGTGATCCTGCATCTCGAGGTAAAAGCGATCTTTAAAAGTTTTGGCATACCAGTCAACCAGTTTCCTGGCGCCGTCCATGTCGCCTTCTTTTAATTTCACAGAAATTTCTGAAGAAGCACAGCCAGAGAGACAAATAATGCCCTCATTGTATTTTTCCATCAAGTCGTGATCGATACGAGGCTTGTAATAAGTACCATCAATCTCGGCAATCGTCAGCATACGACAGAGGTTTTCGTAGCCTTTATTGTTCTGAGCGAGCAAGGTAATATGGAAACGCTCCTTGTCATGAGCAGGATCCTTGTCGGTCAACTTCCTAGCGGCAACATAGGCCTCAAGGCCGAGAACTGGCTTAATATTGGCAGCGGCCGCCTCCTTATAGAGCTCAACTAGACCACACATCGTGCCATGATCGGTCACTGCTACGGCTTCCATGCCAGATTCTGTACAGAATTTAATCAGATCTGGGATTTTGGTAAGACCATCGAGTAAAGAATAGTGCGTGTGGTTGTGGAGGTGTACAAAATCAGCCGGCGTTAGCTCACCAGCGGCTGGTTTTTCTTTGACCTCCTTTTTTGTCATAGGATTATTATAGCACAAGGATTAATAAGTGTGCTATAATGAGGTTTCAAGGAGACCCTATGAATTACAAGACACCGACCAAGGCAATCATTACCGATGCAGGATTTGCTAGTAGGTACTTGCCAATCACTAAAACTATTCCAAAAGCCATGCTTCCGCTAGGAAATAGACCAATTATGCAACTAGTGGTAGAAGAATGCGTTGACGCTGGAATCACCGAAATCATCATTGTGGCGACACCTGATGGAAAGAAGATTTACGAAGATTATTTCCACAATAATGTGCCAAAAATTGAGGCGCAGCTCCATGCTCAAGGTAAGGATGATAGGTTTGAGCCGGTGAAAAAGGTATTGAACTTCCCAAAGATAACCGTGATTGAACAAGACCAGAGCCTGCCCTATGGCAACGGTTCGCCAGTCGCTTCGGCACGCGAGTTTATCAACGACGACGAGGCCTTTATTGTAGCCTATTCTGACGACGTAGTGTTTGGACAAGGTGCAGTAAAAGATTTGATTGAAGCACATCAAGCTCATCCTGATGCTGCTGCTATTATTGCTGGTCAACCAGTTCCACATGAAGAAATTAAGAAGTATGCTTCTATCTCTATGGATGGCGAAAAACTAGTCGGCCTAGTAGAAAAACCAAATCCAGAAGATGCTCCATCCGACCTAGCTTCTTATGGACGCTATCTCTTAACTCCAGAAATTTTCCAGCACCTAGATCCAAAGAATACCGGTCTTGATGGCGAGCTTTGGACGGCTGATGCAATTGCAAAACTCATCCCAACTGGTAGAGTCTATGTAAAAGAAGCTAAGGGTACCTGGATGACTACGGGTGATCCAAAGAATTATTTCATGGCGCACGTGCAATTTGTCAAAGACCACGAAGATTATTATGAAGACGTCAAAAAAGTCATTGAAGGATAAAAAGAGTTTTTCTTATTGTCTCGGGGAAATCTGTGGCAGTGTTATAGGGTTTATGGCGGGGACATTCGCCTCGCCACCTTCACCACTTGACGCTAGACGCAAGCTAGAGAAAAAAGGTAAAGCCAGACTCAAAGCCACAAAGACCAAATCAAAATCATCAAAAAAGCGCCCCTAGGGGCGCTCTTTTATTTCTCCCTGTTTCTCTTTCTTTTGGTCTGGCGTTTTTGTTTTCTAGAATTCCGGTTGGCTAGCACGGCCGCGCGGGCGATTCTGCGGGCCTCCTTCTGCTCTGCTAGCTCGTTTCTATTGTGAACACCATAAATCAAATTAGTTACACCATAAATCATCATGTAGGCGGAGAAGAAGCGGACAAAAGTTGTCTGATCAGAAAAGCCACCAGAGTTCAAAATGACGACACCGATGATGGCGCCACAGATTCCGCAGGTTAGCCACATGAAGCGGTCAGTTTTGTCGGTGATGGCCGTAAAGGCGAGCAATATCTCTAGAACACCGCGACCGATCGTATAGATGGCAAGAATGGTGAGCGCCCAAGCCATGTTGTAATCTTGAGTAAAGAGCAGCATGAAGGCAATTATCACTTCGGAAACAGACAAAATCAGTGACAAAGTTAGCGATTTGCCATAGTGTCGACGATAAAGCAGGCTAAAGATTTCGATCACACCAAGACAGAGGAGCGACGCACCAATGATGGCGGTGAGAGAATGAATGACCGTGATATTAGTGAAAAGAAGAAAAGCGCCAAATAGAATGCTGGCTACACCCTGGAAAGCATAAAACAACCAGTGTGTTTCAATAAACCTTTTTGCTTTGCCCATATGTTTTATTATAACACGCTTATGCTAAATATGACGGATTTTTTTACGAACTTTTTCGATTGCTTTGGTCTTCAGATATGCAACTGGATTAATGACTAAATCGTGGGCTGGTAAATACTTTAGCTCTTCCCCGCCAAAGCCGCGTTTGAAGAAAGACACCCCATAGAAGCGATGGTTTTTCTCGTCTTCTCCGACGATACCCCAGAGGTTATAGCGATAGATTCCCCGCTCTCTAGCGTCCTTCATAGCTTCGACATGCAAGATTGGCGAGCCAGACATTTTAGTACCAAGCTCGGTAGAAACGGCATAATGATACGATGCTTCATTGCCATAGAAAATCATGAAGTTTTGAGCTAGGATTTCGCCATTATATTTGGCAGTATAGAGCACCGCTTCGTTGTTCTTGGCAAAGGCAGCAAATTGTTTAGTCAGGTAATCTTCTGAGAAACTAACGAAGTTCTGGCGGCGAGCCGTTTGAAGCTGGATTTTATAAAACTCGTGAATATCTTTCGGATCCTGAGACTTTTCAATGGTGAAACCCTTGTTTCTGGCGTTATTCACTGCGTAACGAATCCGACGATGCATATTCTTTAAGATTTCTTCCTCACTCTTGTGTAAGTCTAGGATTGCGGCATATTCTACAGAAAGATAAGTTGGAGCAGGCACAAAACCCATTTCCTTGAAAATTACATAAGCCTCATCGCTTCGTTCGAGTTGTGGGCGAACCCGCGCGAAAACGCAGTGATGCTTCTTGGCCTGGTCACGGATGTCGTCAACCAGGAGATTAACGAGATTTAGTTTTTGCCAATCAACAATGGGGCCGCCCGCGATAGCGAGATGGCGGCCACGCTTAGCGTCCTCCACAACACCGGCATAGGCAGCGATGATAGTTTGTTTGTCGTTTTTTGGGTCGATTTCTGCAACGATTCGACGAACGATTTTATTTCCCCGGCTTTTATGAAACTCATAATAGTCCCAGGATTGAAGGAAATTTGCTTCTGGGTGCGAGGTAACAAAGTCATCCCATGCACGACGATCCTCGGCGTCAAGTAGGGTTACGAATCTTGCTCTTGGTATCATAAATGTCTCCTTTTCTTACGAATTGTTTCAATCAGATAATCTGGGGCGTATTTGATCTTGGAAACGACAAAGTCGTGCGCCGGAACATATGAAACTATTTCTCCGCCAAAACCAGTTTTAAAAGTTGTAACGCCGGCATAGCGATGATGGGGTTGGTTTGGCGGGGCAATACCCCAAAGGTTATAGCGTTTGACGCCCTGTTTTTTCAGGTCTTTTATCACCTGCCACTGCAAAGCATAGGCTCCCGGCAACTTACGATTCAAGTCTGTACTGGCCGCTTCATAATATTCGGCCTCTTCGCCGTCAACCAGGATCAAGCCATAAGCAATCGGAGCTTTTTCCTCAGCGGTTTTTGCGATGTAAATCTTGGCATTGTCGGAGAAGGCCTTATGCTCCGCCATGAGAGTTTTAAGATCTGGCGGCACAAAGTGCTGGCGCGTGGCAGTGGCCACCTGAGCCTTGTGAAATTCTTTGAAGAGTTCATCAGAATTACCAGATTCTACGATGATACCTAGTTTCTGAGCGCGGCGCACCTCATAACGAGTCTGACGGCGCATCCCAGCAAGCAATTCTTCTTCAGATTTTGTTAGATCCAAGATGACAGTATGCTCCGCCGCAAGATGCATTGGCGAAAGCTTGCCACCAAGTTTTTTTAGCAGCGCTCGGTTTTCGGGGGTGTCCAATAGTTGGGGGCGAACACGCACAAAGGAGCAACGATTAGCCTTAGCGATACTCAGCATCTTTGAAATAGCTGACGCAAGTTCCTGTTCTTTTTCCCAATCTAGGACTGGGCCACCTGGAATTTCTAGATAACAAGCTCGCTTCGCCTTTTTAACAATCATGTATGTGTCGTGTTTTTTATCCAATTTCTCAACGGTCACCTTGTGGCCAATTAGCTCATTGGTTTTTTGCCAAACTGGCGCCTGGAGAAAATTAGTTTTTAGCATATTCATCCCCCTCGATAATCTTGATAGCGCGGTTTAGTTCTGACGCTTCATAGTAGGTCGGAATATTCACAATGTGAGCAGAAACTTCGGTCGCCACTGGACAGGCGGACTCGTCAAAATTAACCTGTTTATAATAGCGTACAGGGGAGACTGGGACATCATACCAAACTTCACGGAAGTTGTAGCCCGCCTGCTCCAACTTGTCTAGCACCTTAGCGCGGTCATTCACGAGGCGGTGAGTGCGAATCGGCTTGGCGCCATGTTCTTCAATGTCTAATAACTGCTTCAAAATAAGCTTGGCCTGCCAGTGAGCGGGACGACGCGCATAATTTAGCTTGGCATCCACCGCGCGTTCAATGAAGTGTAGACGGATGAGCGGACCGTACCAGTATTTTTGAAGATGAATCTTGGTCATACCACGACCAATCGCCGCAAGCAAAGGGTAGAATCTAGCACGGAGCGAATCGGAGAGCTTAGGCGCCTTATAGCCAAAGCGGGCTGGTTTTACTGGCTCTTGGTTTAAGACAAGAGCGCCACCCGTAATAGCGTCTAGAGACTTACCCTTACCAAAAGAAAGGGCGGAAGCTACACCAACTGAGCCAACCTTGCGGCCGTCTGGATAGGTAAAACCGGCACAGTGAGCTAGATCTTCAATGATGACAAGGTGGTGCTTTTTGGCAAATTCCTCAATTTTTGTGATATCAACACAAATTCCGAGGGTGTTCTGGATGATAATTGCCTTGGCCTGTGGGTGATTTTTAAGAGCACTTTCCAAAGTTTTGACGGTGAAATTTAGGGTACGCTTGTCGATGTCGGCATAGACCACCTTGCAGCCAGCCTTTTCGACAGCTTGGAGAACAGCATAGCAGGTAAAACCGTTAATAATGACTTCACTATTTTCTGGCACAAAGGACTTTAGTGCGGCGGCAAGAGCGGAGCGACCATTGTTCATCAGATAAACATTTTTCTTGTCAGTATCATAGTTTTCCGCCAGATAGCGCCTCAACATATTAGACCATTTTCTTGACGCGTAGGCACACGTATGTTTAAGCATATCTTTGGTGGTATAGTTACCCGCTTGACCTAAGAAGTATTTAGAGGACACTTGGTTTCTCCTTCTTGCCAGCTTCTAGTTCTTGCTTGAGTTTTTCCCTGTCTGAGAGTTTTGGCGCAGCCTTACGCATACCAGATGGAGGAGTGATCGTAGCCGGTTTTACGGCCGTAGCTAACTTAATGTCTTTGGCGGCGAGTTCTGCTACATCTTCGTCGATTTCTACTTCTTCTTTTTCTACTTCAGCAGCTTCCAAAATATTAGAACGTTCTTCTAGCTCGGCGAATTTTTCTGCTTGCTTTTTGCGTTTTGCGTCGGCTTTTTTCTTCTTCTCAGCTTCCTTTTCTTTCTTTTTCTCTTCTGGACTTTCGGCAACTTTTTTGGAAGCATTCTCGAGAAATTTGGCAAGTTTCTGCTTGGCGTTTTCCTTTGGTTTCTTTTCTTCTTCCTCAATAATTTCATCTGGAGCGCCGTCAGCCTTGAGTTTTTTCTCTTTTTCTTTTTTGGCGACTTTTTCGGCTTTTAGTTGTTTCTTCCTCTCGGCTTTTTCGGCTTTAATCTTGGCGCGTTTTTCATCCTCAGTCATTTCGTCTTCTGGGACTTCAGCGTTTTCGGCGTTTTCATCAGGATTATCGACGAGGTGAGCCATAATCAGGCGCTTAGCAGAACGCAGCTCGGCTGGATCATACCAAGTTGGCAGATTAATAATCTGCTCGGCCAGTGTTGTCGCGACAGGACATTGGTCAGGATGGAAATCGGCTTTTTTGAAATATCTTTTTGGTGCAACTGGCATATCATACCAAATATCGTTAAAGTAGTAGCCTTTCTTTTCTAGGCCAGCTAGGACTTCTTCACGATCTTTTACAAGGTAGAAGTCACGAAGTGGTCTCCTACCACGGTGTGGCATAGAGCGAAGCTGACGGAGAGCGAGCTTGCACTGCCAATAAGTCAGGCGAATCTTCGGATCGACTGCGCCATCAGCAGAGCGCTTGATTTGTTTGGTCTTTAAAAGAAATGCCGTAAAACCTTTGCCAACTTTTGGATGGATATAGTAGAGACGGCGAATAATCAATGAAAAGAGTGGATAAAAGCGAGCGCGGAAATTATCAGAGTGCTTTGGCGCGGTGGTCGGCTGCTTGGCTGGAGGGTCTAGCGGATCAGTGAAAACCACGGCACCACCGGAAACCGTATCAATGGATTTGCCCTTACCAAAGGATAAGGCGATTGCGCGACCGACAGTACCAACTTCGCGGCCATCTGGATATTTGACACCGGCACAGTGAGCCAGGTCCTCAATAATAGCAAGCTTGTGAGCTCTCGCGACTTTTTCGATTGCCTCGATATCAACTGGGATGCCGAGGTTGTTCTGGACGATGATGGCTTTTACACCAGTTTCGCCCTTCAGGGCGTTTTCTAATTCTTTGGCACCAAAATGAAGTGTCTCCTTGTCAACGTCGGCGAAAATCGGTACACAGCCAGCAGCTTTGACGGCTTGAATCACAGCATAACAAGTAAGGCTAGTCACGACAATTTTACTGCCACGCGGAACGACGCCACGAATCGCCACATTGAGAGCAGTGCGGCCATTAGCATAGATGGCAACATGGTCAAAGGTCGAGCCATAATGCGCGGCTAAAAAGGCACGAAGCTCTGGGAGTTGATATTCATCACCAATCGCAAGAGTGTGACGGAAAACGTCACCCAGAGAATACTGAGAGGATAAACCTAGGAAATATTTCATGCGTGTTTCTCCATGACGGCGTAGATTGCCTTGGCTAGCCCAGTTGGGTCGCAAATATACGGAGCGTGCGTCCAGTCTTCAAAATACTTAATCTCGCTGTTTTTGAGGTGGCGATGCATGACGGCAGCCTGACGCGGAGGAGTAACATTGTCCATCTTGCCCCACAGAATGGTCGCTGGAGTAGTAACTTTGGTCATATCGAGCTTTTTGTCGCTATCTAGCATGTTAGCGAGGGTTCTTTTCATGTTTTCTGGAGCACGGTCATAGTCGGAAGCTCCCAAAATCTTGTGATAGACTTTGCGGAGTGGCTTGATTTTCTTAAGTGGCGCCATGAGCTTGGAAACCTTGCGCGCAACGTCACGTTTCTTGGATTCCTCGTAAACGCCGGCGGCATCTAGTAAAATTACATGCTTTAATTTGTCCGGCTTTTCACTAAGCAGATTTAATAAGATGCGTCCACCGTTACTATGACCGAGCGCGATAGCTCCGTCAGGAATATTTTGATCAGCCCATTTTACATAATCTTTGATAGTCCAGACCTTATCAGATGGAGTGGTTAAGCCTGGGACATTTAGCATTTTAATCTCAATGCCGTGTTTTTTTAGTATTTCTATTGTAGTTTTCCAGGGTTCGACTGTATATGTCCACCCGTGTATTACATATAAAGTTTTCACTTCAAACCTCTCTTTTCGCGACGTTTAATATAAATCGGATCACGGCGTGGTAACTTAGCGGCATCCTCTGGATTCTTGAGGAGCTTTTCTACCATCCACTCCAAATATTGGCTACCCTTAAAAACTAGGACTTCTTTGCCAGTAGTATTAGCTTCGACAAATTTAAGCGCGCCTTTTACGTCGGAGAAAGTTTCAGTTTTGATGCCTCTTTTTTCTAGTTCTGGGTAGGCATATTTTTTCATGCGACGACCAACTAGAATAACCTGTTCTGGCTTGGCATTTTCGATAGCGTCCGCAAGTTTGCGGTGTTCTTCACCCTCAATTTTACCCTGCTCAATCATGTCACCGAGAACAATCCAGAGGTGGCGCTCTTTCATATTGGCGACCATCTCAAGCACGGAATTAATACTGATGAGGTGAGCATTGTAGCTACTGTCGATTAAAGTTAGACCATTCTTGCCTGGGAAATAAGAGCTACGACCTGGAGGGAGCACCATGTTAGAAAAGTCGGTACAAATCTTGAGCTTCAAATATTCGCAGAGGTTCTCTAGCATATCGAGCTGGATAGCTAAATCACGAGGCTGAGGAGCGGCAAAGTGGAAGACGTGCTTCTCGAAGACAAAATCGGTAGATTTTGGCGAAATCACATAGCCTTTCAGATGAGACTTGTAACATTCGACGACGTCGGCAGTAATATGATGGTGTTTTTTAATCTTTTCTAGTGCCTTGGTCATGAGATAAATGTCACCATCGATGTAAATTTTCTTCTGAGTATATTGTGGAAGCATGGCAAATTCGTGGGTAATAGCGCGGTCCAGATCTCTAAACTCGCCAGAATCTACTTGGTGTTCGAATTGAATAGCATGAGAACGACCCAGCGCAATCCAAAGTGTAACCTCTGGGCGAAGCCATTTGGCTAGGAACTCAGTCTCATGTGGACGTTCGCCATCGATTTCCACGACGTAAAACTCTTCGGTGTAATGGAAGAAAAGCGAACGAATCGGCACTGCAAAAAAGAGATAGAGCCAGCGAAGTTTTGTACCGGTGACACCTTTTTTGATACCGACAAGATCAAAAGCAATACCATAGGCAGAGTTGGCGTTGTGGGAATAGTGGGCGCGACTCTTTAACTGGCACTCCAAGATATGAAGCATGGTAGTTTTCCCGACGGAGCCGGTCACTGCAATCACGCGCGGATGCCATTTCTTAAAAGCGTGATTAGCAAAAAAGCGAAAATAAGAAGCCACAATAAAGTAAAAACGTTTCTTAAAACGCGCCATAAAACTCATGTAATTATTATAGCATAAAATAAGCGCAGCAAATTGCTGCGCTTACTATTTTGTTGTCAGGCATCGCTACCATCCTTGTCTGTAACCTTTTCCATGGCTTCAGCGGACTTTGCCAGTGCATCACACATCGCCTTTTCAATCTTGGGGTAGCTTATCGGATCCCCTATCCCATATGGTCTTTTCTTGTGCTCATGAAGCACAGATTTGGTAACTGGGCTGCCGATCTCCTGCCAGAGCTTCTTTATGGCTTCCATACGTTCTGGCAAGTCCAACCTGTCCCAATCTTGTACGGATCCAAGAAATAGATAGAGCGCGTTAATACCATCGCCTATAGGCACATCGTAATTGGAGATATATTCTTTGATGGCGATTATGTCATTTCTAGTAATCATCCCGATATAGGTGTCTCCTAGCTCAATTGGGATGGTGCCGACGCTGCTTAGTGGAAGCTTATCTGGCTCTATGTTCAAAAGCTGTCCACGTATTGTCTCGAGGCGCTCTTTCGTCTCCGGATTGATTGCATAGCCTTCGTCGTCAACGTAATACCCTAAAAAGAAACTCCGGGCATCCGGTTTATTGATCGGATTGCACTTTGCGTAAAGTGCGGCATAGCCATGACGCATCTCCCGCTCTAAAGCGTTATATTCCGAAATAACCATGCCTAGAATTAACGGATCACTAACCGTGGCTTCACCGTTCCTAACATCTTCGATTACATCCTCTAATTGCTTCATTCTAAGCTTTTTTTGTTCGAGGTCGTAATGCTTTTCTTGGATAATTCTTTCTGTCGTTTCTGTCATTGTTCCACCTTTCCGCCGGATCCCTGCCGACAACAAAAAATTAAA
>CAYSIB010000014.1:0-17822 GCA_964431025.1 uncultured Candidatus Saccharibacteria bacterium
GTTTCACCGCTCTCGTGCTCAAAATCTTCTAACTTGCCAGTGACTTATTCCTGCTCTCTACCAGCCCAAACTACACCAGGAACGTATTATTTCTACGCTAAATTCCCATATTACGATGCAGTCTATTCCTCTACCTTTGCTGTCAATAACCCAGTTACATTAACCGTCAATCCTAATGGTGGTACTTGGAATGGTTCTACATCTTCCCAAACCTTTACCCAGAATGAGGGGACAACGAAGACTATAGCAGATCCTACAGCTACACCAACGTATACGATTACTTATAATGACAACGGCCAAGGAGCTTCTGGCTATCCTGCTTCTGCTACAGTCACTAGACCATTTTCTGGTTGGTCTGTTACTTCTGGTAGTGGTACTGGTACATGGAACTCTAGCACCAAGAAATTTACCTTCGGCGCAAACAACGGGACTCTGACAGCTTCATATAGTTCTACCTCATCTTCCTTTACCCTCCCTACTATTACTAAGACCAACTACAACTGCAAATGGGCGGAAGGCTCTACTTCTGGCACACAATATGCTGCTGGCACTTCTAGAACCGTCACATCAAACAAGACTTATTATGCTGTGTGCGTAGCGAATGATTTATGGTCAATTTCCAACATGCAGGACATGACAAGTACCATCTGCGCCAATACGACGACGCCTAGCGCGAGTGCGACCGCGACTGACACTACTGGTGCATACCGCGGCAATACGGCCTATGTCCCACAACACACATTGTACGACACGCGGGATGGTAATTCATATGTAGTTAGAAAGCTTGCGGATGGGAATTGTTGGATGGTGCAGAACCTAAGACTTATCGGCTCCAGGACTCTCACCTCGAGCGATTCCGATGTAACGTCTAATTATACTCTTCCCGCGAGTAGTCTTAGTTGGGGTACAACCGCCACCATGTATAACTCTTATGCATATTATGACTCCAGCCGGAGCGAATGGGGTGCGTACTACAACTGGTATACAGCAACCGCAGGCATAAGGGATTCATCATTGTCGGTTGGAGCCGAGGCACCTACCTCTGTCTGCCCAAAAAACTGGACGCTTCCGAACTATTATAACTTTAGAGATCTGATCAATCTGAATGTCATTACGAAGGAGATCTTTAACGGCCAATATAACGGTGTAATCATGGACCGGGAGCTTTCGCGCACGGGTTCCGAGGGTGGCTTATTCTCTAGAGATATTTCCTGGGCGGGCGGACCAAACATGTATGTCTTCGGGTATGGCCTTGGAGGTAGTCCCGTTTCTGCTGGCGGAGCGTTCTACAGTCACACTGGGCGAAGTGTAAGGTGTATAGCTAGATAATTATTTCGCAAGACAGCGTATCCCAAAACCATACTGCTTGCCTGGATGATATGAAGTGGCGGGATCGACAGAGGAGTAGTCGTAGCCAGCGCGCTTGTCAATCAAAAGCAACGTCCATACAGTGTTTATATAGGTAGTGCTTGACCAATAATACCCTGCATACCCCTGTAATATTATCGAGGTTGTATCGCGATGGCCATTCAGAGTAAAATCGGGCCCAGAATTACTAGTCATAGCGTCATATGAATTATAGAAATTGTAAAGGAGCTGGAACTCGCCACCACTTCCTCCAGTTGGCAGTCTCCAGTTCTTTGGACACACGTCCCCGTTCCCGCCAGCTACCGCAGTGTTCCAAGTGTAGTATGCCCCATAAGACTCATTTCCCGTATCATAAGCTTTTCCATCCGCCATAGCCGCTGTTCCGGATATTCCGGTAATAGAATAATTTGAGGATACATTTGTATTTGCAGAAGTTAGCGTCATTGTTTTAACTAAATACAAGTTATCCGTCATCCAACAATTCCCATCCGCAAGCTTTCTAACTACATATGAATTACCATCCCGCGTGTCGTACAATGTATGTTGTGGGACATTAAGCAATAGCTACTCAGCTACGCAGCGGACCGCGAACCCGTACCCAACGCTAGAGTAGTTGTTCTGCGGGTACACGCGGCCATTGGTATCCAGGTCGAAGTGGTAGGCTTGGCCGGCCTGAGTTGTGGCACTACGAGACCACCAGTGCCCGTCCGAGCCCTGACCGCCGACCCCGCCTCCGTAATTGTAGAACCCGGAGTAGGGGAAGTTATATGGTGAATTAATGAACTTATTCCTTTGAGTAGTATCGGTGCGGTTAATATCATGCTAGAGCTTGCAATCCAGCTCTCCATTTGCCATAGTGGAAGTATATAGTAACTTAATATGGCGGGAGATAGGTGCAGTATGGAAATAAAACATTTTAAACAATGGATCGACCTTAAGTCGAGACTTCACTTTGGAGCTTCATCACCAAAAATATCCGAGGGTGACATATGGTGGTGTGGCTGCGGTGAGAATGTTGGCGTAGAAATCAATGGTAAAAGCTCACGCTTCTCGCGCCCAGTCCTGATTATGAAGAAGTTAAGTAGTCAGGGCTTCATGGGCATCCCCCTGACTTCGCAAAAGAAAACGGGGTCATGGTATGCAAAATTTGTCTTTTTGGACAAAGAACAATTTGCGGCGGTCTGTCAGGCAAGAGTCATGAGTTCTTCGAGGCTGTATAGCAAAATTGGGCAAATACCTTTGTCCGACCTGAGCATTGTGAAGAGGGCATTTATTGATCTGTACAAATAAAAAAATATGCCCTCTCCTATGAAGAAGAGGGGACGCGGGTATTCCCGAATATACTTCGATTATATCAAACCTTGTCTATCTTGTCAAGATGCTTGGCCTAAAGCTCAAAACTCCCTATTGAAAACTCTAAAAAACTATGGTAAAATAGTCTTAAATTTATCACAATATCATTTAAAGGAGCATTTAATGCCTGAACCTAAAAAACAGAGCAGCAATCGCAAAACCGGCCTTCGCCGCAGTCATTTGCGCTTGAAGCTTGCTCGTGCAGTTAACAAGAAATCCCCAGTCAAGGCCTTTGAGACCAAAAAGACTACCCCAAATGTTAAGGTCAAAACCGTCAAGGCTAAAAAGACTGTCAAAACTACCAAAAAAGCTAAAAAAGCGACTAAAAAATAATGGCAAGTAATCGGCATTTAGGCAGAATCATATCTTTGCAGAGCTTGTACGAGTACGAGTTCCGTGAAAAGGCGGGCGACGCAGAAGCCGACATTGACGCTATTATCGCAAAAAACATTGAGCCATACGACAAAGCTCTAGGTGATACCGAGTTTGTCTACAATCTGACGCACGGCGTGGCTGAGCGTTTTGATGAGCTAGACAAAGATCTAAAGCCGCTTGCTCCAGAGTGGCCTATCTCTAGCATTGCCGCTATCGACCGCAACGTCCTCCGTATGGGGCTCTATGAGCTCAAGTTTTGTGGTGACAAAGTCCCACCAAAAGTTGCTATTAACGAAGCTGTTGAGCTTGCAAAGGCCTTCGGCTCTGATAACTCTTCTCGGTTTATTAACGGCGTATTAGGTACGGCCTTCCGCCAGATTGACCCAGAAGCTGCTACTAAGGATAAGAATGAACAACCAAAAGACAAAGAGGCCGGCGAAAAGACAAATCCAGACCAGACCAAACATGAAACCCCTGAAAGTGCCGGAAGCACTTCCGAAGAAACAGTATAGAGAATCGCCACTCTCCAAAATTTTTAGAAAAAAACCAGCAATTCAAGAAATCGTACGCGAGCCAACCTCCGGCGGAATTGTTTTTCGTATGACCAGAGACGGCAAGGATATCGAAATCCTTTTGATTCAAGATTCCAAAAACCGCTGGACTATCCCTAAAGGTCATATCGAATCTGGTGAGACCGCCAAACAAACCGCCATCCGCGAGATTGGCGAGGAATCTGGCCTCCATCACGTCGAAGTCTTGACCTGGCTCGGCAAAATCCATTTCAAATATCGCCGCCAGGATAAGTTAGTTTTGATGACTACTCAGATTTACCTCGTCCGCGCCCTCGACAATCACGAGAAGCCCCAGAAAGAGAAATGGATGAACGGAATCAAATGGTTTAGCTTTAAGGACGCCTTGGACGCTATTGAGTACGATGACATCGAGAAATTAATGTTGATTGCCAAAAAGAAAATTCGCGCAGGAGAATTTTAATGAACAAAGAAACCCTAGAAAAATACGAAAATTTTGCCAAGGAGAAGCTCGGCTTTGAGTTTTCTGATATTAATTTACTGATTACTGCCCTCACCCACAGAAGCTACATCAACGAGCACAAAAACACCGGCCAAGAGCATAACGAACGCCTTGAGTTCCTAGGCGATGCCGTGCTTGAAATGGTAACCTCCGATTATCTTTACCGCAAATTTGACGAAAACGAAGGTGTGATGACCGCTTGGAGGAGCGCTTTAGTCCGTACTGATTCCATCGGCGCTGCCGCCGAAGAGCTAGGATATGCGCCCCTTGTCCGCCTCTCTCACGGTGAGAAAATGGGCTCCTCTCGCGCTCACGCCGTGATTTATGCTGACTGTTTTGAGGCCTTAATCGGCGCTATCTATCTAGATCAGGGCTATGACACAGCCAAGAAATTTATCTCAAAATACATTCTCTCAAAGACTGGCGAAATGCTCGCCTCCGGCTCTTGGCTTGATCCAAAATCCTTCTTCCAGGAAACTTCCCAACACTATGACGGCGTCACTCCTATCTACAAGACCTTAAAAGAAGAAGGCCCAGACCACGACAAGACCTTCACCGTTGGCGTCTTTGTCGGCAAAGACCTCCGTGGCACTGGCACTGGCCATTCCAAGCAGGAGGCTCAGGGCAACGCCGCCGCGAACGGTATTGAATATTATCGCAAGACTCACAAAGATTTCAACCCGGCCAAGATTTCTCCAGTCAAAATCCGCAAAAATCACTAGCGTATTGACTTTTCCTCTGTTGTGTGCTATAATATAAGTATTGTACATTAACGTAGCTTTTTGATGATTGGGGGTGAAATAATGTCAAGAGCATATAACGAAGTATACTTTGGAGACGAAGGAAATACTGGCAAAAAGCCTGTAGGAAAAGATCCAGCCGCCAAAATGGAGCAAGACATCCATGATTACTATGCAGCTATGCGCAAATTTATTGATCGCATTGGTGATTTTGCTTGGATTTATAAGCTGGAAATCAATTGCAATAACAAGGTCTATCAGGCCGAAAAAGTCAGATACGACTACTTTGGTACTGAGGCTAATATGCAGCAGGAAAAAGAATCCAGACGTCTTGACGTCTGGGCCGCTGCCAAGAGTTTTAACCTGGCCGCCAAAAGAGTCGGTCAGCCTCGCATGTCTAATGCGGATACCAAGTTGTTGGTTAATTTCCTGATGGATGCTGGCAATCGAGACTATTTCCGACAAAGATCCAAAAGATACGAAGCCAAGTTTCTACCTGTTTCTCTGGAAACGCTCTATGAAAAGCGGAAAGAATTAAATCATAAAAGGGAAGCAAAGAGAAACTGCGAGGGTTCAGATTGAACCCTCTTTTCTTTTTCCGCGAACTATGTTATAATGACAAAGTTAATAATTTAAGGAGAATTATGCTAGCGATTCGTATGCAGCGTAATGGCCGGTCTCACTACCCAACGTACCGGATAATCGTCCAAGAAGCGCAGCGTCACCCTCTTTCGGGGCGCGTTGTAGCCGAGGTCGGTTTTTACAACCCCCACACCAAAAAGACTACTTTAGACAAAGAAGCAGTCGAAAAATATCTTAAAAACGGCGCCCAGCCTTCTACTCGCGTCGTCCGCATTTTGAAAGCAGAAAAAATTGCCCTTCCAAAATGGGTCAAAGATGCACCAAAGAAAGAAGCCAAGGCTAAGCACGCCGACAAACTTCGCAAGAATCAGCCAAAGGAAGAAGCTCCAGTTGAGGAAGCTCCTGCTGAGACTCCAGCCGAAGAAACTCCTGCCGAAGCCTAAAGCTTACAGAGGTAGAAAAAGAATAAGCCCGACATTTGTCGGGCTTTTCTTTAGTGAGCAAGTTTTAGACGCACGAGCGTTTCATAGATGAAATTTGCCTCCGGATAAGAGAGGTTAATTGCCTGTTTGCATTCCCAGTCCGCTCTATTAAAGACTGCGACAAGTCGCGCTGTAGCCCCCGTCTCTTTGATAGTGCAAGAATAGGAAATAACCGGTCTTTGATTCTTGTCAGACCTGGCGATTGCATCCCTCACTTCTCGGATTCTGTCTTCCGTTAAGCTTAGTAGCGGCGCTGTTATCAACCCGTTATCATCTTGATGATACTGGATGACTAGCGAAGCCCACTCTGGTAAAACGAACGGATCATCCTTCAGATCCTGTATCACGGAAGGAGTCTGCTTGCCGTAGAGCGAATAGACCACTGAGGTTAGCGACAAAGTTGCATCTACCATTACTGAAGGCAACATTTCACCGTGCGTCATTGTATAACGTACCGAATCTCTTTTACTCATAAAAGTACCCCCTTCTTTGATTCAACTTTCCTATTATGCCACAGAACTGCCAGCATTGTCAAGACTACAAATTTTTTCCGCAAGTGCTAAAATAGTATTACGACAATTAATAATCCGGAGAAAAAATATGGCAACCATCGACCAGCAATTCGTGGAATATATCGTAAAAACCTTGGTTAACAACCCTGACAAAGTCATCGTAGATCGCCAGATTGATGAGAAAGGTGTGCTGCTTAGCCTTACCGTCGACCCAGAAGACGTCGGTCGCGTAATCGGCCGTCGTGGCGCCACTGCTCAGTCTATCCGTACTCTCCTTCGTGCTCTTGGCACCAAAAATGATGCTCGCTACAATCTGAAAATCGTCAACGACGAGGCCGCTCCTCGCGCCGAGAAGCCAGCAAAAGCAGAAGCTCCTGCTGCGGAGACCGCCGAGGCCACAGACCCTGCCGAGTCTGCTCCAGCTGATGAGTCCGATGTCGCCGACGACACCTTTGAAGATGAAGCTTCCGACCTCGCCGAGAAGACTCGTGCTGAGCTCGCCGACATGGATGATTTAGACATCTAATTTTTAGAAATTGCTCTTGACACCCGCGTTTTGCTCATGCTAAAATAGATACAGTTCTATTTGAACAAAAGCTAACTGCGAGTCAGCTTACACAATAAGTTGAGAGCTTATCTGTTCAAAAAGCCACCTTTTGAGAGCGGGTGGTTTTTTGGTGCAAAACCATGAAAAAAAGGGCAGCATCATGCTGCCCTTACTGGCGCTAGAGTTTCCGTTAACCCCACTCAAACTGCTTGTCATCAATTCTGAAAACCAACTTGGATTTTTTGAACCAGTTTTGTTTGCCCTCCTTGAGATAATCTTTCATCAGACCAACCACATCGCTTACCCATTGTGTGCCTACGCCCATAGAAGATGGTTCTGAGCCACTTTTTGTTCCAACTAGCCGGACAAACTCGAACTTAACACCCTCTTCGATGTTTGGGCCGGCATCGGTAAAAACCGAAGAAATCGTATACGCCCCACTCCAATACTCATCCAGACCCCTTTCCATTAGAAAGTCTAAAAAGTCCTCGGCTATGTCAAGCGCGTCGTGTGACCCGATGTTTAAAATCATTGCTTCAACCTTGTTTGCAATCGTTTTACAGCTACCGTACTCTAATTCTTGTTTTGCCATAATAACCCCTCCTTTATAGAAAACACCAGTTATCAATGTACGCCCACTTTGCGGAAATTATAACACAATTAATTTTCCTCTTGCAATCTTTTCTAATCTGCGCTAAAATGTTACATAAGAAGTAGTGTGTCAAGTTTTTCTATGCGTCAGAAAATGGCGAATTCTGGACGCAAAACATGGCAGTATTCTTCGGCGCTAAGAATAATAACACTAAATAAAAGAGGTATAAGTGAAAACTGCAAACGAAAGTGGTTCCCGCGTATTTTTTACCGAGGGTGACCAAGCACTTCCTATCCCTGATCTGATTGCTCATCAGAAGGATTCCTGGGAAGATTTTGTCAAATCCGGCCTTCGCGAAGTCTTCAACGAATTAAACCCGATTGACGACTACACCGGCCAAAAACTATCATTAAGATTTAAGGACTACGAGTTCCGCGCTCCAAAAGAGGACGAACAGACCGCTAAGTATAACTTGGCTACCTATGAATCTGCTCTCCATGTTCTAGTCGAGCTAGAGAACAAAGTCACCGGCGAGAAGAAAGAACAAGATATCTTCTTCGGCGATTATCCTTGGATGACCGATCGCGCTACCTTTATCATTAACGGTACTGAGCGCGTCATCGTCTCCCAGTTGATTCGTTCCGCCGGCGTCTTCTTTACCGCTGACAACATCGGTGGCCGTAACTACTACGGTGCCAAGGTGATTCCGGGCCGTGGTGCATGGCTAGAGTTTGAAACTTCTCCGTCTGGTGCTATCTACGTCAAGATTGACCGCCGTCGCAAAATCCCTGTTACTACCTTCCTCCGCGCTCTTGGTATTTCCAAGAAGTCCGAGATTAAGGAGACTTTCAAGGGTCTAGACGAAGGCGAAATCAGCTACATCGACGCTACATTAGAAAAAGATACTACCGCTGGTCAGAGCGAAGCCTTGATTGAGGTTTATCGTAAGCTTCGCCCAGGCGATCTTGCTACCGTCGAAAACGCTAAATCTATGATTGAGCGTACCTTCTTCGACTACAAGCGCTACGATTATTCTCGTGTCGGTCGTTTTAAGATTAACCAGCGCCTCGGTTTTGACACTCCAAACGTCGCCAAAAACCGCACTCTCCAGATGAAGGATCTAATCGCCATCATCGCCGAGATTATCCGCCTTAACAATACTCAGGATGCTCCAGATGACATCGACTCCCTCTCTAACCGTCGCATCAAACTCGTAGGCGAACTTGTTCAGCGCCAGTTCCGCCTCGGTATGCTACGCCTCCAGAGAAACATCTTGGACCGTATGTCCATGGCTAACCCAGAAGATGTCACTCCATCCCAGCTAATCAACGCTCGTCCAGTTACGGCCGCTGTCAAGGAATTCTTTACTTCCTCTCAGCTCTCCCAGTTGATGGATGAAACCAACCCATTCTCCGAGCTCGCACACAAGCGCCGTCTCTCCTCTATGGGTCCAGGTGGTCTTACCCGTGAGCGTGCCGGCTTCGATGTCCGCGATACTCACCCAACCCACTATGGTCGTATCTGTACCGTAGAGACTCCAGAAGGTGCTAACGTCGGTCTCGTGCTTAACCTTGCAACTTATGCTCGCATCAACGAATACGGCTTCATCGAAGCGCCATACCGCGTCGTCAAAAACGGCAAAGTTACCGATGAGGTTGTTTACGTAGATGCCGCTTCCGAACAAGACATGGTGATTGCTGATACCTCAGCTCGGCTTGATAAAAATGGTAAATTTGTGGATGCTCGTGTTTCTGCCCGCGTTAAGGGTGCGCCAACCCAGGTAGAATCCTCCAAGGTTACTCACATGGATGCCGCTCACAAGGAAATTCTAGGTGTTTCTGCATCGCTTATTCCATTCGTTGAGAAGAACCGTGTTGACCGCTCCCTCATGGCCTGCGCCATGCAGAAGCAAGCAGTTCCTCTTCTTCGCCAAGACAACCCAGTTGTTGGTACCGGTATCGAAGGTGAAGTCGCCAGAAACACTTCTCAGCTCATCTTGGCTGAAGGTGCCGGCGAAGTTAAGAAAGCCGACGGCGAATCTGTTATCGTTACCTACAAAGACGGTGACAAAGAATACAAGTTAATTCACTTTGAAAAGACTAACGACGACCGCTGTTACAACCAGCGCGTCAAAGTTAAGCGTGGTCAAAAGGTCAAGAAGGGCGACATCCTGATCGAGGGTGCTTCCATCAATAATGGCGAGCTTGCACTTGGTCGCGACCTCCTCGTTGCCTTCATGCCATGGCGTGGTTATAACATGGATGACGCCATCGTCATTTCTTCTCGCCTCGTCCAAGACGATACGCTTACCTCTATCAACATCAAAGATTACGACGTAGAAGTCCGCGAAACTAAGCTGGGTCCAGAACAGGTTACCCGTGATATTCCAAACGTCTCCGAACATTCTCTTCGCCACCTCGGTGAAGATGGTATCGTTGCCGTAGGTAGCGAAGTCCAGAACGGTGATATCCTCGTTGGTAAAATTACGCCAAAGGGCGAACAAGAGCTAAGCTCCGAGGAGCGTCTCCTTCGCGCCATCTTTGGTGAAAAAGCCAAAGACGTCCGCGACACCTCTGTTCGTATGAACGGATCTTCTACTGGTAAAGTCGTCGGCGTCCGTGTTTACACCCGTGAACAAGGCCACGACCTCAAAGCTGGTGTGTTGAAACAAATTAAGATTTACGTTGCAGAAATGCGCAAGATTGGCGTCGGTGATAAACTTTCTGGCCGCCACGGTAACAAAGGTGTGGTCTCCCGCGTCCTCCCAGTTGAGGATATGCCATTCATGGAAGATGGTACCCCAATCGACGTGATTCTTTCTCCAATGGGCGTGCCTTCTCGTATGAACCTCGGTCAGCTCTTTGAGATTCACCTAGGTATGGCTGCACGTGCTCTTGGTTACAAAGTTGCTACCCCATCCTTTAACGGTGTTAGCGACGAAACTATCTCCGACGAGCTCGAAAAAGCTGGCTTTGCTCGTGATGGCCGCGTCCAACTTTACGACGGTCTCACTGGTGAACCATTCGAAGAACGCACCTCTGTTGGTGTCATGCACATGCTCAAGCTTCACCACATGGTTGACGACAAAATTCACGCTCGTTCTACTGGTCCATACACCATGGTTACCCAGCAGCCTCTCGGTGGTAAAGCTCAGAACGGTGGTCAGCGTTTCGGAGAAATGGAGGTGTGGGCCCTCGAAGCTTACGGTGCTGCTACTACCCTTCAGGAAATGCTCACCATTAAGTCTGATGATGTCTACGGACGCGCTAAGGCTTACGAATCCATCATCAAGCGCCTACCAATTGAAGGTCCAAAGCTTCCAGAAGGCTTCAACGTGTTAGTGAAAGAACTTCAGGGTCTTGGTCTCAAAGTTGACCTGCTTGACCACGGTGATTCTACCGACGCATCTGAAGTAATCGAAGAAACATCTCGCGAAATCGAGAAAGAGCAAGACGACAAACTCATCTATGCTCAACATGCAAAAGATACCGAAAACGATCTCGACAATCTCTCTGATGAAGACACAGAGGAAATTGTCGATGACGACGGAATACAAATAACTGATGAGGAAGGCGAAGAAATCGTCGAAGAAGACGATGGTACCGTTGACCTCGGAGAGGAGTTCTAATATGGCTTGGATGGATAATTTTATCTCAGCTTCTGACTTTGACTCCATTCGTTTGAGTGTGGCATCAAAAGATGACATCTTGAACTGGAGCTACGGCGAAGTTATTAAGCCAGAAACTATCAACTATCGTACCCAGAAGCCAGAACGTGATGGTCTCTTCTGTGAACGTATCTTTGGTCCAGTCAAAGATATCAACCCACACGATAGCAAACTAAAGGGCGTTCGCTCCCGCGAAGCTGCCGTAGACAAAGAGGGAAACTTGGTTACCAAGTCTATCTCTCGTCGTGAACGTATGGGTCACATCGCTCTTGCAGCCCCTGTTGCCCACATTTGGTTCATGCGCGGCACGCCATCTGCTATCTCCCTACTTCTTAACCTCACTGTTAAGAATATCGAGAAAGTCGTCCACTTTGCGTCTTACCTTATCGTCGATGCCAAAGACGACGAAATCGCTCAGAAAATGAACGATCTCGACGCTCAGACCGATGCTGCTCGCCAAGCTATCCGCTTGCGCTACGAAGAAGCCGCTAAGGACAAAAACGCCGACACCAAGGTACTTGCAGAGCAAGAAGCTAAAGAGCTTGATGACCTAGACAGCGACTACCACACCAAGAAAGATATCCTTTCTGGCCTTAAGAAGGGCGCCGTTATCTCTGAAATTGACTATCGTAACCTTGAAATCGAGCATGAAGATTACGCCGACCTCATCGAAGTTGAGATGGGTGCAACCGCTATCAAGAAATTGCTTGACGAAATCAATCCAGAAGAGATGATTGCCGAGCTCACCGAAGAAGCTGCTAACGCCAAGGGCCAAAAAGAGAAGAAAATCAGCAAGCGCCTCAAACTCATCGAAGGTATGCACGCTGCTGGTATCAACCCATCTGATTTGATCTTGACTGTTATCCCAGTCATCCCACCAGACCTACGTCCAATGATTGCACTCCCAGGTGGCCGCTTTGCTACCTCCGATCTTAACGACCTCTATCGTCGCGTAATCAACCGTAACAACCGCTTGAAGAAACTTCTTGACCTTAACGCTCCAGAAGTCATCTGTAGAAACGAAATGCGTATGCTTCAGGAAGCTGTCGATGCTCTCATCGATAACTCCGCTTCTCACGGCAACCGCACCGCTTCTTCTCAGAATGGCCGCAGAAAGCTCAAATCCCTCTCTGACCTTCTTAAAGGCAAGCAGGGTCGCTTCCGTCAGAACCTTCTCGGTAAACGTGTTGACTACTCTGGTCGTTCCGTGATTGTGGTCGGTCCAGAACTTAAACTCAACGAATGTGGTTTGCCAAAACAGATGGCCCTTGAGCTCTTTAAGCCTTTCGTCATCTCCTGGCTCATGGCTGGCGAACACGCCGCTAACATTCGTGCCGCCACTCGTATGATTGAAGCTGGAGAAAACATCGTTTGGGATGCCTTGGACGAGGTGATTAAGGGTAAATACGTCCTCTTAAACCGCGCTCCATCTCTTCACCGTCTTTCTATCCAGGCCTTCCAGCCAAAATTGATTGATGGTAAAGCTATTCAGCTTCACCCACTCGTTGCTACTGGTTTCAACGCTGACTACGATGGTGACCAAATGGCTGTCCATCTACCTCTATCTAACGAGGCTCAGGCTGAAGCTCGCGAACTCATGTCTGCTACCAAGAACTTGCTTAAACCTGCTGATGGCGCTCCAGTGCTTTCCATCTATCAGGACGTCGTGCTTGGTATCTACTACTTAACTTATGACAAGCCAGGTACTGCTACCAACGAAGTGAAGCCTTATAGCTCCATCTACGAAGCAGAAATGGCTTATGATCAGGGTATTATCCACTTACAGACTCCAATCCGTGTGTTTGCTAAGAAAGAGATTAGAAATACTACTCTTGGTCGCGTGATTTTCAACGAAATCTTGCCAGAAGATTATCCATACGATAACTCTGTCCAGACTTCCAAGCAGCTCAAGAAAGTCATGGCTAACATCTTTGATATGTACGGCGCCGAGACTACTGTTGAAACCGCTGATAAGTTGAAGAATCTAGCCTTTGAATATGAGACTATCGCCTCTGTTTCTACCGCTAAGGATGACTACCCAACCTACCCAGAAATCCAAGACTTCATCGCCGAAGGTGATGCCAAGACTGCTCTTATCCAAGAACAGTACGATCAGGGTCTTGTCACTGAGGAAGAGCGTTACAACCTTACTGTTGCTAACTGGCGTGATATCGACAACAAGATTTCTGACTTCTTGAAGAGCAAGCTCTCCGAGATGGATACCGATATCGCTGTGATGGTTAACTCTGGTGCTCGTGGTAGCGTCTCCAACATCAAACTTGCTTCCGCTGAGATTGGTATCATGGTCGATATCAACAACAACGAAATCGAGCTCCCAGTTAAGTCCTCTTACAAGAAAGGTCTAAACACCCTCGAATCCTTCATCGCCACTCGTGGTGCACGTCAAGGTCAGGTGTCTACCGCTCTTCGTACCGCAGACTCTGGTTACCTCACTCGTCGTCTAGTTGATGTCGCTCAGGATGTCTTCACTACCGAAGAAGTCGCTGAAGATCCAGGCTTTGAAGTTAGAAAAGCTGAGGTCAGAGAAGCCGGCGTAGAATTCTCCGCTTGGGTATCTGGTCGCTATACTGCTGCTCCAATTCCAGGCTATCTTGGTGCTGATGAGCTTATCACTCCAGAAATTGCAGCCCAGCTCGAAGAAGACGATAAGGTTGAGACGGTCAAGATTCAATCCATCCTTACCACCACCGCTGTTGACGGCGTTCCACAGAAGGCCTACGGTATCGACATGTCCACCCGTGACCTCGTCGCTGCCAGCCAGCCTGTCGGCGTGATTGCCGCTCAGTCTCTTGGTGAGCCAGGTACACAGCTTACCCTTGATACTAAACACGGTTCTGGTGTTGCTGGTTCTGGTGCTATCGCAAGAGGTCTTCCTCGTGTGGAAGAGCTTCTCGAAGCCCGTTCTCCAAAGGGTCAAGCTTGGGTCTCCCCAGTCGATGGTACAGTTGAAGTTTGGGAAGATAACAATATGTATCTTGTCCAAATCACTCCAGAAGCTGGTGAAACTACCCGCATCGAACTCGAAGGTAGAAAAGCTAAGGTCAAAGACGGTGCCAATGTTAAGGCTGGCGATGTCATTGCCTCTAAGAAACTCGGCAAAGAGCCAATTGTCGCTCCATACGACGGTAACGTTCAGCTAGTTGAAGGTGCTATCATCTTGGTCGGTGGCGCAGGCGCTCCTGCTCGCATCGAAATCCCAGGTGATGCTGAGCTCGTAGTCAAGGGCGGTGACACAGTTAAAGCTGGTGATCGCTTGACTGCCGGTTCCTTGAATCTCCAAGATCTCTTGAAATATAAGGGTAAGGAAGAAACTGAACGCTACATCATGAACGACGTCCTTGCAGTGTATGCTGCTCAGGGCCATGAGATTTCCGCAAAACACTTGGAAATCATCGTTCGTCAGATGTTCTCTCGCGTCATGATTGATGAATCAGGCGATTCTAACCTTGTCGTTGGCGACATCATCTCTCAGGCCGCTGTTGAAGCAGAAAACAAAGAGTTAATTGCTGCTGGCAAAGAGCCTGCCAAGTATACTCACTTACTACTTGGTATTACCAAGGTTTCTATCTGGTCCGACTCCTTCCTCTCTGCAGCATCCTTCCAGGATACCACTCGTGTACTTATCAACTCTGCCATCTCTGGTCGTGTTGATCACCTCCACGGTTTGAAGGAAAACGTCATCATCGGCCGCAAGATTCCTGTCGGTACCGGTGTCCACCCAATCAGTGAGAGTGGCGAACCAAGCACCGAAGAAATCATCGAAGCCTAAAACGATGCAAAAAAACAAGGGGTTAATCCCCTTGTTTTTTGTGGCGAACTGTGGTACAATAAATTCGTATATTCTTTTAAGGTGACACTAGAAGATAACATACACAGTAACTAGACGATAGGGTAAGCCTCTTCGTTTCCGCTATTTCATATCTGTAATGGAGAAGAAATATGAAATGAATTGGAACTGCTCACAAGTCTAGCTTTGTGCGTGTTAGGAAAACTACCCGGCATGCCGGGAAAGTCCCTAAAGGATAGAAGAAAATAAAGGAAAGGAAAAGATGAAAGTCATCATCGGCACCAAAATTGGTATGACCCAGATCATCGCTGAAGATGGTACAGTCACCCCTGTTACTATTCTTCAAGCCGGCCCAGCTACAGTGACTCAGGTAAAAACCGTCGAAACCGATGGTTATAACGCTGTACAGCTAGGTTACGGTCAGGGTAAGAACCTGAGCAAGTCGGTTTCCGGCCACGTCAAATCGGCCGGCGTCACTCCAAAAATCCTTAAAGAATTCCGCACTGAGGAAACTCCTGACTACAAAACAGGTGATACCCTCACTGTAGAAAACTTTGAGCTTGGAGACAAAGTTACAGTTACAGGCACCTCCAAAGGTAAAGGCTTTGCTGGTACTGTCAAACGCTGGAACTTCAACGAATCAAGAAACACCCACGGTTTCAAAGGAAATATCCGCCGTGTTGGTTCTATTGGTTCTATGTACCCACAGAAGGTCTTCAAAGGCAAAAGAATGCCGGGCCGTATGGGTCACGATCAAGTCACCGTTAAGAACTTGGTTGTATCATACATTGACAAAGACAATAACCTCTTAGGCCTTAAGGGCGCTGTCCCAGGTCCAAACAAGGGTATTGTCACAGTAGAGGGAAAGGAGTAATATGGCAGAAATCAAAATGAACCCAGAAATCTTTGACCTCAAAGTCGAAAATCATGAGCTTATCAAGACCGCTTATGATGCATACCTTGCTAACTCACGCAGTTCTCACGCCAAAACTTTGAAGCGTGGTGAAGTTCGTGGTGGTGGTAAGAAACCTTGGAAACAGAAAGGAACTGGTCGCGCCCGCTTTGGCTCCACTAGAAACCCTATCTGGCGCCACGGTGGTGTAGCCTTCGGCCGCACCGGTGAAGAAAACTTCACAAAGAGTCTCTCTCGCGAGGCTAAGAAAGTAGCAATTCGCCGCGCTCTCTCTGTCAAAAACGCAGAAAAAGCCGTCATTGTTACAGAAAAAGCTCTTAAGCAGACTGGCAAGACCAAAGATACTGCTAAGTATCTTAAAGACCTCAAACTTGATGGTAAGAACGTTCTTGCTGTTACTCACGAGAAAACCCCAGGACTAATTCGTATGACTAGCAACATGGCTAACCTCAAATTAGTTCGCGCAACCTATCTCAATGTCTTTGACATCATGAATGCAGACGCTATCGTCTTTACTCCAGAAGCTGTTAAAGATGCTGAGAACTGGCTTATCGGAAAGGAGGAAGCATAATGGCTAAAGCAGAAAAAGCTACTAAGACCAAAGTCAAAAAAGCTGAAGTTGTAAAACCAGTTTATCTTCCTCGCGCAACCGAAAAAGCTTACTTTGAACAGACTAAGCGCACTTATATCTTTGTTGCCCCACTTAAGGCTTCCAAAATGGAAATCAAAGCAGGTGTAGCCAAAGAATATAATGTTACCGTAGAAGACGTTCGCGTCTTAACTAGAAAAGGCAAGAAGACACGTTTCTCCCGCGGCAAGCACGCCTATCCAGGCACTACCTTCCGCCAGGATCACAAATTCGCCTATGTCACCTTAAAAGAAGGCGATAAGATCGCTGTCTTCGAGGAGGAAGAAACCTCCAAACCAGCCGAGAAAGCTGACAAAAAGGCCGAAAAGAAGGCCGAGAAAAAAGCCACTAAGGCAGAAAAGAAAGGGGATAAGTAATGGCAATTCAAGCATATCGCCCAACCACCCCTGCACAGCGCGGTAAAACTACCCAAGATTTTGACCAGATTACCACTTCCAAGCCTATGAAATCTCTTCTTAAGGCCAAGAAGCAACAAGCTGGTAAGAACAACCAGGGTCGCATTACCGTTCGTCACCGTGGTGGCGGCGTCAAGCGTCACTATCGCTTGCTCACTCACAATCTTCCAAAAGATCTCAAATTAGAGGTCATGGAAATCGAATATGATCCAAACCGCTCTGCACGTATTGCACGCGTCAAGGATCAAAACGGCGTTTACTATTATGTTATCGCCGATAAGAACATGGTAAAAGGTTCTACCTTCACTACTGGCGATGAATCCGCTGTTGAAGAATCTAACCGCTTACCACTAGAAAACATCCCTGTCGGTACTTTTGTCTATGCAATTGAGCTTACCCCAGGTCGCGGTGCCCAGATGGTCCGCGCTGCTGGATCTTCCGCTCAGCTCATGGCAAAAGAAGATGGCTATGCCACTCTTAAGATGCCTTCAGGTGAATTTAGAAAAGTATTAAGTACCTGCCAAGCATCCGTCGGTGTTGTCGGAAACGAACAGCATCAGAACGTCAAAATCGGTGCTGCCGGCCGCACTCGCAGAAAAGGCATTCGCCCAACTGTCCGTGGTGTTGTCATGAACGCTACTGACCACCCACACGGTGGTGGTGACGGTGGCCGTCACGGTTCCGGTAAAGCCCCTCGTACACCTTGGGGTCAGCTCACTCTTGGCTACCGTACTCGTCATAATAAGAAAACTGATAAAATGATCGTGCGTAGTCGCCACGAAGGAAAGAGGAAATAATCTATGAGTA
>CAYSIB010000015.1:0-16815 GCA_964431025.1 uncultured Candidatus Saccharibacteria bacterium
ATATGGGTATTATAGCATGCACCATTTTCATTGACAAAGCATAAGAAGAAAAGTACAATAGTACTAACTAAAGGAGCAATAAATGAAGAAAAGATCAGTATTGTTTGCGGCACTTACCATTACCGCTGCGAGTTTTTTTGCTTTCGCTGGCATTGCCTCTGCCGAAGGCGAAGGGGAACATACTTTTAACGGTAGAGCTTGGTTTATCTGGAACTGCGACGACGATCTCTGTCGCTACCAAATTACTGGCCTAACCGAGCCAACCGAATCTGGCGAAGATATCACCTATACTACAAAATATGTTAAATCTTCTGATGTTGTCGATAGAGATGATAATACAAAGAAACTTGATCTAAACGAACTGCTCAACCTTGCTGCTGCCACTCCTGCTAACAAGCTTGCTCCCTATCTCTTTATTTACGACGATTGTATTTCTGGTGCCGAAAACACCTGCATAGATAGTATCGATAGCGTTACAACTTGGGACGGACTTGAAACTTGGTGGGACGCTAATATTACCGATTACGACACTCAGCAGAACTTTGCCATCGATCCAACCGGAGCAAGCGCTGGCGCCAACATTATTTCTACCAACGGCAACCGTAAATTCCGTGCCACCATCTATGATGACACTGATTACTATGGCATCTCGAATGCTTCTAGTACTACAGACCTGACTTATTATCCTGAGTTCTGGAATACGGCCTTCTTCAATCCTGCCTATGATGTTTCTGGTACTTCTCTAAGTAATCCAAAAATCATTCAATCCTTCCTCTTGGAGCCGAAAGTAACCTTAAAGAGTGACGATATTTCCGCCCCAATCGCTAATATCGAGGTCGCCTCAGAAGGAGTTCCAGCCAGCGCAGTTACTATCACACCAAAAGGTGACGGCAAATTTGACATCGTCTTTAACTCCAACTATTATGACAAGGTTGTATTCCGCATTACTAGCGGTGGTAATTCTTATTACGCCGCCATTGCTCGCGTAGTGGTTGGTCATGACTATGAAAGAAATCCAGTTCTTTACGTTCCATTAGGCGATTCTAAAGAATACGACCTCATCGCCACTTACTATTTTGCTGACGGTACAGAACAGACCTACACCCTTGAACAACTTGGTGGCGGTGAAGGCGGTAAGAACCTCGAAGTAAGAGGTTATGGCTTCCGCGAGGAAGATCAAGGCAAAGTTGACCTCCATCCAGCCGCCACTAATAGAGTAGTTGGCATATCCTACACCACAGCAGTTACTGGCAGTACTATTGATAGCTATAAGGGTACTCTTGGTGGTTCCAATAAAGGCACCTACTTCAAGTACGAGAGAGGTAGCTTCATTTTGGATATTACTAAATAGGAGGAGAAAAGATGAAAGTTTTAACACTTAATGCAACTGAACAAAATGGCACCATTTCTGTTAGCGGCACCACCGAAACAGACGTCTTGGCTGTTGCTATCTCAATTTACAATGAATCTGGTGACACTCGTCTCAAGCTAGAGACTACCGCAGTAATTGATGGTGAATATTCTCACGATATTACCATTACGGAAGGAACCTACAAAATCTGCGTCGCAGACTACGACGGCGGTGAGTGTGCGACCGCAGTTGTCGCGCCTGCCGCTGAAGAGTCTGAGGACGATAGCGAATCCGCTGCTGGTACACCAGAAACGGGTTATCATACGATTGAGAAAGTTGACGAATCTGCTGTTACGACCGCCTCATCATCCTCAGCCATTTATATCTCTCTGGCAGCCGGTATTATCATTTCGGCAATTCTTGTTTTCTCCGCTAGACGAGCTTGGATAAGAAGGAAGAACTCGTAATCTTAGAGACAAAACAAAGTCAGGACTTGTGCCTGACTTTTTTGTACTTTTTTGGTCCCCGAGGCAGGACTTGAACCTGTACCTAACTAATTAGACTAGCACCTGAAGCTAGCGCGTCTACCAGTTCCGCCACTCGGGGTTCTCCAAATTATACCATATCAGAGGGTTAATTCCAAATTTGTGATTCAGTTTACACTTATGTTATAATTAATTCGTATGAGACTGCCCAAAAATCATGTTAAAGTGTCTCTAATTATTACTGGCGTCGTTTTGTCTGCCCTTGTTTTTGCGTCTCTTCTTAAAGTTATCACTCCTAATACCTTCGCAAATAACGGAGCTGCTCTTGCCGCCACGGGTGACATTCATTTTGTCACGATCTACGATCAAGGCAAGAAACTCACCGTCAAGACCAATGCCGTCACAGTCGGGGAAGCACTCTCTCGCGCCGGGTATGAAGTCGCCGAAGCTGACATTGTCGAGCCAAGCCTTACTACCTTGATTAATGACGGAAGCTTCCACATCAATATCTATCGCGCCCGCCCAGTCATTATCTCCGATGGCACTACCAAGAAACGCGTCGAAACCGCCAGCTACGATCCGGTCACTATCGCTCGTGAAGCCGGCTTTTCTGTTTACGATGGTGACGAAATCAACATGGTGGCAAACACTAGTTTTCTAGAAGCGGGCATTTCCACTGCTTACGAAATCACCAGGAACGGTGGCCGTATGGTAACCGAAGAAATCGCTATTCCGTTCGAAGAAGAAATCGTCAAGGACTATACTATCCCAGTTGGTGAGAACATTACCGAGCAGATTGGCGAAGATGGCCTCCGCGTCATTAAATATAAAGTCGAATTCGTCGACGGCCTAGAAGCAAAACGCGAGCAAATCTCTGATGATATTATCAAGGAACCAGTCAAACGTATCGTTAGAGAGGGCGCACGTGGTACTACCTCTAGTAGTACTTCTGCCGGCGAAAACGAAGCTATCTCGTGGGACTTCTTAAAGTCTCAAGGCTTTTCCGATGTCCAAGCCGCCGGTATTATGGGTAACCTCATGCAGGAGCATCGCTTCCAGACTTCTGACACTCCAGGTGGCCTCGGTATTGCGCAGTGGACTGGTGGGCGTCGCAACAACCTCCTCTCTCTTCCTAATCCATATGATATTTATACCCAGCTAAGCTATCTCATGACCGAGCTAAACGGCGGTTATACTACAGCTAAGAATTCAATCCTCGGCTCTACCTCTATTGAGGCGGCGACCCGTGCCTTCCAGAACCAGTTTGAGCGCTGCGGCATCTGTCGTGAGGAACTCCGTATCAACTATGCTTATGATATCTATAACAGGTACGCCAAATAATGAAAAATAATAAATCCCTCGGTCAGCATTGGCTGAAAGATCGCCAAATTTTAGACGAAATTGCCGAACTAGCCCTCGGAAATGCCCCTGAGAGCGCACTAGACGCCCCAGAGAACCGCTTATGCTTAGAAATAGGCCCAGGCCTTGGTACGCTCACATCGAGCCTCCTGCGTCGGTTTCCGCGCGTTATAAGTGTCGAATTTGACGAAAATTTGGCCAAAAACCTCCCCAAATCTTTCCCAGGGAAGAATCTAGAAGTTATAAACGAAGATTTTCTCAAATTTGACCTCACCTCTGTTAAGTCCCCTTACGTTGTCGCCGGAAATATCCCTTATTACATCACTTCTCCTATCATCATGAAGCTCTTAGAAACAGAGAATAAGCCAGAAAATATCGTGCTTTTGATTCAGAAAGAAGTTGCCGAGCGTATCGCCGAAGGGCCAGGGAAGCATACAATATTATCTCTTTCTGTCCAGAACCTCGCCGAAGTAGAACTCGGCCCGGTCGTGAAGAAGGATCTTTTTACTCCTCCGCCAAAGGTCGATAGTCAAGTGATTATTCTAAGACCACGCAAAGCCCCTCTTGTATCAAACGATGCTTTAAACCTTGCCAAAAGGGCATTTTCCGCTCCGCGCAAGAAACTCGTCAAAAATCTCAGCAGTTTTTACTCTGTTAATTCCTTGAAGTCCGCTTTAGAGCAAGTTGGAATGGACCCAAATTGTCGCCCATCCGACACCGCGCTCCAAACTTGGGAAAAACTCTCTCAAATCTTGCAAAAATAAGCCATAACCGCTATAATTAAGCTAATATCTATAAAAGGGAGGTTTTTCATGAATCCGGACGAAAACAACACTAATCAGGCACCCGACGTACCTGCGCCAGAAGCCGTGCCAGAGACACCTCCTGTTCCAGAAGCTCCGGTGACTCCAGAAATCCCAGCCCCAGAGCCAGAAAACCTCGATCAGGTTGCGGCCGATCTTACCAATGCCGCCGCAAACGATACTTTAGATACTCCAGAGACTCCAACCGAGCCAACCCCTCCTGTTGAGCCAACTCCTCCTGTTGAGCCAACTCCTCCTGTTGAGCCAGCCGCTCCAGCAACTGATACTACTCCGGATGTGGTACCATTTGCCGAGCCAGCCCCAGCAGCCCCAGTTACGCCAGAAGCTCCAGTGGCTCCAGAGATGCCAGTAGAAGCCCCGGTGATTCCAGAAGCTCCAACTGAGTCAACTATCCCAACCGAACCGACTACTCCAGCCGAGCCTACTATGCCAACTGAACCGGCTATGCCAGAAACTCCAGCCGAAGAGCAGTCGCAGAATGATTTTACCAGCACTGCAAGTTTCGTCGGCGAATCGCCAATGAACGCTGACGGTACGGAAAGTCCAGAAGGCGCTGAACCTAATGCTACAACTAGCCCAGAAGACGAGCCACCACTAGTCCCAGCCGAGCCAGTTCCCGGTTCCATCGGCAGTGCTCTTGCCTATTCTGAGACTGCACCCGATCACTCCATACCAGTAGATAAGCCGTCTAAGTTCAAGGCTCCAAAGCTCAACCTTACCAAGGATAATTTGAAGCTCCTTATCGCTATTGTTGGCGGCGTTGCTCTGGTTGCCATCGTGGCAGTAATCATTTTCTTCATCGTCAGTAGCAGCACTGGTTCTAGCAAATCTTCAAACACCCAGGCTAACACCAATAATCAGAATGCTCAGACCAACGTAGTCACCAGCTTGACCTGTACCCGTACTGGCGGCACATCAATTTATGGCGCCTATGGTGTAGTTAGCTCTGGCACAGACCAGATGATTGCCATGTATTCCAACGATGTCCTCTCTAGCTTTGGCACTACTATGACTTTGACTTTGACCGACGAAGATGCTGCCAGGTCGGCCCAGGCAACTGCCCGTTCTAACTACGATGCAAAAGTTACAAACGCCGGATTCACCCAAGACCCATTCACTAGTTCATACAATGTTGATGGCAGTACTCTGACCGTAACCCACCAGGCTGAGGGTACCGATATTACTTCAAAGACCGCCAAGATTCTTGATCTATATGTCATCAAAGGCGAACCTGTCACGGATATAGATACCTTGCTAGATTCTTACGAATCCGACGGTTACACCTGTGTAGAAAAATAGCCGCCTGTCTATTCTTGCCAAGACATCAAAACTATTGTAGAATATAAATATGTCAAAGATTTATATTACCACTGCCATTCCCTACGTCAATGGCGCGCCACACATTGGCCATGCCATGGACTATCTTTTGGCTGACGTTTATGCTCGCTATCAAAATTCTAAGGGAAACGAAGTTCGCTTCCAGGCTGGCACGGATGAGCATGGTAATAAAATCGCCAAAAAATCTGCCGAACTTGGCGTTGATGTTAAAACTTATGTTGACGAAAACTCCGCCAAATTCCAGGAATTTATCAAGAAACTTGGCGTAGAATACACGGATTTTATCCGCACTACCGACGTTTTGCATATTCGCCGTTGTCAAGAAATCTGGAAAAAACTCGAAGAACATATCTACAAGGCTAGCTACGAAGGCTGGTATTGCGAAGGCTGCGAACGCTACGTCACAGAAAAAGAATGTGAAGAAAACGGTGGCGTTTGTCCAGACCACAACAAGCCTTACGAAAAATTAAGCGAAGAAAATTATTATTTCCGTATTTCCGATTTCAAGGACCAAATTAAAGAGGCTATCACTAATAAGACTATGGAAATTCTCCCGGAATTTCGTGCTAAAGAAATTTTGAACCTCCTAGATGATAGTCCTGACGTCTCTATTTCTCGTCCAACCTCTCAGCTCAAATGGGGCGTGCCGGTTCCAGGTGACGAGACTCAAGTCATGTATGTCTGGGTGGATGCCCTCTCCAACTACCTTACTGTGCTTGGTTATCCAGACCAGGATATTTCTGAGTTTTGGCCAGCCACCGCGCAATTCGTCGGTAAAGACATTTTGCGCTTCCATGCCATTATTTGGCCAGCTATGCTGCTAGCTCTAGGCTTGCCGCTTCCAAAAACCATTTCTTCCCACGGCCATGTTTTATCCGACGGCCAGAAGATGAGTAAATCCATCGGTAACGTTGTTGATCCGATTGAGGTGCTAGACAAAAAAGGCTTGCCTGCCTTCCGCTATTTCTTCCTGCGTCATATTGATACTTTTGCTGATTCTGACTTTACCTGGGAAAAATATGAAACCGCCTACAATAATGAGCTTGCAAACGATCTCGGTAACCTCGTTCAGCGCCTTGCTAATCTTTGCAAAAAACAAGATCTGGATGGCCTAGACTTCACACCAGTTCGCGACACTGAATATGATGAAATAATGGATTCATTCTATTTCAGCAAAGCCTTTGATTATGTCTGGCAAAAAATCCAAGATTTGAACAAAGAAATCGACGAGAAAAAACCTTGGGAGCTAAACAAGTTCCCAGAAAAACACGACGAACTCGTAACTATTCTAACAGACCTCGTAACAAAGCTTCTTGAGGCTTCATACCTTTTGGAGCCGTTCCTACCAGAAACAGCCACGTCCATAAAGGAAGTTTTCACTGCTGAAAAAATCCTTCCACCAGCCACTCCACTTTTCCCAAAGAGCTAAAAAAACACCCCCGATAAAGGGGGTGTTTTTGCTAGCAAATTATTTCTTTGCTTTTGCTTCGTCTTTGCATGGGCAACCTGCGCCACAAGCGCAAACTGGATTGCCAGAAAGCTTAGCTGCAACATCGGAAATTGCAAATCCGATTACGCCGCCAATCATTGGTAGAATGACGTAGAGTGACAACGCCTGGCAAATATCACCAAGCACTACGCCAAAGTTTTCACCACCAGATGGTAAAATCTGGTACATGAAAGCAACTGCTGGGTTGACGATGAAGTTATTCTGCAGACCCAAGAAGTTGGATGAGACCACAATTGCGAACAAAAGTGCAACACAAATACCGGTGCCATAAATAGCGGCAAAGGTAAGAGTGCTTCTCTTGTAGGCGTGAGCTCTTGCAAAGAAGAATGCAATCATGATTGCGGAAACAATCTCAATCATAGCCACAATCCAGAATTTTCCTTCTGCGACGGTTGCCATGGTTGGAAGCTCTGCAGCAGCGGCACCCTCAGAAGCATTGATAAATGCACTGGAGATGAGATATGCAAACCAAGCGCCAAGGAGCTGGGAAAGCATATAAACTACACCGCGGATTACGGACGTACGACGAGAAACCATCATGCCTACCGTAACGAGTGGGTTGAGGTTAGCGCCAGAAAATGCCAACACAGCTGCGGAGATAGCGATTACGCCAAACATGACGTAAAGTGGCTGATAAACGCCGAGTGTGAGCAGGATGAGTGTTAGTAACATTGTACCAACAACTTCACCAATGATTGCACCATAAATCTTTGGGCTCTTAAAAATGGTTAATATTGTTTCGTTGGCATCATACTTACGCGCAAAAAAACCTTTGAAAGGATTCTTGCAGGTCGTCTGAGTCGCAACTGGAGCTTCGACAACCTTTGCAACTTTTTTCTTAGCTGCGGCAGGTTTTGAAGCTGGCTTTAAAGACTTTTTTACAGTCTTCTTAGACTTTGTTGTAGCCATTATTCCTCCTTATTTGGTATATGCCCTGATTATAACACACATCCTCGCACTCTTGTAAATATCTTGAAAAATTTGGTTTATCGAAAGTGGATATGCTATAATAAACCAATGGGTATTATTGTATCGAAAAATAACGAAGAAAATTCCAAATTAAACCAGCGCATTACTGCCGATTTGCGTGAGCGCGCCAATAAAACTACGCTTGGTGAAGATCCTGACCTCGTCGAAGATTCTGACTATGCCAAAGATTTGAAAAAAACCGGCAAATACACTTGGGTTTGGATTGTACTTGTCGTCCTCGCGATTATCTCCCTTGTTGTTATCGCTCTAATCTGATAAATATGCTATAATTACTACATGTTGAGTGTAGAAGAAATCAAGGGCAAGCTTAAGGCTCTTAACGCCGAGTATGCCAAAATCAAAGACATTCCCGTAGAGGAGCGCAAGAGCTTCGGACAGGAACTAAATAAAAAACGCGAACAGCTCCAAGCCGAGCTCCAAGAGGCTATGGACGCCGCTGAGTCAGAAAATGTCGAGCCTATCGATATCACTGCTCCGTCTGCGCCAAACCAGAAGATTCCAGAAATTCCACGCGGTAGTCGCCATCCATTAATGACGGAGCTAGATCGTGTGATTGATATTTATTCTCGTATGGGCTTCAACGTCATGGAGGCTCAGCAACTCGACGACGAGTTCCACATGTTTGAATCACTCAACTTCCCAGAGGGTCATCCAGCTCGTGATGGCTACGATACTTTTAGAACTGCCGAAGGTTTCATTCCTCCAGCCCACACTTCTACCATGCAATACCGCGCACTCAAAAAATATAAATCCGAGCTAGAAAAAGACGGTCAAATTGCCGTTGTTATTCCGGGTCGCGTCTTTAGAAACGAAGACGTTGACGCTACGCACGAACATACTTTCTACCAGTGTGAGGGTGTCTTTGTAAGCAAGGGAACCACCATGGGCCAGATGCTTGGTCTGCTCAAAAATTTCTTCGAAACTTACTACGGTCAAAAACTCAATATCAAAACTCAGCCAGGCTACTTCCCATTCACCGAGCCTTCCGTTGAGTTACTCATTGAAAAGCCAAAATCTCTTGGCGGCAAAGGTGACGGTTGGCTAGAGATGCTCGGTTGTGGCATGATTCATCCAAATGTCTTAAAGATGGCCGGCATCGATCCAGAAATCTACAAGGGCTTTGCTTGGGGAGGCGGTATCGATCGTCTCGTCATGCTAAAGTACGGACTTACCGATGTCCGCAAGTTTGAATCAGGCAAACTTGAATTCTTGAAGGAGTTTTAACATGCTAATTAGTTTAAATGAAATCAAAAAATTAGTTCCAAAAGCTAGCGGAATCGAGACAGACGAGCTCGTCAAATTAATCGGCTCCCGTCTAGTAGAAGTAGAAGGTACAGTTGATCTAGCGCCAAAATACCAGGGAATTAGAATCGTCAAAGTTGTAGAATGTGAAGCCATTCCAGAAACTCATCTTCATGTTTGTAAAATTGATGCCGGAGAAAAGGAATTAGTCCAAGTTGTCTGTGGCGCTCCAAATGTCCGTGCAGATATGTTGGCGGTTTGGATTGCTCCAGGCTGTATTGTTCCAGAAACCTACGGCGGAGAAAACTTCAAGCTAAGCGTCCGTCCACTCCGTGGTTTTGAAAGCCATGGTATGCTTGCTGCTCTCGATGAGCTTGATCTCGGCGAAGACCACGATGGTATCGTAGAAATTGACCCAGATTTTGCCAAGCCAGGTGATGATTTTGCTGAAAAATTTGATTTGAACGATATTATTTTGGACATCGAAAACAAATCTCTCACCCATCGCCCAGATACTTTTGGCTTAATTGGTTTTGCGCGTGAAGTTGCCGGCATTCTCGGTGAAAAATTCGACGAGCCGGTAGTCAAATTTGGTGACCTTGATATTACTACTACGCTTTCTGCAGAAAACTTAAACGAAAAAGTTTCTGATTCCGAGCGCGTTTCGATTAATGTTACTGACAAGAATCTTTGCCCAAGATATTCCGCTGCTGTCTTTAGCGTTTCTTCTGCTAGCTTAGAAAATGCTCTGGAAAAAGCCAATTATTTGACGCCAGACACAATCTTCTTGGCCAAAGCCGGTATGCGTACCATTAATAAAATTGTAGACGCAACCAATATCACAATGCTCTATACTGGCCAGCCACTTCACGCTTTTGATTATGATAAATTCAAGGCTGTTGGTGGCGGCGTTGAGCCAAACATCACCGTTCGCTCCGCTAAAGCTGGTGAAAAATTAGAGCTACTAGATGGAGGTAACGTTGATTTGAATGAAACCGACATCGTAATTTGTTCTGGTGACACTCCAGTTGCTTTGGCTGGCGCCATGGGTGGCAAATCTACCGAAATCGACGCGGATACTAAGAAAGTTATCTTAGAATCCGCTACTTTCTCGCTCTATAATTTGCGTAAGACTCAGATGGCCCATGGTATTTTCTCCGAAGCCATTACGCGTTTTACCAAAGGTCAGCCAGTATCTGGTGTCGTTCCAGCTCTCGCTCGCTGTGCTTCCATGTTGCTTGATAGCCCAGACAAAATTGTTGATTTTGAAATCTCCGATACAGCAGTTCCAGAACCAGAAAAAATCACCATCACAATCGACGAAATCAACTCCCTCCTCGGCACCGACTATGATAAAGACTTAATCGTAAAGACACTTGAGAATGTGGGGATCAAAAATGAGTCCTCTGAACAGCATCTAGCGACAACGGGAGCGTCTTTGCGAAGTGAGCCCCGTAACGACGGGAGCGAACGAGCAAGCTGTGAAGAGGAGCTCATTTTTGAGATCCCACGCTGGCGCACTGATATTCACATTAAGGAAGACATCATCGAAGAGGTCGGCCGCCTACTTGGCTACGATAACATCGCTCTTGATTTTCCAACTCGCCACTTCATTGGCGCGGAGAAAAATGCCCTTCTAGAACTAAAAACCAAACTTCGCGATTTGCTTTCTGGCCGCTTTGCCGCACACGAGCTTTTGACCTACTCGTTTGTCAGCAAAAAACTCCAAGAAACTGTCGGCGAAAAAACTGCAGATTCTTATGAAATCGTTAATAGTATCTCTCCAGAACTTCAGTGTTTCCGTCAGAGCCTCGTGCCATCACTCTTAGAAAAAATTTCCATGAACAAAAAAGCCGGCTTTGCAGACTTCTCCGTTTATGAAATCAACCAAATCTCTAAAAAATCTTTCGGCAAAGACGCAGATGGCGTACCAGTACTTAAGAACCGCCTAGCTTTTGCAATCACTGGAGATTATTATGCCGCAAAAACTGTGTTAATCGATTTACTTTCTGAGCTCGGTATTAAGAATCCAACCATTGAAAAATATGCAGGTGACTTACCATACTTAGAGCCGCTTCATTCCGCCACCATCGCGGGAATTTCCCTTGGCGAGATTAAGAGAGCCGTCTTAAAACGTCTCAAAATTTCCGGCCCAGTTTCTGTCTTTGAACTCGATTTGGACGAGCTACTGGCGTCCATCCCACCAATCTCTGCCACTATCACAAAGATTAGCAAATTCCCATCCGTCGAGCGTGATCTCACTATCAAAGTCAAATCTGACGTAGCATTTTCTAATTGTCGTCAGGAAATTTTAAGCGTATTTAAAGCTAAAGACCTTATCGTAACGGTAGAGCCTACCTCAATTTATCAAGCCGAAAAAGACACCAAAAACATTTCATTCCACATACGCTTTGCAAGTAAGGGCAAGACTCTTGAGAACGCCGAGATATCTGATATAATGAATGAAATATCGGAAAGAGTGGGAAAGAGCTTGGGTGCTCAAATTGTATAATTCAAAATCTTAGGAGGTAAAATGGATCCAAAATCACTAAAAACATCCGTCAAACAACGCATTATTATTACGATAATCGCAGTGCTTCTACTTGGCTCGACTATTGCAACTTACGCCGCTATTGTTTTGTCCAGTGGCAACAAAAGCAATTCATCCACTTCTCAGCTTGAAGACGAATATACCGCCAAACAAGCAGAGATTAATGAATATGCCGTCACGCTTTCTGGCAAATATTTTGACACTTTCTCCAAATTCCGCTCCGAGGTCAAGGCCTACAACGCTGAGGCCGCTAACAGTGTTGGCGTCCGCACTCGCGATCTTCTAGAAGGCACCGGTCGTGAACTTGCTACCGGCGACCTAGAGTACTATGCATATTATATTGGCTTCTGTCCAGATGAGAGCGTCTTTGATTCTTCGTTCAATGATTTTTCAAATCCTACCCAACTTAAGACCCCAATCTATGCTGGTCAAGGCCTAATCGAAGGTTGGAATACTGGCGTCGTTGGCATGAAGATTGGTGGCGTTCGTGAGATTCAGATGCCGGGTGAACAGGCTTACGGCGAGACTCGTGAGATTTGTGGTATGACTAACTCCCCGCTCAAATTTATCGTCATGGCAATTGAAGATGCTAAACTGAATGAACTAAATGCTGATCTAGAAAATATCTACGGCGAGCTGCTTAACCGTTATTACGGCACTAATTAGCGGAGCTATGGAAACCTTTTTCTTCTATGATTTAGAAACCTCCGGTCTATCCGCACGGGAAGACCGCATCATGCAATTTGCGGGTATCCGCACGGATAAAGATTTGAAGCCACTTGGCAAGCCGGTCAATCTTTTGGTTAAGTTGGCGAACGACACGCTGCCAAGTCCGGGCGCCATCATGGTTACCAAAATTACTCCACAGCAAACTCTAGCTGACGGCATGACTGAGGCGGAGTTTTGTGACTATGTCGAAAACGAAATTTTCATCCGCGGAACCTGTGCTATTGGCTATAATTCGGTACGTTTTGACGATGAATTTATGCGACATACTTTTTGGCGCAATTTCCATGATCCATACGCTTGGAGCTGGAAAGATGGTCGTAGTCGTTGGGATCTTTTGGACGTAGTCCGTCTCACTCGTGCGCTTCGTCCGGATGGAATTTTATGGCCAGAACAAGAAATAGAATATGAAGATAAAGAAACCGGCGAAAAGAAAAAAGTTCTTGCCGAGACCAACCGCCTTGAGCTAATCACTAAACTCAACGGCATTACTCACGCTCACGCTCACGACGCTCTTTCTGATGTGGAAGCATTAATTGACGTGACCCGGCTCATTAAAGAAAAGCAGCCCAAACTTTATGAGTATTTATTCTCTATGCGCGACAAGCGTCAAGTCGCCAAACTTGTCAACCTAGAAAACAAAGCTCCATTTGTCTATGCTTGTGGACGCTACTCTGGCGAACATCACAAAACCACTGTCGCTTTCCCACTCACCGCAGGTAGAAACGGCAATGTCATAGTTTTTGATTTGCGTTACAATTTGGATGAGTTGCTAAAAGAACAAAAAGACGATAAAGAAAAATCGTTCTTTCCAATCGTTAAAGAGCTATGCCTTAACAAATGTCCGGCCGTTTCACCAATTGGTGTGTTAGACGCCACCACTACCGAAACTTTTGCTGATGACAGAAAGCCACTCGTCAAAACTGGCTGGGAGCGTATCGGACTCACCAAAGAGCAAGTCGAAAATAATCTTAAATCTTTACTTGCGCATCCAGATTTTGCTGAGCAAATGCGTGAGCGTTTTGAGAACCGCCCAGAATACCCAGAAGCTTTTGACTCAGAATCAAATCTCTACGGCGGTTTCCTCTCAAAAAGTGACGAGAATCTCTGCAATATTATTAGAAACTCCGACGAACGTCATCTCGCCGATTATCATCCCATCTTTAATGATGAACGCTTGCCAGAATTATTATTGCACTACAAAGCCAAAAACTTTCCAAAAACTCTAGCCGAAGACGAGGTTAAATCTTGGGAGACCTACCGCCTCGCCCGGCTCAATCGGCAGCTTCCTGGCTTCACCAAACAAATGGAAGAATTCCAAACCCTGCTCGCAAATGGCATTGACACTACCGCGCGCGGCCAAGAAATTGACCCCTTTATTCTAGAAGAATTATCCCTCTGGTACCAAAGCCTCCAACCAGAAGACTACTAGACTTTTTAAGCATTTTGGTGTATAATATATATCGCTATTTTAAGCGAGGAAAATGATGGAAAATGCGATTAAAATTCGCGGTGCAAGACAACATAACCTCAAAAATATTGATGTTGATATCCCGCGCGACAAACTGGTAGTTTTAACTGGACTTTCTGGGTCTGGTAAATCTAGTTTGGCCTTTGACACAATTTATGCCGAAGGTCAGCGCCGCTATGTCGAGAGTTTATCTAGCTATGCTCGCATGTTCCTCGGCGTGATGGATAAGCCCGATGTCGATACTATTACTGGTCTTTCTCCTGCCATTTCCATTGACCAAAAATCTACTAGTCGCAACCCTCGCTCTACTGTCGCGACCGTCACGGAAGTTTTTGATTACTTGCGTCTGTTGTTTGCGCGCGTTGGTGTGCCACATTGTCCAATTTGTCACTCTACGGTTTCTCGCCGCACCAACGAGGATATCGTAAAGGAAGTCATGAAGCTCCCACTAGGGTCAAAACTTATGCTTCTTGCGCCAATTGTCCAACAGAAAAAAGGTGAGTTCCAACACATCCCAGAACAATACACTCAGAAAGGTTTTTCTCGCGTGCGTGTGGATGGCGTAGTCTACGCGTTGGATGAGTTTCCAGAACTAGAAAAACAAGAACGTCACGATATTGAAATCGTAGTTGACCGCTTTATTTTGAGTCCAGATTTAGAATCTCGTATTTCCGGCTCTATTGAGCAAGCCTTGGAACTTGGACAGGGAATTATCAAGCTCTTAAAAATCACCGACAATTCCACGGCTGTCGACAACAAAACCATTACCGACGAAAACTCCAATATTTACACTTTTTCTCAGCGTTATGCTTGTCCAAATCATCCAGACGAGCTTATTCCAGAACTCTCTCCACGCCTCTTTTCTTTCAACGCCCCTGAAGGCGCCTGTCCTACTTGTACTGGTCTTGGTACACGCATGGAAATTGATCCAGGCCTTGTCTTTAACGAAAACCTCACTATTGCCGAAGGCGGTATTCGCCCATTCAACCGCGTCAACCAAGATTCTTGGTGGCTCAAGCGTCTTGATGCTGTGGGCAAGGCCAACAACTTTTCCATTCATGTTCCAATTCGCGAATTATCTGCCGAAGCCAGACAAAAAATCTTGTACGGTACCGGCGCTCAGAAATACAAAGTTCGTATTGCTGGTACGGGTAAGTTTTCTGAGGGTGCGGTTTACGAAAGTACTTACGAAGGTGTTATTCCAACCTTGGAGCGTCGTCACCGCGAGACTGATTCGGATTTTATTAGAAAAGATATCGAGCGCTTCATGCGCGTGCGCGAATGTCAAACTTGTCACGGCGCAAGGCTTAAACCTGTCGTTCTTGCTGTTACGGTTCACGATTTGAATATTGTCGACATGTGCAATATGGACGTGGACACTACGTTAGAAGTTTTAAATAAAGACTTAGAATTCACTCCAGAAGAACACCAGATCGCCGATCCAATTCTGAAAGAAATTCGCGAGCGCGTGAAGTTCATGAAAGATGTTGGTCTAGGCTATTTGGAGCTTGGTCGTGCCGCTAATACGCTTTCCGGCGGTGAGGCCCAGCGTATTCGTCTGGCTACCCAAATTGGTTCTGGCCTTCAGGGAGTTTTGTATGTTTTGGATGAGCCATCTATCGGTCTTCATCAGCGCGACAATGATAAACTTATCGCTACGTTAAAGCATTTGCGCGACCTCAAAAACACCGTTCTCGTAGTCGAGCACGACGAAGACACCATGCTAAGCTCCGACTACATTGTTGATATCGGCCCAGGTGCCGGCGTCAATGGTGGCAAAGTCGTAGCTGTTGGCACGCCAGAAGAAATCATGAAGAACGACGATTCTATTACTGGTCAATATCTTTCTGGTAAGAAAACGATTCCTGTGCCAAAAAAGCGTCGCAAGGTCAAAACCAATACTAAGCACGAGCCAGAATATTTGACCGTACTTGGCGCTCGTGAGAACAACTTGAAAAATATTGACGTCAAATTCCCACTTGGTGTCATGACTGTCGTGTCTGGTGTTTCTGGTTCTGGCAAATCCACGCTCGTAAATGACATTTTGGCAAACGAGCTGCTCGCTCGTCTCCACCGCGCTCAGACCGTTTCTGGCGCCCATGATAATATCGAGGGAATTGAATATCTTGATAAATGTATCGTGATTGACCAGAGCCCAATCGGCCGCACCCCACGTTCTAACCCTGCCACTTATACGGGCGTCTTTAATCAAATCCGCGAACTTTTTGCTAAACAACCAGAAGCTGAAGTTAGAGGCTACAAAGCTGGACGCTTCTCTTTCAATATCAAAGGCGGTCGTTGTGAAACTTGCCAAGGCGACGGCGTTAACAAAATTGAGATGCACTTCCTCCCAGACGTTTATGTCACTTGTCCTGCCTGCCATGGTAAGCGTTATAATCGCGAAGCCTTGGAAATTAAATACAAAGGCAAGAATATTTCTGACGTGCTCGATATGACCATTGACGAAGCCGTAGAATTTTTCGCTAACATTCCGTCAATCGCTCCAAAACTTAGAACTATTCAAGAAGTCGGACTAGGCTACATTCGCCTCGGTCAACCTGCTACGACCTTTTCTGGTGGTGAGGCTCAGCGCATTAAACTCGCTACCGAACTTTCTCGTCGTTCTACCGGCAAAACCCTCTATATTTTGGATGAGCCAACCACTGGTCTACATACGGCTGACGTCAAAAAGCTCCTCAGCATTTTGAACAAACTTGTCGATGGTGGTAACTCCATGATTATTATTGAGCATAATCTCCACGTCATCAAATCTGCCGACTGGATTATCGACATGGGTCCAGAAGGCGGTCAGCATGGCGGCACCGTAGTGGCCGAGGGTGCTCCAGAAGATTTGGCCAAATCTGCCAAGACTCCAACTGGCGAGTACCTCAAACAAATGCTATAATTTTCCCCCTTGCCAAATTACCACAAACACAATAAAATAGTAACTAACTATGAGTACACAGTG
>CAYSIB010000016.1:0-16258 GCA_964431025.1 uncultured Candidatus Saccharibacteria bacterium
CGGAAAAGCCGTCGCCAAACTCCTCTTTTAACCTGGCGGCGACCTTTTCTATAAGGTAGTCGCCGTATTTTGCACGAGCGGCTCCGCCTTGCTCTTTGATAATCATTCTGCCAATATTCCAGTATAGGTATAGCATTTCTACGTTCACCGCATGATAGACCCTGTTCCTACTCTGCTCAATTAAGGACCTAATAGTCCCAAAGAGGTTGTTGATTTCTTTTTCATCTGTAATATCGTGATTTTTCATAATATTCCTCATCCTATGTTGGAAGGAGCTAGAGGTGGATACCTAGCATAGCCACCTCTCTCCGAAGGGTTGGAAAAAGGCGTTGAGAGGGGAGGTAGCTCCTCCGGGCCTTTTTCGTTCTATTTGTGGAGTCCGTTAAAAGAAGGTCTTACAAGACAAAGCAAACCGTTTTTGACGCAAGTTTTGGCTAGGATATTAAGTTGCGCCCAACCCTACTTCCAGTATGAAGCTGGGGCATAAAAAACTAAAGCATAGGCATTTAATGTCGCAAAATATCATGCTTGAGCTTGATTTTTCATGAAAAGAGTGTAACAGGGGTGGAAAAGTCAATTTTGGGCGGATTTTGAGGCGATTTTGGGGTATTTTTGGCCATTTTTGACTATTTTCCGACGTGTTGTAAAAATTACAACAGCGCAATGTTGTAAAAAAGACAAAAACAGAGGATACGCAACAAGTCGCGCGTCGGGAAACTACTTTTTCTTGAAAAACGAGAGGTTGGCGGCAGCGTAGGACTTGGTAGAGACGAGGCCTAGATTAGGAATTACAGAGGTAGGCTGAATGGAATCAGGATGAGACAAAACCAACACCCCGTCATCTTCTAGCAAATCCGCCAGTTCTTCCAGAGAGGCTGGATAGCTATCATAGGGTGGATCGACCAAAACCAGGCCATATTTGTGCCAGGTAACAGAGGTGGAGGCGATATTCTTGATGTCGGACTTAATTACCTCTGTACGGTCAGATACGCCCAAAGCAGAGATATTTTCCTTGGTAGCAGAGAGAGCGGCGGCGTTATTATCTACAAAAACCGCCGTTTTGGCGCCACGAGAGAGGGCTTCTAGGCCCAAAGCTCCCGAACCGCAGTAACAGTCGAGTACAAAATCTACGTCCGTAAAAGGGCCTCTCAGACTCACTAGGGCATTAAAGAGAGCCATTCTCTCACGCGAGCCCATGGGATGAGTAGTGGAGATAACAGGGGTGACGATGGTTCTGCCGCGGAATTCTCCAGAGGTGATAGTGATAGCATTTTTGGATGGATTTGACATAGTTTAGTTTAGTGTGGTTAGTTGTTGATAATGGGTGATTCCCTGTTGCAACTCCTTATATTTTAGCATGGATTCGGGGTTTTTAGAAAAGACCTTGGCGACGGCTTTGGCCTGACGAGAAGCCATGGAGATAAGGGCAGTATCAGAGAGCGAAGCGATCTGGAGATCCAAGGCACCGTGTTGAAGGCTACCATAAATCTCGCCTGGACCGCGGATTTTTAGGTCCATTTCCGCCAGATAGAAGCCATCCGTGCTATCCTCCATAGCCTGAAGGCGTTTACTGGGGGTCTCTGAGGTAGAAATCAGGTAGCAGAAACTTTCAGCGTCACCACGGCCGACGCGACCTCTAAGCTGATGGAGTTGGGCCAGACCATAGCCCTCGGCATCCATAATTACCATCAGGGTAGCATTAGGAACGTTCACGCCGACTTCTACCACCGTAGTAGAAACAAGCAGGTCAATTTTGTGCCTGGCGAAGCGGTCCATAATGGCGTCCTTTTCTTCTGGTTTCATCTTGCCATGGAGACATTCAATCTTTAAATCTGGGAAAATCTCCTGAAGTTTCTTGGTCTGACGCTTGACACTAGTACTATCACTTTGGCGATTTTCTTCAATTTTGCGACAAATCCAGTAAGCCTGATGGCCCTTCTTAATCTCTTCGCGAATCTTGGGATAGAGCACCTCTTTTTGGGAAGTTTCCTTGATAACAGAGGTAGTAATCGGCTGACGGCCGGCTGGGAGCTGGTTAATTACCGAAACATCCAAATCGCCAAAAACAGTGAGTTGAAGCGAGCGTGGAATAGGGGTAGCGGTCATCGATAACAGATGTGGAGCCATGATGCCCTGTTCGTTTTTTATGACATTATACGCAGTCTTAGTCAAGAGCTTCTGGCGCTGATTAACACCAAAACGGTGTTGCTCATCGATAATACAATAGGCGAGGCGGTTAAAGACAAGGTCATCTGTAATCAGGGCGTGTGTGCCGATCACTAAATCGACATTACCGCTCGCAATCTGTTGCTTAACGAGGTTTTTCCTAGGGGTGGAGCCAATCAGAAGCGCGATCTTGACCCCAAAGGGGCCTAGGAGCTCATCTAGGCTCTTGGCGTGTTGAAGAGCCAAGATAGCCGTAGGTGCGAGCAAAGCCACCTGAAAACCGCTAGAAATGGCCTGCATGGCCGAAATAGCGGCAACTACCGTCTTACCAGAACCAACGTCACCTTGGAGGAGGCGGTTCATAGGGGTAGTTTTGTCCAAATCTTGTAAAATATCCCAGGTAGCTTGGCGCTGAGCATCAGTCAGTTTAAAGGGGAGGGCCTGAATGATTTTTTGGGTCTTCCCTGCATTAAAGGGGAGTTTTTCTGACTTAAGCCTTTGATTCTCTTGTTTTGACAGATTGGCTGCAAGAAGTAGCTCAAAAAGCTCCTCATAAGAGAGGTAACGACGAGCTTCGCCGATTTCGGCGGAATTGTCTGGAAAATGAGTTTTATAGAGGGCATCGGCACGCGCGCCTGGATAAACGAAATCTGGCATTTCTACACCCAGATCGTCATCCTCGCAAGTACCTGGAAGGAGGTCAGGAATAAAGCTAAACTCGGCGCGGAAGTTATCAAAAAGCTGATGAAGTTTGACCGAAGGAATCCCAGAGATGGCGCGATAAATCGGAACTAGGTCAGAATTACTAGAGTCGGCATCCTTAGCAAGCGTAGCAGAGGGTGAGGAAAGTTGGTAGCGGCCATTTCTCAGATCGTACGTGCCAGTAAAATAGTAGTCCCTACTGCCGTCAAACTGCTTAGCGCGATAGGGTTGATTAAACCAAACAACCCGGATAGAACCAGTATCATCAGAGATGGTGCCGGTAGTAATAGTGAGACCGCGGCGACGAGTAGCGGTAGTTTCTAGTTCAGAGATGCGGCCACGAACTAACACCTTGCCTGGGCGAAGGTCACAGATTTTGACGGTAGATTGGAAATTTTCGTAGTCACGCGGCAAAAAATAGAGAAAGTCGCGTATAGAGTAAATGCCGGCTTTTTTAAGTTTTGCGGCAATTTTTTCGCCAATGCCATTAACGGCGGTTACCTCCGAGGATAAATCCATAAATCAATTATAACACTTTGGGCGCTTTAGGCACGGCGTTCGTGGGCTTTTCGCCATTCGTCTACCTTGCCGTGGTGGCCAGAAAGAAGCACCTCTGGAACTTTCATACCACGAAAGTCGGCCGGCTTGGTGTACTGAGGAAATTCGATGTTGTCGCCATCGGAGAAGCTTTCGATTTCGGCGGAAGTTTCACCGCCTAAAACACCAGGCAATAATCTAACGATGCTGTCAATGATAGTTAGGGCAGGAAGTTCGCCGCCTGTCAAGATGAAGTGGCCGAGGGAGATTTTGTAGTCGACGATGGAAAGAATGCGCTCGTCGTAGCCCTCGTAATGTGGACAAAGGATGATATAGTGGGTGGAATTACCGGAACACGATAATTCACGTGCTAATTCTTGTGTCCAGGTTTCGCCGGCGGGGGTGGGGAGGATTACTTTGGCGGAGGGGTCTTTTGCTTTGACGCTTTCGATGGCGGCAAAGACTGGCTCACAGCGAAGCAGCATCCCGTCACCACCACCATAAGGGGTGTCATCCACGCTCTTGTGTGGGCCGAGGCCAAAATCGCGCAGATTCACAAAATCAAACTCAGCAATCCCTTTCTCTTGTGCTTTCCACATCATGGATGTTTCAAGATAGGGGCGAATCGCGTCTTCAAATAGCGTAATAATGGTGAATTTGATTTTTGTCATGCTTATATTTTAACATTTTTTGATATTTTTGCAAGAAAAAGGAGCGCTGAAAGCGCCCCATTTTGCTAGTTTTTGGTCGAAATTTCTACCCAGATGTACCACTCGGCAGGTGCGGCACCGACCACAAAAGTCTTGTCGCGATAAGTGGTATAGACGATTTTCCCGCCAGTATCGTTTTCACGATCAACAGAGCTACCATCGTCAAAGCCCTCAAACCAGACTACTTCACCATATAACCCCCTGTCCGGAGCAATACCAATGTAATTCTTCCCTGGCTCGGGACGCTTAACAGTATTACGATAGCCATTGTGAAAAAGCAATCTGTGCCAGTGGGCAGCACTGCAATCAATCATACAGCGAGGCCGATCAGGCCATGACCTGGTGAGTTCATTGATTTTCCAGGCACAATAGCTGGTGGAATGCTTGACGATAAAGCCAGCGTGGTCGCCCACCAGAGAATAATTCTCCTTATTATCAGATTCCTCCCAGTCAGCAAACCAAGGTTCCCGATATGGCCAAGGATAAGTATCCACGATCACGCCTTTTTCCGCCAAGTTTTGCTGCTTGATGAACTTAGGAGAAAACACACAGTAAAGATCAACTAATTCCTTGTAACCGTTACGACAAATGCCCCTAATAAGTCGCCTTTCTTGGAACAATGTGACTGAATTTTTTGCTAAAAGCATAGCAACTTCTTCCATAAACTTCATAAAGAACACCCCCTTTATTACATTATAGCATAATTTCCATAACTGTCAAAGGTGTGGAAAACGCTTGCAAAAGGTCAAAAATGGTGTTTTTTGCATCTTGACAAAAGCAGTTTTGAAAGCTACAATAAACATAAGCTGAAACGCTTCACAGGGGTTCCACTGACATTTAGTGGAGTGTGGAGACTTACATTAAAAACAAAAACAGCGGATTAAAACAAAACAATGTGCCCCATGGGTGGGCGCGCTTCAGCGCAAAGAAAAAGACCGTATAATGCGGTCTTTTTTAGCTGTTAATTTTGGTCTGTCTCGAGTTGGATTGCATTGGCATCATCAGGGATGTGAACCACGATTTTCATAATCACGTCTTCCTGTTTAAAGAAGCTTATCGTGTAAGGTAATTCCTCGGTATATTCGATGTCTACGTCCTCTGCTGAGACTTTGATCTTGGAAATGGTGACGCCATCTTCCTCAAAATAGCAGATCTTGTAGTAGCCATCCTCGGTGGTAGCGATGTAATACGACTCGCTTTCGCTGGATCCGGCTGGAACATAATACGACAATACTGCGCGTTCCTCAACGAGATTGGCTTCTTTTGTCTCCGTCTTTACTGATATCATCATTTTGCATAATAGAATGAGCGCAAGAATAAAGAAAACGAGGCTAAAGATACCGTACAATTCGATATATCTCTTGGAAACCATGAACGCACAGAGCGAAACAAAGCAACAAACTACAAGGACAAACCACAAAATACTAATGTACATGTCATAATCACCTCCTCAAGTGAATTTGGACAACAGCTATCTTTAAATTATAGCACAGATTAGGCTAAAAGTCAATCTTAACAGGGGTAGGATCTGGCTTTTACCAGTCTTCAACCAGGGTAAATTCGTGGCCGGCGATAGAGATAATCGAATCATCCACGGCGCCTTTTGAGGTCAGCTCGGCGCGGATACCCATTTTCTTCATGATGTCACGAAGGCGGTTAACTGAGGCATAGTTAGAAAAGTCAGTACGGCGGGCAAATTTTTCGATTTTGGCGCCAGTGACGAGGAATTTGTCGTCGGTTTTTTCGATGGACCAAGAGTCCTTGATGGCGGAAGGAGACAGAGAAATCACTGGAATAGCAGCGCCGTCGGTCAAAGCTTCTGACCGCTCGCTTGCTCGTTCGCTCCCGTCGTTACGGGGCTCACTTCGCAAAGACGCTCCCGTTGTCGCTAGATGCTCGCGTTCAGAACTTTGCACCTCGGCGCCTACTTCTGGGGAACCCACGCGTGTCACCCCTTCCAGCCCGTTGCTAATCACCGACTTGCTACCCAATACTTCCCCTTGCTCTTTCTCCGCAACCAATGCGCGAAGGAGTTCGGTGAGGCCTTGGTGGGCGGAGGAGGAGATGGCGTAAACCTTGGCGTCGGGGTTTTCGCGGAGGATGGCGGCGGTCTGCATATCGATAATTTCTTGGTCTAGACCCTCGCACTTGGTCAGAGCAACAATCTCTGGGCGAGTGGCGAGGTCAGAGTATTTTTCTAGTTCGGTTCGGATGGTTTTGTAGGCCTGGCCGGCGTCATCGGAATAAACATCGACAAGGTGAAGCAAAACTGCGGTGCGATCAACGTGGCGCAAGAAATCATGGCCAAGACCCTTGCCCTCGGAAGCGCCCCCGATTAGACCTGGGATGTCGGCAATTAAGAGATCTTTGCCATCGACAGTGGCGACACCGAGGTTTGGCGTAATAGTGGTAAACGGATAGTCGGCGATTTCTGGTTTGGCGTTAGAGACAACAGAGAGAAAAGTAGATTTGCCGGCGTTTGGGAGACCGACTAGGCCGACATCGGCGAGAAGTTTTAGCTCTAGCTCGGCTTCAAATTCTTCACCTGGTTCGCCGAGTTCGGCAAATTTTGGGGTCTGGCGGACGGAGCTCTTGAAGTGAGCGTTGCCAAAGCCGCCGTCGCCACCCTTGGCGATGACTGCTGTCTGGCCATCAGTGGTGAGGTCAGCGAGAAGTGTCCTTCCTTCTTCGCTGACCTTATACACTACCGTGCCGATAGGGACGTCGACGATGAGGTCGCGGCCACTGCGGCCGGCAGAGCGGGTGCCGGAGCCGTTTTTGCCGTCCTCGGCGGTCAAAATAGGGGTGAAGCGGAAGTCAATCAGCGTATTAGTGTCTTTGTCGGCACGAAAAATAATTGATCCGCCACGGCCGCCATCGCCACCATCTGGGCCGCCCTTAGGGATGTAAATCTCGTGGCGAAAAGAAACGGCCCCATCGCCGCCTTTTCCGGCTTTCAAACTCACTTTTGCTGTATCCGCGAACATAATGAACTAATTATAACACGATTCTAGAGAAAAATAAAGCATTAGCACTCTGAGTATAAGAGTGCTAATACAGGGGTAATTAGCGGCCATGGATGTAGTTATAGCCGGCAGCTTTTGAGGCTGACCAGGTAGCAGTACCAACTCTACCCCAACCAGCAATACCGTTCATATCGGAGACCACGATGGAGCCATCGGCGTTAACTTTTTGGACGATACCAACGTGGCCAAGACCGCCACCAATCTGGAAGACGGCACCATAGGCTGGAGTGTGGTTGACTACGAATCCAGCGGCAGCGGCAGCGCCTGCCCAAGAGACAGCGTTACCCATGTTGGATGGAAGATCGTAGTTAGATGGCATATTGTCGTGGCGCCATTGCCAAGCATACCAAGTACACCAACCATAGGCATAGCGGTTACCAGAGGCATAGGAAGCGTTATAGGTGGAATAGCTAGATGAACTACCATAGTAAGCCGAAGCTGGGACAACGTACTCTGGGCGCTCTGTCTCTGGGAGAACGCCGTTTGGAATCAAGATAATTGTATTAGGCTTCAAAGTAGGATCTTTTTCTAGGTCGTTAACAGAGATAATTTGCTCGGCAGAAGAGCTGTATTTTTCCGCAACAGATTCCACTGTATCGCCACTTTTGACCGTATAAACGATACCTGCAACGCTCGGGATAAGTAGGGCTTGTCCAGCGGAAATAGAGGTAGTCTTGAGATTATTAGACCAGCGAATCTGATCCGTAGTGAGGCCGTAGCGGGCGGCAATCTGTTCCATAGTCTCGCCCTCTTTGACGGTATAGTTAATCACGCCACGAGAAATATCGGAGATATCAACCACGGTAGGCTTAGAAATCTTGCCGGATTCGTCGACAATCTGGTTGTTCTCTTGGAGAATCTGGATAGTATCGTAGTTAATCGAAGCGAGGTTGGCCGAAGCAAGATTAAGGTCGTTAGCCAGCTCTGCTACGATGTAAAACTGGGTAATCTGGTCGGTAGTAACCTGATAGTTGGAAGCGGCGATAGAGGCCATGCTCATAGATTGATCAGAGATAGTGAGCTTGTCCTTTGAGCCATAGACCGCAACCATGATAACTGTGGCGGCAATCAGAAAATAACCCCAGTTCTTGCGAATAGTCTCAAATTTTTTAGATTTTTTAGTCGTCATAATGAAACGTTACAGAGTTCCTGACAGTGCTCTACAATATTACGGTTGTGCTCTTCCTCTGTGTAACTATAATACATCACACCATCGTCTCCTGTCAAGAAGTAAAGATAAGAGGTATCGGCTGGGTTAGCCACGGCAAGGAGGGCGGAAACGCCTGGATTACAGATAGGACCGGGGGTGAGGCCGAGGTATTTGCGGGTGTTGTAAGGGGAATCTATCTCTAGAGCGAGGTAATTATTAACGTAGGTTTTACGATCTGGGTCGATAATGTCGACGGCGTATTGGGTAGTGACGTCAGAGCCTAGCATGATGTTTTGGGAGAGACGAGAGTAGAAAATCTGAGCGACGGTAGCCTGGCCGGTAGTACCAGATTCGCGTTGGACGATGGAAGCAAGGGTGATTCCCTGGTAGAGATTAAGGTTATGGGCGGCAAATTTTGCGACCAGGTCGTTTCCTTCGACTACGTCCCAGAGAGCCTTCATGGCGGTGGTGATGATTTTTTCTGGGGAGTCGGTTTTGTAAAATTCGTAGGTATCGCCAAAGAGGTAGCCCTCTAGAGGTTCGGCACCGTAATCGTTACTGGCAGGCCAGTTTTGGAGTAATTTGTCGATTTCTGCGCTGGTGCCGCGATAATCCTTGGCAAAGGCAGCATTAATTTCCGCCTCTGTATAGTAGCCTAGCTCTAAGAGGCTTTTCTTGATATCTCTAATCGTAGAACCTGGGAGAATAGTAAAAGAAAAGACATTTGGATTCTTGGCGCCTTCTACAAGCTGACGAGCAATCTGTTCTACAGTCATGTTGCGGCGGAACTGATAATCGCCGATTTTAATCTGTTCGGCCATACTCTGGGAGCGCATATAGACCTGAAAAACAAAGGCACTCCTGATGAGGTCGACAGCTTCGAGATTGTCGGCAATCACGTTCAATGTTTCACCAGATTTGACGGTGAAATCAATATACTCACAGCGGGCATCTTCCTTGCCACTGGCGCTACAATCGATGTTGTAGACGGCGCCAAGAGCAGAATTATACCAAGCATAAGCTACGCCACCGCCAATACCAAGGGCGACGACAGTGATAAGTAGGAACAAAACGAGTTTTTTGAGCATAGGACTAGTCTCTTTCTTTTCTTTTTCTGGGATAATTTCTTCTGTAAAATCTTCGGCCTTTTTTGATGGTTTGGCGTTTTTGACGCTTTCTGACATGGTTTCGATGAAATCTTGGAGGATGATAGAGGCGGCCTCGGCGTCAATTTCTTCTTTTTTAAAGCCCTTTTTGCGGGATCTTAAGCGTCTTTCCGCCTCAACAGAGGTGAGAGATTCGTCTTGGAAGCGGATTTTGGCATTTGGGATGGCTTTTTTCAGACTCCGAGCGAATTTGCGAACGTAGTCAGACTGGGCGGTTTCTTTGCCTTCATTACTGCGCGGAAGCCCGAGGACGAACCAGTCAGTGTTATTCATGCGGGCAATACGAGCAATCTCGCCAAATTCAAATCCGTTATTCACGACTACCGTAGTCTTTGGCACAGCGATACGCACATTGGTATCGGCAGTCGCTACGCCAATGCGACGCGTTCCGACATCTAGCCCTACAATTTTCATTATTCCTCCACTTTGAGTTCAATAGTAATTTTGTTTGGATCGTCTGGAACGGTGCTGACCCAGGCAAACGATGGGGTAATCTTGACGGAGCTGACGCCGTTAATGGACTTTAGGAGCGATTGGACTTCGCCGATTTTCTTGCCGCGAGATTTTTCTAGGATGTCTTCTTCGGTAACCTTTGGACCGGTCTGGGTGGCGCTCTTTAATTTGGCAGTGTAGGTGCCATCAGATTGCTTGAGGAAGTTTTCGAAGAATGGCGTATTAATGGCATAAATCTTTTGGTCAGCAGCAACAGAGGTAGAAGTCTTTTCTTTGATAAATTCTTCGACTTTGACCTTATCAACGGCGTACATCGTGTAGGTGGTGGTGGCTTCAACTTTTGGCGTAACGCCAGATTTTACTTCTTCCCCGACAGCAGGGGTAGATTTTGGATCAGAGGTGGAAACTTCTAGGCTAGATTCAATCGTGATCATGTCGTCGCCAAATTGCTTAACTAGTTCGGCTTTACCATCTTCACGGCCTTGATTTACTAATTTTTCCTTTGCGGTATTAAAATCTTGTTCGGAGACGACGGTGACCATATTGGTCGTACCGCCAGTGAAGGCAGAAGAGTTGTAGATTGAGAAAGATTTAGCCATGCTAGTATCGGCGGTAGTAGTCCAGCCGGAATCGTGTGGGCCGATGTTAGAATCGGTGCCGGATTGGTCGGCCTGGACGGTGACCTTGGCGGTCTGGAGACAGCCGTCACGAGAAACTCTACCGGTACTGGCGTTTTCACAGTCGGAATCGGATTCTGGGTAAGAGACCGAGGCTCCAGAGGTAACGGTGTAGGATAGGCTGCCAAAGGTGAATTTGACACCGTCAACGACGCGGAGAGGCACGCCCTCTGAGTCGGCGCTTAAGTAGGCAGCAAGCATGATAGTGCCGGTGGCTTTCTCACCAACGTCTTTCTGGCCGGTGGCGGTGAATTCGACAGAGCTGGTCTTTTCGACTTTTTTCTGTTCTAAGAGGAAGATACCAGAAGTAGTGTTCTCGTTGCCAGATTTGGTAGTGAAAGAGACGTTTTCTGAGAAGTTATTGGCAGTAGTGCGGATAGCGACGGCGATATCGGCAGCCGGCGCAAAGACAAAGGCCCAAACTAGAAATACAACCAAAACGACAAAGGCAGAAACGCCGATAATGATCCATTTGCGATATTTTTCGAGATTAGGGATGACGCCTTTCTTGTCAAATTTCTTGGACTTGCCAGATTTGTCTTGTTTTTGTTCGTCTTTTTCGATGTCATCAGAAGTGATTTCTTGGTCGGCTTTCTTTGGAGATTTGACCGCGGCAGCGTTTTTGGACGTGTTTAAAGCTGCTTCTGGGTCGACTTCTTCGTCGTCGTAATCTTTTTCGTCGATAAATTGTTCCCCACTGGCCTTTTCTTCCCTGATAATTTCGGATGGAAGCTTTGGACGAGACTGGAGATTCTTGGCGACTGGAATCTGAGCGGCGGCAGCAAGTTTAATCAGAGAGCTATCAGTAGTAACAATCACTACGACTTTATTAGAGAGACGAGCGGCCTTGGCGATGAGTTTTGTATTAACAGCACTTCTTAAAACGCCAATCTTTTTTGGCGGAACGAGTGCGACTAGTTTTTGTTTGGCGGTTTTAACCCGGGCGATGATATCAGTAATGTCATCTTCCGGCTCAATATAAACAACGTCCTTATTCATAAGTCAATTTTAGCACATGTTATTCCGTTTGTGTTAAAATATACTTAATGAAATTGTTTCAGAAAAACCCAATGGTGGATGGGCTTGATCCGAGACAGACGGATCGTGCGCTCCTAGCTGAACTTGTGCTCAACTCCATTAATGATGGGGTGGTAATTATTGACCAAAATGGGTTGGTGAAACTGGTGAATCCGGCGGCGGCGAGAATGACGGGGATTACAGATGGGTCGGACGCGCTGGGTCTGTCTTATCTTTCTTTGATGAAAATGGAAAATGGCGAGGGGATGGTTCTGACCGACAATCAGAACCCTTTGGCGCATGCGGTAGTAAATAACGAGGCGTGGACATCGCGCGATTTTTATCTAGTAACGCCGCAGGGTGGAAAAACGCCGGTGGAAATTGTTTTGACGCCGTCGGGCGGGAGAAATGCTGATCGGATTATCACATTCCGCGATATTGCAGAGGAGCTGGCCAAGGAGGGGGAGCAGACGGAGTTTATTTCTACGGCAAGCCACGAGATGCGCACGCCGGTGGCCTCGATTGAGGGCTATCTGGGGCTGGCGCTCAATCCGCAGACGGCGACGATTGACGACCGCGCGCGCCAATATCTTACAGAGGCGCACAATGCGTCGCAACACCTGGGGAAGCTATTCCAAGATTTGCTAGATGTGACAAAGCTAGATGATAGACGCATTAAGGTACACCTGGTGCCGGTGGAGTTGACCTCCCTGGTGAAACAAATTGCTGACCGCCAGATGAATGCGTTGAATAACAAGCAGATTCATTATACTTTTGGCATCAAGGATAGTTTAGAGGGGAAATTGCAGATTGATCAGCTAGCGTACGCGATGGTCGATGTGGACTTCTTGCAGGAAATTATCAATAATTTGATCGAAAATGCCGTGAAATATACCAAGGCGGGCGGAGAGATCTGGGTCAGCGTCAGAGGCGACGGCGACGACGTTTTGATTAATGTGACCGATTCTGGCGTGGGGATCCCACCAGAGAATCTACCGCATATTTTCCAGAAATTCTATCGGGTGGATAATTCTGCCACAAGAGAAGTGGGCGGAACGGGTCTGGGGCTTTATATCGTGAAAGCCAGAGTAGAAGCGATGGGTGGACGCGTCTGGGCAGAAAGTGCGTTTGGGGAAGGCTCCACATTCTATGTGTCTTTGCCACGAATCACCCCTGAAGAATATGAACAACAGATGGTGGTGCAGCGCAATACGCAGATGATGCAAATTAAGCCGCCAACAGTGAACATAAATACGAATTTGTCAAATGCAGCGATTCAGGCAGCTGCAGTGCAACCGGCGGCTCAGCCTGCGCCAGCGCCTGCACCGCAGCCAGTAGTGCAACCTACCCCGCAGCCGGTTGTTCAGCTTGCGCCAGCGCCTCAGCCTAGCCAAAATAGCACAAGTGTAATACAATAAGGAAAATAGGAGGAAAAAATGCCAAAAATAATGCTAGTGGAAGACGATAAGAGCCTGCGCGAGATCTATAGTATTCGCTTAGTGGCCGAGGGTTATGAGGTCGTTTCTGCGGGTGATGGCGAAGAGGCATTGGCGATTGCAGTACAGCAGAAACCTGATTTGATTGTTTCTGACGTGATGATGCCGAAGATTTCTGGGTTTGATATGCTAGACATCCTCCGTTCTACGCCAGAGACTAAAGATATTAAAGTGATCATGATGACGGCTCTGTCTTCCGAAGAACAGAGACAGAGGGGGGAGAGCCTCGGGGCGGATAAGTATTTGGTGAAGTCGCAGGTGGGGATAGAAGATGTAATCAACGCCGTACACGAAGTGCTTGGTGATAAGGGCAGCACAGCAGGGCCTGATACTTCTTCAGCAGATGCGCGCCTCGCTGGCAGTATGTCAAATACAGCCAGCTCCGGTGCTCCTGCTTCATCGTCTCAGGCTCCTGCTGAGCAGCCCGTACAACCATCAGTAGTTCCAGCGCCGCAGCCAGCTCAGCCAGCGCCAGCTCCTCAGCCAGCTCCGGCGGCGCAGCCAGCACAGCCGGCGCCGCAACCACAGGGCACTACCGCCCAGCAGATGGAGGCGATTTTGAATGAAAACCCAGGAGTTCCTAATGCCAACTGGCCAGGAAGTCCGGCTCAATAAATTCCTAGCGGAAAGATTGGGAGTATCGCGCCGCCAAGCCGACGACATAATTGCGTCCGGCAAGGTTTCTGTATCTGGGAAAACCGCCGTTTTGGGCGCGCGTATTGACAAAAACGACAAAGTGTGCTATAATGGAAAGATGATACCCTTTGAGGTATCTTTTTTATATCTTGCACTCAATAAACCGGTGGGCTATGTCTGCTCTAGGAGGCGCCAAGGAGAGACGCCGACGATTTATGAGCTTTTACCAGAAATTTATCAGAGTTTGAAGACCGTAGGGAGACTTGATAAAGACTCTTCCGGACTAATCCTTCTGACTAATGATGGGGACTTTGCTTTCCAGCATACCCATCCGAAGTTTGTCAAAGAAAAGCGCTACGAAGTGACGCTGGATCGGGATTTGGAGCCGCTGCATCAGCAGATGATTTCGGATTATGGGATAGACCTGCCGGATGGGAAGTCAAAACTAGGCCTGTCACACCTTGACGATGGGCGAAAAAAGTGGCTCGTCACGATGAGCGAGGGGCGGAATCGCCAAATCCGCCGGACTTTTGCGGCGGTGGGATACCAGGTTGAGGCATTACATAGAATCCAATTTGGCAAATATCAGCTATCAGGACTGAAACCTGGTGACTTTGTAGAAATCAGGCCTTAATTCTGGAGGATTTTAGCGAGTCTGTCTCTAATTGTGTTGCCGTCCGGAGAGCCGGCGAGAGTATCTAGTGAGACGCGAAGAAGGCCTAGCGCCGTGATAAAGGAGTGGTCTAGCTCAGTGTCGGTTTTGTTCTCGCAATCTGGAATATCGTCCGCTTCAACAATGTGGACGACTGGGCGACGAGAGAACGGCAGTTCTTGATACCAATCAGAGGTGGCAAGAGTTTCTTGAATTTGCATCAGGCCAGCGCCACCACCACAGAGGAGAATCTTCTGCGGGAAAACTTCTAAGAGATTAAAATCAGAGAGGGCGAGCTGGACGCCAGAGGTCCAGACTTCGAGATTCTTAGCGATGGACTCTTCCATGCGTTCTCTAGCTTGAGCTGGGAGTTCATCGGAGTCAGGATTGAGCTTGAAAAATTCGGCAGTGTCATAATCGACGCCCAAAGTCTCGGCAATCTGGTGAGTAAAGCTACGGCCGCCGATTCCAAACATCTTAGTACCATCTACGCCGCCGTCATCAACAATAGCAATATCGGTGGTGCCGCCGCCAATATCCATAACGATAGCGGAAAGATTAGAATCCGGATCATCGCCCAGACAGGCGCGACAAACCGCGAACGGCTCAACCGCCACAGCGAGAAGATCGAGGCTGAGCTCAGCGCAGACTTTCTCAATAGCGGAGATATGAACCAGTGGCGCAAAAGCGGTATAAAACTGGATAGTAAGATCGGAGCCTTTAAAGCCAATCGGATTTGACACTTTGTAGCCGTCAATCGTCAGACTGACGATGGCGGAGTTAATCAGGCGAACCTCGATATCAGGATTATTAGTCTCGAGAGCAACTTCTTTTCTAGCGAGTTCTCCGGCTTTGTCCTGAACACGCTGAATAATGAGGGACATTTCTTGCTCGGACAGAGGGCGATTGCCGTTTTTTCTACGATAGTGGACGGTGCTAGTATTCCCTTTTACGAGTTCTCCAGCGATACCGACAGAGACAAGTTTACAGGTGACACCGGCCTGCTTTTCCGCGTCGGAAAGGGCTTTTTCACAAGTGGCGACCACGGCGCCAATGTCGGCGATAGCGCCAGCGTGCATGTTGGACGGATCTTGATGGGCGCGGCCGATACCGATAATTTCGAGCTGATTGTTCTTTTTTTGACGGGCGATAACGGCTTTGACAAATTCTGTACCAATATCAAGGGCAAGCAAAACATCATCTGGAGGTGGAGTAGGTTTTAATGCGGGTTTTTTGCCTTTGATAATACTCATGGTTTAATTGTACACCGAGTGAGCTATCTTGACAAGATAAACAGGGTTTGATATAATGGAGACATATTCGGGAATACCCGTCCAACCCCAGCCGCAAGGTCTGGGGGCTATTTTATCCTAGATATAATCGCTTGAAACCGGCTTTTACAACATCAAAATCCGAATGAGTGAGCATACCCATCCGCTTGTTTAGTCTTGATACGCTCAGTATTCTAACCTGCGAGAGTGCTGCAAATTGTTTTTTATTCTTGAATTCAAATGAGGAATACCAAGTTCCGTAATGTTCTTGCGTTGTAAGTGGCACTCCAAGAAAGCTAAATCTACTTAGCTTTTTGAACACAAGTATCGGTCTAGTAAACCCATCATTCTTGCCGTTTATTTCTACACCTACATTCTCACCTAGGGCCGCCCACCAAACTTCACCTTCACGAATTGTCCTAATTCTAGCAATATTGTGTATTTTTTCTTTGAGTATGATCCACTCCTTAAATCTCTTTTCTTCCATATAATGTGCAAATTCCTTGTTTAGTTATTGTGATTCCACTATTACAAAGTGAGGGCCGTTTTGCAAGCGTGAGCATGATGGATCAATGACGCACAACGTGTATTGTACGACA
>CAYSIB010000017.1:0-14448 GCA_964431025.1 uncultured Candidatus Saccharibacteria bacterium
CTCCAGGAGAGTACTCTAACAAAGTATTGTTTACTGCGGTGGCGGATGCAGGAACTACAGAAACTATGACGCTTACTCCGTCTACCATAGAACCAAACACTGCTACTACTATAGAAGTAGCTACCACTATGTACTCTACTGCAGAAACACTAGACGCTACCATCACTATGACAAACACAGCAACTCCATCTACTCCTACCACTCTCTCCTGTACTAAGACCTCGTCTACTCCTCTCACCTATTCCTGTACTATCCCAGCCTCTTCTGCTGGTACCTATACTATCACTGCTGCTGTACCAAGCTATGGTAAGAGTTATAGTGCAGAACTAAAAGCGGCATATCCGGCGCCTAGGTTCTTTACTATAAATACAATGCAAGAAATGACTTCCGAGATTTGTGCTTCTGCCACTACACCACTTGCTACTGCCACAACTGCTGACACTGATGGGAGCCATGATGGCGACACTTCTTATGTCCCACAACATACATTGTACGACATTAGGGATAATAACACCTACATCGTCAGAAAGCTTGCTGACGGTAACTGCTGGATGACGCAGAACCTAAGAATTGGTTCCACGACTACGACAACTACGATCACCTCTTCTAATTCTGACGTGAGCTCAAATTTTGAGATACCAGTTGCACAAAATTCTGGGAAAGATGATTGGGGTGCCTGGAACAATCCGAATAACGTAAAACACGTCTTTTCTTTCGATGATTTAGAACGCGGAAATCTGTATAATTGGTATGTTGCTACTGCTGGAACCGGTATTAGTTCTATGACCTCTGCGTCAGCGACGAATCTTACTAACGCTTCTAGTTCTATTTGTCCGAAGGGCTGGAGACTTCCAGATGGCGGTCAAAGTACTAGCAAGTCTTTTTATACTCTGGATAAGGCGTCTGGAGGTAACGGCTCTAATCGAACAGACCTAAATCGTGTCAACGCTTTTCTTTCAGAACCGTATAACTATTTGCTTACTGGCGTCTACTATGCATGCGTGGATTGTGGTGTCAAGGAGCAGAATACTGGGGGTCGATTTTGGTCTAGGAGTGCAGGCCCATCTGGGGGACTTGCGTATGATTTTAACATGCAGAGTAGCGGTTCATTTTATCCACAAAATGCTGATGGCATTGCAAGCGGTTTTTCTGTCCGTTGTGTAGCACAGTAGCACCCTGTCCCCAGCCTCCTGGAGAAAACATGTCAATAGAATTACCTCTATTGTTTGCTAGCTACTCCCCTACGCAGCGAATCGCGAACCCGTACCCAACGTTACTGACGTTCTGCGGGGCCACGTAGCCATCGGTAGTCAGGTCGAAGTTGTAGGCTTGACCGGCCGTAGTGAAACTGCTTCTAGACCACCAGACCCCGGCCGAGCCCTGAACGTAGACCCCGTCTACGTAATTGTAGCCCCCGGAGTAGGGGAAGTTATATGGTGAACTAATGAACTTGTTCCTTTGAGTGGTATCGGTGCGGTTAGAACCGTCGCTACTTAGCCACACAACGAATCGGGAAACCCCAGTATTTCTGATAGCCACTGAAAGATGGGAGGAAAACATCTGCGTTAGTTCGAATAGCATATGCATCCCCGTTGCTACCAGGAGTACTTTCCCAGTATAATCCCCACACACCCTGATCGTATAGCGTATTTCCAGATCCTGTATATCCCGCCAAAGTATAATTTGGTCCAACGGACTGTTGCATGCTAGTCTTGCTCCCATAGATACTATATAAATTTTCTACTTGAGATTTGCTCTGTAGGCTCCAGTTCTTTGGGCATATAGAATATACCGGTTCAATTATGGTTGCATATTTACCATACCCAGCCGTTGCGGCATACCAGTTGTAATATGTACCATATTCTGGATGCTGAGCGTTGTTAGAATTAAGCACATTGGCACGACCATCACAGTTAGCGTAATTGGAGGTAGCGCAAAAAGTATTCACCCCAGAAGCAGGAAGAGTAAATGTGGCTCCGCTTGGTAAATCGGAGTCTGAGCTGTCCAATGCTTTACCTTGAATTCTAAGATTCTCAGTCATCCAACAATTCCCATCCGCGAGCTTACGAACTACATATGAATTCCCATCTCGCGTGTCGTACAATGTATGTTGTGGGACATTAAGCAACAGCTACTCAGCTACGCAGCGGACCGCGAACCCGTACCCAACGTCATAGTAGTCCTGCGGGTACACGTCGCCACTGGTACCCAGGTAGAAGCGGTAGGCTTGGCCGGCCTGAGTTGTGGCACTACGAGACCACCAGTACCCGTACGAGCCCTGACCGTAGACCCCGCCTCCGTAATAGTAGTGCCCGGAGTAGGGGAAGTTATATGGTGAACTAATGAACTTATCCCTTTGAGTAGTGTCGGTGCGGTTAATATCATGCTAGAGCTTGCATTATTTCTAGCGACAATAAATAATGGAAGCATGGCTAGTGTAGGTAAAAAGCCAAAGAAAATTGGTAAATTAAAACAAAACGGTGTTCGTCTAGAACCACACGAGAAGCGGACAGTTGATTTTTTACGTAAAAAAGGTCACAATATTGAGCTAATACCGCCTAGCAACATACCTAAGGCTAAGACACCGGACATGATGATGGACGGAACGGAATGGGAAATGAAAAGCCCAACAACGTCAAATGAAAAGACGATCGAACGGATGTTCTTGCGAGGTCTTAAGCAATCAAACAAGATTATTTTCGACCTAAGATTTGTCAAGAAAGATAGTGACAAGATTGCAAGATATCTTGAAAAACTCTTTAGACAGACTAGAAGTATAAGAAGCCTAATAATAATTCGTGAAAATAAAGAGGCTTTTTATAAGAAAATGTGATATAATGTAATTATTGAGGGCGACCTGACGGTGAAACTGTCGGGCCAAGCCCTCATTTTTTGACCTCTTGCATTTTTCTCAAAAATAAGGTAAAATATACTGAAGTTAGGAAATAAAAGGAAATAATATGTCTGACAATAAATTGTCTCTAGAAAAACGCACTGTGGCTGGCAAAAAACTCGCCGGCTTGCGCGCTGACGGCTTTATTCCATCTGTTATTTACGGAAATGGCGAACCAATCCTCGCTCAATCTATCTATAACGACACGGAAAAAGTTCTAAGAAGCGCAGGATACCACTCCACCATTGATATTACCGTTGATGGCAAAAACTCTATGGCTATCGTCAAAGATATCGCTATCGATCCAGTTTCTCGCAAAATCGTCAACGTAGAATTCCAGACTGTGTCTGCTAACAAAGCTGTTGAAGCAACCGCTCCAATCGTTATCGAGAACTTTGAAGAGTCTGACGCCTCCAAGCTCACCCACTTTGCTCTTACCCAGGCTATTATGGAAATCGATGTTAAGGCTAAGCCTGCCGATCTTCCAGACAAGCTTACGATTGATGCAGCCAAGATGGTTGAACTTGACGACAAGCTCACTATCGCTGACATCGTTTTGCCTGCTGGTGTAGAATTTGCCGACAAAGAATTGAACCCAGAACAGGTTGTAGCTAGCCTTTATGACCCAGCCGCCGAAGCTGCTGCTCGTGAAGCTGAAGCTGCCAAGGCCGCCGAAGAAGCTATGGCCGCCGCTGACGTTCCTTCCGACAACGGCTCCAAGCCTGAAGAAGAATCCGCCGAAGGCGAAGCTGCCGGGACGGAGTCCGAGAGCAAATAGTAGTATTGCTGTTCTCGAGCGACTGAACCTTTTTACCTGCGAATCAAAAAATGCCACCCGTAAGGGAGCATTTTTTGATGAGACTGGGGAGCTCGAAACAGCAATACTGTTATTTGCTCAGCTACTTCCTATTCAGTGCTTCTTTATTAGCAGCTAGCCTATCGCGGAACGCATTTTGCGCCGCTTCCGTATTTGCATTATCGCCCTTCCACGCCTCTAGCGCTGGGGTCTGTAAGGCTCTCGAGAACGAGAACGAAACTGGCCATGGGAATGGCCCACAGTTTGTCACTGCTTGTAGATTGTTAGTAGCTTGCTCTACGGTCTGCCCACCAGACAGGAAGACTACGCCGGCTACATTTTCTGGCACATGAGATTTCAAAACGTCTGCCGTTGCGCGACCCACTTCTTCTGGCGAAGACTGGATTGGGTATTTCTTGCCGGCCAGCACCATGTTGACTTTGAGGATAGTGGCGTCAAGTTTTACGCCTGCTTTGGCAAGTTCGTCAAAGACCTGATCTAGTACCTTTCCAGTCACGTCTGCGCATTGTTCAATCGTGTAGTTGCCGTCATACACTACTTCTGGTTCCACGATTGGCACCATGTTAGCGTCTTGACACGCCTTAGCGTATTCTGCAAGCAACTTACAGTTCTGAGTCAGGGCCTTTTTGCTTGGCTTGCCGAGGTCAATCTCAAAAGCAGCACGCCACTTACAGAAGCGTAGGCCCTGCTTGTAATACTTTGGTAGCTTTTCTTTCAAATTCTCAATACCCTTGGTATAGTTCTCGCCCAGGCCGTCAATTTCTGCCAAGCCTTCGTCAACTTTTACACCCGGCACAATGCCATGCGCAGTGAGATACGACACAAAATCGCGACCGTCGTCACTTTTTTGCTTAGTCGTTTCATCAAACAAGATTACACCATTTACATAATTATCAAGTTCTGGTGTAGACAGCAATATATTTCGATAATTACGGCGATGTTGCTCGTCGTCCGGAATCATCAGGCCTTCAAATTTTTGGTGGATGTTGCCACCCGATTCATCCGCGGCCAGAATACCTTTACCCGGCGTCATAATAGTCGAAGCAGTCAAACGGATGTCTGACTCTTCTGACTTCTGATTTTCTGCGAGGCTCTTAATTCTATCTAGCGCAAGTGTGCCAGAAAGGGAAGAATTCTCGGCGTTAATCTTAGCATAGAGCAAAGCATCTTTTACGGAGGCACCCTTAATCAGCGCGCCAAACACCGTTGCTGCAATGATAGAATTGATGGTCAGATGCGTCATCAGATCCGTGCGCTCAACTCTCCAAGTCTGCTTATTGCCGTTAAGGGAAATTTCTTGGCCAGAAATTTTACAGACTGAGCCGTTAATCTTGACGTCATTAATGTCTTCTTCAGTGAAGACGATGCTTGCCAACTCAATCAAGCGCTTATCGGCCTCTTTCAGGTCTTTTGGCGCATAGACCGCAACACGCGTGTGCTGGGACATTGATAAGAAATTCTTGATTTCAGAAACCAATTCATCGGTTACGCCGGCAGATCTATCGATAAATAGCCACTCTACCATCCCGCGCGGCATCACCCATTTGGTCTCGTGGCGCTCGTTTGGTACGAGGTAGGTGATTTTGTTGCCATGACAGAGCATGTATCGGTAACAATGCGCCGCCTGTCCGTTAGCGACAATCTCTCCGCCAGCAAAACTCATTTTGCTGCCGTCGATTTTGACTTGATTGTCAAATCTGCTTAATACTTCCATCGCGACGGTGGCTCCGCCGTAGATGCTGACTCGGCGGAAGAATTTGTGTGAGCTTCCGTCAAATCCGAAATCGAGCCATGGCGTCCCATGCTCGTCAATCTCAAAGTTGTTTAACCGCTCATCCATGCGCAGATAAACGTCTTTGAGAATATTCCCAATTATCAAAATATTACTCATGTCTTAAGTATATCATAGATAAGCACAAATAGTTCTTTTTGAGCTCCCCAGTCTCATCAAAAAATGCTCCCTTACGGGTGGCATTTTTTGATTCGCAGGTAAAAAGGTTCAGTCGCCCAAGAAAGAACTATTTATACTTATCTAACTTCTACTCTAACTCTTGGTAGGCTTTTACCAGAGAAGTGAGTCTTCTTGGTTTTGACGAAGGTAACTACACCGTCTTTGGCAGCATGAATCGTAAAGTTACGAGACATATAAGTGCCAGGACCAGCAATCTTGGTAGCACCAGTTTGGCGAACCAAAACTTCACCGTTCTTCACTTTTTGACCACCAAAACGCTTGACGCCAAGGCGCTGACCAGCGTTGTTGTGGATATTCTTGGCGGTACCGCCAGCTTTCACATGTGACATATTATTTCTTCCTTAATACTATTATTTCTCGAGCCACAATCTGACCGTCTCTGTGGTAGAGTAAATCCTCTTGACTCGAAGTTGTATACTTTATAACATTATACCCCATGTCGCGGATTTCGTCAAGCAAATTTAAGCGTTGATAGCGACCATCTAGACGAAGCCACGCAGGGAGCGCCATCACTACCGGCGTCCCAGATTTGAGTTGACTTGACAAATTCTTCAAAACATTGCGATATAGAGGCAAAATCTCTGCCATTACGGTTTTTAGTTTAATCTCTGCCGGCGCTTGGCTCATTGGTGGACCAAGATACCCCTCAAACACTACTGCGTCAATCGGCTGCTCCCAGATAAAATCCTGCGCATCACCCACAGAAAGTTTAAAATCGCCTTTTCCGAGCCATTCCAAGTTTTTCTGGGCATACTCTACGATTCGCTCAGAAGCGTCTGTACCATACCCCTTATAACCCATCAGTATTGCTTCTTGGAGCACTACCCCAGTACCGCAAAACGGATCAAGCACTGTTGCACCCTCTTTCAAAGGGCCACAGAGGTTAATCAAAATCTGCGCCAACTTTGGTGGCAACATGCCGTTTTTGGCGTCTCTGGCTGGACGATTTTGGTCACGATCGCGGTAGGCGTTGATATTTTGCACACCAATTCCTACATACCAATCTTTTCCGACTTTAATTAGCTCAAAATGTCCCGGCTTTTCACCAAGTTGACTATGAAATACTGTCGCCGTAGACAATACCGCATCTTTATTTTCTAGCACCCGGACGGATTTACCATGATTCCTAAGTACGCGCTTAATTTTTAGCGCCAAACCTTGTGCAGAGCGCCTCGTGGCGCCCTTGGAATAATCTGACACGCCAATCACATATTTTCCGTCAAAATCAAGCTCTAGTAGAAACTTTTCCGGCCCACCATCAAGCGGTCTGGCCAACTTAATCGTACCTCCAAGTCTATCGATTTTAGGCTCTGTTTCGCTCTCAAAAAGTGCCAAGCTCCCGCCTATATTTTTCACGCTAGAAAAGAGACTTTCTAGCTCCGCCAAAGAAATTTTTGGCTGCCGTCCTAAAATCGCTAGATATTGCATATGTATATATTATACCACAAATTATGTTATAATAATAGACAAAGGAAGTTATGTCAAAAGAGTTAAGTAGTAATCGTGTTCCACTTGCCGAACGTATGCGTCCAAAGAAGCTAGAAGAAGTCGTCGGCCAAGATGCGATTATTGGCGATGGTAAAATTCTTACGGAAATCGTCAAAAAAGGTGAGCCAGTCAACCTAATTTTTTGGGGCCCTCCGGGTACTGGAAAGACTACCCTCGCCCGTATTTTAGCTCGCGAATTTAAGGCGGACTTTATTGAACTTTCCGCCGTTACTGCGCATAAGTCTGACGTTGAAAAAGTCGTAGAGCGCGCTCGTCAAAACTGGAATTTAAAAACCCGCACCGTCCTTTTCGTTGATGAAATTCATCGTTTTAATAAAGCTCAGCAAGACGCTTTCTTGCCCCATGTCGAATCTGGCTTGATTACCTTAATTGGTGCCACCACGGAAAACCCAAGTTTTGAAGTAATCTCTCCACTACTTTCGCGCTCGCGCGTAGTCATCGTCTCGCCCTTGTCAAAAGAGGGAATTATCGAAGTTTTAAAGCGCGCCATCAAAGCCGAAAAAGCTACTAAGCGTGTTACTAAAAAAGCGATTGACTATCTTGCAGAACTTTCCGGTGGTGATGCTCGCTCCGCTCTGGGCGACTTAGAGTTAGCCCTGAGCCTATCTCAAAAAATCGACGAAAATGTCGTCAAAGAAGCCGCCGGCAGAAAGGTTCCCGGCTATGATAAAAAAGGTGATAACCACTACGACAATATTTCTGCTTTTATCAAATCTATGCGCGGCAGCGACGTTGACGCCACACTCTATTACCTTGCTCGTATGGTAGAAGCTGGCGAAGATCCGAAGTTTATCGCCCGTCGCATGGTGGTTTTTGCGAGCGAGGATATTGGCCTGGCCGGAAATGGCGCGCTTAATCTTGCCGTTTCCGCCTTTGAAGCAATTGAGCGTGTCGGTATGCCAGAAGGCGGAATTATTTTGAGCCATGTTGCAGTCGTCCTCGCCAAATGTAAGAAAAATCGCGATACAATTAATGCTTGGTACAAGGCGCAAGATTTAGCACATAAATCTATGGGTCTTCCCGTGCCGATTCATCTGCGTAACGCCCCGACCAAGCTCATGAAAGATTTACATTTTGGCGAAGGCCAAAAATGGGAAGCCGGATTCCATCTCGACAAGAACTATCTTCCTGACGAAATCAAAGACCAAACAATCTTCAAAGATTCTGCCGCTAAATAGCTGTATTAATCCACCCTTGCGGAAGCTGACCTCTTTTGGTATAATATAAACACCCACTCCAATTTTGTGGCTCTGTAGCTCAGTTGGTAGAGCAGAGGCCTGAAGAGCCTTGTGTCACTGGTTCAAGTCCAGTCGGAGCCACCATTAGAATAAAAAACGTTCCCAACGGGAACTTTTTTTATTCTAATGTTTAGCTCCGCTCCGACTGGACGCAGAACCAGCTTGCTGGTTCCATCTTGGAGCTAGCGAGAGTTAAATTTGAGCTTGCTCAAGTTTAACCGAGTCAGCGAACAAGATTCTCGAGGCGCTAGCCTCGAGTTTTCCAGTCGGAGCCACCATGAAAAAAAGCCCGCTAACATAGCAGGCTCTTTTTAATATCATTTTGGTTGGCTCCGCTTTGCGACTTTCAATCGGTGTAGAAATTCCTCGCGGAAATGCCTGCGCATTGCGTAATTGTTACGCCCTCCGAACAGAATTTCACCTTTCTGAATTGGTCGCACTATAAAAGGCGCTGGATACTTTAGGCTCAAATTCTCGTGAATGTGGTTAGGGTCATTCAAACAACCCATAACGATTACGCTAGAAATCAACATCCCTGCATCATCTCCACAGAGGCGATAAACTTTTGCCCATTCGTCAGGCGAAAGCTCAGTCTTCAGGTCTTTGATCGCTCGCACACCGTCAATCCTGGAAAGTATTGGCTCAAGCGCCTTTTCTGCTTCAATGTTTCCTTTGCCGAGATCCCGCGCAACTTCGTGCGCATGCTCAATTATGGAAAAAGTCTCCAAATTTTTTATATCCATATTACACCCCTCCTTTTATGGTATTTTAATGTGCTATCCCCTTATTATATCACACTTATGTCAAAAAGTCAAGATATGGTATAATATAACCATGAAAAAGATTAATACCTCCCCAATTTCTGGCATGCTCGAGCTTCTGCCTTCTGAGCAGGCTATTTTTAACAAATTTAAATCAGGAATTGCGAAGGCTTATCATCTTCACGGCTTCCAGAATATCGAAACTCCAACTATTGACAGAAACGAAGTCCTCTTTGCTAAAGCCGGTGGCGACACTGAGAAGCAGATTTACCGCGTGATTAAGACCGAGGAATCTGCCGAGGATTCTAGCCAGTCTCTCCGCTACGACCACACTGTGCCTCTTGCGCGCTACATCGTCGAACACGAATCGAGTCTCGCTTTTCCATTTCGTGTTTCCCAAATCGGGCGTAACTTTCGCGGTGAGCGCGCCCAGAAAGCTCGCTTCCGTGAATTCTATCAGTGCGACGTCGACGTAATTGGGCGCGGGGAATTACCACTTTCCTACGACGCAGAGGTGATTGCGACCGTAGTCGACGCTCTGAGAACATTTAATCTCCCAAGCCTAAAAGTCCGTGTTAATAACCGCAAATTTTTGTCTGGTGTTCTCGATTTTCTAGGTGTCTCCGCTCACGCTTCCGACATTATGAGCATTATCGACCACGCGGAAAAAGTCCCTGCCGAAAAAACCGCCGCCGACCTAAAATCCCTCGGTCTCCCAGAAGAAACTGTTGTAAAAATTACAACATTTATCAATATGCACGGTAGCACGGAAGACATCAAGAAACTTGATTTTCTTGATTTTTCCGACCCACGCATCGCCGAAGGTTTTGCTGAGCTAGAATACGTCATGAACGAACTTAACCTTCTCGGTTTGTCTGATATTGCCGAGGTCGATATGAAGATTGTCCGCGGTCTCGATTATTACACTGGTACCGTTTTTGAGACTATCATTCCGGGTTACGAACAGCTCGGCTCCATCTGCTCCGGCGGTCGCTATGACAACCTCGCCAGCAACTACACCGACCAGAGCTTCCCAGGCGTCGGCGGCTCTATTGGCCTCACTCGTCTTTATGCCGTCTTGTCCGAAGCCGGTCTCTTGAAAGAATCCGCACCCGCTCCGGTCGACATCGCTATTATGATGCTCGGCGACACTCGCGAGTCTGCTTATAAGCTTGCCGACAAACTTCGCGCATCTGGTAAGTCTGTAGATGTAATCTTGTTCGACAAAAAGCTCGGTGACCTCATGCGCCACGCTGCTCGTATCGCAAAATCTGGCGTCGTCGTTGGAGAAAACGAGGTCAAGACCGGTAAGTATTTGCTCAAAGATTTTACTACCGGCGAGCAAAAACCTCTGGAGATTTAATGGATCAAAAATCCTCCACTCGTGATTTTCGGCTTTCGCAGCATTTTTTGAGAAGCCCCAAACTCGCGCTCATGCTAATTGGTCACAGTAATATTAAAAAGCGCGACACCGTGATAGATATCGGCGCCGGCTCTGGCGTGATTACCTATGCTCTGTCCAAGCGTTGTCAAAAAGTGATTGCCATCGAACCAGATCACGAGACGGCCGAGAAGCTCCGCAAAAATCTGGAAAGCCGCGGCGTAGAAAATGTCGAAGTTGTCGAAAAAGATTTCCTAGACTACGATTTGCCATCCGAACCCTACAAGGTGTTCTCTAATCCACCCTTCCATCTTTCTTCCAAAATTGTTCACAAATTACTGGAAGCGGAAAACCAGCCCGAGAGCTTCTATCTAATTTTGCAAAAGCAATTTGCCCTAAAACTCCTCAATACTGACCGTCACTACACCTCCCAGCTCGGCCAGGCGTTAATTAAGGAATATCAGACCAAGATTCGCTATCCGCTCCGTCCGACTGACTTTACTCCGCCTCCCGCCGTCCCGACGGTACTCTTTGAGGCAAAGAAAATCCAGGACATCGAGCACTAGCTACTCAGCTACGCAGCGGACCGCGAACCCGTACCCAACGTAAACGTGGTCGTAGTTCTGCGGGTACACGTAGCCACTGGTATACAAGTAGAAGTTGTAGGCTTGGCCGGCCTGAGTTGTGGCACTACGAGACCACCAGCTCCCGCCCGAACCCTGATTGTAGACCCCGCCTCCGTAATTGTAGCCCCCGGAGTAGGGGAAGTTATATGGTGAATTAATGAACTTATTCCTTTGAGTAGTATCGGTGCGGTTAATATCATGCTAGAGCTTGCAATCCAGCTCTCCATTTGCCATAGTGGAAGTATATAGTAACTTAATATAATTGGAGATAGGTGCAGTATGGAAGAAAAGAGATTTAAAGAGTGGATCACGCTCAAAGAAAAAAACACTTTAATGACAAAATACCTAAGATTAAAGATGGCGAAATCTGGTGGCTGGCCGTAGGGGAAAATGTCGGTGTAGAAATAAACGGAAAAAGCGAATATTTTTCTCGTCCGGTTCTAATTTTCCGAAAGTTAAGCTACTTTGGTTTTATGGGGGTTCCGCTTTCTACTCAGAAGCATACAGGCTCCTGGTATGTAAATTTTAGGTTTCAAGAAAAAGATGTTTACGCCGCATTATCTCAAGCCAAAGCATTTAGTTCTGCCAGGCTTTACACCAGATTAGGACAAATCGCAGAGAATGATATGGAGAAAGTTAGAAACGGGTTTCGCAACTTATATTTAGGAGAATAAAAAATTTCCCCTAGTCTTGCGACTAGGGTGCGGGAAATCCCCGAATATAACTCTATTATAGCAAATAGCCTCTGAAAAATCAAGGGCACTAGCTACTCACCTACGCAGCGGACCGCGAACCCAAAGCTAGCTAGAAAGTCCTGCGTCCAGATACTTCTTCACATAGTCCCAGCCCCAGGCCGTATCAAACCCGCCCGTGGTGAACTTATCAAACTTAAAGAATGGCAACCCGCCCTGCACCTGCTGTGCAGCCTTGGCGGCGTTCTCCTTGATCTTATCTACCGTCTTGTGTTCCGTAAAGCAACTCACAAACTCTTCACCAAGACCTACTTTCTTGCCAATGTTTAGCCAATAATCTGCCGTCATATCGGAAATCATCGGCGCAGTCTTAGAAACGCCAATCCCCTTAGAATAATAATCTTCATTTAACGTCTCAAGCGCAGTCCGGTAATAATCCCAGAACTTGTTCTCGTTTGCCGCGCAGTAAATCCCCTCGGCGCTCCAACGCGACATCTCTGGCTTATGCTCGCCAAACTCGTAGAGGAAGTCCGTCACGCGTACTTCATAGAGGATATCCTTACCCTCAATATAATCGCGCTTGAACTCATCTTCATGCTCAAATATCGCCTGAGAAAACGCCTCACAGTATGGACAGGCCAAATCTGTATAGAAGATAAAATAATGCTTTGCATCCATCCGCCCCATGGTAGCCGCCTCATCCCAAACAGCGTCAGCGTGATTCTTGTTACCAATATTCGAGACAATCAGCGCAAAAAACGCCACAGCTACAAGTCCAATCCCAAGATATCTAACTATTTTCACGCTTCTTCCTCCATTTCTCATCGATTATTATAGCATACGCCTCCAACCCTACACGCTTTAACGACCATAATAGCAGCACTACGGCGACAAAAGTAATAATCCCAGAAATCGCCCCCGCCACGGCATATCCAGAGGTAGAAAAGATCGAAGCGAGCAGTGGTGTGATTAGCGTAGTTCCACAAGTCGGGCAACCGCTCCCAAGCAGTGCCAGCCCAGCCGCTAGGCCTGCGTTCTGGATATCAGAAGAGCCGCCGCGCTCTTTAGCGCTCTTCTTCCGCCCCTGATAGACAAAGACAATCAGCGCAATTAGCAGCGCCTGCAAAAACGCAATCGAGAAATTCTGCAAAAAGTCCCAGAAATACTTGTCCTTCCCAAAAAATCCCAAGAAAGCATCGCCAATAATCTGCATTTTGTCAGGGAATGACGACGCAAGGAAAAGGTTAATCGCTCCCATCCCGCTAGAAAGCATGGTCAGAATCACTCCAAAGATAATCAGCACTGGCAAGAAGACTAGCCAAAACTTCCAGTGTTTAGCGGCGAGCACCATGCCCATCACCGCCATTTTTACTTCGTCCGCCCATTTTAGTGCTTTTGCTTTCATGTTTTTATTATAACAAAAATCCCGCACTTGCGGGTAATTCCATATATCTATTATATCACACAAGAGGGAAAAAGTCAATAGATTTTCGTCTTCTACCCCTGCTAAATTCTAAAATACCACAACACAAAATTTCTCAAAAATCAATATTGACATAGATTTTGCTCATGCTAAAATGTAAATAGGATATCGGACGAAGTTGAGAGCCGCCTGATATCAGTGGAGTTTCTAGAGGATAGTCTATTCACCTAGAAACATTAAATGCGTCCCTAAAGGACGCATTTTTTTGAGAAATTATCTGACATGAAAAAATGCCCTAAAATAGGGCATTTTAACTTTCCGCAAGATAGAAATTGCGATTATTGTACACCGCTAGCTCCAGCAGCACACTTCCTTCATGTATAGATAATACCTCTGGAAGATTTATCTGCCGATTATGCCAGGATACACCTGAGACCTTCCTGATTCCTTCGCAGACGTCATTTGGTGTCAGCTCCTCTCCGTCGTCTTTTGCTTCTACCGCCGCCATATAACCGCGAAGTATAAGATAAAGTTCATCAGGGAAGAGCTCAGTTTTGCAGGCCACAGATGTGAACCGCTCCTTAAACAGATGCGGAAGGTAATATACCCGCCAGCCATTAGTCCAGTGCGCCCTACATCCCCAAAGTCCGTAAACACTCATCTCGGCGTCAGGGAATTCTGAGCGCATCCGTTCAAAATGAAAATACTCAGGCTCTTCACCGATAAAAAGCACGAAAGATGCTACGCGAAACTCGTCAACATACTCGAAATAGTACGTAATCTTCAGCTCCTTTGGAGCATTATCGCCCGCGATAATAGCCTCCACTATGGATCTTTTTGTGAGCTTTCCTGACTTTTGATCTTCAAGGACTATCCTGCTGATTGCCTCTATCTGCTCATCACTGAGCTCTGCGATGTGGAAAACGGATATTTTTATCCCCGCGTCTCCGTCTTGTAAGGTAGAAAAGTAGCCGCCGATATTCCTCAGGATGCTATTAGAAAGAATAATCATATATCTCCACCCCCTTTTCTTGGAAAATTTAAGGTACAAAAACAAAATAATTATAGCACAAAAAAACATGGCATAAAAAATGGTGCGAATGAAGAGACTCTAACTCTCGACCTCTTCCTTGGCA
>CAYSIB010000018.1:0-13246 GCA_964431025.1 uncultured Candidatus Saccharibacteria bacterium
ATAGACCTAGCGCTATGGCCATAATTATTACTACGGGCCATGTCATTTTTAGACCACCAAAGACTTTGTCGAAACATTTTCGCATATTACTATTATACTACGGATACATGTTTTTATTGCAGTGCTGCTAGCCAGCCGTCTAGCCTTTTAATGCCTTCTTCCGTGCGTGCAATAGAGCCAGACATATTAAAGCCGTCGCCTTTTACTGTCGCGCCAGCCATTTTAGATTTTAAAATATCGTAAGTGCCAGCGTTGCCAGAACCCTCATGTGTATTAAACGGAATTACAGTTTTACCATTCCAGTCGTGTTTCTCGACAAAATTATAGACCACCATTGGCATATCACCCCACCAAATTGGATAGCCAAAGAAAATCGTATCGTAATTAGCAATATCTACGTCGCCAATATATTCTGGGCGTGCGCCAGCTTTACGTTCTTCGGTTGCACGCTCAATCGCCTCTTGGTAATTTGCCGGATATTTGTCTTTTGGCTCGATTTTAAATTCATCGGCACCAGTTTTTGTGATGATTTCTTTAGCTAATAGTTCCGTGTTGCCAACTTCCACGGTGCCAACGTTATAATTCTCGTCTGCGCGTGAGAAGTAGACTACGATTGTTTTAGTATTTTTATCCATAAAAATATTATATCATGTACCCTTATCTATCCGACAGTAGGAAGCTTTTTTGAATTAGCTCAAATACTAATTTGTCTGGCAAGGTTCCATCTAGCCCAATTTGCTTGTCGTCTTTTAGCTCCAGGCTAGTAGCAGAAATAGTAGCCACTATATTGGTTTGAGAATTACTGTACATTTCTGCCCCTTCGTTATGTTTTCTCAAATCTGTATTTTTGTTTAACGCTAGGATATTTTTCGTGGTCGACTTCGGAGAAGAACATTTCTGCTGGGCGGACGAAAAGTTCGCCGCCGCCATAGAGGGCGCGATAAACCACCATTTTCTCCATGGTTTCACTATGTGTAGCGAGACCGACAAATTCGTAGAGATATTTGTTCGGTTCCTCACGTAATTCTTGTTGAGTCAATAATTCCCTCTTGAAATGTTGTAATTTATCACCGGAAACAAAGTGTGTCATATGAGCATTGACAAATTAAACTTTCCCGCCGCTAGCATCGAATCCGCTACAGTAACCAGATTCGTAGGCGTTCTTTTCTTCGTCGGAAAGAGCATCATAATCATCCACGGACATACCGTAGCCGGTATAGAATGAGCCGGAAATGCCATCTTGCTGACCATCCATTGAGCCTAACTCTTCTAGTTCACGCAATCGCTCATCGTCGTAATCATCCATAGGTCTAGTTTAGCACAGCTATTCCGATATTCAAATATCCAGCAAAGGTAGTCCAGAGCAAGTACGGAAGTAGGCACCAAAATGCAAAGCGCAATTCGCCAAATTTTGCTGATATCTTTTTTTGTTATTTCTTAAAAATCACAAAAATTCCGACGCCTAGGAAGACGATGCCGAGGCCGCCAAGAATCATCCAAACCATGTTTTGATTTTCCCCGGCAACGATGAATTCCTCAACATTGTTTGGATTGTAGAGAATCTCGATTTTCTCATTAATGCGATAAACAGGAGTATTGTAGCCAGAGCCGATTTCCTTCGTGACTGTACGCTCAGTTGTTTCATACTCAATAATCGGGAAATATAAATATCTCATTTCCGAGCTACTAGAGGTATCGATATCCTCCCTCATGTCGACAACAGTAGCGGTGGCCTTTTCCGTACAGTTTTTCACTAGTTCCCCACTTCTAAAATAGAAGAAGACGCCGGCGCCAAGAAGAATTACGCCGATGATTGCAGGGATAAATTTTTTAAAAGTTTCCATATAGTATCCTTGTTTATCGTTACTTTTATTATAGCATTAAACTAGACATGGCGTCCGTCAAGTTATTGACGGCGTCAGATATGATGGAAATAGAATTAGAAAGTAGGCCAACGGTTACTTTAAAACCAGATAGAAGTAGGTTGATAACAAAATGCCGAAAAAATGTTATAATATTTTGCATGAAATTACTACTCCATACCTGTTGCGCGCCGTGTAGTGTCTACTGCATTAAATCCTTACGTGAGGAAGGAATTGAACCGACGCTTTTTTGGTACAATCCAAACATTCATCCTTATTCTGAATATAAGGCGAGACGTGATTGCCTAAAGAGCTATGCTGAGTCGAAAAAGGTTAAGCTAATTTTAGAAGATGCTTATGGCTTAGATGATTTCGTTTGCGGTATTTTAAAAAATGCTAATGGTAATCCAGAAGATTTAGAAGAAGCACTTTTAATGCGTTGCCAGAATTATTGTTATCCGAAGAGACTGCGTAAAGTTTTTGAATACGCAAAAGCAAATGGCTATGACACCGTGTCGACGACTCTACTTTATAGTATTTATCAGCAACATGATATTGTCAAAGATTTGATGGAGCATCTAGCAAAGGAATTTGGGATAAATTTTTTGTATCGTGATTTTCGCAAAGGCTGGAAGGAGGGCCAGGACGAGGCAAGAGCCGCCGGACTCTATATGCAAAAATATTGCGGGTGCGTATTCTCAGAAGAAGAATCTATGCTTGGACGAGAAGTCTCTAGGCAAATGAAGGTAAAAAATATCTCCCCAACGAATCAGAATGTTAGGAAGATAATTGAAAAAGCGAAACAGGGCGGCACGGTAAATAAGGCTACTGTGCGCCGTAATATTTAACGAAGTAATTATTTATTACTCATAGGAATATTATGTCATTTTTCTGAGGAGGCGGCAATAATGACATCTTCAAATAGGACGCTAACCGTGAGTGGGCCGACACCGCCGATACGTGGGGTGAGGGCGAGAAGGTCAGTACGGGCGCGAACTTCATCATCAAGGTCGCCGACGAGTACTCCACCTTCACTAGCCGTACCAGCATCAACCACGACAGCGCCAGGTTTTACCATGCCGTTTTTAATGAGGTGCGGTACTCCCGTAGCGGAAACGATAATGTCAAAATTTCTAAGAAGCGACAGGTCACTATCATGACGAAAAACCGTAATGTCATACCCCGATTTTTTCCACATACGCTCAAGCGGTGCGCCGACTAAACGTCCACGGCCGACAAGAGCAATTTTACGGTTCTCGAGATTGATATCGTGCCCAGCTAATAACCAGTTTATTGCAGTTGCTGTGGCGCTTTCAAAAATACGTTCGTCATCTTTTACGGCTTGCGAAAGACCGTCAACATCTTTTTTGGGCGAGATTAGATTTACGACTTCGTCAGTACGCTCCTTATCAAGTAGCGGCAGCTGGACGATCATACCAGAAATAGTTTTATCACTATTTGCTTCTCGCACAACTTTTTGGGCTTCTTCTATGGAAGACACTTTTCTGTCATCTACATCAATACCAATATCTTCGCCATAGCGAATCTTGAGATTGACATATTTTGTGATAACAGGATTGTCACTATCGCGAATGATTAGTAATTTTGGAAAGATTTTTTTGCTACGCAAGGCTCTAACTTGATGGGCTTGACGCTCTTTAACAAAATCAGCAAGCTCGCGACCGTTTAACTCCTTCATTTTTTATGTTCCTCTTTGAAAACATCTGTGCCGTCAGCCGGAATAATCACTGGCTCTTGTTCTAAGGTAAATCCGTATTTTTTGCGCACAGTATCGATGATCTCATTTTTAGCATTAGTGAGATCGGAGTAAGCAGAAGCGCTATCATTTATAAGCACAAGCGCAGCTTTGTCGGAAACTTTCATGCCATGGAGAATTTTACCTTTAAGGCCTGCCATCTCGATAAGGAGACCAGAGTTAATCATTTTCTTGCCATCTGGTTTTTCCCAAACTTTAATTCCCTTTTTCTTGGCATCTTCCGCTTCTTCGTCGGATAGATAAATATTCTTGAAGAAACTACCAGAACTTGGCGTAGTAGCTGGGTCTGGCAACTTTTCTGCACGAATGGCAGAAACGGCTTTGCGAATACTCATCGGTGAATAGTCGGTAATGTTGTGCTCGTCCAAGTAGCTTTGGAGAGAGTTATAAAACGGTGGCTCTAGGTGTTCCTCGTTTTCTAACACAAAAGTAACCGCGACGATAAAGTAACGCCCCGCGTCTTTGCCGGTATTGAAAATCGTACTGCGGTAGGACATTTTCATGTCTTCTTTACCGATGACGACAAGTTCGCCAGTCTTAGTGTCGTAGGCCTCTACGCTTTCAATCACTTGAGAAATATCCTGGCCATAGGCGCCGATGTTCTGAACCGGTGCTGCGCCAACAGAGCCTGGGATTTTGCTCAATGCTTCTACGCCGGAATAGCCACGACTACAAGTCCATTCAACAAAATCATCCCAAACTTCGCCACCCATAGAGCGAACGACAACTTCGTCGGAAGTTTCGGAAATGACTTCGATACCTTTGATTTTGTTGATGATGACAACGCCAGAAAAACCCGCGTCGGTCGCAATAGTATTAGCGCCGCCCCCAAGAATCCAGACTGGAAGGCTTCTATCTTTGGCAAAATTGAAAGCTTCGGGAATATCTTTTAGCTCGGTCACCTCAAAAACATACCTAGCAGGTCCACCAAGTCGCATAGTAGTTAAAGTTGACAGTGGAACGTTTTCTTTGATGATCATGATAATCCTTTCTTATTCATTGAGATACGTTGTATCGTCCAGACGCTTTAATCCTTTGATGGGATCAATTTTTTCTAGCGCTTCGCGTTTCGAAATAGCCATATCACGAAGTCGCTGTAGTCGTAGCTCCTTACTCAGGCCTTGCTTAATATACTCTGCGTTTTGTAGCTGTAGCTCTTCAAGAATAAGTAAATCTATTATGCTAGCAGAATCACGTAGATTTTCCTTATTCTTTGCTCTGTCTGGGTTTGCCTTGCGCCAGTCTCCCGCGGTAGTCCCAAATACTGCTAGATTCAAAATGTCAGCTTCGTTAGCATAGCTATATTGCGAAAGCCACGGTAGTGTTTTTGGAATAATCTCCTCCTTAACTGCGTCCGTATGAACCGTATAAGTAGTGCTGGCTAAAACTCGCCGAACATCCCACTCCAACTGGTACTGATTGTTCTCTATGGTTTTTAAGCGTTCATAATCCTTTATCAAATATAGTTTAAATGCTGGACTAATCCACATACCAAATTCGAAAGCAATATCTTTATGTGCAAATGTGCCACCATAGCGTCCAGCAACCGCTTTAATACCAATGGCATTCGTTTTCTCTGTCCATTCCTTGACGCTTATATTGAAGTTATTCAGCCCAGCCTGGTTCCTAATTGGTACGAATTCGTTCCAATTAAAATTAGGGTTATGGATTGATTCCCAGATACCTAGAAATTCCAGCGTATTGCGATTGCGGAGCCAGGTTTTAATGAAAAAGACGCCATCCTTGGCCTGCAACATGTCTGTAAGGGAAATGTAGTCTTCTTCGCCTATCTTCTTGACGGTGATTTCTGTTCCCTTAACATTTAATTTTCTTTTCCTGTTGAACATACTTACATTATACCATGGTATGCCCGGGAGGATTTGAACCCCTGACCTTCAGGACCGGAACCTGACGCTCTATCCAGCTGAGCTACGGGCACGCGCAGGTATATTATAACATATTTTGAGGTTAAACTGGGGTACCCTGCTCGTCGTTTGGTCCGTTCTTACGAATATTCATTTCCCGGTCGATGCGGTTGATTGTTTCTCTATCTTCTGGAGTAGCCGTTCCGCTATCAACTTTTCTTTGATAGAATTCTTTTAGTCTTTGGAGGTCGCCGTCGGTCATATTGCCGCGAGTTGGAGCATTATTCCCAACATCAAAGGTTTCGCCAGGTCTGGCATCAGAACTGTTGGCTTTCGGAGCAGCGAGGTCTTTGATTGCCTTGAAGGATTTTTCCTTGGTCTGATCGTACTCACCGCCAGAGTTAAGCCCTTCAAATTCACCACGACGAGCAAGATCGGCAAGATACTGTTTATTATCGTCAGTTCCAGCAAGAGCTGCCAATTCACGGAGAGAAGCGTTGCTCTGACCATAGAGCTCGCGACCATTGGTGACGTGGTGTTCCATAGCACTTTTAACGTTTTCTGTATTGGACTTCCAGGAACCGTAGTCCATAATTCCACCAGATGCAGTCCTCGCATTCTTATTGCCTTGGACAATTTGGGAAGCATATTCAAAGCCCATAGCGTTGGAGGCGCGGTAGTTTTTGCTGTTTTCGCCGGTAGAAATCTGCTTAGCAACCTTTGCCATCACCTCTTCATGGCCACGATATTTACCACTCTCGGAATCTTCTTTGAATTTCTGGATAAATGCATTCGCTGTATCCTTGCGGCGGCCAGCGATTTCCGCAATAGCGCGAGCAGTGAATATGTCTCCAGCATCGACCGCTGCGTCATACTGTGCAAACAACTTGCCTTGATTTTCGCCTTTATCCGTCTGGTCATTAACGTTATCCATAGCAGTGTTGAGTTGCTCTTTCTCAAAGGCCATTTCCTGAGAGCGCTGATACTGCTGGAAGTAGCCTGGGGCATTTAGGCGATCTTCACGATTTCTTTCGTCAAGATATTTGATTCTCGCGGCCTGAGCACGAGCATTGGCACGACGGTTGGACTCTTGCGCCATAGTTCCTAGCCTATGAACACCTGGGATTCTAGATCTTGCCGCCCAGTTAGTAAACGCGCTATCCTGACGATAGCGTCCGAGAGCATTAAGGTTCCCTTCTCTATCAATACCGGTGCGCATACGGGTGTTGAAATCCTTAGCCGCATCGGAGTTGCCGATTGCACCAGAGAGCCTGCGACCCATGTTTTGACCAAAGCCAGTGATCCTAGCACCAAGGTTACCCATAGCAGTAAAGGCGCCGCGCAGAAGTCCCGGAATGAAGAAGAACGGCACTACTCCAACCAGCATAGCAATGAGGGAACCAAGGAAGCCTGTATCGACTTGCATGAGGATCATGCTAGCAAAGGATGAGCCACCCATGATGACTCCACAAATCGGGAATAAAATAAGCATAGCCTCAAAAATCTTGAGCCACTTATCGAAGATTGTCTTAGTATTAGGTAACATGTAGCAGGCAAAGGCCACCGGCGAGACGACAATCAACATAATAATGGCGGCTTGGCGTGCGCCGAGTAGGATGAAGAAGAATAGAATACCAATCAACGCAGTCAAAAGCCCAAGTAGAAGTGGGAGAACGACGACGCCACCCCAAATACCTACGGTGCCGGCGGCAAGCCCGCCAACTGTACCGGCAACAGCTGTTTCCATAATGGTCGCAGCGACTTTCGTGCCAGTAACACCACCGCCACCACCAACACTTGAAGTTATGCTAGAGAAAAGACTATTCGTTCCAACCCCGACTATATTAGAAATATCGACGAGAAGCATACATATTATATAAGAAAGATTGATTAGAACTGCGGCAACAATTAGTTTTGGAAGAACACGTTTAATTCCAAGATTATCGATCCCAATGCCCGTGAGCTGCGAAAAGATCACGACAAGAAGAACGATGACGAAGACGATATTTGCAAAGGACTGGAAGATTTGCCAGGCCGCATAGACGGAAGCACCTTTTCCGTTAATGTCTAAAAACTCTGCCCTGAATTCTAGGAAATTAGAGACAATACTGTCATATATAGCTACAACTGTATTGCGTGCAAACTTGATAATCTCGCAAGTCCACCAGCCAAGACCACCAGCGCTAGTCCAGCAGTTAATGTCTTCCGCCTCAGCGTCAGTATCAGTTGTTTGATACATACCACCATTCCCGCCATTAGGGTCTACGTCCTGAGCGTCTTCTACGTTGTCTGGATTGATAGCATTAACCCTAGCCACGATGTCTACAAGGGTTAAGTTGGTTTGATTAAATATGTACCCGGTACTACCGGCTGACATTGCTGCGCCATTATACAAGGTTTTTTGTCTTTCCCTGACGTAACAAGTATTATCCGTAGCACCGTTTCTTTTAATCCTTACGTTCATCCATTCGCCACCTGGAGGATCGGACGTTAATCCACATGTCATCTCAACATATTTACCATTGCTCAGATAACCGTTGGTACCAGCATAAATATTGTATATTTCCGACTCTGATAGGCCATAATCGCTCTTAATCCCAAGCAAATTATTCATTGCGGTCGTCATGCTCTTGCGCTGGAATACTGTATCATTACTAATTGGCATGTCTTTCTCAGAGAAGGAGATATTAGAATTGTTTTGAGTGTAGAATAATTGAATGTCATCTGGGAGATCGTCAATACTCTGGTTGATTGCGTTAACCAATTCTTCGTATGTCATATCATCAGTTACGACAATAGTGTTAAGAACGGAACTGGAGTCTCTCACGAATCTGATCTCGTCCCCTACAACTTCTATTGATACACCCGATGAGTCCGCTGCTGACCCCGTAGTGAAGACACTTGTGATGTAATTTTTGCCATCTTCATTAAACACTTGGACATTAAGAGTGTTTGAGACGACGTCGCCACGACCATTCTCGTTTTCGCCTCTATTACTTCCGCTATTATATACAATCGTAACAGTGGCAAAGCCTTCTTCTTTGACCTTTGTTATTACAGGCTCGTAGCCGAGTTTTTCAAGAAAGGCTTTTGTATTATCTATCTGAGCGTCTTGGTCATTGGCGCTGTTGTAATTCGTAGTATCTATAAGTGCAGCCCAACCGTTGCTACCTCCGAAAAAGAACTCTTGGCATGTAATAGTAGGGCTTGCATCGATCGATCCTTCCATGACAGTATTTGGCAGAGGAACAGTCCCCTCACCCACAGAAAAACCGCCCCTATTATAGTTGATGTAGTCAGCGACATCGGATAGTTTAGCCGATGATGGAAGCCTAGAATAGCAGCTGTTGAAATGTTGTGCGCCAATCTTTGTAAGGTCGGCACTCAAGGCTTTGACAGTCTGTGTAGGAATAAATGAAATGCCAGCAAATGCTATCGCAATAGCCGAAATAATTACTTTGTTTTTTTTACTCATTTACTACCGCCCCTTCTTCCTGATTAATGCTAATGCAGAGGTCCTCGACAATGTCAGCAACGCCTAAAATATAGTTGTCTATATTGGTGAGTGCGGTAGTAACCTCATTTGTAACACTACTTGCCCCAGTCTGTTTCATACTATTAATAAAGGCCTTTGAATAATTCTCTGCCATCTCTATATAGTATTTAACCGTTGTAGTCTCTTTATCGTAACCTTCATAAGAGCTTGTGATAAGGTTTTGAACTATGTTTTCTCCGGAGCTTGCATAGAGACTCGTCAACTCAGAAATGCTTGGCAAAGGCGATGCGGCGTACGCTGATAAGAAATTGTAATCCTCAATCAAAAGTTGTCCGTCAGCCAACTCAGAGATTGCATTTAAGTCTGCGCTCTGGAAGGCTTTATCAGCGATGGCGAAATAGTCGGATAATTCATCTCCTCCGCTTTCGAGCGCGACTGTAAGCGCATAGGTTTTATTACTTGCGCGCTCTGCTGGGATATTATTTCCTGAGGTATCGCCATTCAGAATATAGCTATAGAAGCTTTTACTATTAGTAACTATCGTCGGGGTGGAATTGTTTGAGCTGCTCGAGGAACTATTGCCCTTTGGCTGGTTATTTATCACCATCACCACTGTGAAGATGACTAAGGCGATGAGGGCGATGCCGCCGAAAATGAGGCCAAATTGAATGAGGCGGCCGCGGTTAATACCCTTATTTTCCGCCGGAACAGAAGAAGTGATGCTGTCGGCGGAAGGGTCGATGATGATGTCTCCGGTACCTGGGGCAACTTTGTTGAAATGGTGTTTTGCAAAAGGCGAGTTAGAGGTGGCGGATTTGCGCTCATTAACATTTAGCGCATCCATCGTACGCGAAATGTTGGCACCCGTGGAAAGGGTACCAGAACCACTATTTTGACCTTCTGTTTGTTTTGGATCCATTTGGATTAATTATACCATAAGCATTATCAAAAATACAACAAAAAGTCCCCCGTATGGAGGACTTTTTGGTTGCCCGACCCTTTTTAAGGTTATACCTTAGAAGCGGTCAATTAGCGACGTAAACTTTTACGGCTAGCAACGAAGTAACCAGCAGCGGTCACAACAGAACCAGCACCGATCACACCCATGGCGATAGAGCCAGCACCAGTGGTTGGCATCTCACTTGGAGTAGATGGGGTAACTGGAGTTACTGGAGTTACTGGAGTGTTTTCACAACCCTCAGTTTTGTTAACCATAACAAAGGCGTTATCTTGGATGGTATTAGTACCAGCACCGATTTGGCCCCAGTTAACAAGTTTGTTGGAACCACAGATCATGCTTTTATCAACAACCTTGGCTTGGAAGCGGATGTAGGCGTTGGAGTCAGCTTCGTAGTTACCAATGTTCACACCAGTAGTAGTGATGGTTTCATCCTGGAAGGTAGCACCTTCTGGGTGGTTGGTGTTGTAAACCTTAGTAGTACCTTCGATGTATTCCATGTTTTCTGGAAGAAGGTCACGAACAACAACGTTGTTTAAGGTTTCGTCACCAGTGTTCTCAAAGTAGATCTGATACTCAACGATATCACCAACCTTGGCGTCTACAGTATCAACGAACTCTTTTTCACCGTTAGAGATGTTGCGAACAGTTTTATCAACTTTGTAAGCTTTGTTAACGTAGTGGGCTTTAACGTGAATGTAGGTGTAAGTGTTGTAGGCAAAACAGCCTGGTACGTTACCACTGTTATTCACAGCCTTAGAGTTAGCATCAACGCCAAGCTTTACACCAGAAGAGGTGATAATATTGTCGGAGATGCCGAAGGTCTGACCAAGAGAGTTCTTGGTAGTAGCAGTACCTTCAAGGTAATCGAGGTAGAAAGCGCTACCATCAGAGCTCTTGAAGACGATGTCATCGTAAACACGAGATGGATCAGCGTTAGTAGCATCGATAGAACCCTGGACACTTAGAGAAGCACCAGAGGTAGTAGGAAGGGTATAGTGAAGGGTTGTACCCGTAGCAACTACACCGTTAGGGTTGTTGTTGTGGGCGTAAAGAGAAATAATATATTCTTTACCGTCCTCAATGGTAATTTCGTTAGATTTCCAAACGTTGGACGTATCGTCAGCAGCGATGGCACGAACGAAGTTACGTTCGTCACCGATAACACCGTTAGTATAGGAGTTAAAGGTAACTTTGTTACCCATAGTAGGGGTTACAGTACAGTTAGAACGGTCATCACCGGTACCTGTACAGTTAGTTAAGGTATACATCTGGCGACCAGAGGTACTACCAGAGTTGTCACCCCAAGCCATAGCGGCAGGAGCAACGTTAATTCCGACGATCCCGGCAGCAGCCAAGACAGCGGAAGCAGTCTTAATCATATTTTTCATAAAAATTCTCCTTTCAAAAAGAATCTATTAATTAATCAAAATTAAGTTGATATTTTTGCTAGCCGAATTTTTAATTTTCGTCTTAACCAACTTAAAACCGAATCATCTCAGACGCAAAACTTGGTGGCCAAGTGGCCATGTCTTGGATTCCCGAGGAGCTAAAAGCTCCCCGGGTATAAAAATGTGTAAGTGTGCTTAATCTGCGGGTGGTGCAGAGATCTTTCCAGAAACAGTCTTTTCCTGGTTAGTCTCGGATTGCTTACCCGTGCTATCATCTACAACCGTGGCGTTATTCACGCCGTCACCTGTGCCAATCTGATTCTCCTTTGCAGAGGTATCAGGCGTTGCACCGTTGTCGGTGTTGTCAGCGGCTGGTCCCTGAGGATAGTTTTCGGACTTTGCGCCGTCAGTATTTACAACTGTGTCGGCGTGAGCCTGAGAACCTTCGACAGTATCGGACTTGGAGTTACCCTGATCAGGTTTCCAAGTACCTGGGCCTGGATCATCATCCTTGTGATCGGTTTCGGCGTTAGCCTTGTCGTCACTAGGAGATTTGGTTTCTGGTGGTGTAGGCGTTGGCGGCGTAGGAGTTGGTGTGGGAGTCGGTGTTGGATCCGAACTGCCACCTCCTGAACTTGGAGTCGATGGTGTAGGCGTTGGCGTAGGAGTAGGCGTTGGAGTTTTGTCCTCGGTCTTCTTCTTTACGACAGGTTTTTTGATAACTGTATAATTCAGTATCTCTGGCCTGCCGTCGCGAACGTTGTCACCCAGCATCAACGCTACAGTATTGTCCTTCAACATGAATCTCCAGACGAATGCTGTTTTGTTGTCGCGGTAACTCGCGAGCTCTGCCTTTCTAAGAGTACCTTTATCACCTGCGATGAGGTGATAATGCTCTCTAGAAGTTAGAACTTCACAGCTAAATGGCTGTGTATAAACGAACGAGATAAACGGTATAACGTAGTCATACACGTATTCGGTCGTCATGAAGGGATAATGATTGCCTGCTTCGTCTTCGAAGTCGCGGAGCCAATAGTTAACTCCAGTGCCTTCTTCCCTTGCCTGGTCGTATTTTTCAACGAACTTGGTAGGGCCGGTCCAGTTTTCACGCAGGGTGAAATCTGAACCAATCTTCTGGTCTAACATCAGATTGATGAAAGCTTCGAAAACTACGGGTTTACTGAGCCAATCTTTGAAGATTGCAACTTCGTAAGCCTCGAGGTCTTTTTCTAGCTTGACCTTTTGGTTAGTTCTAGCCTTAAGGATAGCCTTGACGTCAGCCTCAGTTAGCTCGGGATTTGGAAAATCCAGAGCGTCGTTTATCGGCTGAGTTTCGAGACCAATCATCTTAGCGGCGTTTTGTCTAGCCTCATCTTGAGCCTCCATCTGATCTTCCCCTTCGAATGGAATGCAAAGTTTACCTTCCATGTCGCGAGGATAATCAGCGAAGATTTCGGGATGCTCGGCGATGAACTCTTCTGTAGTTCTTTCTCCGATGTCCCAGTTGCTATTCAAGTTCTCAACAAAGGTGTCAAAAACTTCCTGAGTAATCTCAGTGGTATTGATGTAGCCAGGTTTGGCTGTGGCCTCATCATACGCAAAAGTTTCACGTGTGGAGACCTCTGTTACCTCGGCAGCGACCTCAGTAGCAGGTTCAGCGGTTACCTCAGTGGTTGCTTCAGCCTCAGCGACTAACTCATCTGAGCTTGCCTCTGTGGCGGGCGCCTCTTCGGTGGCGACTGGTGTTTCCATAGTCTCAGGCTCAATGCCTGAAGCCATTTGTTTGTCAGTTGCCCAAAGAGGAGCAATGAACTTTACGGCCACAATCGCAACGATCGCAATGCTAAGCACTACGATCAAGATGGGTTGAAGTCGAAATCGTTTTCTTCTCTTCATA
>CAYSIB010000019.1:0-8106 GCA_964431025.1 uncultured Candidatus Saccharibacteria bacterium
CCGTAGCAGTCGACGACAATAGTGGTAAATCTACCCAAATCAGCACTCAGCCTACTGAGTCCACTGCCCCTTCTACCGAAGGTGTCAGCACGACAAAGGAAAGCACGACCAAATCTCAGGCTTCTGCGAAAACCACTTCAAACGAAGTCCCAGAGACTGGCCCAGAGGAAATCTTGCCGCTCGCCCTCGTGCTTGGTGGCGCCACGGCCTATGTTTCTTCCAAGAAACTTGCCGCGTCTCGCCGCATTGCCTAGGTAATATTAAAAAAGCGGCTAGTATAAGCCGCTTTTTTGTGTTATAATAGCGCTATGCCCGAGTGGTGAAATTGGTATACACGTATGCCTTAGGAGCATATGCTTCGGCGTGCTGGTTCGAGTCCAGTCTCGGGCACCACAGAAATAAAAGAAAGACCCAAAGGGTCTTTATTTTATTTCTGTAATATCTAAGAGACTGGACGAGAACCAGAGGTTCGATCCGCCAAGGAGCGCGAATAAAAAGCAAAAGTTTACTTTTGCTTTTTTGAGCCGACGCCGGCGAGAAGCCTTGCGAAGCAAGGCGCTGTCCAGTCTCGGGCACCAAAATTCCTGTTAAAATCGCGTATTTTGGCATTTTTCGAAACTCGCTCGTCCATAAGACGCGCTTCGTTCCGAGAAAATACCAAACTGCGCGATTTTTTCTAGGAATTTATTAAATTCAGCGCCGTCCAGTCTCGGACATCAGTCCCACCCCTGTTTTCCTATTGACTATCGCCCCAAAATTTGCTAATATAAAACCACAAAATGCGTGGGCAATTAACTTAATAAAAGGAGGGCTCACGTGGGCGAAAATAACTTACAACTAAGCAATAATAATATCTTCTCTAATATTCGACATTTGGATGAAGAAATCGGCGAATACTGGAGCGCTAGGGAACTGCAAGATAGTCTTGGGTATTCATCTTGGCAAAAGTTTGAGGCATTAATTGAAAAGGCTAAACAGTCTTTTACAACAAGTAAAGCCACACACAGCTATAACATAAATGACCATTTTAACCAAGTGGTTAAAATGGTCCCGACAGGGAGCGGCGCAGAACGTCCAGTTAAGGACTATCTATTATCACGCTATGCCTGCTATCTAATTGCCCAAAACGGTGATCCTAAAAAAGGACCTATCGCTCTAGCACAGTCATATTTCAACGTTCAGACACTTCGCCAAGAAGCGCTTGAAAGGATGACGGATGAAGAGCGCAGGCTTTATACTAGGTATCGTGTGACGGACGAAAATAAACAGTTATTCAAAACTGCTAAAGCTAATGGCGTAAAAGATTTTGCCGAGTTTAATGATGCAGGATATCTTGGCCTCTACGGCATGAGAAATAAAGAAATCGTCGAGAAAAAACATCTTGGTAAAGATAAGTTATTAGACCGCGCCGGCTCGACCGAGCTTGCCGCCAACTTATTCCGCATCACTCAGACCAAAGACAAACTCCAAAAAGAAGTGGATGACGGTAAATCTATCGGTGAAAAAGCCGCCACAAACACGCACTTTTCTATCGGTCGGAAGGTCAGAAAGACTATTGAGGAAATTGGCGGCACTATGCCAGAAGACCTACCGCCAGAGGATGAACACATTAAATCTCTAGAAAAAAGACTTCACCAGAACAATCAGCCTCTGGGCGGCGCTAGTCAGGGAATGCTGGACGAATAGGGATCGAGTCCAGTATGAAAAGCGCCAAATTTTGATATTGATCTATTTTTTGCTATAATAAAATTGTTCTGAATTTCAAATCTGTTGTAGGTCTGCTCTAACCATGCGGGTAAAGGGTTGAACTGTGAGTGGAGCACTCGCTCCGGTTGGTTTAACCGCCTACTGCAGAAAATGAAGTTCAGAACACTCCATAGCGAGTGTTCCACTTTTTAAAAATAACTCCTATGGCTGCATAAATATAATCTAAAGTAGGAGGAAATATGGGTAATGGCGAGAATCTGAACAGTATGGAGTGGGGAGATAATCCTAATGATAAATTTGAAAATACGGATTCATATGTATACGATAAGGACGATGTGACGGAATCGGAAGCTCGCGATTACGAAAAACGCCTAGATGCAATAGGCAAGCGAGAAATGTATGGCGCTGAAAGTAACGTGGACAGATTGTTGGTGGACTTGACTTGGAGGGGCTCAGGTGACACTCCTAGAGAGAAATATAATCGCGAGCACCGTAAAGTAGAAGTTGACAGATTGAGGCTTCTTAGTGAAGCGCAGCTATTGAATGACTACGACTATAGAAAGGATAAAGAAGACATTCCTGAATCAAAATTTCTTCGACACCTTGCTGATACGTGTAACCGTGGCCACTATAGAGTTGTTGACACCGTGCCCCTTTCAGAGAGTGAATTAGAACACTTCAATAGTACAGCAGGCAATTTTACTAAATATTTATCAACAGAGAGTAATAGAGAACGCACATTTACTAATTATGTAAAAAGTCTGTTGAGGATGTGCAGGAGCGCCTATGGCAAAGACTCGCGAGCGATGATGTATTTATGCGATGATTTAAATCAAATGCTAGCTCCACATAAAGATACGGTTGGCAATCCCGTAGATAACAAGTCAAAAATTATTGATAGGCTGATTGAGCGGAAACTGAATGCCGCACAAAAAATTGCAATGGGTAAAATAATTGCTCCGCCACCTAGCGGCCGTGTCTTAATTGGTTTTAACGGTATCCTTGACTTGCCAGACGGAATAGAAAACCGCACGGTTAAAGAGCTAGTGGACGAGGGCGTCCCTAGTCTATACGGATACGGCGAATAAATAGTAATTTTTCTTTTGCATTTCCAAAGTCCTTGTGCTAAAATAGAGTAAGTAAATAACGTAGGGTGGTTTGTGAATAAAATTGCAAAATACATTAATCAACATATCATTGGTAATGTTTTTGACTCCCCAGCGATTCTAGAGGCCTATGCTACCGATCGCTCTGCCTTAAAAATTACTCCGCGCATGGTCGCCATCCCAGAAAACACCTCTGATGTGCGCCGCATCGTTCGCTTTGTTAATCAGCTTTCCAAAAAGAGCGTCCATATCCCAATCGCCGTCCGTGGCTCTGGTCTGGACAAAACTGGCGCCGACCTTGGTACTGGTCTCGTTCTCTCTACCGAGCATCTCAATAAGATTCTCGAAATCGATGACCATTCTCGTCTCGTCCGTGTTCAAGCTGGCGTAACCCTCGGTCAGCTCAATTCCGCTCTAGCACTCTATGGCTTGACCGTCCCAGTTCTAGCCGACCCAAGGGAAACTATTGGCGGTCTCATCGCCAACTTTACCACTGATTCTGCCGCCGGCAAGTATAACGGCATCTACTACTACGTTGACTGTCTAGAGGTCATCATCTCTAACGGCGACGCTATCCAGACTTCTCGTTTTTCTCGTCGCCATCTTGCCAAGAAGACTGAACTTACCTCTTTTGAGGGCGAAATTTACCGCGAAATCGACCACCTGATTGAGGATAATGATGAGCTTGTCACGGAACTAGGCAATCGCGCTACTATCGACGCCGCCGGCTATCAGATGGTCACCCAAGTCGTCCGTGACCCAGTCAAGAGCTTTGACCTGCTCCCACTTTTCTATGCTTCCCAGGGTACGCTAGGCGTGATTACAGAGGTAATTTTGCAATGTCAGGTCTTGCAACCAAAGGTTCGCCGCTTTATTGCCGCTTTTGAATCTATTTCCGCCGCCGAGAGTTATATTCAGGACATCATGCCACTCATCCCAGAGGAGCTTAACCTCTATGACGCTCGCATGTTCAAGGCCTGCGCTAATCACGGCAAGGATCCAGCCCTCTTTGCACCAAAGTTCAACAAAGGCTACTTCGTCCTCGCCAGTTTTGATAACAAGTCACATCAGGTCAAGAAGAAGCTCAAAAAATGCCTCAAACTTCTCCCTGATAATGCCGCCGCCGTCACCGAAACAGATGACAACACGACCGATTTTGAGCGCTTCCACTCCGCAATTTTGAGCTATTTAAACGACGATGTTAGGGGTGAACGTACGCCAATTTGTGATGATTTTTACGTTCCATCCGAACATCTGTCTAACTTCCTCACTGACCTCCGTGATCTTGAGAAGACCTACAAACAAGAACTCCCGGTCTTTGGCTCCTTCTCCACCAGCAATTACTCTATCCGCCCAGATATTCAGCTAAACACCGTCGAAGGTCGCCAATTTATCCTCAAATTTGTCAACGATTTTGACTCGCTCCTGCGCGAACACGGTGGCTCTATCACCGGTGGCGCGCCAGAAGGTCGGCTAAAAGCTATGGTCGTCAACAAGAATTACTCCGACGAAGAAGTCAATCTCTATTCCAAGATTAAAGACATTTTTGACCCAGAGGAAATCTTTAACCCCGACATCAAACTCGGCGCCACCACCAACGCCACCGTCCGCCACCTCCGCACCTCTTATTTAAACTCTGTTATTAGCTAAAAATGTGTTATAATTGTAGTCATGAAGACTACAGTTAAAAAAATCTCAGATACAAGGGTGGAAATCAAGGTTACTCTTGACAAGAAAGAACTCGAAAAAGCCAAAAAACAGGCCATCGATCGCCTCTCCAAAGAAGTTAAAATCCCAGGATTCAGAAAAGGCAAAGTCCCTGGAGGTATGGCAGAAAAGCACTTGAACCCTAACGACGTAGCTCAGGTTGCGCTCGATATCGCTGTCCGCGCCGCTGTGCCAGAAGCCTTTATCTCTAACAAACAGAATCCATTGGTCGTCCCAGAAGTTTCCGTCACCAAATATGTTCCAGACGAATCTGCCGAATTTACCGCCACTGCCGACATTCTCCCAGAGGTAAAAATTGGCGACTACAAGAAGCTCGGCGTCAAAAAAGAGGAAAACAAAGTCAAAGAATCCGATATTAAAGATGTCCTAGAAAACATTGCTGCCGCTTACGCCGAGAAAAAGGTTGTTAAGCGCGCTGCCAAACTTACCGATGAGGTTATCATTGATTTCACCGGCAAAAAAGACGGCAAAGCCTTTGACGGTGGCTCCGCTCACGATTATAAGTTGGCCCTAGGTTCTAAATCCTTCATCCCAGGTTTTGAGGAGGGAATTGTCGGACACGAAGTTGGCGACAAATTTGACTTAGATCTCACTTTCCCTAAGGATTACCACGCCAAGGAACTTGCCGGTAAAAAAGTTACCTTTGAAGTCCTCTTGAAGCAAATTTCTGAGGTAGTCAAGCCAAAATTAGATGACGAACTTGCCAAAAAATGTGGCCCATTCAAGACTATCGACGAGCTCAAGGCCGACATTAAGAAGAATCTGGCCGTTCAGAACGAGCACAGAATCGAAGAAAAATACAAAGATGACCTAGTGGCCGCCCTTGTCAAGAAATCCAAGGTTTCTGCTCCAGAAATCCTCATTTCTGATCAGATGCGCTTTATCCGTGACGACATTTCTAGAAACGCTGCCGCCCAAGGTCTCCGTTTTGAAGATTTCTTGAAGCAAACCGGCAAAACCGAAGAAGAATGGGAAAAAGAAGCTAAAAAGGTTGCCGAAGCCCGCGTCAAAGCTTCTCTTGTGTTACAGATTCTCGCTCGCGACCAGAAGATTACCGTCCCAGACGACGATGTCTCCGCCAAGATCGCTGAGCTTCGTGATGTCTATAAGAAGTCCGAAGAGGCTCTTAAAAACCTCAAAGACCCACGCGTCCGCCAGGATATCAAAAATCGCATGACGATTGAAAAGACCCTCGAGTTCTTGGTCAAAGCCCAATAACAGGCAAATCAAGCCAAAATCAAAATCCCCCCAGATCTCAAGAAAGGGGGATTTTTGTTAGCCTGCTCCCCTGTTGACGCGACCGGAATTAAGTGGTATACTCACAAAGTTGTTTCAAAAAACAAAGCATTTTAGGAGGTGTAGTATGAAAGAAAAGTTTGTTCTAAGCGATTATCTTGATGAAAAGGAGATGACCTTTGACTTCAAAAGCTATGTCAAAGATACGAACGGGCGCATTATCAGCCTAGCTTCAACGGATAATGATAATTTGTCTACCCTGTTAATCGACTTTGGCTTTGGCGACTGGAGAGTTACCCTGGGTTCAACTGCTCATGTCCGCGAGGAGGACACTGAGGAGGAAGGCTTTGAATGCCGCTCCCTGCTTGAAGTTACCAGATTAAACTCCGATGAAACTGAGCAGTTCCTGGTCTATTATGACGAGTGGGATCCAGAGAGCGATGCAGTGGTTACCGATACGGAGACTGCCCTGATGGTTCCAAAAGCTGCCATTATTGCGTTTTGTACACTGGTTAACTCTGGCAATCTCTCTAACAAAGACCTAGATTGCCCATTCAAAGGCTTGGGGATCAAGCATAAAATCATGAAGGCCGGTCGCCTCACCGAACATGAGGACTAATCGCAGATTTACACCACCAAAAATCCCCCAAACTCTGGGGGATTTTTCTTATTTCTTAGTATTTTTGGTTTTTGGAGCTGGCTTTTCGCCGTTTTTCTTATCGTGCCAGGCCATAAGGTTGTCTAACGCTAGTTTTACCAGGGACCAAGCCACCAGATTCATCACGCCCGCAATCAGACAGACTAGCGGCACCACCAAGATGCTCACCCCTAGAGATTGGCTAAATAGAGCCACAATTCCGGCCACCATAAAAGCAATAATCATTAAAACGAAGTAAGTTATCTCAAGCAGAGTCAACTCACGGTGATTTTTATAAAGTTTAATAATTGTATTAACCATAACCTCATTATACCACAGAACGCTAAAAAAGTCAAGGCTAGATCATTATCAGGTTAGAATTTTCTTGACTTCTAAGCATAAGCGTTATAAAATGGGGTCAACAATAGCTTAAAAAGGAGCAAAAATGCTAGATTCAACAAAAACTTTAACTACCAACGAGGCTGCCGCCGCTGGTGCAGTTATGGGTGGCATGTTTGGCACATTGATTGTTGCCGGTATCGCCGTCGCCATTATCTCCATCATTGCGATGTGGAAGATCTTCACCAAGGCTGGTGAAAAAGGCTGGAAATCCCTCATTCCTATCTATAATGTCTATATCTTGTTCAAGATTTCTGGCTTCAAGGCTGGTTTCTGGTGCTATGTTCTAGCCCAAATCGTTGCCGTCGTAATTGCTCTTGTTGGCACTAGCACTGGTGCGCTCGTCACCGATGCAAACGGCAATGTTACCGAAGTAAAGAACGCTGCCTTCATGGCTCTTCCAATGGTCTTGTCGATTGTTGAGCTCGTCATCGGCATCATGGGCTGCTACAAGTTGGCTAAGGCCTTCAAACGTGGTATCGGCACCACTATCGGCTTGATCTTCTTGCCATTCATCTTCAGCCTCATCCTCGCATTTGGCTCCGCCAAATACGACAAAAAAGTCCTAAAGAAATAATCTAACCAGATTTTAAAAAGTGGGTTGCAATAAACCCACTTTTTTGTTATAATAACGGGTAAGAGTTTCACGCTTTCCTGTATTGCTGTAACAGGGAAGCACAGCAAAATAACTATTAAAGGGAATAATTTTAATGCCAACTATTAACCAGTTGATTAGAAAGCCTCGCAAAAAGGCTGCCAAGAAATCGAAAGCTCCAGCTCTCGGTTCCATTGTCAATACCTTGAAAACTCGTTACTATGATCAGCCATCCCCTTTGAAGCGTGGTGTCTGTATCAAAGTTACTACCAAGACCCCAAAGAAACCTAACTCCGCTCTTCGTAAGGTTGCTCGTGTGCGCCTAACGAATGGTCAGGAAGTTTGGGCTTACATCGGTGGTGAAGGTCACAACCTCCAGGAGCACGCCGTAGTGCTAGTCCGTGGCGGTCGTGTGCCAGATCTTCCAGGTGTGCGTTATCACATTGTCCGTGGTACTTTGGATCTCCAAGGTGTTCAGGGTCGTAAACAAGGCCGTTCCAAATACGGTGCTAAGAAGGAGGGTAAGTAATTATGCCACGTAAAACCACAACTTCTCTAGTGAGAAAAGTTTCTCCTGATCGCAAGTACCAGAGCATTTTGGTTCAGCGCCTAATTAACAAGTCTATGCTAGACGGCAAAAAGCAGGCCGCCGAGCGCGCAGTTTATGCTGCTCTCGAAGGTGCTGCTAAGAAATTGAA
>CAYSIB010000020.1:0-6958 GCA_964431025.1 uncultured Candidatus Saccharibacteria bacterium
GCTGGTTGTCCCCCCAACTCAGCACTCCACCAAAATTTCAGATTAAAAGCCGCCAATGCGGCATTTTTCTTGCCTTGCTCTATCGATACTAGCATTTCATGCATGAAAAAAGGGGCGGAAATTTCCGCCCCGGAACTAGGATGTGTGGCCTAGGTTTCTGGTAAATCGTCTTCGTCGATAGGGATACCGAGTTTGGTAAGCGGACCCACAAAAGACGCAATAAAAGAAGCCTCGTCGATCTTTTCGGCGAGAATTTTCTCGCGAGCTTCTTCGACGTTGGTAAATCCAGCACTTTTTAAGCTGGTCAGATAATGTGCTACGGTTTCGTCTAAAGTCTTAGACATTACATAAAAGCAAGCGCAAAGCGTGTCATCTTCTATTCTGGGGCACTCGGCCGACAAGAGAAGAGCACGATAAGCCTGAGTGGCTTTTAGCGGGCGTTGATATAACTCCCAGAATCTGCCGCTTGGCTTGAAGTTGATTGGTCCGAGAGAAAGGCCGATGATGGGGTCATCGTTTCTAGGGACACGGTCTGATTTTACAGAAACAAGCGCAGGCGTCAGTTTGACGCTAGTGTTTGATATCAGATATTCTTTCTCTGGTAAAGAAAAAAGAACCTTTACCTCGTTGAACTTTTTTATCATACTATCACCCCCCCAATTTTTAATTTTCATGTCTGTAAGACCACACCGCTTTATCTTATCAAAAAAAGAGCCCTTTTTCAAGAGGCTCTTTTAGTAATCAATCTAATTAGACAGATTTTTTAGCAGGTCCGCGACGAGAAATACGTCCACCCTTAGCACCAGCGATACGAGCGAGTGCAGGGTTAGCAGCGAAACCGCCAGTGTGACCATTTTTGCCACCTTTGCGGCCGATCTGAGAGTAAAACTCTTTACCGTATTTTGCGCGGTTGGTATCGGCGGCCTTAAGACCACCAGCTTTAGTACCAGCCATAACAAATGCTCCGTTTCTGCCCACCAATTTTTAAAGGTTATGCATTGATTATATCATACCGCTTTCGGTTTGTCAATACGTTTTTGCTAAAAAATATGTTGTAATATATTTTTTCTGGGGTTGTTTTTATTCATCTGATGATATATAATAGGGGTAAGTTTTTGAGCAAACCACTGCGAGGTGCTCGAAAAGAGGCCGCCGAGTGGGGCGGTTTTTTAATGGAAGTGAGGTAAAGATGGATTTTAACGATTATCAGAAAAAAGCGGAAGAATTTGATTGCTTTTCTAAGCCGGCAGAATTAACGTCTCTAACAGAGGCGGGACTTTTGGAAAAAGTACTAGGTTTAACGGGGGAAGCTGGTGAGACGGCGGACAAGGTCAAGAAGATTATCAGAGATAAAGAGGGGAAGTTTTCTGAGGAGGACAAGAGGGAGATTGTAAAAGAGCTGGGAGATGTAATGTGGTATTTGGCGGGGATAGCACGATATCTCGATGTGGATTTATCGGAGGTGGCAGAGGGAAATATTGAGAAGCTTGCTAGCCGAAAGCAGCGCGGAGTGATCTCTGGGAGCGGAGATAACAGATAGTGAAAGAAACCGACCTAGAGTTTGTAGAGAGGTTAATTCACGATTTTCCAGAGGTGAGGTTCGTGAAAAATCGGCGGAGATTCTCGTATCGGTGGCAAAATGACGTACCGACGGTTTTTTTGGGTGAACCCCAGCTAAAATATAGCCTTCTGACGCTCCACGAGCTCGGTCACGCCCTTTCTAAGCATAAGGACTATAAAGTAGACGTCCAGCGCGTAAAAATTGAATGTGAGGCATGGGAGAGGGCAAAAACGGTATATCTCAAATATCGTAGTAGGGCATTTATGGCGGATGGAGCCGTGAAAGATGAAGCTTTAGCGCGAATTTTGCCGGAATGGGACGAGGATTTTGTGCAAGACAAACTAGATACTTATAGAGATTGGTTACATATTAAGTCACGTTGCAAAAAATGTGGCCTGACAGGGTATCAGACTGAGGATGGAGAATATCACTGTCCGAGGTGTGAAGCGTTTCTAAACTAGTGTTTTTTAGCGTAATAGAGGCCGCCGTAGATAACGGCTTCGTTAGGGCGACGAGCCGGGACAAAGCGAGGGAGCTTACGAGAAACAGGTAGTTTGGACCGGACTAGAGGCCTTAGTTCTTTCTTAAAATGAGGGAATTGCATGGCAAGTGGACCGCCAATCACAATGACATCGGGGCGGTATTTTTGGATGAGCTCTGGGAGACCGAGGGCGACACGGCGGGCGATATCGGAGTAGGCTGCTTTGCCGCGAACAGAGGTAGCTTGGCAACCGTAGTGAGTGCCGATGGCGTTACAAGAGGCAATATCTTCCCATTCGGCGGATTTATTGTCGTAAATATAGTAGGTATGGCCCGGTTCAACAGAGGCGGAATTTTTGGCGAGTTTGCCAGATCTGGCTAGTCCGCCACCGATGCCGGTGCTAAAAGTGAGATAGAGCGTCAAGCCTTTGTGGAAGGATGATTCGTAAACCGTGGCGAGGTCAGCATCGTTTTTTAAGGTAACTTTGGCATTGAACAAATTTTTTAATTCCTGACTAAAATCAAGGTTTTTCCAGGGGCGATTACCGAATTTGACGGCGATATTATCTTTAATTTCTCCTGGGACGGCAATAACGATTTGTTCAACTTTTTCTCGAAAAGCCATAGAAAAGGGAACGAGAGCGGACTTTAGAAGGCCCAAGAATTCGGATTTTTTCTCTGGGGTTTTGAATTTGAACTTGCGTAAAACTCGGCCACGCTTATTAAAGAGGGCGATGAGGGTTTTGGTGCCGCCGATGTCGATGATGAGATACATAATTCCATTATAGCATATGCTTGTTTTTCTGCACTTAATCTGTTATAATGGAGGAATCTTGGGTTCGTTCAGGAGGGTGAAATTTTGTGTTGTCGAATGATTTTGCGCTGCTGAACGGGCCCAAAAGGAAGGAAAAATAATAAATGGCAACTGCCAAAAAACTAACGATGGACGAATTGCTAGAAAAAGCTGGCGATTCTGTCAAACAACTAACAGTAGGTGACACCGTACAAGGTAAAATCCTCTCTGTTAAAAAGCACGAAATCTTAATCGATCTTGGTGCTAACGGCGTAGGTATGGTACCACGCAGAGAAGCAGCGTTTTCTCGTGATCTAGAAGTAGGTCAGGAAGTTTCTGCTTCTGTAATTGATACCGAAATGAACGACGGTATGGTGCTTCTCTCGATGAGAAAGGCCGTAAAAGATAAGGGATGGGACGAAATTGCTGCCAAACTTGAGGCTGGCGAAATCGTGGAAGTCACTCCATTTGATGCTAACCGCGGTGGTCTCCTCGTAGAATACGAAGGTATTCGTGGATTCCTACCTGTTTCTCAGCTTTCTGCTGAGCACTATCCACGTGTAGGTTCTGCTGATAAGGATGAAATCCTCCAGAGACTAAACTCTCTTGTTGGACAGAGCATTAAGGTGCGCATTCTTGATGCATCTAAGAAAGACAACAAGCTTATCTTCTCTGAGAAAGAAGCCGTGAAAGATGCACTTTCTGCAAGATTTTCCGAGATGAAAGTTGGCGACGTGGTCAAGGGCTTAGTCACCGGTGTGGTTGACTTTGGTGTTTTTGTAAACGTTGACGGAATTGAGGGCCTCATCCACATTTCTGAGATTTCTTGGGAACGCGTGAATAACCCTGCAGATTACGTTAAGGTTGGTGAAACTGTTGAAGCTAAGATTATCGCTATCGACAAGGAACGCCTCAGCCTCTCTATGAAGCAGCTCAAGGATGATCCATGGCTATCTGAGGTAGAGGGTCTTAAGAAGGGCTCCAAGGTAGAAGGTACGGTTACTCGTATTACTCCATTTGGTGCTTTTGTACAGATTTCTCCATCTGTGGAAGCTCTAGTTCACGTTTCTGAGCTTGGCGAAGGTAACGATGTCGACCCAGAGAAGGTCTTTACGCTCAATGAGCGCAAAGAGTTCAGGGTGCTAGATATCGACCGCGAAGGTAGAAAGATTTCTCTCACCGTTGCTTAAATCAAGCAAAAATGAAAAACCACCCCGGTATTCTGGGGTGGTTTTTGTGGGGGTGTAAGAAGTGTTAAGCTCGCAATCTGATTGCGGGCTGGGTTAGCGGTTGAGTGTAGCGATTTTGGCCAGTGGCACGCTCGTTTCGAACGGATTCTTCAAAGAAGAAACCAAGCTCGCCTTTCTCGCGAGGATGGAGGCGATGCCAATGTTGCCATTTTTGCATTTCGGGACTACTAAAGTAGTTGCCCCAGAGTTCGCTCTCAAGCCGAAATAGCTCGTCACGGTCATCGCCAGAGACATGGAGTGACTCAATTGAGAAGGCTAGCGTGCGATCAGAATTGTTGCTAAAACCAAGCTGCTTGATAGTGGTTGCTATCTGAAGCAGGAAGGAACGTCCCAGGTCACGGGGGACCATGGCAATACCTAGAATGAAACGACCGTATTTTGCCTGTAAGACTAGAGTCTCGGAATGGTTGTTTTGTCTAGTATTATCAATGGTTGTGGGAACGGTATTGAAGTCGGTAATGGCGCGATCGATTGCGCCATTAACTAGTTCATAGCTGTCACAGTCGGGATGTCCGATGTCGGTACCGCCTGGAAAATCAAAGGAAAAGATTTCCTGGGGATCGCCGACGCGTGGACAGCCAATGAGTCGAAAACTACCGCGAAGGATATTGCGAGAAGATTCGGGGTATTTTTCAACGAAACGTTCTGCGACTGCGACTAAAACATCAGCTTCAAGTTCGTGTAACGGGGAATATGGGGAATGGTGAACAATTTTGTGGTTCAATAATACTGTCATAAAAAACCTCCTAGAACAGAAAATCACTTCTTAACACCTTAAGATACGACTCTGAAAGAGTAGTATCTTTCATTATAGCATAAACATCAAAAAAAGTCAATGCATTCTAGAAAAATGTGATATAATAGAATATGGAGTTGTAAAAAAACTGGTACATTAGGAGGTTGCTATGAAAGAAGTTATTCAAGGATTTTTGCCGGAAGAGCTGGTTTTCTTAAACTTGGTCTGTGAAAGAATTTCGCAGGAACAGGGGATAGAGGATGTAGCTCTTGATGTTTTTATGATCGAGGGGGATGATGAAGAGCACAAAAAACAGATGTATCACAATGTGATAGGATTCGAGTCTCAAAATCAGGATGACGGCTGGCACGTGTTATTTTATCTTGACATGTTGCGCGAAGACAAGAGTATTGTCGTCGATGTTTATGGACGGAGTAAAAGATTCTTTTACCATGAATGGGCGTTTCTGGTGACTGGCGTCGCAAGGGCGATTGCCAAGTTCAGGGATAAGAGATATGAGTGCTCAATCTTTAAGCATTATAACGGCCGTAAGTGGACACGCATGCCTATTACATCATATATGGCGATGCGGACGGTAGATCAGTGGATGGAGGAGAACGAAGATTATCAGTTCTTCAAAAGACTATTTTCTCCCTATGTAAAAGATTATTTTGAGGAAATAGATCTTTTGGGAATGGGGGCTTCGATGATAATGGTAATTAAGAAAGCAGTTTTGACATATGCCGAGTCTAAGGGTGATGAAGGTATGCTTTCCATTGAAATTGAGCCGTTTGAGAAGCAGATGCGAAGAGCTTTTGGCGATGTTGCCAGAGATGATGACGTGTCGACTGAGATGAAAATCACTAAGTGCTATAAGATGAACGGAATGACACAAGTGCCACCTGGGGCTGGTCAAGGAGACGAAATCCGTCTACAGCTAACTTATGACTATGAAGACGAGGGGGAAGTTTGTACTGCTCCGCTGATGAATGTTTCCGTGCTGACGTGGACGTTTGGTGGAATAAAGACTCATGAGTATCGGATGAAAGTATTAGCTGCGGTAGTTATGTACGTACAGCTGTGGTGCGAAATCACAGGGGCATGTGGCTATACAATTGAAACAACAGAACGAGACTACAGATTTTAGCAACTCCGAAAAACCGCAGGTTTAGGCCTGCGGATTTTTTTGGCGTTTTTTTGTGCTGTATAATAAAATTAACAGAAATATCGGTTTGAAGAAGTGAATTAGATTTTGATATAATGAGGGTAATGGTTAAATAAGGAGAAATATGAAAAACTTTTTAAAATCTAGAGTTGGTCGGGCCGTGATTACGGCGGTGACCGTGGCGGTGGTTTGGGCGATTTGCACGCCGTTGTTTGAGATGATGTTTCGAGGGGGAATTAAAGAGTGGGATTTGTATAAGTTTGTGCTTGAGCCAATTATCATAGGTGCAGTAGTGGGGGTGTTTGAGTATATTTTCCAGATGTCGAAGAAGAGGAAGAAATAAAAAAACACTTGCCTTTTTTGCATTTCTATGTTAGAATATTTCTTGTTGTCCAATAAACCAAGTTTTTATTATAGGGAGGTGCTGATATGAGCAGTAATAGACCTTGGGACGGTACTTTAGAAAATTCCAAAGAGTATGATCGCAGCGTTGAGCAAGCTTTGCTTGACACGATGGCGGGCATCGAAATCGGTAAGGCGTCTGATGACGGCGGACTGATTAAGTCATATGATGATGGCAGTTATGAGATATTTGGTCCCTCGAATGGACCTAAGGGACACTATCATCTTGGCAGAGACGCAAACGGCAATTACTATGGACATGGCTAATACTTAGCTTCAGGGCGCTTTTCGAGCGCCCTTTTTTCTTGGGGTTCTGGGGGCCGGGCATCAGCCGTCCTTTGGACGGCTTCGCCGCTAAAGCGGGACGCACCGGCTTGCCGGTTCGAGGGGACCGGGCATCGCATGCGCTATTGGCGCATGCTCGCCGCTGACGCGGGACGCACCGGCGTTGCCGGTTCGAGAACCTGCTATCGCAGGTAAGTCAAGTAAAAAAATAAGACCTTTCAGGTCTATTTTTTTACTTGGCTCCCGGGGCCGGGCTCGAACCGGCAACCTCGAAGTTAACAGCTTC
>CAYSIB010000021.1:0-3623 GCA_964431025.1 uncultured Candidatus Saccharibacteria bacterium
AAGGCATCGGTACGAGAACGTGTCGATGGATTACCTCCTTTCTTGAGAAGGAAGTGACGCGCAGATGACTAGATTTATTCACATCTGTAGCGAGGTCGGTCGGGTTATGTTTGTAAGCTTGAAACATAACAGTCCTCATTTGAGGCCGACAGCAAGCAAAACGATGATTTCTTAGATTGCACAACCAAACCGTTAAAATTTCTTGCTAAAATCGCCCATCTGGGCGTTTTTTGGTGTTCGTTCGTCCAAAAGACGCGCTTCGCGATCTCAAAAACACCCATCTGAACGATTTTCTTTAAGAAATCTGAGTTTCATGGTATAATTAACCGAGTTGCACCAGGGGAGCAAGGTAGTTTAATTTTTTTGTGCTATTAAAATTCAAGAGAGGGGGTGAGTGAATGAATCTTGAGCTGAATAACGGGGAAAATCTTTACGTTCCAGATAGCGATAAGAAGTATATCCTGGCAAAACTGCTAGTTGAGGCCAAGAAAGAGCTTGGACATTTGCCTACTCACGAGGAGGCTAAGGCTTTGCCGAGGATGCCAAAAGACCTAAACAGTTATGCATTCTACTTTGGTTCGTTTGCGGCTGCTTGTAAATCGGCTAGTGCTGTGGTGACGCGACGGGAAAAACCTGAAGAAGTGACAAATTACGGGTATGGAAGGCGAACCTCGAACAAGCGAGAGGAAATCCTAAACAGAGTAGTAGAACTGAGTTTTAGAGAGTATGGTGGTGATGTCTCATGGTTAGACGAGAAGCATATTAAACGAGACTCGGTATTAGTTTTCTCGGAAGTGTTGAAAACTTTTGGAGGGGTGAGGCAGCTACGTTGGGCTGCAAAAGAACAGATCCGCAAGATAAAGCAACATTCTAGGAAGCCAATAAGAAAAACTGAGGAGGTGGAGAAAATGGCAGAAGAGAAGAAGAAACCCGCTGAGGTAGTAAAAGTAACGGAAGAGAAGAAGAAACCTGGAAGACCAAAGAAGGTAACTGAACAGCCAAAGAAAGTGGAAGAGCAACCTAAGAAGGTAGAAGAGCAGTCAAAGAAAGTAACTGAGGAAAAGCCAGAATCGGTAGAGCAGAAACCTCAAAAAAGTCAGGTTGGCCAGGTGGTAGACCAAATCTTGGAGCTGATTGGTGAAGATGGCGAAATTGCGAAATTTTCCGAAGCAATTTCTAAGTTGGGAATGATATCAGGATCTTTTGAACTTAACACGTCGACTTTTATTCTGAAGTATGGCGATCTAACTGCATCGGTTAATATTGCCATTACTAAGAATGGCGAACAATACTAACTAAATAGCGCAAAATTAAATCCCCCTACAAATAGGGGGATTTTTTATGCGATGAGGTGGCTTCTCTAGACAAAAATGATAATTTGTGGTATAATAAGAAGAGTTACTATTGTAGTAAAGTTCTTAAGGAGGTGAAAAAAATGCGGTCTTTTTTAAAGCCAGAAGGTGTGCCAATGTATAATGCGCGTAAGGAGCAGAAGGGCATGGTTCCTAGGGAATCACGGATTCTGGACCAACTTGAGGAGCGGGACGATTTCGTAAAGATGGCAACTAGAATTGCTGATCTGATTAAAGAGTACGGAATAATGCCGACGCCAAGACAGATTAAGATACACCTAAGTATTAGTGCGCGACAAATGAGAGAGGCTTGCGGTGACGTAGGGACTGACCCATATGAGCTATTGCTTAAAGAAGCAAAGAGAATCCTACATAAGCGTGATGGCCTAAGAATTGGTTTTGGCAGGTTGGAACCGGTAGAAGAAGGCGACGATGCCCCCATGTAATATGGGGGCAATTTTTGTGATAAAATGGAGAAAATGGAAGAAGATACGAGAAATCTGGTTGATGAATATAAGGGCCTCTCTAATGAGGAGGTTTTTGAGCGACTAGACAAGAGGCGTAGCGCACTGGAAGTCGCGATTGAAAACGTGAGCCATGACTTTAATGCGGGTACAATTGTGAGAAATGCGAACAATTTTAATGCAAGCATTGTACACATTATTGGAAAGAAGAAATACAATCGGCGAGGGGCGATGTGTACGGATAAGTATCTCGAAATAAAATATTGGCCAAACAGGGAAGATTTCGTGGCGGACCAGAGAGCGAGGAACAGGGAAATAGTAGCAATAGAAAATCATGTGCCTGGGGTAAAGCCGCTGGAGGTTAAAAAATTTGTTCAAAATACGACGTTAGTGTTCGGTGGGGAGAGTGATGGGATAACAAAAGAATTGCTCGAGTTGTGTGATGACATACGGGAAATTAGCAGTTTTGGCAGTACGCGCTCGGTTAATGTTGGCGTGGCGAGTGGAATTGCAATGTATGAATGGGCTAAACAGTGTTTAGAAAACGTCAAGAAATAAATTTCTTTAGAAAATATCCTTGGACGAGGATAGCGATTTTGGTGGGCGTAGTGGTGATTTTTACAGTTTTTGCGATTGCCATTAATTTGAAAGATGAGAGGGTGGAGTTAAGTAAAAATGTGCCAGAAAATGGGCAGCCTGAGGTGACGGAGGAGTCTGGGGAGAAAATGGAAGGGGCTGAGGATGGAGGATTAGTACGAGAAGTCGAGCAGATAGGGGCGGGGCAAGTCATCGCTTTAACTTTTGATGACGGACCATCTGAGTTTACGAGCGAATTACTTGATGTTTTGAAGAGAGAACAGGTGCCGGCGACGTTCTTTGTCTTGGGGAGAAATGCCAATGCCTATCCCGATATGATCAGGAGGGAGATTGCGGAGGGTCACGAGGTGGAAAGTCACACGATGAATCATCAAAACCTGGCTACCTTAAGTGAGGCGGGGGTAAGGGCTGAAGTCTATGGAGCGGAACAGGCCATTTGTGCGATACAAGGCAAAGCGAATTGCATAAAATATGTACGTCCGCCGTATGGGGAGGTTTCTGATATCGTCAGGAACGTGGTTTCTGTGCCAATGATTGGATGGAGTATTGATACCGAAGATTGGAAATCCAGGAATCCTCAGATGATTCAGGACAGGACCTTGGGAGTAATTCGGGGGAATGCTGTAATTTTAATGCATGATGTATATGAGACAAGTGTAGAGGGCGCAGAAAGAATTATAAAAGAACTTTTGGCGGCTGGATTTACTTTCGTGACGATAGACGAATTAGTTAAAACGAGAGGGCTTAATTTGGAGCCAGGGGGCTATTATGGGCGTTTTGACTAACGTTCAAAAACAAGATTGACAAAGAGAGTCAGAACTAAAGTGTGAAGATTAGCCATAACTAGAAAGCCGATACCGGCAATGATGATACCGATGAGCTTAATCTTATTATAAGAGGAAACGCCACCAGCAAGATTGTCGGCGATTTTTTGGTAGAAGACGGTAATGGCGGTACCGGCTATAAGGATAAGTACGCCAGTAAGGAACCATCCAAAGCTGAAATTCCAATCCATGAGTTAATTATACGCTTGATTTTCTGAAAAAGATAGTGTAAAATAGGAGAATACCTGTACGGGGTAATAGCTCAGCTGATTAGAGCGCCGCCTTTGCAAGGCGGAGGTCCAGGGTTTGAATCCCTGTTACTCCACCATGCGGGGTTATAGCTCAGCTGGTTAGAGCGCGTCACTGATAATGACGAGGTCTGTGGT
>CAYSIB010000022.1:0-3251 GCA_964431025.1 uncultured Candidatus Saccharibacteria bacterium
AAGTTTACATCTTGAAGAAAGAGGAAGGCGGCCGCCACACTCCATTCTCCAAGGGCTACAAGCCACAGTTCTACTTCCGTACCACTGACGTTACTGGTGAAGTTGAGCTCCCAGCTGACAAAGAAATCGTCATGCCTGGTGATACTGTAACCTTCAAGGTTAAACTCTTGGCCCCAATCGCTATGAACAACAACGACCGCTTCGCTATCCGCGAAGGTGGCAAGACTGTTGGTTCTGGTGTTATTACCAAGATCATCAAGTAATAATAAATCTTTGCAGGTTTTTACTCCCCCGACATGGGGGAGTTTTTTGTTCCCAGCTTTCTGTTAACGTAAGCATATTGTATTCTTTAGCATTTTGTGGTATAATATAAAGATACCATAGTTATTTCAAGAAAGGGGTGTTTGAAATGAAGTTCTTTAAGAAAGCAGTTTTGTTGGGAGTAATCTCAAGTCTTTTGCCGGGTTTTACCATCACGGCAAATGCCTCCAGTCCAGAGGCCACATCGGTGTACTATGAATCTATCTCGGATATTCCAGCTGTTTTGTCGGATGTTTCCGAACTCAGATTCAAGCTCAACCATCCAGCCTATGAAAAAGGTGGCAGGAATATGTTACTTGGCCAGGTTTTGGCGGAGGATATTAACTGTCTGATTACTTTCTCTGTTCCAGAGATTGATGGTCTAGATAATCTCGATATCGAAGACTACAATTTTATGGCGCCAAAAGAGGTGGAGAAACGTATTCTCATGATGACGGCCGAATACTATGAGACAGAAAAAGGCGAGAGTATTGCTTATAGTAACCTTTTTGTATTTAACCCGTCAGAAGAACCAGAGCTCACCATTAGCTTTGAGACGGGTAAGGTCAATGCCGAGATGAATCCGGTGGTAGTAGAAACTTATCTGTATTCCAAAAACGCCAAAACCAATAAGATTTGGGCCGATGATTATACGGGTAAAACCACTAAGACCACGGTTTATCAGAGTTCCTGTGCTGGTATGTACAATTATGCTATGCACGGTTGGGGTTCTGGCGGCGTAGATGACGTGATTTTTAGTTACGATTATCTAGACTTGCCGCTCGATATGAGAAAATATCTCACGCAGTACTTATATGACTATAATGAGTATCTCAGTAAGGAAGCGGGGAAGCTTTCTTGGTACGAATCCATGAAAACGTTCTGGAAAAACAAAGAATACAGCGAGTTTGACCTTGATGCTTATGCTGCATCGCTGGGCGCCACCGTCCAAAATCCACCAACCAACAAGGGCGACAAGGAGTACCGAATTGGTGACCATATTATAACCATTGGCTGCTTCATCGATCCTAAAGATTGGGGGCAGCTCGGTGGTCAAGATCGCACGGTTAGTGTGGGCCTAGATTGTTCTTGGGTTTACTGGAATGAGCATGGTGCTAGAACCAGGAGTCAGACGTATAATTTCGAGACCTACGCCTACGAACAGCGCGTAGATAGCGAAATGAGCCCAGTCAAGATTGACGATACTCACTACGTTTCTCGCTGGGACTTTGACTTTATTGCCAGTCTCCTAGAGTATTGCTCCAAAAACTAAACTACAAAAATCCCCCTCTGCGCGAGGGGGAATTTTTGCATGTTATTACATCTTGATTTCTGCGTCAACGCCAGCTGGAAGAGAAAGATTCTGTAAGCTGTCGATAGTCTTTGGTGTTGCACCAAGGATATCGATGAGGCGCTTGTGAACTTTCATTTCGAAAGCTTCACCACCAGTCTTGTAAACGTGTGGAGATTTCACAACGGTGAAAGTGCTACGCTTGGTAGGAAGTGGCACTGGGCCGGAAACGCGAGCGCCGGTACGAATAGCGGTGTCAACGATTTGTTTTGCGCTCTGATCAATCACGCGGTGATCATAAGCCTTGAGGCGGATGCGAATTTTAAGACCCTCATCCTTGGCGGTCTTGGTGGTTTTAGCTGTTTTAGCTTCTGCCATTTTATCCTTTCAATCTCCTCAATCTCAGATTGCGACTAGACGTGCAGTCCATGAGTTTCAGGAGACAATCATTAATTTATTGATACAGTATACACCAAAATCGTGATTTTGTCAAAAAACATCGACAACGTGCTTTTGCTTGCATCGAAAAAGTTGCCTTGATATAGTGTAACTATGGAAAGAGCTGATAAATTAGGCATTATACTTAAAGCCCATTCATCTCCGAACACCCTAGAAATAAGGTGCGGATTTACTCTTTTAAGATATTTTAACAGCTCAATTGAATTTTTGCCTACAACTCAGCTTCATACCCCAGACATGAGGGTGGTAAGAAAAAATCAGCTTTGGGAAATAAAAGATATTAAAGGTAACAGCAAAAATACAATTAGCCATAATCTTTCTGAAGCAAAGAAACAATCGGAAAATGTAGTTATTACGCTTTATAGCACTAAAATGACCCCAAAATCTGCAATCGGGCGCCTAAAATCAGAACTAAAGAAAACTCCCTCAATTAAGAAATGTCTTGTGGTCACTAAGACTGAAAAAGTCATAAAAGTAAAATAGTATGGTATAATAAAAGAAGCAAGTAGAACTCTACTCTGCAGTCGAAATTGAGATTATATCAAAAGCATTTCATGGGCCCGTGAGGCACTGAACTGAGCCAAAGGAATCGGTGTCCCAAGAGGGTGAATAGCCCTCTAAACAAGACCAAAAAAGATTATCTTTTGGAGATGTATGCGGCGCTGGTGCGCCTAAAATACATCTTTTTTCTTATGTAAAATCCCCCAAACTCTTGGGGGATTTTTAGGAGTGGTCTTTTTGATAAATCGCATCGTACTTTTTGAGAAGTTTATCAATTTGTATAGCTACGTCCGAGCCATTTCTCGCGTGAGCTTCCACGACTGGGATGAGACCATAGGGGTAGTCACCGTGCCAATCAGTCTTGGGATTGGGGTTGATACCAGTTTTGAGCATTTTCTCAATAATCTCCAGCCAGACGTGCGTTGGATAAAGGTCGCCTCTTAGAGCGCCCCATACTGCATCGGTGAGACTCATTATCATTACAGTTTTCTTCTCCATACTAGACCTCCTTAGAAAGAACTACATAGTAAGATGAACCATGTTACAACCAAATTATAGCATAAGGAGTCGCGCCAAGTCCCGCATCTTGACAAAAATGGCGATATTTGATATAATAAAGAGATGGGGACTTTTTTGTCTCAGTATTTTAATTTTTTGTTGTCGGCAGGGATCCGGCGGAAAGGTGGAACAATGACAGAAA
>CAYSIB010000023.1:0-2041 GCA_964431025.1 uncultured Candidatus Saccharibacteria bacterium
TCCACGTCTAAAGGCCAAAAATCTGCATTTTCCTCTACTACATGGTATAATTAAGGTATCGAGGGCGACCCGCTGCTGTAATGCAGAAGGGCCAAGTCCTCATTTTTTTGTGAGACCTGACTATCTCCTGTAAAGACGCAAAGTGTGATAATTATTGCTTGCTTATGTTTACAAAGTGTGATAAAATGGGTCTATAAACTTGAACAAAGTGTGATAATAACAGAGGTAATCATGCTTATGGTAAAAGGAGTAGCAAATGTATAGAAAAACCATGAACGAGCTTATTAAGTGGAAGAAAGACTCTTCCGGCAAAACCGCAGCACTCATCGTAGGCATGCGCCGTGTCGGTAAAAGTTTTTTGGTAGAAGAGTTTGCAAAGTCATCATACAAATCATACCTGATCATTGACTTCAGTAAGGTCGGTGAGGATGTCAAATCTTTGTTCGACAACCCAACTCAGGACCTAGATTCTTTCTTTGTGATGCTACAGAGTTATTTTAACGTCCAGCTTTATCAGAGAGATAGTTTAATTATCTTTGATGAAGTACAAAGCTTTCCTAGGGCGAGAGAACTCGTGAAATACTTTGTCGCCGACGGCCGTTACGATTACATAGAAACGGGCTCCCTTATGTCAATAAGAGAAAACACCAAGGACATTGTGATTCCTTCAGAAGAACACGAAATCGTTATGACGCCAATGGATTTTGAGGAATTCCTGCTTGCAATTGGCGAGCAGAAGGCGTTTGAATCCGTTCGCTATGCCTATGAGAAAAAGAAACCGCTCGGTCAAGCAATTCATAGGAAAATGATGACTCTGTTTAGGCAGTATATTATTGTCGGGGGTATGCCACAGGCTGTGGCGGAGTATGTAGAATCCAGAGATTTTAAGAAGGTAGACAGCATCAAGCGTGACATCTTGAAGTTATACCACGATGACATTTATAAGCATGGCGGAAAGAATGCGCTAAGAATCGAGCAAATCTATTCAGAAATCCCTGCTCAGCTTTCTAACACTAACAAGCGCTTCATGCTGTCATCATTGGCACCTACAGCGAGATATCGTGAATATGAAGACGCTTTGCTCTGGCTATCTGAGGCTATGATTGTTAACTTATGTTTCAATACGACTGAACCTACTGTAGGGCTGGCCACTAGAAAAGATATTGCTGCCTTTAAATGCTATCAGGCAGATACGGGATTACTAATTTCTCAGACGTTTAGCCAAAAAGAATTAGCCAAAGACGAAATCTACAAGAAACTGTTGTTTAATAAACTTGAGTTCAACAACGGCATGGTAGCGGAGAATATCGTAGCCCAAATGCTGTTTAATTCTGGTCACAAATTATACTATTATTCTGAAACCGAGGACAGAATGGAAGTTGATTTCCTGATTATAAAGGATCAAGTTACGGCGAGACATAATATCTGTCCGATCGAGGTAAAATCTGGGAAAGGATACTCCCTTACTTCTCTAGACAAATACACGAAGAAGTACAACCAACAAGTTGGCGTTTCCTATATCCTCCATGATGGCGATCTGGAAGTTGTAGACGAAAAGCATATCTATTTGCCGCTCTACATGGCTGGATTATTATAAACAATTTTCTTCAACGTCTTAGACAAAGCTCTCGGCGGCTCCGGAGAGAACCGCACCGATACCACTCAAAGAGATAAGTTCATTAGTTCACCATATAACTTCCCCTACTCCGGGTACTACAATTACGGAGGCGGGGTCACCACTCAGGGTTCGACCGGGAACTGGTGGTCTAGAAGTAGCTATACTACAGCCGGCCAAGCCTACTACTTCGCCCTGGATACCAGTGGTACCGTGTACCCGCAGCACGTCACTAGCGTTGGGTACGGGTTCGCGGTCCGCTGCGTAGGTGAGTAGGTATTGCTCAATAATGTGCGACGCGGAAAACTCATCCCTGTTAGTTTAGGTTTTAAATTTCAAAAGGTAATTACCTATGCAAAAGGTAATTACCTTTTAAAGTATCAGGGGTGTTTAATTCTTTGGCATTTTTTGATTCTTAGACGTGTC
>CAYSIB010000024.1:0-1755 GCA_964431025.1 uncultured Candidatus Saccharibacteria bacterium
GGATAAGCGCTGAAAGCATATTAAGCGCGAAGCCTACTCCAAGATAAGAATTCCCTATGACCTCCCAGAGAGAAGATCTGGTTGATAGGCGCAAGGTGGAAGCGGAGCAATCCGTGGAGCCGAAGCGTACTAACAGAGGCATTGCCTTTTTATGACCAAGTCAGTTGCGCCTATGCTTGCATTAGCCCATCTGATTTGGTAAAATCGACTTAACTAGCAATCGGTGCTTGAACACCGAGAAGTTTACAATTTCGATTTGGTCCACGTAGTATAGGACACCAATCCGCTCGTTTACTTCGTAAACTCGCGATTTTGGTGCCCATAGCGCTGGGGAAATACCTGTTCCCATTCCGAACACAGAAGTCAAGCCCAGTAGCGGCGATTATACTGCAATTGCGGGAAACTAGCAAGGTGCCAAATTATATAAGAGCTCACCCAAAAGGTGAGCTCTTATCTTTTTCGTATACTCTTGCAAATCTGCATAGAGTTTGGTATAATAAACATGTACCTACTTGACCGACCCGAAAGGGCCGGTTGTTTTAAACTCTGGGTCTACCCAGAACAAGAAAGAAAGGAAAAAATGGAAGGATTAGATCTAAAACAGATGGCAGCCATGGTCAAAGTGATTGCCGAAGAAAAAGAACTCCCAGAAGATACTGTTATTGACGTGATTGAGACTGCTATTGCTGCCGCTTGGCGTCGTGATAATGGTGACAAGGACATGAATGTCCGCGCCGAACTCAACATGAAAACCGGCGAAGCTACTGTCTACGTTGCTCGTGAAGTGATTGAGGACGGCCTAGCCTACAACCCAGCTACCGAAATCCCACAGGGAGAAGCAAAGGGTAAAGAAATCGGCGACATCGTCGAAGAAGCCTACAAAGTCACCAGCTTTGGTCGCGTTGCTTCCCAGACTGCTAAGCAGGTCGTGGTTCAGCGTCTCCGCGAAGCAGAGCGTGATGCCGTACTTGCTAACTTTGAAGACAAAATCGGTAGCGTCGTTAACGGCGTAGTCACTCGCGTTGAACCAAAGCTTGTCCGCCTAGAAATCGGTCGTGCTTCTGGTATTATGCCAAAATCTGAGCAAATCGATGGAGAGTATTACTCTGTTGGTTCTCGTATTAAGGTGTTGATTAAGGAAATTGAGCACGGTGAGCGTGGCGCCCAGCTTATCCTTACCCGTGGCTCTGCTGAGTTTATTGAGTATCTCTTCCGCCAGGAAGTTCCAGAAATCGAGAATGGCACCGTAGAGATTAAGGCTATTGCTCGCGAAGCTGGTAAGCGCACTAAGATTGCCGTTGCCTCTTCTACTCCAGGTGTTGACCCAGTTGGCGCCTTCGTTGGTGGCCGTGGTGTCCGCGTCCAAGCCGTTATGAATGAAATCGGCGATCGTGAGAAAATCGACATCGTGAACTGGAGCGACAATATCTCCGAGTTTATCCGCGAAGCTCTCTCTCCAGCCGAGATAGTTAAGGTAGAAATTGATGGTAAGAAAGCCAAAGTCTTCGTCACCGAAGATCAGCAATCTATCGCTATTGGCAAGCAGGGCCAGAACGTCCGCCTCGCTTCCAAGCTTACTGGTTACGAGCTAGACATTGAGCTCGCCAAGGCGCCAGAAAAGAAGAAAAAGAAAAACGTCGAGGACAGCCTCCTCTCCGCCATCGAAGAAAGCGAAGAATAAAACTTCGGCTACGACTAGCAAAAACCACCCACCTCGGGTGGTTTTTTCTTGCAAAATTACATTTCTGCTCTTGC
>CAYSIB010000025.1:0-1521 GCA_964431025.1 uncultured Candidatus Saccharibacteria bacterium
GGCCAAGAAAATGCGATTAATTTTTTAGGCAGCCGATCGGAACAACAAAGATGCCGTCATCGCGACGATATGCATTTGGTGCGTTACCAACCAGTATCATGCAAAATGCTGGTTTTTCCATCTTTGATTCGTCGATGCTCCTTGAAAGCTGGATAAGTTTATTTGCAGCCTGCTCAATAGTCTCATCATCTGAGCCGAGTTTAATTTGTATCAGGCCGTACTTTCCATCTTTTGAGTGTACGACTGCATCACACTCCAATCCGCTACTATCTCGGTAGTGACTGATTGTTTTTCCAATAGATTCAGCATATATACGTAAGTCACGAACACAAAGCGTTTCAAAGATAAATCCAAAGGTATTTAAATCTTGAATCAAATCATCTGGCGACAATCCCAAGGCTTGCGTAGCGATTGAAGGGTCAACAAAATAGCGTGTATCGGTGGTCCTTACGGCCGCTTTTGAGCGAAGATTTGGGTTCCATGCGGGCGAATCTTCGATAACGAAAAGCTTACGTAATGTCTCCACGTAGTCATATATAGTGTCTATACTCACCGATATTCCGTCTCCAGATGCAGTATCTTCCCTAATCGTTTCAAGTGAGACCTGCTGTGCTTGATTTCTTGCATAAGACCTGAGAATTTTTTGGGCTATATTTGAGCTCCGTCTTACCCCGTCAACGCGTGAGATGTCGTTTTCGGCTAAACCATCATAATATGATTCAGAAAGTGTAAGCGCATCTTCTCCCGAGTAATTAATTGCTCTTGGCCAGCCCCCACGGCAGGACACGAAAGCAAGTTCCCTTAAGCCTAGTTTACTAGACCCAGATATCTGGCTTGGGCTAGTAAACAAATCTTTTAGGCTGACTTCTCCACTTGACTCCTTTGATTCAAAAAGACTCATTGGTCTCATTAAAAGCTGTGCAATCCGTCCTGTGCCAGAGTGATCTACTTTATTCATGTCGACGGGGACAGCGGATCCGGTCAAAATAAACTGGGATGGAACATTTCTTTTATCGACTTCAAAACGCACAGCATCCCAAAGCTTTGGAACAAGCTGCCACTCATCAATTAACCTTGGAGTTTCTCCTTCGAGCGCAATAGATGGGCTATTTTTTGCGAGTGCGATATTTTGTTCTTTCTTTTCTGGGTCGTCCATCAAGAGAGAACTCTTTGCTTGTTCCTGAGCAGTCCACGTTTTACCACACCACTTCGGCCCCTTTATGAGCACAGCACCAACGATAAGCTTACGTTTTAGTTCATCATCGATAATTCTTGGCTGATATTTTAACATAGTTTGTCCTTATTATTTATGCTTATTATATCATACAACCAAGAAATTGTGAAGATTTTGACCCAGAAGTTGTGGACTTTCTGACCCAGAAGTTGTGAAACAGCAAAGTGTATTTTTTCTACTCTGGATGTATTGCATGTTAAAAAGGGCTCAAAAAAGCAAATTGTTCAGTAGGGTGAACAATTTTACAAAAAAACACTAGATTGTTCAGCGCTAAAATTTTTCCTACT